>JARKNW010000152.1 GCA_029976075.1 Pleomorphomonas sp.
TTCGCATACACGAGATCCCTGAGGAAGAGAGAGACCTGGGGCACATAGGTGATGATCATGAGGCAGGTGAAGACGACGAGGACGAAGGGGATGAGTTCGCGGATGATCTTGTCGAGGGAGATCTTGGCCACGGTGCAGGCGGCGAAGAGGTTGACGCCGAACGGCGGGGTGATCATGCCCATGGCCAGGTTGACCACCATGATCGTGCCGAAATGCACCGGATCGACGCCGAACTTCATGGCCACCGGCGCCAGGATCGGGGCCAGCACGATGATCGAGGCCGAGGTCTCGATGAACATGCCGATCACGAACAGCGCGGCATTGACCCCGAGCAGGAACATGCTGCCCGAGGTGAGGTGCGCCTTCAGGAAGTCGCCGATGGCTTCCGGCACCCCGGCGCGCGTGATCAGGAAGCTAAAGAGGCCGGCGTTGGCGATGATGAACATGATCACCGCCGAGGAGATCACCGACTTGCGGAAGATCGGATAGAGGTCGGCGATCTTGATTTCCTTGTAGATGAACAGGCCGACGATGAAGGCGTAGAACACCGCGACCACCGCCGCTTCGGTGGGGGTAAACACGCCGCCGTAGATGCCGCCCAGGATGATCACCGGCATCATCAGGGCCAGCGCGGCTTCCTTGGTGGCGTGGCCAAAGGCCATGCGCCCGACGTGGTCGTCCTTGCCGTAGCCCTTGTATTTGGACCAGCACCAGACAAAGAACATCAGCCCGCCGCCGATCAGGAGGCCCGGACCGAAACCGGCGATGAACAGTTCGCCGATGGACACTTCGGCCGAGACGCCGTAGAGAATCATCGGGATCGACGGGGGGATGATCACGCCGAGTTCGGCACTGGTGGCCTGCAGCGCGGCGGCGAAGTTGGTCGGGTAGCCGTGCTTGATCAGCGCCGGGATGAGGATGGCGCCGATGGCGAAGGTGGTGGCCACGGACGAGCCGGACACCGCGGCGAAGATCATGCAGGTCATCACGCAGGTCATGGCCAGGCCGCCCTGCAGGCCGCCGACGATGGACTTGGCGAAGTTGACCAGGCGGTTGGAGATGCCGCCGACTTCCATGAGGTTGCCGGCGAGGATGAAGAAGGGAATGGCGCCGAGGGCGAACTTGTCGATGGCCGAGAACATTTCCTTCGGCACGACGAGCATCGGGATGGTGGTGAACAGCTGGATCCCCGTCACGCTGGCAAAGCCGATCGACACGGCGATCGGGATGCTGAACGCGAAGAAGATGATCATTGAGACGAACATGGCGGTGGACATGGGGGCTCCTGAGTCGTGGGGGCGGACGCGCGTCGGTGTCGGTGTTGTCGGGGGGCGTCGTCCGGCTTATTGCTGGGTGTCGAGTTCGCTGTGCCGCGGGTCGAGGAAGTTGGCGATCACGCCGAGGATGGCGAAGGTGCCGCCGGTGGGCAGCGCGGCGTAGCCGATGCTCATGGGCAGGAATTCGAGGCCGGCGATTTCCTGGAAGCGCACGCGCCAGGCGATGTCGATGCCGTACCAGATGATGACGCCGAGAAAGAGTACCGAGATCACGGTGATCAGGAAGTGCAGCGGGCGCTGGAAGCGGCCGCTCAGGCGGTACATGAGGTCCACCGAGACTTGCGCGCCTTCGCGGAAGGCGACAACGACGCCGAACATGACCATCCAGATGATAACCAGGCGGATGCCGATTTCGCTCCAGGTGGAGGGTTGTCCGAAGATGAAGCGGGTGAGGACCTGGTACAGGCCCAGGATGGAGGCGATGCCGAGCAGGATGCAGGCGAGCACGATGATGATCGAGGTCAGCCGCCGCTCGATGGCCAGAAAGCAGGTTTTCATGGGTGAACTCCAGCCGGAAGGGCCGTACTTCGGGCCTTCCCTTGTCTTGTCCAGAGGGTGATCAGGAAGGCGTGCCGCCACTGGCGGCACGCGTGGGTTCAGGAAGCGCCGGTCGCTTACTTGACGTCCATGATCTTCTTGATGTTGGCTTCGCCGAATTCCTTGTTGTAGCTGGCGTAGGCGGAGGCCACGGCTTTCTGGAAGGCGGCGTTGTCAACCGAGGTGATGACTTCGGTGCCGGCCTTTCTCATGACGTCGATGCCGTTGGCTTCGTCGTCATTGACCTTCTTGCGGTTGGCCGCGAGCGCAATCTTGGCGGCTTCCTTGAAGGCGCCCTTGTCGGCGTCGCTGAGCTTGTCCCACAGGCCCTTGTTGATGATGAGCAGCGCCGGGGAGTACACGTGCGAGTCGAGGGTGACGTATTTCTGCACGGTGTAGAGCTTGTTGGCGAGGATCACCGGGATGGGGTTTTCCTGGCCGTCAACGGTGCCGGTCTGCAACGCGGTGAACACTTCGTTCATGTTCATCGGCGTCGGGAGCGCGCCCATGGCCTTGAAGGCTTCCATGTGCACCTTGTTTTCCATGGTGCGGATCTTCAGGCCCTTGACGTCTTCGGGGGTCTTCACCGGCCGCTTGCTGTTGGTGATGTGGCGGAAGCCGTTTTCCATCCAGGAGATGGCGACCAGGCCCTTGGCCGGGAACTTGGTGAGGATGTCCTGGCCGATCGGGCCGTCGAGGACCTTGCGCGCGTGGTCGTAGTCACGGAACAGGTAGGGGATGTCGACGATGCGGGTCTCGGGGACGAAGTTGCCGACCGGGCCGGTGGAGGTGATGATCATGTCTTGCGTGCCGAGTTGCACGGCTTCGAGCATTTCACGCTCGCCGCCCAACGCCCCCGACGGGAAGTATTGCAGCTTGTACCGGCCGTTGGTGCGCTTGGCAATTTCATCACCGAACGTGGTCACGCCCACTCCATAGTGCGAGTCGATGGTGTTCGTCCAGCCAATCTTGAACACCGTCTGCGCCTGCGCCGCCGCCGTCAGCCCAAAACCCAGCGCCACCATCAACCCTGCTGCTGCTATCCGTGTTGCTTTCATCTGTCTTTCCCTCACTAAAAATGCCAGCCCCGCTTCCAGACAACTCCGCCTGAAAT
>JARKNW010000011.1 GCA_029976075.1 Pleomorphomonas sp.
CATAGAAGACCTGTCCGGCGTTGGCGATGGCGGGCACCAGGGCGATGGCGAAAGCGGCGGCGGCGAGGAACTTGCTGTTCATGATCAAATCTCCAGTTTTCAAACTCTAGGTCGGGGCAGCGGGGAGGTCTTGTTCGCTGCCGATGACTGTCATTTGCATCTTTGCCGATCACAGTGAAACTGGGTGCTTTTGACGAGTGCGCGCCGGAAAGTTGAACGTCGGATCGCAAGTCCGTGTGCGGGAATTTGAAGACGACTCCGGTAAAGACCGAGAAAATACGGTATGCCGCGATAAACCGCCCAAAGGGCATTCACGGATGATATGTGGCCATGGCGAACTCTGTTCACGAAATGCCTCACGGGCTCCCGTGCGAATTATGCAAGAGCCAGCGCTGGAGTCGCGTCGACCGTCGAAATCGGCCGACCTTTGAAGCTGGGCAAAAGAAAACCCCGCCAGCGGCGGGGCTTACCGAAGATCGGATCAGTTGGCGAGTACCGCTGACCTGCACTCGCGTAGCTTTGGGGGCGATCTAGGCCGCCGCGTTAAGGTTGCGGACAAAGTCCCCAACCTCCTTTTGCAAAGCGTCGGACTGCTCGTTCAGGCGGTCGGATAGCGTCATCAGTTGTGTCGACGCAGCGCCCGTCATCTCGGCGGCAGTACTGACACCCGAGATGTTGGCCGTCACGTCAGTCGTACCGGCCGCCGCACGCTGGGTATTGCGGGCTATTTCGCTCGATGCGGCGCCCTGCTCCTCGACTGCTCCGGCAATCGCTGCCGAGGATTCCTCAATGTTGCTCACCGTCTTGACGATGCGAGAAATTGCCTCGACTGTGCCGTCGGTAGCAGCCTGGATCTCGTTGATCTTGCTACTGATATCACTGGTGGCCTTGGCGGTCTGGTCGGCCAGTTGCTTGACTTCGGCGGCGACCACGGCAAAGCCCTTTCCGGCTTCGCCGGCACGAGCCGCCTCAATGGTTGCATTGAGGGCCAGAAGGTTGGTCCGGGCCGCGATATTGCTGATCAGCGTCACCACTTCGCCGATCTGTTGGGCGGCCTGCGATAGCATCTGCACGTTCTGGGCGCTGGTCTCGGCCTCTTTCGTCGCCTCGCGCGCGATGTTCGAAGAGTGGCTGATCTCTTTGGAAATCTCCTGGATCGAAGACGATAGTTCCTCGGTCCCTGCGGCAACCGTCTGCACATTGGTTGCTGCTTCCTCCGCAGCACCGGTAACGGCTTGTGCCTGGCGCGCCGTCTCCTCAGCGGTGGCGGAGAGATTGCGGGCGGCATCGGCGACTTCCGTCGAAGAGGCCCCGAAACCCGTTGCAAGGTCCTGCATGCGATTGACGAAGCGCTCGGCCATATTGGCCCGCTTGCGCATTGCTGCGTCTTCGGCAGCCTTGGCAGTTTCCTGGGCCATGCGCACAGTTTCGGCTTCGATCAGGCTGAGGCGGAAGGACTCCAGGCTGCCGGCAATCTTACCGACTTCATCCTTCCGGCCCACACCGGCAATGTCGAGGTCGTACTTGCCGCCTTCCATGATACGCATGGCATTGACGATGCGGGCAATCGGTTGCGTTACGCCGCGGGTCAGTGCCGAAAACGCGATGCCGAGCACCACCAGAACCATCAAGGCGATGAAGACGAGCGTTGTGCGCACCGCGCTCCAGGATGCTTCAGTGTTGGCTTGGCTGGTGGCCTGGGATTCGCCGATCAACGTATTGTTGAGCTCGGTCGATTTCCTTTGGGTGGCGATGATCTGCGGGTGGCATTCCCTGTCCAGCACACTCAGCGCCTTGGCGTTGTCGCCTGCTTCCTTGGACAGGGCAAGCCGGCCGACTTCGCCACATGCGCCCGTCGCCAACTGGTGGATTGCGTCGACGATGCTGGCAATGTCGTCTTTATGTTCGGGCACGGCTGTCTTGGCCTGCTGCATGAACTCGTCGAAACTTGCAAGTGCCTGTTCGCCGGCTGCGGCGGCAGTCCGGCTGCCCTCGTCAGTCGTGGACGCGGCGTTCCAATAAAGGCTGGTGCTCCAATCGGAGACGGAGCGGTTGGCGCGGGAAAAGCTGATGCTTGCCGCCGAACGGCCTTCGAGAAGCTGACTGTAGCTCGTGTCGATCCCGATCATCCGATAGGCGGCATAGCCACCACCGATCAACGCGCCGATGCCCAGCAACACCAGCAGTGAAGACACTTTTACCAGTATCGATAGGTTTGCATAAGACAAGATGCCATCCCTCCACAGGTCGGTTTGCACCTTTTGGTGGTGTCCGACTAACTGCAACAAATTTTGTGAAATTGATCTTAATGAACATATAAAGAAATAAGTACTTCCATCGTCAGAAATGCTTATGATAGGTTTTCTATATTATAAAAATACGCAATGTAAATTGTTTGCAAGACGATATTGATTTATTGTTCGCTGCGTTGCGCTTCGTGTCGTTTGTTGTTTCCGTTGTGCTTGAACTGAGCATTTCTTGACGTGGCTATGCTCGGAAAGCATTGCTTCGGTTTGGCGAAGTGTTGGGAACGCAAGGTATGGGAAGGATGGCAAAAGCGCGGCTTACGCCATGGTCAAAAGTAGCGGTACTTGAAGAATCAACAAATTAGGCTTCAAAATCTCGCTGAGCCCAATTGTTATCTTCGGTGTTGTAATGGATTATTGGTATCTATAGGTCAGGCTTTCAGGCGTGTAGGGGACAGTCTGAAACATGCAGCAACTGCCAGATCGCGATCCTGATCAACTTATGCGAGCGATCCTTGCGCGGGCGCCTGTCGGTATTGCCGTCATTGATTATGAAGGCCGGTATGTTTCGGTCAACCCAGCCTACTCGGAGATCTATGGCTATACGCTTGCCGACATGGTTGGCGAGAATTTCTTGATGGTGTTTCCCGAGGAGGCCCACGCCGCCGTGCTGGCGCGCCACCAGGACTTTCTAGACAACGGCACGCCGCTTGGTGGCGAGTGGGACGTGTTCCGTCGCGATGGCGCCAAGCTGAAGGTCTGGTCGAACTCGGTGTCCTTTCCCGCGCGTCAGGGCAAGCCGGATCGACTGGTTTATGTACTGGACATCACCGACCAAAAGAAGGCGCAGGAGCAAGAGCGCATCGCCAATACGGTTTATCAGACGACATCGGAGGCCATCATGGTCACCGATGCAGACAATCGGATCATCGCCGTAAATCCCGCCTTCACACGCCTCACGGGGTGGACGTTGAGTGAAGTAGTGGGGCGCAGTGCCGAGATGTTCCGCTCGGAACGCCACCCCGAGGCGTTCTACGCCGAAATCTGGGCGGCTCTGAAGAGCTACGGCTACTGGATCGGAGAGCTTTGGGACCAACGCAAGGATGGGGAGCACTATCTCAGGGAGACTGCTGTCACCATCGTCAAGGATAGCTTCGGCAACGTGAAGAACCACGTCATCGTGTTCTCGGACGTTACCGAGCGCAAGGCGGCCGAGGATCTCATTCGCTGGCAAGCCAATTACGACAGCGTCACCGGGCTGCCCAACCGGCATATGTTCGGCAAGCAGCTTGCCGAAGGTGCTAGCCGGGCTACCGAGACCGGCGCGACAATGGCGCTCTTGATGATCGATCTCGATCGGTTCAAGGAGATCAACGACACGCTTGGGCACTCGGTTGGCGATCGGCTGCTCGCCAAGGTGTCGGACCGTCTCAAGGAGGGCAAAAGGGCGGGGGATGCCATCGCCCGCATAGGCGGGGACGAGTTTGCGTTGATCCTGACCGATCTTGCCGATGCGTCGGAGGCGGAAGGCATAGCCCGTGATTTGTTGGGACGCTTCGAGACGCCGGTGACCGTGGATTTCGAGCAGGTCTATATCACCGCGAGCATCGGCATCTCGCTCTATCCGGGTGATACCCAATCGCTTGAGGAGCTGTTCCGCAACGCTGACCAGGCGCTTTATGCCGCCAAGGGTTTCGGGCGTAACTGCCTGCATTTCTTCACGCCCGCGCTGCAGCGGGCGGCCAATGTGCGCATGCGGCTCGCCAACGACTTGCGCCAGGCCATTGCTGACGGTCAGTTCGTGGTTCACTACCAACCGATCATCGATCTTCAATGCGGGCAGGTGGTCAAGGCAGAGGCGTTGGTCCGGTGGCAGCACCCGACGCGCGGTCTGGTCAGTCCCGCCACCTTCATACCGCTGGCCGAGGATACCGGTCTGATCCTGCCGCTCGGAGACTGGGTGGCGCGGCAGGCCATTGCCGAGGTTGCCCACTGCCGGCGCACTTATGCTCCGAACCTGCAGATTGCCATCAACCAGTCGCCAACCCAGTTCCGCAGTCCTGCCTTCTCCGGTCTTGGCTGGATGGCCGAACTGGCACGACATGGGCTGACCGGCCAGGCGATCTGTCTGGAGATCACCGAGGGGGTGCTGCTCAATGCCGAGCCCACGGTAATGAACACGCTGATCGCTTTCCGCGACGCGGGCATCGAGATCGCCATTGACGATTTCGGCACCGGCTACTCTTCGCTCGCCTATCTCAGAAAGTTCGACATCGATACGCTGAAGATCGATCGCTCCTTTGTCTCAGATCTCGAGGGAGCCGGTCTCGACATCTGCGAGGCGATCATCGTCATGGCCCATCGCCTGGGACTGAAGGTGGTGGCCGAGGGCGTGGAGACCGAGCAACAGCGCGACGTGCTGAAATCCATCGGTTGCGATTATGCCCAAGGCTATCTCTTCGCTCCCGGTTTGCCATCCGAAGCCTTCGAGGCGATGCTAGGAGCGCAAGGGGTGCCAGCGGGAGTGCGGCAGGCCGCATCGGCGCAGTAGGCTTCTACCAAACGAGGTCGACGGCTACGCTGAGCGCTCGTTTGGTGCCGTCCAGAACGGCATTCGAGGTGCCCTCCACCCTGTGAAGGAGCTGTTTGCCGCCATCGAGCGCGCGGCTGACGACGTCTCTGTGGGGAGGCGGGGGTGTGACGTCGAAAGGTTCGAGAGCGGGTTGTGAAGGCTCTGGCGATTGCAGACCGGCGATCTGCGGGTCGCGGCTCTCGCAGGAGGGCAAACAGCTCTGGAAACCGGAAGTCTTTGCCGATGCCGTCTCGCGCGCCTTGGCTGGGGCCAGCTTGGGCTTTTCAGGCGGAAGCGATATCGCCGGCGGTGGCGTCTCGACAACTGTTGGCAGGATGAGCGAGGCTGTGGTCAGCGTGGTGCCGCCAGCGCTGGCCGTGCCCGTCGCTTCGAGCGGGCGGGCGATCTCGGCAAGCGAGGCGTCATTGGTTGACGGACCAACGCGATTGGCATCGATGATCATCGCCGCGGCGGCGCAAGTCGTGCCGACACCGATGCCCAAGGCTACTTTCCAGAAGATCGTCCGGGACGTGGGCGACCGACCATCGTTGACCATTTGCCATTCTCCGAAAACCTCTGATGTCGGATGGGTCCCATAGCTTCATGGCGTTTTCTTTCGCGGGAGTAGGCGAAAGTGCGGCATTGTTTGGCATTAGGTTTCCACGTTCGACGAGTCTGGCACTCTGCCGGCATGCTTCTGGCGGTTGCAATCCCTGGCTGGTGGAACAAGAAATTAAGGGTTTGCATCGTAATTTATCACTAGTTCCCGCTAGCCTTTCAGGGTTGGGGGCAACCTTTCGCTGGAGCGTGCGCCACCGCTGAAACGGAGTTGGCCGCTCCGAATGGCGACAGCGTCCTTGCCCCTCGCGCGTCCGCGATGCTCGGCAGATGCGCCGTGTGAAGGATGAGGCAGCGTATGACCATCGATTTGGCAGCCTTCGCCATGGGAGCCGGGGCCGGACTGGTGGTTGGTGGCAGCGCCGTGGCTGCGCTGCTTCGCGTCTCGATCCTTCGACTTCGACGCGAAGGCGAGGCAGCTCTCGCCACGTTCGATGAAGCGAGGGCCATGCTCGACCGTGCCCAGGTGAGCATCTGCCTGGTCAAGGGCCGTACCATTGTCGCCTGCAATCGCGGCTTTGAGCGGCTGTTCGGTTACGGCCCAGGGGAGCCAGTCGGGCAATCGACCCGCATTCTCTACGACAGCGACGCCGCCCACGAAGCCGGTGGCGACGATTACCAGCAAATCTCGGAGGGGCTGTACGTCGGTGACGCTCAGCTCGTCCGCAAGGACGGTACGCCGATCTGGGTCGCCGACCATGGAGAGGCGCTGGACCGGGCCGATCTTTCCAAGGGAACGGTCTGGACGGCCTTCGACATCACCGAGCGCAAGCGTATCGAGATGGAGATCCGCCTTGCCAACGAACGCCTGGAACTGGCGCAGGACGCTGGCAGTATCGGCGTCTATGACGTCGATGTTCTCTCCGGCATTCACTATCGATCGCCGCAGACCGAGCGCCTGTATGGCCTGCCACCGGGTGGTTTCGGCCATGGCGACGAAGTCTGGTTGTCCCTTATCTACCCCGATGATCGCGAAGCTGTCTTGAGCGCCATGCGCCGGGCGATCGAGGCCCACCGGGGCGAATACCATTCCACCTACCGCATCATCCGCCCGGACGGCGAAATGCGCTGGATCTCGGCGGTCGGTATTACCATTTGGGCGGCTGATGGCCGCCTTGCCCGTACCATTGGCGTCAACGTCGACATTACCGAGCAGAAGAAGGCCGAGCAGGCGATTGCCTCTGCCAAGGAGGCTGCCGAAGATGCGGCGCGTGCCAAATCCACCTTCCTCGCCAACATGAGCCACGAAATTCGGACGCCGATGAACGCGGTGATCGGATTGACCCGGCTTGCCCTGAAGACCGAGCTCAGCCCGCGCCAGCATGATTATCTCACCAAGATTTTCTCGGCGGCCGAAAACCTGCTTGGTATTGTCAATGATGTCCTCGACTTCTCCAAGATCGAGGCGGGACGCATGGCGCTTGAGCGGGTGCCCTTCCGCCTCAGCGACATTCTGGACAACCTTGCCAGTCTGATCGCTTTCAAGACCGAGGCCAAGGGCGTCGAGGTGGTATTCCGCGTGGCCCCCGGCCTGCCGAACCTGATCGGCGATCCACTGCGTCTCGGGCAGGTGCTGCTCAATCTTGCCGGCAACGCCGCTAAGTTCACCGAGCGCGGTACGATTGTCGTCAGCGTCGAGGTGTCGGGCAAGGGCAGGTTCGAGGACAAGGGCATTGAGCTTGCTTTCGCGGTGGCGGACACCGGCATAGGCATGACTGCCGAACAGCAGGCGCAACTCTTCAAGTCGTTCTCGCAAGCCGACAGTTCGATGACTCGCAAATATGGTGGCACCGGTCTGGGCCTTGCCATTTCCAAGGAACTGGTCGAGCTGATGGGTGGTACCATTCAGGTGGAAAGCACGCTCGGCGTTGGCAGTCGCTTCGGCTTCACAGCCCACTTCGAGGTTGCCGACGACGAGGCGGTCATCCACCGCGCCGATCAAGTGTCGCTGAGCGGTCGCCGTGTTCTGGTCGTCGATGACAACGAGGTTGCCGTCGAGGTACTGGCAGAGACGCTGCGCGCCTTTGGTCTCGATGTTTTCACTGCAACGTCGGGTCTCAAGGCGCTCGAAGCGCTGGTGAAGGCTACGGAGGCGGGCAATCCCATTGAACTGGTGTTGATGGATTGGCGGATGCCTGGTTGGGACGGCATTGAGACCACCCGGCATATCCGGGGCGATGCCCGGATCTCGGCGACTCCGGCCATCCTCATGGTCTCCGCTTATGGCCGCGAGGACATGACCCGGCAGGCAAGTGGCGTGACCATCGACGGGTTCTTGTCCAAGCCGGTCAATCCAGCTCTTCTGTTCAACGGCCTTCTCAAGATCCTGCATCCCGGGCCCGACAGTGATGGCTCCGACCGGTTTGCCGCCGGCTTCGGAGACGGCTTGCCCGATCTTTCCATTCTGGCCGGAGCCCGTGTGTTGCTCGTCGAGGATAATGCCCTCAATCGGGAGGTGGCGATCGAGTTTCTGGCGGAGGCGCCGATTACAGTCGATCTCGCCGGTGACGGTCAGGAAGCGGTCGATGCGGTGCGCAGCCAGCATTACGATCTTGTGCTGATGGACGTGCAGATGCCGCTGATGGACGGTCTGACGGCAACGCGCCGCATTCGCGAGCGCCCGGGGTTCGAGAAGCTACCGATCATCGCCATGACGGCGCACGCCATGGCCGGTGACCGCGAGGCCAGCCTTGCCGCCGGCATGAACGATCACCTCACGAAGCCGATAGATCAGGCGCATCTTCTCCGAACGCTGGTACACTGGATTGACGTCGAAGGCATCGAGCGGCCGACCGGAGGCCCGGTCGCGGCGAAGGTTTTGCCGGACCCGACTGCGCCGTCGCTTCCCATAGGGGGGCTTCCGGCGATCGCCGGTGTCGACTGGCAGATGGCATTGCAGCGGACGAACCATAATCCTGGCTTGCTAGCCAAGCTGGTGCATAATTATCGTCGCGACTTCGCAAACACGGTCATTGCCTTACGCGAAGCCCACGAGGCCGGCGACATCGATCGCATCCGCGTGTTGGCCCACGGCCTCAAATCAGCCAGTGCCTATCTCGGCGCGGGCAAGATGGCTTGGCTTGCCAAGGAGGTGGAGCAGGGTATCCGACGCGCCGCCTTCGGTGAGGCCTTGGCTCTTCTGCCGGATTTGATGACCACGCTTGCGGCGTTGCTCGAAGGGCTCAATGCCTTCGATGCCCAGCCGCGCCTGGCCGGTTCCTCCATGGCGGTCGACCCCGAAGCGTTGGCGCAACGATTCCAGCGCCTCGCCATGCTCCTGAAGGCCGACGACAGCCTTGCGGAAGACGCGGCCACCATGCTCGCGGAGATGCTGGCCGGTACAGCTTATGGCGAGCGCATGGAGGCTGTTCGGATCGAAATCGGCGAGGTCGAATATGAACAGGCTCTGGTCTCGCTGGGCGCGCTGGCGAACGAGCTTGGCGTCGACATCGAGGCGGAAGCATCCGCGAGACTGGTCGCCGGAGGCAAGTCGTGAACTGGAAAACCCCACAGAAGATCCTGATTGTCGATGACGCGGCGATCAACAGACAGGTGTTAGGCGACCTGTTCCGAGCCGAACATACCGTGATTTTGGCAAAAAGCGGCGAACAGGCGCTCGATCGAGCCGGGCAGCATCTGCCCGATGTGATCCTGCTCGACGTGGTGATGCCGGAGATGGATGGCTATGAGGTGTTGCGGCGGCTGCGTGCGGATCCGCGAACGGCCGCCATCGCGGTGATATTCATCACCGGTCTCGACGCGCCGGAAGACGAGGCCTATGGCCTGACGATGGGGGCCTCCGATTATATTGCCAAGCCGTTCAACATTCAGGTGGTCAAGGCAAGGGTCAACGTGCATCTCAGGCTTGCTCGCCAGCAGCGTCTTCTCGAAACGCTGGCCAATGTCGACGGCCTGACCGAGATTCCAAATCGCCGCCATTTCGACGAGCGTTTCGCCGATGAGTTCGATCGGGCCGAGCGTGAGGGAAGCACGCTGTCGCTGGCACTTTGCGACATCGATTTTTTCAAGCAATACAACGATCGCGTTGGTCATGCCGGAGGGGATCGCATGTTGCGCGACGTGGCGCGGACGCTGGTCGCGGTCTGCCGGCCGGAAGATGTCGTCGCTCGGTATGGTGGAGAAGAGTTCGCGCTGTTGATGCCGGCTACCGAGGCGAGCGAAGCACGACGCGTAGCCGACGAGGTACGGCGGGCGATTGCCGAGTTGCTGACCGAAAGCGACGGTGAGGCCGGGACGGGGGTGACCATCAGCATTGGCGGCGCCACCATGGAGCCGGGTCGGCGGGAGAGCCTCGAAGAACTACTGGCAGCGGCTGATGGCGAACTCTACCGTTCCAAGGATGCTGGACGTGACCGCGTCAGCTGGCGAGGCATTGACAGAGCAACAGCCTCCGCTCACGCGGAAGCTTCGGCAAGCTAGCGTATCATCCGGCCGGACTGAAACAAAGATCGAGAAGACGGCGGTTGCCGAACAGGACCCCATCTGCCGATCTCATTCGAACAAATTCAGGAGAACGGACAACAAAAAGGCCGGGGTAACCCGGCCTTCTCTCTAATGCCTCGATGGTCAGTGCCAGTACATCCGTGGTCAAAGACCAGAAGCATGAGTGGAATTTTGAACTAGCACTGCTACAGATAAGCGACGCACCTCACAATTCAAGGCCATGACGCTTTATTCCGTGGAAGTAGGCTGTGCTGCGAAAGCCGGACGCGGCCTTGCCGGGCGTTCCTTCGGCTTGGGCATAGGCAGCAATCCGTCGCGTTGAGCCTTCTTTCGAGCGAGCTTGCGCGAGCGCCGGACAGCATCGGCCTGTTCGCGCTTGCGCTTCTCCGAAGGCTTTTCATAGGCGCGGTGCGCCTTCAGTTCGCGCAGGATGCCTTCCCGTTGCATCTTTTTCTTGAGGACGCGAAGAGCCTGATCGATATTGTTGTCCCGAACGAGAACCTGCACTGATTTTCCGATCTACTGGGAGAGTAAGGCGCCCACCGCAAGCGGAGGCGATCGACCGGCTCTGCGCGCTCATCGGCGCATACACGAGCAGACAAAGGGTTCCCCAGTTTGGCCCCTTTGAGCAGTGTCACTCGATCATCCTAGAGTGTTAAACGTCAAAACACCACCCCGCGGAAATGTTTCCATATTTCTCCTTGTCTTTGCTCTGGCTGGGGCGCATATTTAAAAAATGTCGATTTACCGAAAGTCAGGTTTTCGGTGTGGAATCCCTGAGATTTATCAGAGTAAGATAGTAAAACATGCCTGATGGGCTGGCGTGATAAGTCACACGTCTCATGTTTTCTGCAAGGCGCAGAACTGAAATCTATATCTGATGGATCGGGAAGATGCTGCTGAGGCGAAACCTTGAGGGCGGCCCGCTGCCGCGGGCAAACAGCTCCGAGTTACGTCTCGTCGATCCCATCGAGCAATCCGCGGTTATTCGGCCGCATGCCAAGGGAGCAACCCTCATGACAACCAGCGACATGCTACTCCGTGCAAGCCCTGCTTCGCGGCCTGTCGTCTCAACCCATATCTTCAAGGTCGGGGAATCTGTGCTCCTGAAGCCGAGCTTTCAATATGCATCGGCGGCCGGAGTCTATCGCATTACCGCAACCTTGCCGTGGGCCGAAGGTCAGCCGCAGTATCGCATCCAGAGCGCCGAGGAACGTTACGAGCGGGTGGCCCCGCAGGATAGCCTCGAGCCGGCGACCGCCTCGTCCGGCAATGCCGATAAGGGAATGAACCGGGCCCTGCTCATCCGGAAGACATTTGGCCGTGGCTAAGGAATAGAAGCGCGGCAACCGCGAGGCTAGAAAGCCCAAGCAGACCGAGGCGGCCGTCACCCAGCCCGTCAACCCGCTCGCCAAATATTCCAAGGCATCGCCGGCGGCAAGGCTCCCACCGGCAAGCCCGGGAGCTGGTTCATTTCCATGGCCGCGCGACGGAAGTTCATTCAGTCCCGTCTCGCCACTCATTCGCAGCTGACAGTTATCTGTGAGCAGGTCATCTACACGGCATGCCAGAACAACTTGAATGCCGGCGGCCTCGATCCTCCGGTCGGTCGAGATGGCAGCCGCTCAAATGATCTACGCCGCGAACCTCTGGTTATTCTTCGTCCTGCTCGTCGGGATCATATTGGTTCCAGGCATGGACATGATGTTCGTGCTGGCCAATGCGCTGACACGCGGACGGCGGGCAGGACTGGCGGCGACGCTGGGTCTGATGGTGGGTGGCGTTTGCCATACACTGTTCGGAACCGTGGCGGTGGCCGGGCTCAGCAGGCTGATGCCGACGGTTTATGGCCCGATGCTCATGATCGGCTCGGCCTACATGGTGTGGATCGGCATCAGCCTCATCCGCAGTTCCATCGTCATCGATGCGGTCGGGGACGAAGCTGTCAGATCGTCGCGAGCGGTGTTCGTGCAGGGCATCGTGACCTGCCTGCTCAATCCCAAGGCCTGGCTGTTCATTCTCGCCGTCTATCCGCAGTTCATGTCACACGCCTACGGGCCGCTATGGCCGCAAGCATCGGTCATGGGTGCGATGACCATATCCGTGCAGTTCATTGTCTATGGCGCACTGGCAGTGGCGGCATCGCGCGGTCGCGACGCGCTGATCTCGAATCCCACCCTGACGATCTGGGTGGGACGAGGCGCCGGACTGCTGCTGGTGACGATTGCCTGTTTCACCCTGTTGCGCGGTTGGGCGGAGCTTTAGGTGCTACGACAGGGTGACGGATGGGGAGCATCACTTGCGAAAACGGCATCTGTCTTTCCGCCCACCCCCCATAAGCAAAAAGGCCGGGACGAACCCGACCTTCTCTCCAACGCCTCAATGATCAGTGCCAGTACATCCGTGGTCAAAGCTCAGAAGCGTTAGTTGTGTGTTTAAACGCACAGCATGACAGATAAGTGACATTCTCTGAAATTCAAGGGACATTGCATCCTTAGTCCAAAATGCGGCTGGAAAAAGCCTGGGAACCGGCAGTGTCATCCCACGATGATGCCAACTCGAACAAATCCGCAACGACTGGATTCTTCGAGGAGGACAGCGCGCAAAGCACCACGTCGAACCCCGGTGCATCGATCAACGCCTTGGCCGTCACCCCTGGCGCGAGGTTGGTACAAAGCGATTGCGGTATCAATGCCACTCCCAGTCCCTCCTGGACCAGTCTGATGATGGTGTGCTGCAGCCTTGGTTCGAAGACAAAATGTGGCACCACGCCGCCGGCCGCGCAGTACATCCCGATGGCTGAACGGAGCACCGGCACCACCGAGGCAGGGGCTGCGATCAGTCTCTCGCCATCCAGATCGGCCGGCCCGACATGCGCGGCGGCGGCGATGCGATGGTCCGACGGCGCGATCAGACAAAGCCGGTCGCGTGCCAGGCGGTGAGTCCTGAGATGGGGCGCATAGGCGCTGCCGAAGGTAACGGCCGCATCAAGCTTGCCCTCAATCAGCATGGAGTCGATGTCGGTGGGAAGACTCTCTTCGAGGATCAGGTGGATATCGGGTTTGGCCATCGAATAATGCCGCACCAGCGCGGGAATGACGCTGTGCGCAGCATGCATCATGAAGCCGAGCCTCAGTTCGCCTTTTACGCCGTTCGCGACCAGCTGGGCGTTGCGGCAGGCGTTGTCGAAATCGGTGAGGATGCGATGGCAATCCTCCAGAAAGTGCTTGCCGGCCAGCGTCAGTCTGACATTGCGGGAGTTCCGTTCAAAGAGGCGCGCGCCCAGCGTTTTCTCGATCGACGAAATCTGCCGGCTGAATGGCGGCTGGCTCATGTGCATGCGCGCCGCCGCCTGCCCGAAATGCAGGGTCTCCGCCAACGCGACGAAGTAGCGCATGTGGCGCGTATCCATTTAATACCTCCAAGGCATCAATCCGGCATCAAACAGACATTGGATTATATTGATTGATTGGGCTAGGCAACTGCATCTCCCTAGTGAGTGACCGCCATGTTGAACAACCTTCTCATCGTCCTTCCGATATTCGCGTTGATCCTCGCGGGCTGGATCGCCCGGAAAACCGGGGCGCTGGGAGGGCATGCGACGCGTGAGGTCAACCGGCTGGTCGTCTATCTCGCCTTGCCGGCGCTGCTCTTCGACATCATGGCCAATGCCAAACTGTCCGATATCTGGCAGCCAGGCTTCATCGCCGCTTTCATCTTGGGCTGCTCGGTGATTTTTGGCGTGACGCTCTGGTGGCGCATGGCGGGCGGACGTCATCTCTCCGATGCCGCCATCGATGCCCTCAACGCCAGCTATGCCAATACCGGCTTCATCGGCTTTCCGCTCGTCTTGTCGCTGGTAGGAGATGCTGGCATGGCGGCGACGCTGATCTCGACCATCTTGACGGTCTGCGTCCTGTTCGCCTTCGCCATCATTCTTGTCGAGGGCGGGCTTCAATCGGAAACCCGCAAGCGCGACATTGCCTACAAGACGCTCATCGCGCTGGTGAAGAATCCGCTGCTGGTCGCCCCGGCGCTTGGTGCTCTGGTGATGCTGTCCGGTTGGCCGTTGCCGGCGCCGGTGCACGCCTTCACCAAGCTTCTGGGGGGAGCGGCCTCACCCTGTGCCTTGATAGCCTTGGGCTTGTTCCTTGCCGGCACCAAGACCGGCAAGTCCAGCGAGCGGTTGTCCACCGCAGGTGTTCTGGTGGGACTGAAACTGGTGGCCCAACCGGCCATCACCTGGTTGATTGCCGTGCCGCTGCTGCAATTGCCGGCACTCGCCGCGCATACGGTCGTCCTGCTCGCGGCGCTCCCCACTGGAACCGGGCCGTTCATGCTGGCCGAGTTCTATCGCCGGGAAGCGGGTCTCACCGGCCGGGTTGTTCTTGCCTCGACACTGCTGTCGGTCGTGACCATCTCGGCCTATCTCGCCATGGCCGGCGATGCATCGCTGGGGTGAGAGCTGGCGAGCGCGACAAAGAGGACTATGCCAACAGGCAAAATGGGGAGCTTTCGACCGAAAACTATACTTTCTAATCTCGGATTTATTCTCGGCCGACTGCGAACTATTGTATTGTGTCCGTGCAGCTCCGCTGCACAATCTTTGAACACGCCGAAAAATTTTCTTAACGCAAAAGAAATGAACTCATGAAATATATTCCCTATCGCAAAAATAACAATGGTTCGGCGTGATAACGCAGTGAAGCACCCTCTTCCAACAGGGACGTGGAAGATCGACGGGTGACTGGGATGCACGCCGGCAAGCCAAGGATGCATGCCATGAGCATCTCCAAGAAGATCTTTCTGATCGTCGCGCTTCTCGTGTTTCCGATTGTGATACTGGCCTATGTATTCACGACGGAGAGCGACAAGAACATCGCATTCACGCAGAAAGAACTGACCGGAAGCACCTACCTGCGAGCGTTGATGCCGGTCTATATCGGCGTGTTTGATAGCGCCGTCGGCGCTGCTCGTCTGCCTGCCGCCACCGAGTTGGCCCGCGTCAATGACGCGCTTGGCGATGAGCTCAATGCGCGAGACAACGCCAAGTCGTTGGTCTCGAAGCTTGGAGGCGCAACGCGGGCAGATGACACGCTCCTCAGTGATGCAAGTGCCCTGGTGACGCGGATTGGTAACGAATCCAACCTCATTCTCGATCCCGATCTCGACAGCTATTATGCGATGGACGTGGTCCTGCTTAAGATCCCCGAGGTCATTCACCAGATCCAGCTCTACCACCAGACGCTCAACGCTTTGTCGGACGGCATAAGCGAGGAGGAGAACGAGGCGGTCATCACCCACAAGGGCCTGCTCTCCGGTGTCGTCGATGGCACTTTCACCTCGCTCGACAGCGTGATCGAGTATGACAGCGGCAATAACCAGAAGGCAGAGCTGGCGCCCCAAAGTCAGGCCTTCCGCGTGGCAGCCGACAAGTATCTGAAGGCGGCCGATGCCGTCGTCGTCGCCGCCCGCAAGGATCCCGCTTCCTCGGCCGTTCTGCTGGCTCCGCTGGCCGCCAGTCGCGACGATTTCGTCAAGGCTTCCTCCGCGCTATGGACCAAAACGGACGAACGGCTCGATGTCATCATGCAGCGGCGCATCGACAAGCTCGCGGCAACCTACTGGGAACTCATGGGCATCTCGGCGGCCATCACGGTTCTTGCGCTGTGCCTTGCCGTGTTTCTCGCGCTCGGAATCAACCGCCTGATCCACCGTTCGGTGAGCGAAATGCTGCAACTGGCTAACGGTGACGTGGCGACCAGGATTTCCGGCGTCGAGCGGCGCGATGAGATCGGTTCCATTGCAAAGGCACTGGAGGTATTTCGTGGCAATCTCATCCGGGCGCGTGAGTTCGACGAACAGCAAAAGGCCAGCGAAGCTCGAAAGGCTGCCGAGGCACGCCAGGCGCGAGCACAGATTGCGACCTCTTTCCAGTCCGCGGTCGGCAGCTACATCAAGGAGTTGACGCGCAACGCACAGGACCTTCAAGGTTACGCGGTGACCATGCGGAGTGCTGCCGAGGAAACCACTAGCCAGGCGCTCACGGTATCTGCCGCCTCCGAGGAGGCCTCGGCGGCGGTCGAGGCGGTGGCCAGTGCCACCGAAGAGCTCAATACGTCGGTCAACGACATCGCCGAACAGATCGGTCGCTCCTCGGAGCGGGCGCAGGTTGCCGTCAAGACGTCCGGAGACACGGTCGCCAAGGTGTCCACGCTACGTGAAGCCTCCACCAAAATCGGTGCCATCGTCGATCTGATCAAGGAAATTGCCGAGCAGACCAATCTCTTGGCATTGAACGCCACCATCGAGGCGGCGAGGGCTGGCGAGGCAGGGCGTGGCTTTGCCGTGGTAGCTGCCGAGGTGAAGGGGCTGGCGTCCCAGACGGCGAAGGCCACCGAGGAAATCAGCTTGCAGATCGCTGCGATCCAGGCTGCGACGACAGTGAGCGTCGAGTCGATCGACGATATCGCCAAGCAGATCCGCGATCTCGATACGATCATCGGCTCCATTGCCGCATCGGTCGAGCAGCAAGCCGCTGCAACGCAGGAAATGTCGTCGTCTATTCAATCGGCCTCGCACGGCACGGTGGCGGTTTCGGCCAATATCGCCGTTGTCTCGGAGACAGCCGAAAGGTCGAGCCAGGTGGCTGTACAGGTACTGGATTCCTCGGCGGCGCAGCTCCGGCAATCGCACCATCTCGACAAGGAAGTCTCAAGCTTCATCGCTTCGCTGACCGCTGCGTGACGAGGTTGGAGACGCGATCCGGCATCGGTTGCGACATGACGGCCGTTGCCCTACTGTGCCGACAGTGACGGGTTGAGGATCCAAGTGAAGGCCACGCGACGAACCCTCTGAATCTCCCCGAGCCAGGATCTGGCATCGGGCATGACGCGAAGTCGCAAGACTCTCGCGCCGTTGTTGCTTGCCCGAGCAAGCACATTCCTGATCATTCAGAGATCGTTCTATGGTCAACTATTTCGAAAGCCCTTTCCGGGGTGTGACCCTCGACAAGCAGGTCACCAACCCCAACATCGTCGTCGGCCGTTACAGTTATTATTCCGGCTATTATCATGGCCATAGCTTTGACGACTGCGCCCGCTACCTGATGCCTATCGAGGGCGTCGACCGGCTGATCATCGGCAGCTTCTGCTCCATCGGCTCGGGCGCTGCCTTCATCATGGCCGGCAATCAGGGCCACAAGCACGATTGGATCAGCAGCTTCCCGTTCCACTTCATGTCGGAGGTGCCCGCCTTTGCCGGTTCGGCCAATGGCTACCGCCCGGCGGGTGATACGCTGATCGGCAATGACGTGTGGATCGGCTCGGAAGCCATCATCATGCCGGGCATCAGCGTTGGCAACGGTGCGGTGATCGGCACGCGCGCCGTCGTCACGCGCGATGTCGAGCCCTATGCGATCGTCGGCGGAAACCCGGCGAAGCCGATCCGCAAGCGCTTTTCTGAAGAGCGGATCGCTCTCTTGCTTGAGATGAAGTGGTGGGAGTGGGGCGACGATGCCCTGCATGGCGCCATGCCGCTGCTGACCAGCGGCGACGTCGAAGCGCTCCATCGTTATTGGCTGACGCTTGGCCTATAGCCTGACGATTGCCTGTCCCGCTAAAGCAACGCGCTGGAGGCGCCTGGCGAGCCTGAGTTCGCTCGATGCTCTCCGGTAGTGGGGCGGGCATCGGCTATGAACCGGCATAGGTTCTGGGCATCGAGAGACGGGCTGAAGTAGAAGCCTTGGTAGATGGCGCAGCCGTTGGACTTCAGCCAGTCGATCTGCTCCCTGGTTTCGGTGCCTTCGGCGATGGTGCTGATGCCCAGTTCGGTGCTGAGAGAAATGATGGCCTTGACGATCGCGCGTCCCTTGGCGCTATGCGAGATGTCGCGGACGAAGGACTTGTCGATCTTGAGCTGGTCGAGCGGCAGCTTTCTCAAGACAGACAGCGACGCTTTGTAAGTGGTAGCTGTTGCCTTGACGGTTTGCCATGTGCGGAGGTTCTTTGTTCCTCCCACGTTTGCAGCGTTGCGACATTTGAAGTATCAGAACGGTTTGATTTGGGGGTGTTCCGGTTGCGAGCTGGTCGCGAGCGGTGGAATGGGAGGCGGGCGAGATGGAGAACGGCACCAGGATCGTCGTCGTTACCGCTTGCCCGACCGGTGTCGCGTTGACTTACATGGCCGCCAACCGGTTGTTGGCCGCTGCCCAACGCCTCGGTTACCTCATCAAGATCGAAACGCAGGGTGCTCTCGGCAGCGAGGACATTCTGACCCGCAAGGATATCGGCCGCGCCCACGCCGCGATTATCGCCGCCGATGTCGATATTGAAGGGCTGGATCGCTTTCAGAATGTGCCGGTGCTGACCGTTGGCACGGCACGGGCCATTGCCGATCCAGATGCCGTGCTCGCTCAAGCCTTGGCGCTGCCGAGGCCGTGATTTCGGCTTCTTCGATCAGAATTCTGTAAAAATCAGCAATTATTGTTGACTTGTCGACAATTGCTCGACGTGACACGGTTCCTTTCGATGAAGGGCTGTGTCACCGAAGGCATTCGGCTGATTGATCGGCCTCAAGACAAGAGCGAGTTAGTTCGTCAATGTGCGGAATTATTGGAATCGTTGGTCGTGAGGGTGTCTCAGAACTGTTGCTGGAGGGGCTGAAGCGCCTCGAATACCGTGGCTATGACAGTGCTGGCATCGCAACGTTGGTCAATGGCGCCATTGAGCGTCGGCGCGCCGAGGGCAAACTCGTCAACCTCGAGAGAAGGCTCGCCGAAACCCCGCTCGCTGGTTCGATCGGCATCGGCCACACCCGCTGGGCGACGCACGGCGGCCCAACCGAGGGCAATGCTCATCCTCACGCGACGAGCAAGGTGGCTGTGGTCCACAATGGCATCATCGAGAACTATCAGGCGCTGACTGCCGAGCTCACCCAAAAGGGCCATGTGTTCGTCACCGAGACGGACACCGAAGTGGTCGCCCACCTGATCACCGATTACCTGCAGCAGGGCATGGCGCCGGTCGAAGCTTGCCGCCTTGCCTTCCATCGCCTCGAGGGCGCCTTTGCGCTGGCGATCCTTTTTGCGGGCGAGGAAAACCTGATGGTCGGTACGCGCCGGGGCACGCCGCTTGCCGTCGGATATGGCGACAACGCCATGTATCTCGCCTCCGATGCATTCGCCATGGCGCCGCTCACCAATCGTCTCGCCTATCTCGAAGATGGCGATTGGGTCGTGCTAACGCGCAACTCGGCTGAAATCCGCGCCGCCGACGATACGCCCGTCGAGCGCAAGATCCATGTCTCCAACGTTTCGGCGGCTTTGATCGGCAAGGCTGGTCATCGCCACTTCATGCTGAAGGAGATCTTCGAGCAGCCACAGGTAATCGGCGATACCATTAATGCCTTCGTTTCGGCGTCTACTGGCACCATCGCCCTACCGGATCTGCCTTTCGACCCCGCGAAGGTGCCTCGTCTTACCATCGTTGCCTGTGGTACCGCCTATTACGTCGCCATGGTGGCCAAGTACTGGTTCGAACAGGTGGCTCGTCTGCCCGTCGAGGTCGATATCGGCTCGGAGTTCCGCTATCGCGACACCCCGTTCGAAAAAGGCGGCGTAGCTGTCTTCGTGTCCCAGTCTGGTGAGACCCTCGATACGCTGGAAGCGTTGCGTCACGCCAAGAAGGCAGGGCAACACATCGTTTCCATCGTCAATGTTCCCGAGAGTACCATTGCTCGTGAGAGCGACCGGGTTCTTTACACGCTGGCCGGGCCGGAGATCGGTGTTGCCTCCACCAAGGCCTTTACGACCCAGCTGACTGTCATGGCCTGTCTCGTATTGGCCTTCGCCCGTGCTCGTGGCACCATTTCCCATGAGCGGGAGGCGGAGCTGGCGCTGGCGCTCCGCGAGGTACCGGCCCGCGCGGCCGAGGTATTGCGTCACGACGATGCCATCCAGGCGCTGGCCGGCATGGTCGCGGAGAGCCGTGATGCGCTTTATCTCGGGCGCGGAACCGCCTACCCGATCGCCCTTGAAGGTGCGCTCAAGCTCAAGGAAATCAGCTATATCCACGCCGAAGGTTATGCCGCGGGCGAGATGAAGCACGGCCCGATCTCGTTGATCGACGATGGTGTGCCGGTCATTGCTCTCGCCCCATCGGACGCCCTGTTCGAAAAAGTGGTGTCCAACGTCCAGGAGGTTGCAGCTCGCTCTGGTCGGGTACTGCTGATCTCCGACGCCGATGGCGTTGCGCGCCTTGGCGGGAAAGTGCGCTGGTCGATCGAACTGCCGAAGGTAGACCCCTTCGTGGCGCCGATCCTCTACTCGTTGCCTGTTCAGCTTCTTGCCTATCATACTGCGGTTGCCAAGGGCACAGACGTGGATCAGCCGCGTAATCTCGCCAAGAGTGTCACCGTCGAGTAGCCCCTAGGCCATCTGATTCCAGGTTTCAGCAAGGCAGCGCGCCGGTCCTCACGGGCCGGCGCGCTGCTTTTGCTATGCGCAAAAAGTATAATCGAGGGGGTGGGGATGCTGTATCGATCGACTTAAGTAGTCTCTGATCTGGGCGTAATCATACAATTTTCAAGTCGTGGATATCAAAGCAAGTTAATGGATTTTATTGAGTTTTTGGTGTCTGGGGTTGAGTTGATAACAAAACCGCTTCGGCGAAGGATACATTTTTACAGTCGTGTTTATATCTTTCCACTTTTCATAATAGTTCTGTCATGTTTTGATCACAATCGAACGAGGACCCGTAAGAACAACGACTGAAGTGTGCTGGAGTCCGAATATCTATGGATATTCGGAGCGGTGTTTTCGTATCTCCTGATCCGGGGAATACAGGGTCGGGGTGGAGGAGCGGAGAGGCTCACGAGAAAAACGACATGACTGGCCCTTGCTGGGAGCCAGTACTTCTTCGACGCGACTTGTTCGCGGCGGTGGGGTCGTTTATTCTCCGGTCTGTCGGTCTTCTCCTTCGGCGTGACAGGACTTCGTGGAGGAGTTTCCAAGACATGGCATATACCGCAACCGGCGGAGGCGACGCATCGTCCTCCAATCTCAAGGTGCGCGTCCAGCAAGTGGGCCGCTTCCTGAGCAGCATGGTGATGCCCAACATCGGCGCGTTCATCGCCTGGGGTATCATTACCACTCTCTTCATTCCGACTGGCTGGCTTCCGAACGCGTTTTTCGCCAAGCTCGTCGGACCCATGATCAGCTATTTGCTGCCGCTTCTGCTCGGCTATACGGGCGGCAAGCTGGTCTATGGTGAGCGCGGCGCCGTTGTTGGTGCCATCGTCACGGCCGGTGTCATCGTCGGTACCGACATCCCGATGTTCCTCGGCGCCATGCTGGTGGGACCGTTCGGCGGTTGGGCGATCAAGCAGTTCGACAAGCTGGTCGACGGCAAGATCCGTCCCGGCTTCGAGATGCTGGTCAACAACTTCTCGGCCGGTATCCTGGGCATGATCCTCGCCCTGATCGCCTTTGCGGTCGTCGGTCCGGTCGTCGAGCATCTGTCTGCCGCCCTCGGTGCAGGCGTCAACGCCCTGATCAGTACCGGCCTCATTCCGCTCGCCTCGATCCTGGTCGAGCCGGCCAAGGTGCTGTTCCTCAACAACGCCATCAATCACGGCGTCTTCACGCCGCTCGGCGTCCAGCAGGCGGCTGAACAGGGCAAGTCGCTGATTTTCCTGATCGAAGCCAACCCGGGCCCGGGTCTTGGTCTGCTGCTCGCCTACATGGTCTTCGGCCGCGGCAATGCCAAGCAGTCCGCACCAGGTGCCGCCATCATCCACTTCTTCGGCGGTATCCACGAGATCTACTTCCCCTACGTGCTGATGAAGCCGCGCCTGATCATCGCCATGATCCTTGGCGGTGCCACCGGCGTTGCCTGCAACATGCTGCTCGGTGGCGGCTTGCGTGCGCCGTCGTCCCCGGGCTCGATCTTCGCCGTGCTCGGCATGACCCCGGCCGACGGTTTCGTTGGTGTCATCTCCGCTGTGGTTCTGGGCGCACTCGTGACCTTCCTGGTTGCTTCCGTACTGCTCAAGACCGACAAGAGTGACGAAGCCGAAGAAGACCTCGGTGCCGCCACGGCGCGCATGAAGGCTCTCAAGGCTGAATCGAAGGGTATGGCCGCTCCGGTCGCCGCCACCTCGGCTGTGATCTCCGGTCCGGTCCGCTCGGTCATCGTTGCCTGCGATGCCGGCATGGGTTCGTCTGCCATGGGCGCTTCCATGCTGCGCAAGAAGCTTGATCAGGCTGGCCTTGGCGCCATCCGTTCGAGCAACGTCGCGATCAACGCTCTGCCCGCCGATGTGGACGTGGTCATTACCCACAAGGATCTGACCGAGCGCGCACGCCGGGCAGCTCCCCAGGCGACGCACATCTCCATCACCAACTTCCTCGACGGCGCGGCCTATGACCGCATCGTGGCGGAGATCAAGGCGAAGGCGGGTTCGGCCTCAGCTTCGGCTGCCGGCAAGCCCGAGGGTGGCGCATCTTTTAATCTCGGTGAGGAAAACATCTTCCTCGGCCTCACCGCGTCCACCAAAGAGGAAGCCGTTCGCTTCGCCGGCTCCAAGCTTTTGGAGATGGGCGCGATTACCCCAAGCTACATCGACGCCATGCTCAAGCGTGAGACCATCGTGTCGACCTATCTCGGGCAGTCGCTGGCCATGCCGCATGGCACCAACGAAGCGAAGAACGAGGTTCTGAAGACCGGCATCGTCGTCTGCCAATATCCCGACGGCGTGTTCTTCGGTCCGGAACCCGAGAATGTGGCTCGTCTCGTCGTCGGCCTCGCGGCCAAGGGCAACGAGCACATGAATGTGATGTCGGCTCTCGCCAGGGTCCTCGAGAATCCCAAGGTGGTCGCCCACCTTGCCTCGACCAAGAACCCGGCCGACGTGCTGCGCATCCTCGATCTCGGCTGACCTCGGCTTCTTGAAAATGGGGCCGCCCTTAGAAGGCGGCCCTCCTTTCCCAAGACATCTTCTGGAGACGACCATGCGAGCCATTCACTTTGGCGCGGGCAATATCGGTCGCGGTTTTATCGGCAAAATTCTCGCCGATGCCGGTTGGGCGGTCACCTTCGCCGACGTCAACGAGACCCTTGTCGGCCTGATCGCCAGGAACGGACGCTACCCGGTCGATATCGTCGGTTCCGGCAGCCGACGCGAGGAAGTGACGGGCGTCACAGCTGTCTCGTCGATCGGCGATGAAATAGTTGCTCTCATAGCATCCGCGGATCTGGTCACGACCGCCGTCGGTCCGGCGATTCTGCCGAAGATCGCGCCGACCATAGCTCGCGGCCTCGAGGCGCGGGTTGCGTCCGGCAAGCACTCCCCGCTCAACATCGTGGCCTGCGAGAACACGATCCGTGGCACCACACAGCTCAAGGAGGCCGTGTTCAGCCATTTGCCGGCACCCGTGGCTGCGGTCGTCGACATCGAGGTCGGTTTTGCCGATAGCGCGGTGGACCGGATCGTGCCACCTGCTCCACCGGTGGAAGGGGAACCACTCGCGGTTACCGTCGAAGAGTTTTCCGAATGGATTGTCGATCGCAGCCAACTCAAGGGTTGGACGCACGATGTTCCCGGCATGGAGTTGACCGACGATCTGATGGCCTTCATCGAGCGCAAGCTGTTCACGCTCAACACCGGCCATGCGATCACCGCTTATCTCGGCTTCGAGGAACGTTTGCCGACCATTCGCGACGCCATCGAGAACGTAGGCATTCGCGCCGTCGTCAAGGCTGCGATGGAGGAAAGTGGTGCCGTGCTGATCCGTCGCTACGGTTTCGATCCGGCCAAGCATGCAGCCTACATCGAGAAAATCCTCGGTCGCTTTGCCAACCCGTTCATCCATGATGACGTGGCGCGCGTCGGTCGCGAGCCGTTGCGCAAGCTCGGCAGGGGAGATCGGTTGATCCGGCCGTTGCTCGGTACGCTCGAGTACGGCCTGCCACACGGAAATCTCGTCAGGGGGATCGTGGCGGCGCTCCGTTACCGTAACGACAGCGATCCCCAGGCAATCGAGATGCAGGCGGTTCTTTCCGAAGTTGGTGTCGCCGCCGCCATCGATCGGTTCTCCGGCAATGCATTGCCGGCGGAGGTTCTTGCCGAGATTGACGTAGCGGCCCAGAGTTAGGTCTCAGGGAGGCTCGAAAAGGCTGCTACTGAACGACCTTTTCCTGGCTCCCCATCGCTGCCGGATGTTGGCGAGGGGAGAAAGGCTTTGCCTCGGTAGTAGGCATCGGGAGACATGCGCATGACCACCTCGACCATTTCCGTCAGAGCTCCGCTGAAGGGCCGGATCGTCCCGCTTGGCGATGTTCCAGATCCCATGTTCGCGCTCGGCATGATGGGGGACGGCCTCGCGATCGAGCCGGAAACCGGCGTGGTGCATGCGCCGGTAGCCGGTACGGTCACGTCGGTGCATCGCCGCGGTCACGCGGTGAAGGTCATGACCGAGGAGGGGGCGGAATTTCTGGTGCACGTCGGCCTCGAGGCAGTGGCTTTGCGAGGCGCCGGGCTCGAGGCGGTGGTTGCCGAAGGCGATAGAGTGTCCGCCGGCGACCTCCTGATCCGCTTCGATCTTGCTGCGCTGGTAGAAAGTTGCGGTATCGTCACGACGCCGGTTCTCGTGACCAACGAGGATGCCTTTCACGTCACGTCACGCAAGTCGAACGGTACCGTCGGCCTTGGGGACGAGGTCATGACGGTGATGCCGATCGGTGTGGAGGCCCCTCCGCCGGTCGAGCGCTTCGAGCAGGCAGTCGTCCTTGAGATGAGCGAGGGCCTGCATGCCCGGCCGGCAGCCCTGCTTGCGGCCAAGGCCAAGGAATATGCGAGCGCAATCGAGATCATCCTCGGCGAGCGCAAGGCCAATGCCAAGAGTCCGGTTTCACTGCTGACACTTGGCAGTCGCTGGGGTAGCCGGCTTACCGTTGCCGCTGAGGGAGCCGACGCGGAGGTGGCGGTCGGCGGCGTGATCGAGGCGATCGCGTCCGGACTGGGCGATCCAGTGGTTCCCTATGTGGATGCCGGCCAGGAAACGCTGCCAGGGGTTGTCGAGGTACCTCCCTCCGTGGAAGAGGTCGTCGATCTGACACCCTTCGGACCGGAGGATCGGCCCTTGCTCGGTGGTGTGGTCGCAGCGCCAGGGCTCGCCATCGGTCGCGCCGTCCATCTCAAGGAAAAGGTTGCTCGTCCCGCCGAGGAAGGTGGTGATACCACGACGGAAAGCGCGGCTCTCGACGCCGCTATCGCTCGTGTCCACAAACACTTGAGCGAGCAGGCAACGGCTGGCCGGACGCAACAGCAACGCGAAATCATGGCAGCACATGCTGCGCTCCTGGAGGATCCCGAGCTTCTCGAGGGCGCGCGCGACCGCATCGCGCGTGGCAAGAGTGCCGGTTGGGCTTTCTCCGATACGATCTCCACCCAGGCCGCACTGCTGCGGGGGCTCGACAATGCTCGCCTTGCCGAGCGCGCGGCCGATCTGGTCGATCTCGAACAGCAGGTGTTGACGGTGCTGGCCGGTGGCTCTCCGGAGAGCCTGGCCTTGCCGGAGGACGCCGTAGCGATCGCCGACGACCTCCTGCCGTCGCAGTTCATGGCTTTCGGCGACCGTCTGCCGGCGGCCTTTGTGGTTGCCAAGGGCGGCCGGACATCGCATGTCGCCATTCTCTCAGCGGCCAGCGGCGTGCCGATGCTGGCAGCCGTCGGGACCGACGCCCGCCGTATTCCCGAAGGCGCATCGCTGATCGTCGATGCTGAGCGCGGCGAGATCCAGGTCAACCCGACGAAAGAAACCATCGAGGCGACGCGCAAGGCGGCAGCCGAGCGTGAAGCGCGCCGTGCCGCCAACCGCGAGGCGGCCTCGATCGACTGCGTGATGGCAGACGGTACGCGACTGCCCGTTTATGCGAATGTCGGTTCGGTAGCCGATGCAGCGCGCGGTCTCGCTTTCGGGGCTGAGGGCTCAGGCTTGCTCCGGACGGAATTCCTGTTCCTCGATCGACCGACAGCTCCCAACGAGGCCGAGCAACAAGCCGAATACCAGGCGATTGCCGATGCGCTGCGTGGCAAGCCGCTGACCATCCGCACCCTGGATATCGGCGGTGACAAGCCGCTGGCCTATCTCAAGCAGGCCCCGGAAGAGAACCCGATCCTTGGCGTGCGTGGCATCCGTGTCTCCAGGCGGCGGCCCGATTTGTTGCGTCAGCAGTTCCGCGCCATCCTCAAGGTCACGCCGGTGTCGGTCGTGCGGATCATGATGCCGATGATCGCCGATGTCGGCGAACTGCGCTGGGCGAAGGCCATCTTTGAAGAGGAGAAAGCCGCGCTCGGGATCACGGCCGATGTGCCGCTCGGCATCATGATCGAAGTACCCGCCGCCGTCGCCATGGCCGACAAGTTGGCTAAGGAGGCCGATTTCTTCTCGATCGGCACCAACGATCTCACCCAGTATGTGCTTGCCATGGACCGGGGAAACACCGAGTTGGCCCCGGAGATCGACTCGTTGCATCCGGCAGTCCTCAAGACCATCGGCGACGCGGCCGCAGCCGGCGCTCGTCATGGGTGTCCGGTTGGTGTCTGCGGCGGTCTCGCCTCGGAGCTGCCGGCGGCCCCCATCCTGATCGGCCTCGGCGTCACCAGCCTGTCGGCCACCCGCTCGGGCATTCCCGACCTCAAGGCGTTCATTCGGATGCTCGACAGGGACATCTGCCAGCAAGTGGCCAGGGAGGCGTTGGAACTCGATTCGGCCGCCGAGGTACGGGCGATGGTGGCCCGGCGGTGGCCCGACCTTTGATGACTTCGCCAGGAGCTTCGCAAGCAGTGCCGCAACAGGGAGGCGTACTATGTTGCATGCCAACGTGACGCTTGACGATTTTGCCCGAGGCGATGCGCTCCCGGCGGCTGCCGGTTGGCCGCAGCACATCGTGTTTGGCCTTGATGCCGCTGCACCGCCACTCGGCGCGTTGCAGGTACAGTTTGCACGTTTCGAGTTCGTGATCGCGGGTACCTACACCAATGTCCTGTGCGATCATAATGCGCGGATCGTCGAGCATGAGATCGGCCCCGGCGATGCGCTCGTCGTGCCGGGCAATTGCTGGAACCAGCCGCTGTGGGACAAGGATGTCGAGGTCCTGAGCCTTCTTTTCGGCTCCACCCATCTTGGTGTCAGTCTGGTGCGTTGGAGTGCCGGCGAGCAGCGTTTCGTTTCGGTCGAAAAGCGCAACTGCCTGATCCCAGGAAACGGGCCGCTACAGCACATGGTGGATGCCATGGCGAGCCATCGCGACGATGCTGGGCCGACCAGTCTCGACACTCGGCTGCTCGCGCAGGCCATCATCGAGTACTCGCGCCGTCTGATCGCCAACCCGGTACCGGAGGAGGAGCGGCAGTCCTCCGCCTTCTTCCGCGCGGCCTGTCTTTACATCGAGGAAAACTTCGATCGGCTCATCACCCGTGACACGGTAGCAGCCCATCTGCGCATCAGCCCTAACTACTTCTCTCGCGTTTTTCGCGAGCAGGGGGCCATGACCTTTTCCGATTATCTGACGCAGGTGAGAATCGGCAAGGCCAAGTTCATGCTGGAGAAGTATGACTTGCCCCTGTCGCAGATCGCCCAGCGCTGTGGCTTCAACGACTTCAACTACTTTTACAAGGTGTTCAAGAAGGTTGTCGGCCGGACCCCGACCGAATATCGAAACTCCGTGCAGGCCGGGGCGGCGGTCAAGGCTTGAGGCGGAGCTTTGCGGACCGGGGCTGTGAAGTGGCGCAATTGGGTGTATGCATCGATCCCGAGATGCTCCCAAGGAGACTTCCGGGCCGATGATCCCAGACGATACAGCAACGCCGGTGCTGCGCCAGATCTCGGTGCGCGCCGTCATGGACGTGCTCCTGAACTCCGGCGCCACTTCGCGTGCCGCCCTGGCCAAGATTACCGGCCTGTCCAAGCAGACCATGTCGGAAGTGATCCGCGTGCTGGAGAGCGGCGGCTTTGTCCGGGTCAAGGGGGTGACTTCGGGCAAGGTTGGCAGGGCGGCAGTGATCTACGAGGTCGACCCGTCAGCTGGCTACGTCATCGGTGCCGAGCTTGGGGCCACATCGCTTCGCCTGTCGCTAGCCAACATCGTCGGCGACATTATCGCTTCGGTCGAAGCGCCGTCGGATGAACTATCGGGAACCGCATTGGTCTCGGCGCTCGGGCGCCTGGCTGCCGAACTCGTCGCAAAAGGCGGCGTCGAAAGGCACAAGGTTCTGGTGGCAGCCGTAGCCATGCCCGGCGTCGTCGAGCCGGACAGTGGACGATTGTCGCTATCGCCCAATCTCGAGGGGCTCGGTGATGTCGACGTGCGCACCCTGCTTTCGGCTGAGCTCGGCTGCCCGGTGGTCATCGAGAACGATATCAATGCCGCCGTCATTGGAGAATCCTGGACAGGCTGTGCGGTCGGTGTCGACGAAGTGGTTTTCTTCTCGCTCGGAACCGGTATCGGCCTTGGTGCGCTGAGCGGCGGCCGGCTGATCCGAGGAGCCAGTGGAGCGGCTGGCGAGATCGGCTTCCTGCCGATCGGTGCCGATCCTGTCGCCCCCGAGAGCCTGAAGCGTGGTGCCCTTGAAAGCGCCATCGGCAGGCGTGGTATTCGCGATCGCTACCGGGGGCTCGGCGGTGACACCGGACTTTCGGCGCCCGACATTTTTGCGGCGGCCGAGGTGGGAAAAGATGCTGCGGCCGTCACCGCGGCTCATGACTTTGCCAGCATCGCCGCGTTGGCCATGGTCGCCGTTCATGCGCTGCTCGAACCGAAGAAAATCGTCGTGGGGGGCATCGTCGGCTGTCTTCCGGGCGTGGTAGAGCGGATCAGGGGTGAATTGCCGCGTGTGTGCCACCGGCCGATTGCCGTGGAGGTCTCCAGTCTTGGCGCTCGCGCTGCGTTGACCGGTGCCGTGGCCATTGCTCTCAATCAGGCTCACAATCTGCTGTTCAGCCCGGCCGACCTGCCAATGCCCTTGCGCCTGCCAACGGCGCTGCATGGCTGACTGTCATCCAAATTTTATGTTCGGCATCTTGACGAACTAATTATCCATCGCCATCATCTTTGCAGATGAAATGGTAGAGCCGGCCGTTGTCGCCGTGCCGATGGATGGAGCTCAAGATGCGGATCAATCATTTCCCGACGACCGTAGCGGCGGCCCATGCCGTGGCAGATCACATCGCCGAGCGCCTGAAGAAGACGCCCAAGATCGTTCTCGGTCTTGCCACTGGCGCCACCATGGAGCCGGTCTACGAGCGGCTGGTGGCCCTTCACCGCGCTGGTGAAGTCAGCTTCTCCGGCGTCACGTCGTTCAACCTTGACGAATATGTCGGCCTGCCACCGGCTGCTCCGCAATCCTATCGGTCGACGATGGACAGTCAGTTGTTCGACCTCGTCGACATCGACAAGTCGCGTACCTTCGTGCCTGATGGTCTCGCTGCCGATCCCGCAGCGTTTGCCCGCCGTTACGAGGCAATGATCCGCGAGGCAGGCGGTATAGATATTCAGCTGCTTGGCATTGGTCGCAACGGTCACATCGGCTTCAACGAGCCGGGAACCGACTTTGCGGCTCGTACCCGGGTCGTCAACCTCGAAGCGTCGACGCTTGAGGCCAACTCGGCCTTCTTCGGCGGGGCACTGCCGCCCACCCAAGCCATGACCATGGGTATTGGCACTATTCTCGACTCGCGAGAAATCATCGTGCTGGCCACCGGGGCAACCAAGCGGGATGCCGTGCGTGCGGCGCTGGCTGGTGATGTTACGTCGGATTGTCCCGCCACGGCGCTCCGTCGCCACGGCAACGTCAGTTGGTGGTTGGATGCCGAGAGCGGTGCCGATGTCGCAGGTGAGAGTCTGGCGGCAGAGTAATCGTCTAAGTCGCAGTGAAATTTGTGCGGCGGCGCCTTCGGCGTCGCCGCTTTTTCATGCTCTCAGGTCAGGCGGCAACACGTGCCTCCCGATCCGGAATCTCGATGACGAATGTCGCACCGGGACCGCTGTCAAGACAGGAGATCGTGCCGCCATGGGCCTTGACCAGCTCGGCGACGATGGCAAGACCGAGACCCGTGCCGCCGGATCGAACCGAACCGGAGAACGGCTTGAAAAGCGACTCGCGCGCCTTTTCCGAGAGACCTGGACCTGTATCCGACACCCGGATGCTGACCTTTGCGCCCTTGCGCTCGGCCGCAACGGTGAGCCGGCGCACCACCGCGTCATCCTTGCACTGCTCGAGTGCCTGCGCGGCATTGCGAACGAGATTCAGCAAAACGCGGAAGAGCTGATCTGAGTCGGCATCGACCTCAAGATCTTCGGGAACCGCGTTGACCCACTCGATGCTGGCATGATGAACGAGCCCCGTCATCTCGGCCACATCGGTCGCCAATCTCGACAGGGACAGGAGGCGCCGTGACGGCGGAGCTTCCTGTGCCTTGCCGTACGCCAGCACCGACTGACAGTAGTTAATGGCCCGGTCGATGGCCGACACCAGTTTGGGTGCAAACCGCTGCACCGACGGATCCGGAATGGACGTCAGGCGATCCGAGATAAGTTGGGCTGAAGCGAGCAGGTTGCGGAGGTCATGGTTGATCTTCGACACTGCAAGTCCCAGCTCGACGAGCCGCTTCTGTTGCTTGAAGAGGTCCTGGATGCGCTGCTGCATGGCGGCGGCGGCGAACTCGGCGCGCCCGATCTCGTCGGTCCGGCCGCCGTAGCGGACCAGATAGGTGTCCCCCTCGGGTTCCTGAGCCCATCTGTAAATCGACTTACCCAAGCGCCGCATCGGGATGACCATCAGGTACTGGATGGAGAAGAACACCAGCACGCCGACAAAAGCGGATATCAGGAACGACACCAGGAGAAGCCGGCCGGCGAAATGCAGGAGCTCGTCCCTGAGATGCGTTTCTGAGAAGACGACCTCTATCTCACCTTCATTATCGTAGGTGCCGGTAACCCGGATGGTCCGATCGCCACCGAACAGCATGGTGTCGATCGCTTCGGTCACGATGCCATGGGCTTGCAGGTTGTCGAAGTCGATGCTGCGGGTGACCGTAGGGGGCGTGTCCGCCATGGCGACAAGCTGCTTCATCCCCGTCGACCGGACTGCCACCGCGTAGGCGTCGAGCCGATTGAGAAGATCAGCCTGGATGGTGCGGGGCAATGCCGTTTCAGGATAGGTGGTCAGCGTGTGCGCGACAATCCCGGCAGTGCGTATCTTCGATTCGATATAGTTGCGCTGGAAGTTGGCGATGGCCGGTACGAACAGCAGCACTTCCGCGAACATCACGAAGAGAATCGTGAAGATCAGGAGCTTGAAGGACAGACTGAAGGTGTGGGTGGCCGGAAAATGCGGCTTGGTGTAGCCGCCGGAAGTGTCAGTCTGGACCATAATGGAGGGTTCCGAAAAAAGAATGCTCTCTATCTGTCGCTTTGCGCAGAAATTGGAAGAGGCCCGCGTCTGAAATAAGGTAAAATTCTGTCGCGCTGCCATATTTGCCGCGATCCTAGCGTCGCGGAGTGCCCACAGGTGTCAGCAGGAGAAGGAAAGGCGGGAAAGGGTCGGTCTTCGAGCCATTCACTCGGCATTGATGCGTTGACGTGCCACCCTCCGTCCCGTATAAGCCCCTCCGATCGGAAGGGCGCCACCGGTCTTTCGGCCGGCTTGGCCGCATGTGCCGTGGCCGATTTCCCAGTTGAGACACGAGAGCTGTCCGAAGATGGGGCGCAAGCCGCCTCTGAGCCGGAGAGCCGCCAGAACGAGGGGCCCGCTGGGCGGGCAAACGACCATGAAGCGGACTTATCAGCCGTCCAAGCTCATTCGCAAGCGCCGTCACGGCTTCCGTGCGCGCATGGCCACCGCCGGTGGTCGCAAGGTGATCGCCCGTCGCCGGGCCCAGGGGCGCAAGCGTCTGTCGGCGTAATCGGCCCTCGTCCATGGCGGACGCCGGCCGTCCGGCTCGCGAGGCGCCAGACATGCAGCGGCTGAAGAAGCGAAAAGACTACGTGAAAGTCGCCCGGGGTGCCAGAACGCCCCGGCGCGGCTTTTTGCTGCAATCGATCCGTCGTTCCGAAGGGGTGGCGGACGGGGCCGAAGCGGACGCCCGCTTTGGTTTCACGGTGACCAAGAAGATGGGCAATGCCGTGGTGCGCAATCGCATCCGGCGCCGTCTCAAGGAAGCGGTACGGCTCGCTGGTGCCGCGGCTGCCGACCCCGGGCGCGATTTCGTGCTGGTCGGCCGTCGTCCGGCATACGATATGCCGTTTACCACTCTGGTCGCCGATGTCGTCGGTGCCGTTCGTGCCGCAGCTTCCGGGAAAACGGGGCCGCGCGGCGGCAAGGAGGCGCTGAAGCCGGCGCCGAGCGAGGAAGAAACAGGTCCATGACCGAAAACCGCAATATGATTCTGGCCATCGCCCTGTCGCTGGCTGTACTGCTCGGCTGGCAGTATTTTATCGCCGGTCCGCGGCTCGAGAAGGCGCAGATTGCCGAGCAGGCTGCTCAGCAGCAGGCCGCCGCTCAGGCCACCCCGGCCGAAGGCAGCAATAGCGCGCCTAGCGGAGCGACGGCCGAGAACGGTGCCGCACCGACCGTCGGCCTCAAAACGACGGCGGCCTTCGTCTCCCGGGAGGAGGCGCTCGCCAAGAGCCCGCGCGTTCCGATCGACACGCCCGAGTTGACGGGCTCGATCAGCCTGTCGGGTGCTCGCATCGACGATCTGTCTCTGAAGCTTTACCACGAGACCATCGAGCCGACGTCGCCGCTCGTGAAGCTTCTCAATCCCTTCGGTACCGATCAGGCCTATTACGCCGAGTTCGGCTTCATGGCCCCTGCTGGGGGTAGCATCGCCCTGCCGGGTGCCGAGACGGTCTGGACCGCACCCGAGGGAGCCCGTCTGACGTCGTCGACGCCCGTGAAGCTGACCTGGGATAACGGTGCCGGTCTGGTCTTTACCCGTGAGATTTCCGTGGATGACCACGCCATGTTCACGGTGAAGGACAGTGTCGCCAACAACACCGCGTCCGCCGCGACGGTTTATCCCTATGGTCTCGTGACCCGCTACGGTACGCCTCAGGTTCCCGGAACGTGGGTGTTGCACGAAGGATTGCTCGGTGTGTTCGGCGATCAGGGCCTCACCGAGGCGACCTACAAGAGTCTCAAGGACAGCGAGGGCGTGAAGCCGGCGTCTGTCAGCACCGGTTGGCTCGGCATCACTGACAAGTACTGGGCAACGGCCCTGATCCCCGAGGGCGGCGTCACTTTCCAGCCGCGTTTCTCCTGGGCGCTGGCCGGCAGTGTCGATACCTACCAGGCCAATTATCTTCGTGATCCGCTGCAGGTTCCTGCCGGTGCGAGCGCTGCGACCGAAACGCGCCTGTTCGCCGGTGCCAAGACGGTCGCCCGCGTAGACGCCTATGAGAAGGAACTCGGCATCGTCAAGTTTGACCGGCTGATCGACTGGGGATGGTTCTACTGGATCACCAAGCCGATGTTCTGGTTGATCGACTACCTCTACAAGCTGGTCGGCAACTTCGGTATCGCCATTCTGCTCGTGACGCTGATCGTCAAGGCCATCTTCTTCCCGCTCGCCAACAAGTCCTATGCGTCGATGAGCAAGATGAAGATGCTGCAGCCGGCCATGGCCGACATCAAGGCCAAGTACCCGGACGACAAGGTCAAGCAGCAGCAGGAGACCATGGAGCTCTACAAGCGGGAGAAGATCAACCCGCTCGCCGGCTGTTTGCCGATCGTCGTGCAGATCCCGGTGTTCTTCTCCCTGTACAAGGTGCTCTACGTGACGATTGAAATGCGTCACGCGCCCTTCTTCGGCTGGATCCACGACCTGTCTGCTTCAGATCCGACCACCATCTTCAACCTGTTCGGCCTCATCCCTTGGGCACCGCCGCACATGCTGATGCTTGGCATCTGGCCGATCATCATGGGCATCACGATGTTCGTGCAGATGAAGCTCAATCCGGCGCCGCCGGATCCGACGCAGGCGATGCTGTTCACCTGGATGCCGATCGTCTTCACCTTCATGATGGCCGCCTTCCCGGCCGGTCTGGTGATCTATTGGTCCTGGAACAACCTGTTGTCGATCCTGCAGCAGTCGCTCATCATGAAGAAGCATGGTGTGAAGATCGAGCTGTTCGATAATTTGAAGACGACGTTCGCCAAAAAGCCAAAAGCCGGCTGATTGCAGCACGGCATCGCTCCTAAATCTTACGGACCGGCTTTCGCGCCGGTCCGTTTCTGTTATGAGGGCATGAGTGCCCGCCGCCAAAACTCCAGGATCTGCGACGATGGATGAAACCCGCACTGCGACCGATCCCGAGGCGACGCGTCTCCTATTCGCCCGTCCCTGGTCCTTCGTGCGCGGAATGGCACAGGTTGACGATCTGCCGCCGATCGCCGGTACCATCGAAGTTGCCTTCGCCGGGCGCTCCAATGTCGGCAAGTCCAGCCTGATCAATGCGCTCACCGGTCAGCAGGGGCTCGCCCGTACATCCAACACGCCGGGGCGCACACAGGAGCTCAACCTGTTCAAACCGGAGGTCGACGCAGGTCTTTTGCTCGTCGATATGCCCGGTTACGGCTATGCCGAGGCACCCAAGGAAAAGGTCGACGTCTGGAACGCCTTGATCCGCCATTATCTGCGCGGTCGTCCCAACCTGCGCCGCGTCTACGTGCTGATCGATGCTCGTCATGGCCTCAAGAAGAACGATGAAGACGTGCTGACGCTGCTCGACAAGGCGGCAGTCTCCTACCAGGTTGTGCTGACCAAGGCCGACAAGCTGAAGCCGGGTGGCATTGAAAAGGTCATCGCGGATACGGCCGAGCGCATTCGCAAGCGCCCGGCGGCTTTCCCGGATGTCCTTGCCACGTCGAGCGAAAAAGGCGCCGGCGTTGATGAGCTCCGGGCTGCCATTTCGCGACTTCTCGCTGGCGCCTAAGCCGGGCATTCAGGCACGTCTGGGGCGGTGACGTGTGGTTCAGGCGTTGAGCCTTGCCCCCTGATCGGCTATAGGCGTTCTCGATCCAACCTCCCGAGGCCGCCATGACCACGTCCACGCCCGAATCCACCGAAGCGATGCTGTCGCGCGCCCGCATCATTTCCGAGGCGCTGCCCTACATGCAGCGCTACGACGACAAGACGATCGTGGTGAAGTATGGCGGCCACGCCATGGGTAATCCGGATCTCGCCCGCGCCTTCGCCCGTGACATCGTGCTCCTGAAGCAGTCCGGCATGAAGCCGATCGTCGTGCACGGCGGCGGGCCGCAGATTGGCGCGATGCTCGACAAGCTCGGCATCAAGAGCGAGTTCAAGAACGGCCTGCGGGTCACCGATCGCGCCACCATGGAAATCGTCGAGATGGTGCTGGCTGGCTCCATCAACAAGCAGATCGTCTCGGCGCTCAACGCCGAGGGCGGCAGGGCCATCGGTCTCTGCGGCAAGGACGGCAATCTCGTCACGGTCGAGAAGGCGACGCGCACCATGCGCGACCCCGACAGCGAGACGGAAAAGGTGATCGATCTTGGCTTCGTCGGCGAGCCCAAGGTGGTGAATCCCGCCGTGCTCGACATGGTGGCCAAGGAAGATCTGATCCCGGTCGTCGCGCCTGTCGCCCCGGGAGTTGACGGCGAAACCTATAACGTGAACGCCGACACCTTCGCCGGGGCCATTGCCGGTGCGCTGCACGCGGCCCGCCTCCTGTTCCTGACCGACGTGCCGGGCGTACTTGATAGCACCGGTCAGCTTCTCAAGCAGTTGACCCGTGCAGAGGCGCAGGCGCTGATTGCCGACGGCACGATTTCCGGCGGCATGATTCCCAAGGTGGAAACCTGCTTCGATGCGCTGAAGCGCGGTGTCGATGCGGCGGTGATCGTTAACGGCAAGACGGCGCATGCCGTTCTTCTGGAGATCTTCACCGAGACGGGCGCCGGCACGCTGATCCGCCGCTGATGCCAATCGACAAATTGTCCACCGGCGACGACCTGTTGGTTTTCGCCGGTGTGCGCAACTGGATCTTCGATCTCGACGACACCCTCTATCCGCCGGAGAGTGGGGTCTTTACTGCCGTGTTGGGCCGTATCCGGGCCTATACGGCGCGGGTGACTGGCGTCCCCGCCGAGGACGCCGCCGCCCTGCAGCGCGAATACGCCGCCCGTTATGGCACGGCGCTGCGTGGTTTGATGGAAGAGCACGGGGTCGATCCCGTGGATTTTCTCGCCGACGTTCATTCCGTTGACCGATCTGTTTTGAAGCCGAACCCGGCACTTGCTTCGACGCTGACGCGTCTGCCGGGGCGAAAGTTCATCCTCACCTCCGGAACGCATGCGCATGCCGGCGCGACGCTCTCGCGCCTCGGCATGGCCGACAGCTTCGACGGTCTGTTCGACATCGTCGACGCCAACTATCTGCCGAAGCCGGCCGATGCGACCTACGCGGCTTTCCTGGATCGCTTTGCCATCGATCCGAGAACTGCCGTCATGTTCGAGGACACGCCACGCAACCTTGTCGTCCCTCGGGCACTCGGCATGCGGACTGTTCTGGTCGTCAGCCAGAATGGCCCTAACCGGCAGGCTCCTGCAGTCGACTTCGTCATTTCCGATCTCACCGGGTTCCTGAGCCAAGTCGCCGACGCTCTTTCAGGCTGACGAGCCATGCGCTACCGGGACTGGTAGAGCGGAGCCTTCACCTGTATGAGAAGGCTCCTTTTTCTCGCGCCGTGCCGGCTCCCGCCGTTGTCCGCGCGTTCCTCCCAGGAAGCCTATGTCTTTTTCTCAAGCTCATCCCGCGTTGGCGCGAGCGCTCGCTGCCCGTGGTTATGCCGATCCTACCGCCGTTCAGTCAGCCGTCGCCGCGCCGGAACTCGCCGGTGCCGACATGCTGGTGTCCGCCCGCACCGGGTCCGGAAAGACTGTTGCCTTCGGCATGGCGCTTGCCGAACGTCTCCTCGGTCCGGCCGAGTTTTTCGCCGCGGCTGGAAAACCTCTGGCTCTCCTGGTCGCGCCGACCCGAGAGCTGGCGTTGCAGGTCGCCCGCGAACTTGCCTGGCTCTATGGTGAAACCGGCGCTCGCCTCGTTTGCTGTGTCGGAGGGATGGATCCGCGCCGAGAGCAGCGGCAGTTGGCGCAGGGCGCCCATATCGTGGTCGGCACACCCGGTCGTCTCTGCGACCATCTCGATCGCCACAATCTCGACCTGACCGACGTTGTGGCCGTCGTGCTCGATGAGGCCGACGAGATGCTCGACCTCGGCTTTCGGGAGGACCTCGAAAAACTTCTGGGTGCCGCGCCGGCCGACCGCCAGACGCTTCTCTTCTCGGCAACCCTTCCTGCCGATATCGTCCGCCTGGCCCGCGACTTCATGCGGCCGGATGCGACGCGTGTCGATGTGGCCGAGGAAGGCGAAGTTCACGCCGACATCGACTATCACGCCGTGCGCGTCTTCCCGCATGAAATCGAGAAGGCGGTGGTCAACCTCCTTCGCTTCCATGACGCGGCGACTTCCATCGTCTTTTGCGGCACGCGCGAGGGTGTGAAGCGGCTTACCGGCGCGCTGCTCGAACGTGGTTTCTCTGTGGTGGCGCTGTCCGGCGAGATGGGGCAGGGCGAGCGCAACGAGGCGCTGTCGGCTCTGCGCGATGGTCGCGCCAGAATTTGTGTTGCCACTGACGTGGCAGCGCGTGGGCTGGATGTGCCCGATCTCGGCCTGGTCATCCATGCCGACCTGCCGCACGACAGCGAAGTGCTGCTGCATCGCTCAGGCCGCACTGGCCGCGCCGGCCGCAAGGGTGTTTCGGTTTTGCTGGTGCCTTCCAACCGCCGCCGCCGTGCCGAAAGCCTGCTTGCCGGCGCCGGCATCGATCTGTTCTCCGAAGCCGCTCCATCGGCCGAGACGATCCATAAGCTCGACGAAGAGCGTTTGCTCGCCGATCCGCTGCTTGCCGAAGAGATCGGCGAGGATGAACGCGCTTTTGCCAGCCGCCTTGCCGAGGGGAAGACCGCGGAAGAGCTGGCAGCCGCCTTCATTCGCCTTGCCCGCACTCGGTTGCCGGCGCCAGAAGAAATCAGCGACCCGGTTGATCGCAAGCCTCGCCGCACCGACGGACCGGAACGCCCGAAGGTGCGCGAGACGGTGGATTTCACGGGTTCGACTTGGTTCCGCCTGTCGGTCGGTCGCCGGGATGGTGCCGAGGTCAAGCGGGTCCTCGCCTTCCTGTGCCGTCATTCCGGTCTGAAGGGGCGCGATTTTGGCGCCATTCGTCTCGCCGATGGCGAGACCTTCGCTGAAGTGGCACCCGGCGGCATTGCCGCGATGGAACGGCTCGCCGCCGCCGGCAACGATGAAAACGTTCGTATTGTCCGCGCCGACGGCCCACCGGCGGCTTCGCCGTCCGGTCCGCGCAAGGACAAGCCCCGGCGTGACGACGAGCGCCCGAAGGGCAAGGGAAAGCCGCCGCGTGATGGCAAGCCGTCGTACAAAGAATCCCGCGATGGCAAGCCGTCCTACAAGGAGCCGCCACGTGACGGTAAGCCGCCGGTTAAAAGCAAGAAGAAGGACCGGAAGAACAAGTGACGGCTGGCTTCGGGATTGCGGAGCTTGTCCGGGGACACCGAGCGAGGCCGGACGGTCTGTCGATCACTTCTTAGCCCGCTTGTTGGTGCCGCCGTGATATTACTTAGGCGCTTGGTTCGCCGCCATCGGCGGACCAAGCCTTGTCGCCGAAAGGTCGCCCACGGCGACGCCATAGTCGGAGGCCGGCGGGGTTAACGTCTTGAGCCTATTTCTGTTTCACCAAGGTGATCGGAAACCCTTCGCTCGCGCCCAACGGTCGGTCGCGGAGAGGCGGGACGCTGAACTCCCGGAACGGAAAACCGCTGCTTTTGTTGCGTGGGGCGGGCAAAACCCCTAAAGCACGAAGCCGATGCCAATCCAGCATGGCCTATTCGGAGATCATCATGACCGAGACTGCCGCCGCGGCCGCCTATGCCGACCTTGCCGCCACCCTTGACGCTGCCTGGGAGGATCGTTCCTCCGTTACGCAGGAGACGAAAGGCAAAGTGCGCGATGCCGTCGAAGCGGCGCTCGATCTGCTTGATGGTGGCAAGGCGCGTGTCGCGGAAAAGATCAACGGCGAGTGGGTGGTCAACCAGTGGCTCAAGAAGGCGGTGCTGCTCTCATTCCGCCTGACGCCGACCGAGTTGATTTCCGGTGCCCCCGGCGGCGCAGCATGGTGGGACAAGGTACCGTCGAAGTTCGAAGGCATGGATGCCGCTGCCTATGAGGCCGCCGGCTTCCGCGCCGTGCCGGGCGCCATCGTGCGCCGCTCGGCCTACATCGCGCCCGGGGCTGTGCTGATGCCCTCGTTCGTCAATCTTGGCGCCTATGTGGATACGGCGACGATGGTCGACACCTGGGTCACCGTCGGCTCCTGTGCCCAGATCGGCAAGAACGTCCACCTTTCCGGTGGCGTCGGTATCGGCGGCGTACTGGAGCCGATGCAGGCTGGCCCGACCATCATCGAGGACGACTGCTTCATCGGGGCCCGTTCGGAAGTGGTCGAAGGCGTCGTCGTTGGCGAGGGGTCGGTGATCTCCATGGGCGTGTTCATCGGCAAGTCGACCAAGATCATCGATCGCGCCACCGGCGAAGTGCACATGGGCAAGGTGCCGCCCTATTCGGTGGTGGTCTCCGGCTCGATTCCCGGCAAGCCGCTGCCCGGCCAGGACTGGGGCCCCTCGACCTATTGCGCCGTCATCGTCAAGAAGGTTGATGCCAAGACCCGCTCGAAGACATCGATCAACGAGCTTCTGCGCGACTGACCAACAGGCAATTTCGTGATATCCGAACGGCCGGCGGGAAACTGCCGGCCGTTTGCATTGAGGAGAAGGACATGCCCCACGATCCCGTCGCCATCGCACGCGACCTTCTGATGTGTCCCTCGGTGACGCCAGCCGAGGGTGGGGCGCTCGTCTTCCTCGAAAGGCTGCTGTCGTCGACCGGCTTCGAGGTCGATCGGCCCATTTTCCGTGATGAAGCGACGCCGGACGTCGAGAATCTTTTTGCCGGCATTGGCACTGGCAACCGTCACCTGACCTTCGCCGGCCATGCCGATGTCGTGCCGCCCGGCAAGGCGGACCTCTGGAGCCATGGCCCGTTTGCCGGCGACATCGAGGGTGGCAGGCTCTACGGTCGTGGTGCCGTCGACATGAAGGGGGGCATCGCCGCCTTCGCCGCCGCCGCTCTCGATTTCATCGAGGAGAACGGCTCCGACTTCGGTGGGCGCATTTCCTTCCTGATCACTGGTGATGAGGAGGGCCCGTCCATCAACGGCACGGTAAAGCTTCTCGACTGGGCGGCCAAGCGTGGTGAGCGCTTCAGCCATGCCATCGTCGGCGAGCCGACCAACCCGGCCACGCTCGGCGACATGGTGAAGGTTGGCCGTCGCGGGTCTCTGTCGGGGTTCGTCAAGCTCAAGGGTGTGCAGGGACACGTTGCCTATCCCCATCTTGCCGACAACCCGCTGCGCGTCGCCCCGGCGGTCATAGCCGCACTGATGGATCCACCATTCGATGCCGGCAACGAACGTTTCCAACCCTCAAATCTGGAAGTCACTTCGGTCGAGACCGGCAATCGCGCGACCAATGTCGTGCCGGCCGAGGTGGAGATCGCCTTCAATATTCGATTCAATGACATATGGACGGTCGAGGCGCTTCATCAGGAAATCGCGGCGCGGGTGAAACGCGCTGTCGAGGCTGCACCCCTGCGCATCGGTCGACCGGCTCCGCTTGCCTATGAGCTGACCTTCGAGCCGACCAACGCCGTCTCGTTCCTCACCCATGACGCCACGCTGATCGAAGGCCTTTCGGATGCGGTCGAAGCGGTCACCGGTCGCCGACCGGAGCTCTCGACAACCGGTGGCACGTCGGACGCGCGCTTCATCAAGAACTATTGCCCGGTCGTCGAGTTTGGCCTCGTCGGCCAAACCATGCACAAGATCGACGAGAATGTAGCGCTCGACGACCTCCATCGCCTGAAGGCAATCTATCGGGTTTTCCTTGATCGTTACTTTGCAGGGTGAGGGAGGCCTGCACGGCCTCCCACCCAAATAATCGAGCTCAGCCCTTCGGCTTGTTCTTCTTGGTCGGCGCGACCTCCACCACCGGCGCCTCGCCGTCCCAACGCAGGATGACGACGGCGAGCGGCGGCAAGGTCAGATCGAGCGAGAAGTCCATGCCATGGCTTGGGGCCTCGTTGGCCGTCAGCCGGCCCTTGTTGCCCATGTTGGAGCCGCCATAGATCTCGGCGTCGGAGTTGAACACCTCCCGCCACAGGCCGGCGCGCGGCACACCGACCCGATAGCCGGATCGCGGGACCGGCGTGAAGTTGCCGACGACGAGGCAGGGCGCATCCTTCTCGAAGCCCCAGCGCAGGTAGGCGAGCGTCGATTGCTCGTTGTCGTCCACCACCACCCACTGGAACCCCTCCGGTTCGAAATCGCGGGCATGCAAAGCCGGCTCGGCCCGATAGAGCGTGTTGAGATCACGCATGAGGCGCTGGACGCCGAGATTGCTCGCCCGGCTTTCGAGCCAGAGGTCGATGGTGCCGTCGTGATTCCATTCGCGCCCCTGGGCGATCTCGTTCCCCATGAAGGAGAGCTTCTTGCCGGGATGCGTCCACATGAAAGCATAGTAGGCGCGAATATTGGCGAAGCGCTGCCACTCGTCGCCGGGCATGCGGCCGAAGATCGAACGCTTGCCGTGCACCACCTCGTCGTGGCTGAGCGGCAGCACGAAACGCTCCGAGTAGGCATACATCAGCGCGAAGGTCATCTGGTTGTGGTGGTATTTGCGATGGATCGGCTCGAGCGCGAAATAGTCGAGCGAATCGTGCATCCACCCCATGTTCCACTTGTAGGAGAATCCGAGGCCGCCATCGGCGAGCGGAGCTGTGACACCCGGCCATGCGGTGGATTCCTCGGCGATCATCAGGGCATCAGGCACTTCGTGGGCGATCACGCCATTGAGGTGCTTGATGAATGAGACAGCTTCCAGGTTCTCCCGTCCGCCATACTTGTTCGGGATCCATTCGCCGGGTTTGCGCGAGTAGTCGCGGTAGAGCATCGAGGCCACGGCGTCCACGCGGAGGCCGTCGATATGGTAGCGCTTCAACCATTCCAGCGCCGATGCCACCAGGAAGCCGATCACTTCGGTGCGGCCGAAGTTGTAGATCAGCGTGTTCCAGTCCTGATGGTACCCTTCACGCGGATCCTGATGCTCGTAGAGCGGCGTGCCGTCAAAGCGGGCCAGCCCATGGGCGTCGGTCGGGAAATGCGCCGGTACCCAGTCGAGGATGACACCGATGCCGGCTTCATGGCAGGCGTCGATGAAGCGGGCGAAATCCGCCGGTGAACCATAGCGAGCGGTCGGAGCGAACAGGCCGAGCGGCTGGTAACCCCAGGAGCCGCCGAAAGGATGCTCCATGATCGGCAACAGCTCGATATGCGTGAAGCCCATGTGCTTCACATAGGCGACCAGATGTTCGGCAAGGAAGCGCCAGGTGACCGGCTTACCGTCCGGCCGCTGCCAGGATCCGGCGTGCACCTCGTAGACGGAGAATGGCGCCGTCTTCGACTGGAACGCGGCGCGGTTGCGCATGAAGGTGGCGTCATGCCACTCGAATGGTTTGGGATCGGCAACGATGGAAGCGGTAGCCGGTGCCAGTTCGTACTGACGGGCGACTGGATCGGCTTTGTCGGGCAGGAGCTCGCCGTTGGAGCCGATGATTTCGTATTTGTAGGCTTCTCCGATGGGAAGGCGCGGAATGAACAGCTCCCAGACGCCACACTCGCGACGCAGCCTCATGGGGTGACGGCGACCGTCCCAAGCGTTGAAGTTGCCGACCACAGACACGCGTCGCGCATTGGGAGCCCAGACCGCAAAGCGCACGCCGGGTACGCCGCCCACCTCGGTGACCACGGCGCCCAACGCATCGGCAAGGTGTCTGTGCTGGCCTTCGGCCAGCAGATAGACATCCATCTCGCCGAGCAATGGGCCGAAGGAGTAGGGATCTTCCGCCTCGTGGCTTCCATTCGGCCACTCCACCCGGAGGCGATAGAGGCCCGGATCGCCCTGGGCGAAGGCAACCCAAAGGCCACCCTCCACGTGCTGGAAATCGGCGAGCTTGCGCCCTTCGGCGGAAATCAGCGCAATGGCGCGGGCATTGGGTTTGAAGGTCCGGATCGCCGTGCGTGCGCCGGATACCCGATGCGGTCCCAAGAGCGCAAAGGGGTCACCGTGGGTTCCCTCGGTGATCGCCCGGACCGCGCCGTCCGTCAGTCCCTCACGCACCCCGAGATCCACCATCGATCCGCCTCCCAAATTCGATCGCTATTACTCGACGTTACGCGCAAGCCAAGGCGAGGGCAAATGGCTTTCTGACCAATCAGGCCAGCAACATGGCCATGCCGGCATCGACCTTCGGCAGCAACCGGGACGGCACGAAACGGGCATTTTCAGAGCGAACTTGTCGTCACGACGATGCACGTCAGCTCGCCAGCATCGACTTAAGACGGGTGAAGCGACGACGGATCCGATCTCCGGAAAGAGCCATCTCGAGAGCTCGCGGTTCGGCCACCAGAACGACCAGTTGCCGCCCGCGCGTCGCCGCCGTGTAGAGAAGGTTTCGGGCCAGCATGATGGCGTGATCACGCAGGAGCGGGATCACCACCGCAGGGTATTCGGAGCCCTGGCTCTTGTGAATGGTGATGGCATAGGCGCGGGTCAGCGCTTCCAGGTCCTCAAGGCCATATTTGACGTCGCGGCCGTCGAAGGAAACGGCGATCTCGTCTTCCTTCTGGCGGATGCGTTTGAGAATGCCGAGGTCGCCGTTGAAGACATCGCGATCGTAGTCGTTCTCGATCTGCATTACCTTGTCGCCGGTGGCATAGATTTGTCCAAAACGTTCGATGCGGTCGAGCGGCGCCCCATTCAGCAGTTCGGCAAGGCGGTCGTTGAGGTTGCGGGCACCACAGATGCCCTTCTGCATCGGCGTGATCACCTGCACGTCACGCATGGGGTCGAGACCGAAGCGGCGCGGGATGCGGTTACCGACAACCTCGAGGATTTTGGCGAGCGCATCATCGGCACCACGCGCTTCGATGACATAGAAGTCGGCCAGCTCCCCCGAGGGGGGCGGTTCCGGCCACTCACCACGGTTGATGCGATGGGCGTTGACGATGATCCGGCTTTCCTCCGCTTGCCGGAATATCTCGGTGAGGCGGGCGACCGGCATCAGGCCGGAGCCGATGACGTCGGCAAGCACTTGCCCTGGCCCAACGGACGGCAACTGGTCGACGTCACCGATCAGAATAAGTGCCGCATTGAGCGGGATCGCCTCGACGAGTGCGGCCATCAGAGGCACGTCGACCATCGATGCCTCATCGATCACCACAACATCGGCTTCGAGAGGTTCAGAGGCGCAGCGCTTGAAGCCACCCGTGGTCGGATCGATTTCCAGAAGGCGGTGGATCGTCTTCGCCTCGCGACCGGCTTGATCGGCCATGCGGCGAGCGGCGCGGCCGGTGGGCGCGGCCAGCGCCACGGTCAGTTTCGCCGTTGCAATGGTGGCAAGCAGTGCTTCCAGCAACGTCGTCTTGCCAACGCCGGGGCCGCCGGTGATCACCGATACCTTGGCGCCGGCGACCAGGGCCAGTGCTTCGCGTTGGGACGGACTGAGGTGCATGCCCTTTCGCGCCTCGAAACGCTCAACGGCGGCGTCGACGTCGATCCGCCCCCAGGGCGGCCGCCCCTCGACCAAAGCCTTCAGCCGGCTCGCAACGGATCGCTCGAAGCGGGCAAGGCGGCGAACGGCCAGAAAGGCAGTGCCCTCGATATCAAAGCTCTCGACGTCACCCTGGGCGATCGCCCCTTCGACCTCGGCTGCGACGGCATCGCCATCGATACCTAGCAACCGTTCGGCTCGCTCGAGCACATCGGCACGTGGCACGGCGGTATGGCCGTCGTCGGCGGCGCTCTCGATGGCGTGGGCGATACCCGCCCTGATGCGCTCTGGCGCCGAGCGGTCGATACCGAATTTCTCGGCGATCTCATCGGCGCCGGCAAAGCCGATGCCGCGCACTTCGCGGGCGAGGCGGTAAGGATCCTCTTCCACCAGCTTGACCGCCTCGGGACCGAGCACTTTCCAGATGGCAACGGCACGCGCGGTGGCGATGCCCTTGTCCTGGAAGGCGATCATGACGTCCTTCACCGCCTTGCGTTCCCGATAGCTCTCGGCAATACGGGCGGCGGTCTGCTTGCCGAGACCGGGAACGGTGACGAGGCGCATCGGTTCGTTCTCGATGATGTCGAGCGCCTTGGCGCCGAACACCTGAACGATACGTTCGGCCATTGCCGGCCCGACACCAGAAATGAGGCCGGATCCGAGAAAGCGAATGACGGCGTCCTTGCCGGACGGCTCATGTGTCTCGATGCGGTCGGCGCGGAACTGCAAGCCGTGGACCTTGTCGATCATCCACTGTCCCTCGGCGTCGATCTTTTCACCCGCGGCGATCGCTGGAACATGCCCAACGACGGCCACCGGATCCTTGCGGCCGCGCACGCGCACCTTCAGCACCGAAAAGCCGTTTTCCTCATTGTGGAAGGTAACGCGCTCCACGGTGCCGGCAAGCCGTTCGAACAGGCGCTCGGAGGGTTGGGAATCATCATTCATCGCTTCAGTTATGCAGCGTTCGCCTACTGTTCGTCGAGCCTTGATCAGTCTATGAATGCGCGCGACGCGCTCCGCTCCGGTAAAAGCCGGCATGGGGTGCTGATCTTCGTCGGAGTGAACCCCTCTCATGTCGTCCGAGCTTACCCGCCGCGATCTTCTGGCCGTGCTGGCCGCCCTCGGGCTCGTACCGAGCCTTTCCGTGACCGAGGCCCGCGCCGTAGAGGCATCGACAAGGCTCGGCAAGCCCAAGCCGTTTTCTTTCAGCAAGCTGATGGCCGCCGCCAAGGACCGCGCCGCCGCCGCCTATGTTCCGGAAGTGCCGCGCGCCTTCGACGCGCTCGAGGCCATCGATTACGACCGTCATTGGCAGATCAAGTTCAAGGACGACCACACGGTGCAGGCGGCGGGCGGCAAGGCACCGCTGCGCTTCTTCCATCTGGGCCGTTACTTCAAGTTGCCGGTCGGCATCTACCTCGTCGACGGCGACAAGGTACAGGAAGTCCTGTACTCGCCCGACTATTTTGCCATCCCCAAGGACAACCCGGCGGCGGAGCTGCCCGGTGATATCGGGTTTGCCGGCTTCCGTGTCATGGACGAGACTGGACAGCGCGATTGGCTGGCCTTCCTCGGCGCCGCCTATTTCCGCTCGTCGGGAGCCCTTGACCAGTATGGCCTGTCGGCTCGCGCGTTGGCTATCGATGTCGCCATGCCGACGCCCGAGGAGTTTCCTCGCTTCACGAACTTCTATTTCGGGGCATCGAAAGAGGGGCAGTTCGCCATCTACGCCGATCTCGAAGGACCGCGCGTTTCCGGTGCCGTTCGCTGGGATGTCAGCCGGGATGAGAGCCGTACGGTCATCATGGACATGGCCGTGCGCTTTTATCCGCGAGAAGACATTGCCCGCTTTGGCGTGGCGGCCCTCACCTCCATGTTCTGGTACGACGAGACCAATCGCCAGCGGGCACCCGATTGGCGGCCGGAGATCCACGACTCCGACGGCCTGTCGATCTGGAACGGTGCCGGCGAACGAGTCTGGCGGCCACTCAACAATCCGGCCAACGTGATGACGTCGACCTTCGTCGACAAGAACGTCAAGGGGTTCGGACTTTGCCAGCGTGACCGCAACTTCGAAGACTACCAGGACGACGGCGTCTTCTATGAAAAGCGGTCGACGGTCTGGGTCGAGCCGAAGGGGGAGTGGGGCGACGGTGCCGTCCAGCTCGTCGAGATCGCCACCGATGACGAGATCCATGACAACATCGTTGCCTATTGGCTGCCGGCGGAGCCGGCCAGCAAGGGCAGCGAAATCGCTTTCGATTATCGCTTGACCTGGGGTGTCGACGAGCCGCATCCCGCTCAGGTCGGCCGCGTCTATTCGACGCGTCTGGGCTTTGGCGGTGTGCCCGGTCAGGCCCGTCCGGCCGGTGTCGTCAAATACGTGATCGATTTCGATGGCGGCGATCTCAAGAATTATGATCAGTCGTCGGGCGTCGAAGCAGTTGTCTCCGCCTCTTCAGGTTCAATCTCGGGCGTCTACACGCTGCCGGTGGTCGGTACTACGCGCTGGCGCGCGGTGTTCGATTTCAAGGGCGATGGTCCCAACCCGGTAGACATGCGCCTTTATCTGCGTGCCGGCGACAAGACGCTGACCGAAACCTGGCTCTATCAGCATCTGCCGACGACCTTCAAATGGCCGAGGTGAGCCGGCTTAAACTTGAAGATTTGGAGGGTGGAGAGGAAGCTTTCCACCCTTTCCTTTATCAGTAGTCGACCCGCATCAGGCAGAGCCCTTCCGGTGGGGCTACGGGCGCGCAAGCGCGACGGTCGATTGCTTCCAGCGAGGCCCTGAGGTCGTCAGCCGTCCAGCGACCATCGCCAACCTTTCTCAGGCCTCCGACCATCGAGCGCACCTGATTGTGCAGGAATGAGCGGGCCGACACGAGGAAGTGGATCTCGCCGCCGGCCTCGATGACTTCGAGTTGGTCGAGGGTTTTCACCGGGCTTTTGGCCTGACAGTCCGACGAGCGGAAGGTCGTGAAGTCGTGCCGCCCGAGCAGCACGTGCGCTGCATCCGCCATGCTGGGCACATCGAGCGGCACGGGAACATGCCAGACAAGATGGCGATCGAGCGTTGGTGGCGCGCGCCGCGCCAGCACGCGGTAGCGATAATGTCTCTTGATGGCCGAAAACCGGGCATCGAAGCTATCGGTCACTTCTTCTGCCGATACGATGGTGATGGCGTGTGGGCGAAGATGGACGTTGCCGGCGTCCCGAATGGTGTCGGTCCGCAAAGACTTGCCGATGTCAAAATGGCAGACTTGGCCGAGCGCGTGAACCCCGGCATCCGTGCGCCCGGCTCCCTTTATGATGACCGCCTCGCCGGTAAACCTCAGAATGGCCCGCTGAAGGTAATCCTGAATGCCGGTTCCCTCGGCTTGCGACTGCCAACCGGAAAAGCCGGAGCCGTCATATTCGATGAGAAGCCGATAACGGGGCATGGCGATCAGCCGAACCTGAAGCCGGTGGCGAGGCGGGCACCGCGCGCGAAGTCGGCAAATGCCATCCCTTTCGAGCCGGCACGCTGCACGGTGACGAGACGCACTGCGCCTTCGCCACAGGCAACAACGCCATCGATTGAAAGCAGGGTCCCGGAAGCGCCGGATCCTTTTGCCCGTTCGCTTCGGAGCAGCTTGATACGTTCATCACCCTTGCCGAGATCGGCGGTAAACCAGGCGCCGGGGAACGGGGAGAGGCCACGAACATGGTCGTGTACCGCAGAGGCCGCCAGTTGCCAGTCGACACGGGTCTCCTCATTGGTGATCTTGGAAGCGTAGGTGACGCCATCCTCGTCCTGAGGGACAAAGGCAATTGAGCCGTCTTCGATCTTGCCGAGAGCCTCGGCCATCAGGCCGGCACCGGTCGGTGACAGCGCGTCATGCAGTTCACCGGCCGTCATGTCCGGGCCAATGGCTATTCGAGCCGTCAAGGCCACCGGGCCAGTGTCGAGCCCTTCCTCCATCTTCATCACCATGACGCCGGATTCGGGGTCTCCCGCCATGACGGCGCGGTTGATCGGCGCGGCGCCACGCCAGCGGGGCAACAGCGAGGCATGCAGATTGAGGCAGCAGAAGCGCGGGGCATCGAGCACCGGCTTTGGCAAGATCAGGCCATAGGCGACGACGACCGCGACATCGGCGCCGTGGGCGGCAAAAGCCGCTTGAGCTTCTTCGGTCCTGAGCGTCTTCGGCGTCAGCACCGGGATGCCCAGGTTATCGGCGCGCGCGTGCACTGGCGAGCGCCTCAGGTCCATGCCACGCCCTGCCGGCTTTGCCGCTCGCGTATAGGCGGCAACAACCTGATGTCCTGCGCCGACCACGGCGTCGAGCACCGGCACCGAGAAGTCGGGCGTTCCCATGAAGACGACCCTGAGCGGCATTTCGACCCCGCGAGCAATTGTTTCGCCTGCCTTTCATACCATGCGGGCGGCGGCGTCAAGCGTCGGGTCGGTATCGGACAGAGGAAGCCGTCTGTCGGCGAGGCGAGCTAGATTCGCGCCTTTTCCTTGGCGGCCTTGGCGAACTTCTTGGTGACGCGATCGCGCTTCAGCTTGGAGATGTGGTCAATGAACAGCACACCATCCAGGTGGTCGATCTCGTGCTGCAGGCAGGTCGCGAGCAGGCCGTCGGCCTCCAGTTCTTCCGGCTCGCCGGCGAGGTTGGTATAGCGGACGCGGACACGGGCCGGCCGCTCAACTTCCTCGTAATACTCAGGAATGGACAGGCAGCCTTCCTCGTAAACCGAAAGATCCTCGGATTTCCAAAGGATTTCGGGGTTGATGAAGACGCGCGGCTCCTTGGCTTCCTCGTCGTGCGAAACGTCGATCGTGATGAGGCGGTTCATTTCGCCCACCTGCACGGCGGCAAGGCCGATACCCGGAGCCGCATACATGGTTTCAAGCATGTCCTGGGCGAGCTTGCGGACACCATCATCGACGCGGGCGATGGGCGCCGAAGTTAGACGAAGCTGCGGGGCGGGGAGAATGACGAGAGGGCGTGTTGACATGAAAAGTCAGATACGCATGGCAGCTATTTCCGTCAATAGCGACCATTCGGGCAATCTCCAGAAGCGATCGAAGCGGCTGGCATTTCGAAGAGCAGGGCTTGCCTCTGGACGCATCGGCCGGGCAATGTGACGGGACTCAACCTTCGGGAAACGCCATGACCATTCTTGTCGCCGTTCGGGGCTGGAAACCCGACCACTGGATCCATGCCCTGCGGGAGACCGCTCCCAACCGGACGGTCGTCCTTCCCGGCGACGACTTCGATCCTTCAAGCATTCGCTACGCTCTCGTATGGAAGCCCGAGCCCGGCTATCTCAAGTCCTTTCCAAAACTCGAGGCGATCTTCTCGCTGGGCGCGGGCGTCGATCATCTGACGACCGATCCCGAGCTCCCCAATCTTCCCGTCGTTCGCATCGTCGATCCCGACCTCACGGGACGGATGACCGAGTGGGTTGTTCTCAACGTGCTACTGCATCACCGGCGTCACGCCCATTACGCCGCCGCACAAGCCGAGGGCGGTTGGAAACCTCTCCGCCAGTGGGCGGCCGGCGCCGTGAGAGTTGGCATCATGGGGCTGGGCGAACTCGGCCGCGACGCGGCGCGAGCGCTGACGGCGCTCGGGTTCAAGGTGAAAGGGTGGAGCAGAACGGAGAAGCGGCTGGAAAGCGTCGCCTGCTTCCACGGTGCAGAAGGTCTTGCCCCCTTCCTTGCCCAAACCGACATTCTCGTATCGCTGCTGCCACTGACGACCGAGACCGAGAATCTGATCGACCGCGTCGTCATCGATGCCCTCGCCAAGGACGGACCGCTCGGCGGGCCGGTGATCCTCAACGCCGGTCGCGGCAGGTCGCTGGTGGAAACCGATCTTTTCGTTGCGTTGCAGGATGGGCGTCTGAAGGGGGCAAGCCTCGATGTGTTCGCCACCGAACCCCTGCCGCCGGACAGCCCGCTGTGGCGGGCACCCAATCTTTTCATGACGCCACATGTCGCCGCCGAAAGCGATCCGGTGGCGCTCAGCCGTTATGTGATCGGAGAGATCGTCGCCTATGAGGCCGGCCGGCCACTCCGTCATCTTGTCGATCGCAACAAGGGCTACTGAGAGCGGACAGAAAGCTGTTAGGCGGCGAAAAAGGCAACATCCCTAAAGACCTGGATGAATTGACGGCACTCACAACAAACTGTCATATAACTCAGGTAACGAAGAACGCGGAGACGGCGAACCTTTCCCTGACCGCTCGCGGGCATCCCGGATTGGTGCGCCATCTAAATCGCGCAGACCCGTTCGCTTCCACTGCGGAGGCGAAACAGGCCGTTGCCGAAGAGTGGGAAATCCGGGTGCGGAGCACCTGGCCAACAGGGGAATCGTCATGTCGTTCAAACTGTTTCTCGCGTCGACCATCGCCGCGCAGGCTGTTCTGTGCGCCTCCGCGCCGGTGTTTGCTGCCTCGCTCGACGATCTCGTCGCTGCTGCCAAGAAGGAAGGCAAGCTGACCACCATCGCCCTGCCGCACGACTGGTGCGGCTACGGCGCGGTCATCGACGGTTTCAAGGCGAAGTATGGTCTTGAGGTCAACGAACTCAATCCCGACGCCGGCTCGGGCGACGAGATCGAGGCGATCAAGGCGAACAAGGGCAACACCGGCGATCAGGCTCCCGACGTCGTTGACGTCGGCCTCAGCTTCGGCCCGTCTGCCAAGGCCGATGGATTGCTGCAGCCCTACAAGGTGTCGACCTGGGACACCATTCCCGACAGCGCCAAGGATGCCGATGGCCATTGGTACGGCGACTACTATGGCGTGATGTCGTTCGGCATCAACAAGGACCTCGTCAAGAACAGCCCGGCCGACTGGGCCGACCTTGTGAAGCCCGAGTTTGCCAACGCCGTGGCCCTCGCCGGTGATCCGCGCGCTTCGTCGCAAGCCATTTCGGCTGTCTTCGCCTCCGGTCTTTCGGCCGCGGGTGGCGACGTTGCCAAGGCTGGCGAGGCTGGCCTGGGCTTTTTCAAGGATGTTGTCGCCAAGGGTAACTTTGTTCCGGTGATCGGCAAGTCGGCTTCGCTCGCCCAGGGCACCACCCCGATCATCGCTGCCTGGGACTACAACCTGCTGTCCTGGCGCGATACGCTGGCTGGCAACCCGCCGATCGACGTCGTCGTGCCGAAGACCGGCGTGCTCGCCGGTGTCTATGTTCAGGCGATCTCGGCCTTTGCGCCGCATCCCAACGCGGCCAAGCTGTGGATGGAATACCTCTATTCGGACGAAGGTCAGCTCGGCTGGCTGAAGGGCTACTGCCACCCGATCCGCTTCAACGATCTCGCCAAGAACGGCAAGATCCCGAAGGAGTTGCTCGACAAGCTGCCGCCGGCCGAAGCTTACGCCAACGCCGTCTTCCCGACGCTCGCCGAACAGGCTTCCTACAAGGAAACGATCACCAAGAACTGGGACAGTGTCGTCGGTGCCGACGTCAAGTAAGGCCCGAAGCGGCCTGAAGGCCGCCTGACCCTCATTCGGCCCGCCCTCCGGCTTTTTTCTCCGGGGGGCGGTTTTCCGCGATTGCCGATCCGGATAGCGAGCAGCATGGCTTCCAACGCTTCGTCCGTCAGTATTTCCCGCCCGCGCGTGCCTTGGCCCGTTGTTGGCGTCGCTCCCTTCATGATCTTCGCGGTGTTGTTCCTGATCTTGCCGACCCTCTTCCTGGTGATCGGCGCCTTTCAGGATAGCAACGGTAGCTTCACGCTCGCCAATCTCGGCAAGCTGTGGACCCCGACCATTCTCTCGTCCTATTGGATATCCATCAAGGTATCGACCGCTTCGGCGGTGATGGGCGCCGTGGTCGGCGCATTTATTGCCTACGCGGCGGTCTCCGGCGGTCTGCCGCGCTGGATCAGACCGACCATCATGACTTTCTCCGGCGTCGCTTCGCAGTTTGCCGGCGTACCGCTGGCCTTTGCCTTCCTGGCAACTCTCGGTCGACAGGGACTCGTCACTTTGTTCCTGTCCTTTCTCGGCCTCAATATCTACGCTCAGGGCTTCAACCTCCTGTCCTTCTGGGGGCTGACCCTTACCTACCTCTATTTCCAGATCCCGTTGATGGTTCTGATTGTCACGCCAGCCATCGAGGGGATCAAGAAGGAGTGGCGCGAAGCCGCGACCATCCTGGGGGCCTCCAACTGGCAATACTGGCGTCATGTTGCCGGTCCCGTGCTGATGCCGAGCTTCTTTGGCGCGACGCTTCTTCTGTTCGCCAACGCGTTCGGCGCCATCGCTACCGCCTATGCGCTGACCGGCTCATCGCTCAACATCGTCACCATCCTGCTCTACGCGCAGATCCGGGGTGATGTGCTGCACGACCAGAACCTTGGTTATGCCATCGCCTTCGGCATGATCGTCATCACCGGGCTTTCCAACCTTTGCTACATTCTGCTGCGTGTGCGGAGCGAAAGGTGGCTCAAATGAAGACCAACCGTCTCGGCCACTGGATCGCCATCCTGTTTGGCACCCTCTATTTCGTGGTGCCGCTTGCCGCCACATTCGAATTCTCTCTGAGGAAGATCCGGGGCGTCTATAGTTTTGAAGCCTATCGAGTCGTTCTTGCCGACCCTCGTTTTCAGGCGTCCTTCAGCTTTTCGGTTGTTCTGGCCATCGTGACCATCATCTTCGGCATGGCGATCATCGTGCCGATGGCCTATTTCGTCGAGCTGAGACTTCGCAAGCTGAGACCGTTTGTCGAGTTCGTCACGCTTCTGCCGCTGGTGGTGCCGGCCATCGTCATCGTCTTCGGCTACCTGCGTCTCTACAACTCCTCGAGCCTGCTGCCGCTCACCAACTCGTCGCTCGGGACCAACTTCCTGCTGGCCCGCGGATGTGTGACGCTGGCATTGCCCTACATGTATCGCTCGATCGAAACAGGACTCCGCGCGATCGATGTCCGCACCTTGACCGAGGCTGGCGAAAGCCTTGGCGCTTCCTCCGGCACGATCATCTGGCGCGTCATCCTGCCCAACATCCGGTCGGCGATGCTGTCGGGTGCCTTTCTGACCTTCGCCATCGTGATCGGCGAGTTCACCTTCGCAAGTCTGCTCAATCGGCCCGCCTTCGGTCCCTATCTCCAGTTGATCGGCGCCAACCGCGCCTATGAGCCTGCGGCGCTGGCCGTCATGGCCTTCATGATCACCTGGGCCTGCATGGGGATCATCCAGGTCATCTCCCGCAATGCTGTTGCCGCCCGCCCCTGATCGGCTGAGCTTCACCACCCACGGAACACCCGATGTCCTTCATCGAAATCAGTCATCTCAAGAAGTCCTTCGGTCCGAATACCGTGGTCCACGACTTCAACCTCGCCATCGAAAAAGGGGAGTTCGTCTCCTTTCTAGGTCCGTCGGGCTGCGGCAAGACCACGATCCTCAGAATGATTGCCGGCTTCGAGACCGCATCATCGGGATCCATCCATGTCGGCGGCGTGGAGATGACGCACCTGCCGCCGGCAAAGCGCAACGTCGGCATGGTGTTCCAGGCCTACGCGCTCTTTCCCAACCTGACGGTAGCCGGCAATATTGGGTTTGGTCTGAAGATCGCCGGCAAGGACAAGGGCGAGATCGACTCGCGTGTCGCCGAGATGCTCGAGTTGATCAAGCTGCCCGATCTCGGAGATCGCTATCCCTATCAGCTTTCTGGTGGCCAACAGCAGCGCGTGGCTCTCGCCCGCGCCCTGGCAATCAAACCCCAGGTCCTGCTGCTCGACGAGCCGCTGTCGGCGCTCGATGCGAAGATCCGCGTGTCGCTGCGTGAAGAAATTCGTTCCTTGCAGCGCGAGCTTGGTATCACCACCGTTTTCGTCACGCACGATCAGGAAGAGGCATTGTCCATCTCCGACCGCATCGTGGTCATGAATCAAGGGCATGCCGACCAGATCGGCACGCCGTCGGAGATTTACAACAATCCGGCAACACGCTTCGTGGCGAGCTTTGTCGGCACGCTCAACCTTCTGGAGGCCCGTGTGGTCGACCCGGCGACCGGTCGTGTGTCGATTGATGGCCAGCCGGTGGCGACCAAACGCGATATTTCCGCCTTCAAGATAGCCGACGAAGCGATTGTGGCACTGAGGCCGGAAGCATTGACGCTCGGTAGCGGCGAGGGAGACCGCAATACGCTGACCGGAACAGTCGAGGAAGTGGCGTTTCTCGGCGCCGTGATCCGCGTGCGGGTGCGGCTTCGTGAGGCTCGGGTGTCGCTTGATGTCTTCAACGATCCGGCTCGCGAAATGCCGAAGGTCGGGATGTCGACGGTCGTCTCCTTCAGGAAGGAAGATCTTCTGATCATTGCATCCCACTGAAGGGACGTTTCCTTGCATATGCGAAGGCCGCCCAAGGTGGGGCGGTCTTCGCGTTTTGAGCCTTTGATGATCAGGGCGCTGGGGTAGGCGCCGGGGCTGCGTCATCAGCCGGACCGGACCAACGCTGCATCATGCCGGGACCATGATGACGGCCATGCTTGCCATCGCGGCCCCAGCCATCGCGTCCGGGTCGGCTCGGAAGCGAATAGGTTCCATCGTCATTACGGTCGAGCCAGGCAAGCATGCGATCACCGGCTGCTTCCATTTCTGCCTTGGTGATCTTTCCATCGCCATCGGCGTCAAGACGCTGGAAGGCGCGAACCATCATTTCGCGATGCTGTTTCCAGAACCAGGTTTCGAAGTCCTGGATGTTGATGCCGTCCTTGCCGCTGGGATTGGCCTCCGCATACATCTTGTCTCGGTAGGCGGCGATTTCGGCGGCGTCGATCTTGCCGTCCTTGTTGGTGTCGACATCGGCAAATAGCTTCGCAGGACCACCCATCGGTCCCATACCCATACCCATCGGCCCCATGCCGGGGCCGGCAGCATAGGCCACCGTACCAATGGCGACGACAGACAGGGCGGAAATCGTGGCGAGTGTGAGCGCTTTCACGGGAGCTTCTCCTTGTTATCCGTTCCGCCCACGGCTCGATGGGGGTTCCCGTCGGCGGTCAGGTCAACATAGGAGGCAAATGTCGCTCAAATTCGCCGAGAAAGGCGCTGGTTGTATTGAGCGGTAACTGCACCGTTAGATGATACATCTCGATACCATTTCCTTTGGCATTGGTTTGGCGGATCGTTATCCTTGAGAAATGGAACGTCAGAGTATCTATTATGACCGAGCCACAGCCGCATATCCTGGTGGTCGATGACCACCGCGAAATCCGAGACCTCATCGGCCGCTATCTCGTCAAGAACGGCTTTCGCGTCACTACGTCCGAGAGCGCGGCTGCGGCGCGCAAGGCATTGAAGGCCGCTGCCGTCGATCTGGTGGTGCTCGACATCATGATGCCGGGCGAGGATGGCCTCAGTCTATGCCGGTTCCTGAGGGAGAGCTCCGATACCCCGGTGATCCTTCTCACAGCCATGGCCGAAGACACCGATCGTGTCGTCGGTCTCGAGATCGGTGCCGACGATTACGTCACCAAGCCGTTCAATCCACGCGAGTTGCTTGCCCGCATCCGCGCCGTGTTGCGACGGACGCAGGCGGTACCCAAGCCTCGCGACCCGCTGGAGGTGCGCCGCCTCAAGTTCGATCGCTTCATTCTTGACGCCCGGCGACGTGAACTCATCGGTGGCGATGGCGTGGCACTGCCACTCTCGACCGCCGAGTTCCAACTCCTGACGGCATTCCTGAAGCGCCCCAACATGGTGCTGAACCGCGACCAGTTGATGGATCTGACTTCCGGGCGTACCCCGCAGATTTTCGATCGGTCCATCGACAACCAGGTAAGCCGCTTGCGCAAGAAGATCGAGGTTGATCCCAAGAATCCGGAGTTGATCAAAACGGTCTGGGGCGGCGGATATATCCTTGCGACCGATGTCGAGGAACTCTCCGAGTGAGGCCGCGGCTTTTCCCTCGCAGTCTTGCCGGCCAGCTCTCGGTGCTGCTGATCGCTGCCGTGCTGATCGCCCAGATGGTCACGCTGGCCTTCTTCGCCGAGAGCCGGCGCACGGCGATCGACGCGGCTGCCCGCGAGCAGGTTCTGGGACGCATCGCAACCCTCGCCAACCTGATCGAAGAAACGCCGGCGCCTCAGCGGGATCGGATCCTCGCGGCGTTGGCCACCAACCGCATCAGCTATTCGGTCACACCGGAACCGTTGGTCAAGGGAGCGGTCATCGTCTGGCCCGATGGAGAGACGCACGACAAGCTCACGGAGATATTCGGAGCCGAGCGAGATGTCCGAGCCGAGTTCGCAGACAACGATCGCGACGAGGGCGATACGCACCCGATGATGCACGGCAAAGGCTTTGGCCCGGCGAGCCGGCAGAGGATGAGACCCTGGCCGCCGACGCTGGCGCTGTCGGTTCGTCTGTCCGATGGAGCTTGGTTGAACTCCGAGACGCTGCTGCCGCGTCCTCAGCTCTGGGCTTGGCCGGTGGTCATGTCGACGTTGCTGACGGTGATCGCCATATCGCTGGTGATGGCGCTATCGGTGCGCCGCATCACCAAGCCGCTCAGAGAATTGGCGCAAGCTTCCGACCGGCTCGGTCGCGGCGAGGGCGTGCCCGACCTGCCCGAGCGAGGTCCCGAGGAAATCGTTCGTGCCAATCGTGCCTTCAACGCCATGCAGGCGCGCGTCAGTCGTTTCGTCGCCGATCGCACCCGCATGGTTGCGGCGATCAGCCACGATCTGCGCACTCCCTTGACTTCCCTGCGTCTCAGGGCGGAGTTCATCGACGATGACGAAACACGCGATCGAATGGTCGACACCATCGACGAGATGACCCGCATGGCCGAGGCGACGCTGGCCTTTGCTCGCGACGATGCGACGGCCGAGGAGTCCCGCAACACGGATCTGGTGGCTCTGGTCGAAGCCGTGTCGGCCGACTTTTCCGATCTCGGCCACGACGTTTCCGTCGAAGGGGCCGAGCATCTCTATCTCCCGGTGCGGCCGGTGTCGCTGCGGCGCGCGTTGCGCAATCTCGTCGAAAACGCGGTTCGCTATGGCATCCGCGCCCGCATTCGCTTGGAACGCGCGACCAACAGCGTCTTGATTGCCGTCGATGACGATGGCCCCGGCATTCCCGAGGACAAGATGGAGGAAGTGTTCGCCCCTTTCACCAGGCTGGAAACCTCGCGCAACCTGGAAACCGGCGGCGTCGGTCTCGGCCTTGCCACGGCGCGCTCGGTCGTCCGTGCCCACGGCGGCGAATTGACGCTTGCCAATCGACCCGGCGGTGGTTTGACTGCGGCGATTCATCTGCCGGTCGCCGCCGAGACCTGAGACGGCGCCGGCGCGCACACGCAAGGAGCGTCATGTCCGGTACTCCGACCTTCGCCGTTGCCCCCAGCTTCATGGGGCTCGCCCGCTTCGATCGCCGTGCCGCCTACACGCTGGCCGGCATTCCTCTCGATATCGGCGTTACAAATCGCACGGGAGCCCGCTCCGGACCTGCTGCCGTTCGAGCCGCCAGCCGCATGCTGACCGACGGTGACCATCCGCATTTCTGGGTCGATCCGACCAAGCTCGACATTGCCGATATCGGTGACTTTCCGATCGCGCTCGGTGATCTCGCCGAAAGCTACCGATTGATCGAAGGACAGGCAGAGGGGCTGAATCATCTTCTCGCCATTGGCGGCGAGCATGGCATCACGTTGCCGCTTCTGCGGGCCCTTCGCCGCAAGGTCGGCGCTCCGCTGGGTCTCGTTCACTTCGACGCCCATGTCGATACGTGGCCGGATAACTTCGGGCAGGTCTACGGCCACGGCTCGCCGTTTTATCACGCCATTCAGGAGGGGCTCGTCGATCCCAAGCGGATGATCCAGATCGGCATCCGCTCGCCGGTACAACGCGAGGTGTGGGATTGGACGATAGGGAAGGGCGTCACCATCCTTTCCGCGCAGGATGTCCATGCTCTGGGGACGGTCGCGGTCGCCGAGCGGGTTCGCCAGGTGATCGGAACCAGTCCCGCTTACTTCAGCTATGACGTCGACTGTCTCGACCCGGCCTTTGCGCCGGGCACCGGCACGCCTGAGTTTGCCGGCATTCTTCCCTGGCAGAGCCAAGTCATCCTTCGAAGTCTGACCGGGATCGACTTTGTTGGCATGGACGTCGTCGAGGTGGCGCCCGCCTACGACGTTTCGGAGATCACCGCGCTCGCCGCCGCCACGGTCATCTGGGATTACCTTGGTCTCGTCGGATCGAAGACGGCCTGAACCGGCTACCTCCTCAGGATGGCCTTGAGGATGGCTTCCGAACTGATGGCGCCGACGATCTCGCCGCCATCTTCCACCAGCACCGGTCTGCCACTGGCGACTGAGGCTGCCATCACGTCGCGGATCGGCGTGCGAGGGGCGACCACGGCAGTCTCCGCACCGGGGGCCATATCCTCGGATGGGGCCATGACATCAGCCGCTCGCAGAACATTGAGCGGATTCATGTGGGCGACGAACTCGGCAACATAGGGCGTGGCCGGGGCCAGCATGATCTCCTGCGCGGTGCCGACCTGGACCACGCGGCCGCCGGCCATGATGGCGATGCGGTCGCCGAGTTTCATCGCCTCGTCGAGGTCGTGGCTGACGAACAGGATGGTTCGCCTCAGTTCGGCACGAAAGCCGATCAGTTCGTCCTGCAGCTTGTCGCGAATGAGCGGGTCCAGTGCCGAGAAGGGTTCGTCCATCAGCAGGATCGGCGCTTCCGTGGCAAAGGCGCGGGCAAGGCCGACACGCTGCTGCATGCCACCGGAAAGCTCTTGCACCCGACGATCAGCCCATTCTGACAGATGCACGCGCTGGAGTTCGGTTTCGACGCGGGCGGCGATTTCCGTCTTGGGAAGGCCAGACAGCTCCAGGCCGAGCGCCACGTTGTCGGCAACCGTCCGCCAGGGCAGGAGGCCGAACTGCTGGAAGACCATGGCGACGCGCCGGCGACGGATCCGGCGTAGTGCCGAGGCATCGCAGCGGGCAACGTCGACCTCCTCCTCTCCGTCGCGCACGAAGAGCCGGCCACGGCTGACCCGGTTGAGACCGTTGACGGCTCGAACCAAGGTCGATTTGCCCGATCCCGACAAGCCCATCAGCACGAGGCACTCGCCCTCGCGCACCGAGAACGAAGCTTGCATGGCCCCGACGGTCAGCCCGGTATCGGCCGTGATCGCCGAAGGCGCCAGACCGGCATCGATCAGGGGAAATGCAGCTTCCGGCTTCTTGCCGAACACGATGTCGACGCGCTCGAAGCGCAGCGCGTCGCGAACGCGGGAGGATGACACAAGCAACTCCTCAGCCGCGAATCCGGCACATGCGGTCCAGCATGATGGCGATCAGCACGATGGCGAGACCGGCGGTAAAGCCCATGCCGATGTTGACGGTATTGAGCGCCCTGACCACAGGCACGCCGAGACCGTTGGCGCCGACCATGGCCGAGATCACCACCATTGAAAGCGACAGCATGATGGTTTGCGTGAGGCCCGCGAGGATCTGCGGCATGGCGTGGGGCAGTTCCACCTTGACGAGGCGCTGCAGGGGGGTGGCTCCGAAACTGTCGGCCGCTTCGATCAGCGGCTTGGGTGTAGAGGAGACGCCGAGCGCGGTGAGGCGGATCGAGGCCGGCAGGGCGAAGATCACCGTGGCGATCAGGCCCGGCACCATGCCGAGGCCGAACAGCACCAATGCCGGAATGAGATAGACGAACGTGGGGATCGTCTGCATGAGATCGAGCACCGGCCGGAGCGCCGCCATTGCCCAGGCTCGACGGGCTGCCAGAATACCGACCGGTACTCCAAGGCCCATGCAGACCGCCGAGGAGGCGACGACGAGGGCGAGCGTCTGCGTCGTTTCTTTCCAAAATCCCTGGTTGACGATGAACAGGAGAGCGGCGGCGACGAACAGGGCGAGCGGAACAGAGCGCTTCAGGACGAAGGCCAGCGTGGCAATCAGTGCCACCGTGACCGGCGGCGGCGGGGCCTGCAAGGCCAACACGATCCAGCCGACGGCACCGCCGAGCACGGTAGCGATGGTGTCGAAAAAGCCGCTGCCATTTGCTGTCAGCCAATCGACCAGTGCCTTGGCCCAGGGGCCGACCGGAATCTTGTAGGCTGTGAGGAAGTCCATGATCGCCTCAGCTTCCCATCTGTCGCGTCAGTGTCAGAGCCCCAGCGCGGTCTTGACCGCGGCAAGACCATCCTTGCCGTCGCGCGTCGTCACGCCATCGAGCCAGGGAGCGAGCGTGTCGGGGTGTGCCTTCAACCAGGCCTTGGCGGCATCCTTGGCTTCGGCGCCATTGTCGAGGATGTCACCCATGATCTCGTTTTCGAAAGGCAAGGTGAATTTCAGATTGTGAACGAACCGGCCGAGGTTGGGGCAGTCGACAGCAAGGCTTTTGCGCGTGTTGGTGTAAATGGTTGCGCCACCATAGTTAGGGCCGAATACATCGTCGCCTCCCGAGAGATAGGACATCTCATAGCGGGCATTCATCGGATGCGGCTCCCAGCCGAGGAAGACGATCGGTTTCTTTTCCTTCACTGCCCGGCTCACTTCGGCGAGCATGCCCTGTTCGGAGCTTTCTACCAGCTCAAAGCCAGTGAGGCCGAACTTGCCATCGTTGATCATGCCGAGGATCAGGCGATTGCCGTCGTTACCCGGTTCGATGCCATAGATCTTGCCATCAAGCTCCGTCTTGAACTTGGCGATATCGGCAAAGGACTTGAGCCCGGCATCGAATGCATACTTTGGAACGGCCAGCGTGTACTTGGCGCCCTCGAGATTGACGCCCGTAACCTCGATAGTTCCCTTTTCGACATATGGCTTGAGGTCCGCTTGCATGGTCGGCATCCAGTCGCCGAGAAAGACGTCGATGTCGCCGTTGGCAAGAGAAGCAAAGGTGACCGGCAGAGCCAGAAGCTGAACCTCCGGCTGGTAGCCGAGCCCTTCGAGTACGACGGAAGCCGCACCGGTCGTTGCTGCGATATCGGTCCAGCCAACATCGGCGAAGCGCACCTTGGTGCAGGCATCGCCATCGGCGGCAAGTGCGGGGCCGGCGAGGGCGAAGACAACCGGCAGGACGGCAAAGACGGACTTCATCGGTGGTGTTGCTCCTCGGGCCCTTCGGTGGAGACCGTGTCTCGCTCGGGGCGTGAAAGTTCTATGACCGCGCGGTGCGAAATAAATACGCATTTCCCAGCGCTTGCCAATGCTTTTTTGGGAAATGACCGTGGATTACTTCGATTTGTTGCCGGAAAACGCTGCGTTGCAGCGTATTTGTCGGCCGTGCGATAGGGCTGTGCGTTCCAGATGGAACGGATTTACGCTCTCTGATTTTTATTGATTGAGCAGTCAATTAAAAATATGCTGTCCTACGAACAGTGGGGAGAAGTTGACATGCCGAAGCTTGGGATGCAGCCGATCCGTCGACAGGAGTTGATCCTTGCGGCGGTCGAGGCCATCCATGAACGCGGACTGAATGGGGTCACCATGGGCGACATCGCAAAGCGGGCGGGTGTTTCGCCAGCGCTCGCCCACCACTACTTCGGCTCGAAGGACGAGTTGCTGTCGGCCACCATGCGGCATCTCCTGGGCGAGTTCGCACTCGCGGCCCGTCGCCGTCTCGCCGAAGCGGCAAATCCCAGGGCCCGTGTCGATGCCATCCTGGAAGCGAGTTTCGCCCCGGAGCAGTTCTCGCCGGCCCTGATCTCCACCTGGCTCGCCTTCTACATGCAGTCGGTTCATGACCGGGCGGCCGCGCGCCTGCTGGGCATTTATCTGAAGCGGCTTGAGTCCAACCTGCGCCACGATCTTCGTCCGTTGGTCGGTGACGGTGCGGTGGCGCTGGCCCGTGGAATCGCCGCGATGATCGATGGCCTCTGGCTGCACGCGGCATTGCCAACACTGCATCGCTCTCCAGAGGAGGCGCTCGGCATTCTTCGTGATTATGTCGACGGTCGTCTTGCCGCCGAGGCACGAGCGTAACGATTTCCTCATTTGCGCCACCGTCGCTACATCGCTAGGCTCGGGCATCCTCCCGGAGCCGCTTGCCCATGCCCGTCCGCCACATTGCCCTCGCCGTCCTCGTCACGGCGATCTGGGGTTTCAACTTCGTTGTGATCCGTCTCGGGCTCGGCTCGGTGCCGCCGTTATTGCTGGCTGCCCTGCGCTTTGTCGTCGCCGCGCTCCCGGCTCTCTTTCTGGCCCGACCAGGCGTCCCGGCCGGCAAGCTGATCGCGATCGGCATGACCCTGTTCGTCGGCCAGTTTGCCTTTCTGTTTCCGGCCATGAAGCTTGGCATGCCTCCGGGCCTCGCGTCGGTGACGCTGCAAAGCCAGGCCTTCCTGACGATTCTGTTTGCCTCGCTTGCCCTTGGTGAGCGGCCCCGGCAAAGGCAGCTTGTGGGCGCCGGAATTGCCGCGCTGGGTCTTCTGACCATCGCCACGACCGTCGGTGGCGACTTCACGATGATCGGCCTAGGCCTGACCATCGCCTCGGCGGCAAGCTGGGCGATCGGCAATGTGCTGATGCGGGGCGCCGGCAAGGTGGACATGCTGTCGATGGTGGTTTGGCTCAGTCTGGTGCCGCCGATCCCCCTGTTCGTCTTGTCCCTGGCCTTCGAAGGATGGCCGGCCATCGTTTCCGGCATGACGGGGATGGGACTCGTCGGAGCTGGTTCGATTCTTTATCTCGCCCTTCTTGCGACGCTCGTCGGTTTCGGTCTGTGGGGCTTTCTCCTGCGAAACCATCCCGCGTCGACGGTGGCACCTTTTTCGCTTCTGGTGCCGCTGTTCGGAACGCTGTCGTCCTGGATTGTACTCGGCGAAACCTTCTCGCCGCTGCGAGTTGCCGGCATGGGACTCATCCTGCTGGGGGTTGCCACCATCGCCCTGCCACTGCCTGCCGTCTTCAAAAGACAACGGACGGCCTGATGGCCGCCCGTGCTCTGCAATCTTTCGCTCGGATGATTGTTACGGCATCGGTGCCGGGTTGGCCGACAGCGACCGAAGATAGGCAATGACATTGGCGCGGTCTTCCGGCTTCTTGAGCCCGGCGAAGGCCATCTTGTTGCCCGGCACTTCGGCCTTGGGGTTGGTCAGGTAGACGTCCAGTGTCGCATAATCCCAGGTGTGGCTCTCGCCGAAGGTCGTCATGCCCTGCGAATACTTGAAACCCTCGTGGCTGCCGGGTTTGCGATTGACTACTTCCCAGAGGCCGGGACCAACCTTGTTGTCGCCTGTGTTGGCAAAGGAGTGGCAAGCCGTGCAGACCTTGGCAGTCTTCTCGCCGGCAGCGGCGTCGGCCGTCTTGAGGCGATCGGCAATCGGCGCCACGTCCGTGGCGGCGCTGGCGGCGGCGGCCTTGGGATCGGCCTGTGCCGCCGCAGGGGCGGGGGCATCCGTCGCTGCAACTGCTGGTGCAGCCTTCATGTCCACCACATAGCCGGGTGCTGTCGGCTCCTGCTTGGCAAAGATCTGGTCGGATACGAAATCGATGGCAAAAGCGACAACAGCGACCGCCAGCACGGCGCCGAGAATCTTGTTGGGTTGCAGCGACATCGGGGACACCGGCTCCTTGCAGTCACACGGCGCCAGCCCCGGCGCGCGCGACATTTGGCGATCTGTGGGTGGACCTCGCCAGAGGCTTTTTGGTCACACTCGGCAGCATATACGGGATTTTGCTCTCTGCTGCAAACTATCCTCAGGTCGCGTCACGCACCTCGGCGACCGGCGCCTCTTCTGACTTATCGGCGCTCGATCCTACCGGCTGCAACGACGCCGGGCTGCATGCTCTCGACGAGGTTCAGGCGATTTATCAGCGCCTCACTCAAGGGATGACATGCCCCGGCGCGGCTGCTATGCCGCTCTCGGTGTGATACACGGAAGATAACGATGTCGGACAAGCTAAAGGTCGTGTTCCAGGGCGAGCCGGGCGCCAACTCCCATCTCGCCGCTCTCGAAGTTTATCCCGATTGCGAGCCAGTCGCCTGCCCGACCTTCGAGGATTGCTTTGCAGCTCTGGCATCTGGCGCTGGCGACCTCGGGATGATTCCGATCGAAAACTCGACGGCCGGCCGCGTCGCAGACATCCACCACATTTTGCCCCATGCCGATGTACACATCATCGGTGAGCACTTCCTGCCGGTGCACCACCAGTTGCTGGGTATCCGGGGGGCACGGCTGGAAGACATCCGGATTGCTCAAAGCCACGTTCAGGCGCTCGGCCAATGCCGGCAGACGTTGCGTTCGCTCGGCATTACGCCGATCGTCGGTGCCGACACCGCCGGCTCGGCTCGAGAGATTGCCGAGGCGGGCGATCCCACGCGCGCAGCCATCGCCTCGTCGCTCGCAGCCAAGATCTATGGGCTCGATGTGCTGAAGGCCGACTGCGAGGATACGCTTCACAACACGACGCGCTTCATCATTCTATCGCCGCAGCCCGCCGCTGCGCCGCCGTTCGGCACCCCGACAGTCACCACTTTCATCTTCCGGGTCCGCAACATACCGGCGGCGCTCTACAAGGCGCTGGGTGGGTTCTCGACCAATGGTATCAACATGACCAAGCTCGAGAGCTACCAGCTCGAGGGCCAGTTCTTCGCAACGCAGTTCTATGCCGATGTCGAGGGGCACCCCGATGACCCGGCGGTGAAGTTCGCGCTGGAAGAGCTCGAGTTCTTCAGCCGCGAGGTCAAGGTGTTCGGCAGCTATCCGGCGAGCCCGTTCCGTGACAAGATCCGCGAGCCGGCTGCCCACTTGGGGCTCCGGCCCGGGGAATAAGGGACCGCTACTTCAGATCGGCCCACACCTCAATCAGGTGGCGGGCCACCGCGAGTCTCGGCGGGCAATGAAGCTTGCCCACCTCGGTGGTCTTCAGCATCGCCTTGACCTCGTCGCGGTTGAACCACGCACAGTCGTCCATCTCCGCCTTGTCGACCTTGATCTCGGTGGAGATGGCTTCGCCATAGCAGCCGAGCATCAGGTTGGCAGGGAAAGGCCAGGGCTGGCTGGCATGATAGCGCACGGCGCCAACGTCGATGCCGGACTCTTCCTTGACCTCGCGGCGGACGGCGTCTTCCACCGTCTCTCCCGGCTCCATGAAACCGGCGAGGCAAGTGTACATGCCGGCCTCGAAGCGCGGCGTACGGCCAAGGAGCACTCGGTCTTCGCCGTCCTGGATGAGCATGATCACGACGGGATCGGTCCGCGGAAAATGCTGAGTGCCGCAACTGGTGCAGTTTCGCTGGTAGCCTGCGGCAATGCTGACCGTCGGTGCGCCGCAGACGCCACAGAAGCGATGGCGCTGATGCCAGAACAGCGTGGCGCGCGCCTGTGCCACCGGACCAAAGCCTTCGGCACCCACCAAGGCGTCGCGGGCGAGGCTGCGGAGATCGACGAGGGTTTCTCCCGGCTCCAGTTCGGGTTCGCCTTTGAACTCGCCAGCGAACCACGGGTGTCCCTCGGGGTCGAGGCCGAGGAATATTTGCGTTTCGGTCTCCTGAAACAGCGCATTGGCAGCGCTGCCTTCAAAATCGAGGCGGCCGGATTTGACCAGCACGCGATCGCCGAACAGCATCATCAGGCGACGCTGCGGATCGTCGAGATGGCGCTGGACCAGAGCGGCGTCGGTGCGTTGTTCCGAATGGCGATGGAGAGAATTGACCGAATAGGTGTTGTGGCTCGACCAGTCGAAACCGGAGGGGGGGTCGGAAGGCAGGATCATCTTGAAAGTTCGCTTTCCGCGCACCGGCTCGCGATGCCGGCCGCATGCTTGAAGGCGTCGGTCAGAAGCGATTGCGGCCGATGTTGAGAAGCCGCAGCACCAGCCAGACGGGCACCACTACCACGGCGCCCAGAAGAAAGTAGCGCCAGACACGGTCGATGGCATCAAATCCCATCGCCCAGATATGATCGATGAAACGCAGCGCCGAGGCGACAATATCGCGCGGTTCGACGCCAAGCGCAGCCAGCACGACGCCAACCACCAGCGAAAGAATGATGAGACGCAGGAGAAGGCGCGCCGGGCTGTCGCCAAACAGGCGCTCGAAACGGTCTGACATGGGAACGCTCCGGCTTTTCGGTGAGAAAGGTTGCCGACAGATAGGCGCCGTGGCCGACCTTGTCCAGCCGTTGGCCGCGTTTAGCCAAGGCAATCGTTTGAAGCCATGGCACCGGCTTTGCGGGTCGGAATCAATTCAGCGTGCGCACCGTCATGGGACTGTCGAGCGAGAAGGCAGGGATGACAACCTCCAGCGCCGTGCCGCGGTCGTCGACCATGTGATAGCTGCCCGACATGATGCCGCTCGGCGTCGAAAGTGGACAGCCGCTGGTGTACTCGAAAGCTTCGCCTGGCTCGATGATCGGCTGCTGACCGACGACGCCCGGGCCGGTCACGGTGCGACGAAGGCCGTTGGCATCGGTGATCTCCCAGGAACGTGTCATGAGCTGTACGGCGCGCCGGCCATGATTGGCAATGACGACCCGGTAGGACCAGACGTAGCGATGCTCATCGGGGTCGGACTCGCCGGGGAGGTAGCTGGGTTCGACGTTGACGACGATATCGTGACTGACGGCGCTGAACATGGCGGGGGGCGTCCCGGTTTGGTACTCGCCGTCAGTAAAGGCTTTCCGGGAAGAAGCGCAAGGCGAGATCAGCGAGCGTGCCGTCGGCATCGAGCGCGCGCAATGCGCCGTCGATGCTGCCTTTGAGCGCCGTGTTGTCGGCGGCGACAGCGATTTTCATCCCATCGCCGAAATACGCCGGCTCGGTATAGGCGCCGCCGGAGAAGGCACAACAGCCGTGAGCGGCCGGACCCGTCAGCCAGAAGGAAGCCCCGACGGCCCCGGTGAACACGGCATCGACTTCGCCGCCTTTGAGCAGACCGAACAGCTCCGTCTCACTGTTGGCGGGGTGTGGCTTGGCTGCAGGAAAGTAGTCTCGGATGAAGTCCGCATACCGACTGCCGGCAATGACGCCAACCGACTTGCCCGAGAGCGTGCGTGGCGAGGGGTCGACCAAGGCTGGCCATCGGCGGACGAAGCGGGCCGGCTCGCGGAAATAGGGAGCCGAATAGGCGAGATGAAGGCGAAGTGCCGGCGTGTCGGCCACGCCAGCGGCAATGGCATCAGCCTTGTTCTCCCGCACTGTCTCGAGCAACAGAGGAAACGGCCGCACCTGAACCGTGCACGGAATGGCGAGGCGTGCGCAGATTGCGCGAGCTACCTCGACATTGAAGCCGGTAATGAGTCCCGAGCCGTCGACGAAGTTGAACGGTGGAAAATCATCGGACGTAACGAACCGGATGGATGGCGGATTGCTCGTCGCGGCCGGTCCTGTCCCCGGTGGGACGATCTGCGGGTAGTCGGCTTCCGCGGCGTCTGCTCTGGCAAATGGCCACGACACTGAAGCCATGGCGCACAACAGGGCTGACACGGTCGTCGCAATCAAGAGTCTGGATCGGCGCATCTTCGGAAATACCCTGGCGGCGGCTCAACCACCTTCCTTGACGCTAACCGAACTTCAAAGTCAGTGAAAGGCTTGCGCCTAGATCTCCACCTCTCCGACACCGGTTCGGCGTCAAGTGGCTTTGGGGAACCGCCGAACACTGGTCACCGGAACCCCGCCTGATGCGATACGGGCTATGGCGGCTCCGAGAGGTTCGATCACCGTGGCCATATGAAAGCCATTGGCATGCAGAAGTTGGTCCGGACCGGCGACAATGCCGACATGTCCTTTCCAGAAGACCAGATCGCCGCGCTTCAAAGCATCGGGATCCCCGCTCCAATCGACCGGGTCACCGACCGTGGCTTCTTGCTGGTCGGTATCGCGCGGCGCGGCCACGCCCGTCTCCGCCAGCGATCTCTGGACGAGACCCGAGCAGTCGATGCCGAGACTGGAAGAGCCGCCCCAGAGGTAGGGCGTTCCGACATAGGCTGCGGCAACGGCGACGAAATCAGGGGCGGCTGGCGCCCCGATCGGCGAGAGATGTTTCATCACGGTGGCCGTGCCGTCTGAGAGCAGGGCGTAGACGAGATTGCGCCGCTCCACCTCGCCGGTGACCACAACGCGTGCGCCCTGAACCAGCGGGTAAGCGACGGGCAGCTTGAGATCGGAACCGGAGAAGGCAAACGAGCGCAACTGCGTCACCGCATGGGTCGGTTCCGGTGCCGAGAAGGACAAAGCCTCCGCCGGCATGTACCCGACGTAGCCGTCCCGGCCCATCTGGACAAAGGCCCAGCCTTCACCGTCGATGTCGAGCACGCGGATCGCCTCGCCGTGAAGCGCCTCGCTGTCAAGCGGGCAATCGAAGCGTGGTTCACGCCTCAGCCCGGCCAGCGACGCGACGATCTGTGCGGGCCTTGGCTCGGCATATCGCTCCGCCGCTACGATGTCCGCGAGTGCGGCGTCGGCAAGGTCGGAACGGGCGAACGTGGTGCGGCGGTCGGTCGTCAACGCGGCAGCTCCTTGGCTTTTTCCACGATGATATCAGCGAGGTGCTCGAGGAACAGTGCGCCTTCCACCGTGCGATGGACGATGACATTGCGTCGGTCGGCCTCATCGCGCTTGCGACCGAGAAGCTTCAGTTCGCCCATGGTATCGAGGGCCCGGGTAATCGCCGGCTTGGTGACACCGAGCTTCTCGGCAAGGCCGCGTACCGTATGCGGAGGTGGTTCGAGGTAGACCGTAAGCAACACCGTGATCTGGCGCGGCGACAAGTCCGGGCCGTTCTCGCGCACGGTTGCAAGCGAGACGTCGTGCCAGAGTTTGAGGGCCTGAGCGGGGCGCATGTCGATCGGCATGCACCCCTTCTACACCGAATTCGTTTCGGAGGCGTTATTGTTCGCTTGTCAGCTGAGTGCCTGATCGAGATCGGCGATCAGGTCGTCGGCGTGTTCGAGGCCGACGGAGAGACGCAGGAGACCCTGGCGGATGCCGAGCTCCTGTCTCACCTCTTCGGTGAAGCGCTGATGCGTGGTCGTCGAGGGATGCGTGACGAGGCTCTTGGCATCACCGAGATTATTGGAAATCTTGATGATTCCCAGCTTGTTGATGGCGGTGAAAGCGCCCTCGCGGCCACCCTTGACCTCGATGGCAATCATGGTCGAACCACCCGTCATCTGCTTGCGGCAGATATCGGCCTGGGGATGGCTCGCCGATCCGGGATAGATCACCCGTTCGATCTTCGGGTGACCTTCCAGGAAAGCCGCGATCTTTGCCGCGCTTTCGGCCTGCCGCCCGACGCGCAGCGAGAAGGTCTCGAGCGCCTTCAGCATGACCCAGGCATTGAAGGGGCTCATGGTCGGGCCGGTCTGGCGCAGGAAGACCTGGAGATATTTCTCGAGGAACTCCTCACCGCACAGCACCACGCCGCCCATGCAGCGGCCCTGCCCGTCGATATGTTTGGTGGCGGAGTAGGCGACCACGTCCGCCCCGAGTTCCAGCGGCTTCTGGTAGAGCGCGGTGGCAAAGACATTGTCGACGACGAGGCGCGCACCGGCGGCGTGAGCAATCTCGGCCACTGCCGCGATATCGACAACCTCAAGGGTCGGGTTGGTCGGGCTTTCGAAGAAAAAGACGCGTGTATTCGGCCGGACGGCCGACCGCCATTGGTCAAGGTCGCGGCCATCGACCAGCGTGCAGGAAATGCCGAAGCGCGGCGCCAGATCCTCGACGATGTAGCGACAGGACCCGAACAGCGCCCGGGCCGCCACGATATGGTCGCCGGCCGAGGCCTGAGACAGGATCGCCGCCGTCACCGCTGCCATGCCGGTCGCCGTAGCCCGAGCGACCGGGGCGCCTTCGAGCAAGGCCATACGTTCCTCGAACATGGCAACGGTCGGGTTGGAGAAGCGGCTGTACTGAAAGCCAGGGTCGAGATTCAGAAAGCGGGCCTCCGCCTGCTCGGCGCTTTCATAAACGAAGCCCTGCGTCACGAACATCGACTCGGACGTCTCGCCCCACTGCGAGCGCATGCTGCCGCCATGTACGAGAGCGGTGTCGGGATGCCAGTTGACCTTGGTCATGTCTTCGTCCTTCTGCGTCGAGGTCCGAAAAAGCGAACCCGGCTGCGCATGGGCGAGCCGGGTGTCACAAATCGACATGTCCGTCCCGACCTTTTAGCAGCCTTGTTTAGCGTGGCGGCAAGCCGGTCGGCTCAAAGAACCACGATGGTTCTGGGTCTAGGGTAACCACGGACAAAGGTCAAGTCGCCGGTTCTTACCAGCCGGTGCAGGGCTCCTCTGGTGCTGCTTTAGGCGGCATATGATAACGGGGAAAATCTCCATGCTCGTAAGGTGTCGTTTGTCATACCTAGATAATTTCCCCGGTCTCCACGGATTGTTGGTTGATGGAGAGCAAGATACCGGTCATGCGGCTGCACTTTGGAGTCCAGATGAACCCGACGACCAGTCTTGATCGCCGATTCTTCCTGCGGGTGATCTTGCCGATGTTCGGCCTGATCGCCCTCCTGCTCGTCGGCGCCATTGCCGGCGTGCTCATGCTCTCCTCCAAGCAAAACCATCTGTCGATCGAGTTCCAGCAGAGAACGGCGAAGAACGCTCTTCGGCATTTTGCCGACGAACTTGCCAGTGCTGCCGTCGGCATGGCAGGGCGCGACGAGACAGCCGCCCATGTCATCGAGGCGTTCGACGCCGAATGGCTTGCCAGTCATCTCCAGGTGGAAAAGTTCGACAGCTTCTTCTTTATTCTCGGGCCGGACGACCGCACGTTGTTTTCCCGCATCGACGGCAGGCTGGTGTTCAAGGAGGCGCGAGGGGTTCTGCCATCAACCTTCAGCCAAATGATCGCCCGTTGGCGCGCCGGCAGGATTTCCGATGCGGTAACACAGCTCATTGCGGTGGACGGCACGCCGGTGCTGTTCGCCGTCACCGGTATCCATGCGATCGCAGACCGGGAGACGTCGGCGGATGGAGGCTATATCCTGGTCGTTGGCCGCCGCGTTGATCGGACCAGCCTCAAGTTCATTTCTGAGACGTTCATGTTGCCCAATCTCAGTTACGAGCCGGTGTTCGGGCAGACGACGGAGGGCCCCGGTCGTTTGCGCCTGATGAGCGAGGATGGAACCATGGGCGACGCCTTGGTGTGGGATCCCATCCTGCCGGGCGATGAGATCATCAAGGCCATTGGTCCAGGATTGGTTCTGGTCTTCGCGGCTTACCTGGTACTGACGGTGGTGGTGCTGACCTTTGCGCGCCGTGCCGCCCGGTTGATCAACGTCAGCGAAGAGAAGGCGCTTCACGATCCGCTGACGGGATTGCCGAACCGTCTGCTTCTCCTCGATCGCATGAAGCACCTGCTTGATCCCAAGCGCGGTGAGGATGCCAAGGCCGCGGTGTTCTACCTCGACCTCGACGGCTTCAAGGAGGTCAATGACACCGCAGGTCACGCCGCGGGCGATGCCGTGCTGGTGGGAGTGGCGCGCCGTCTTCGCGAGTTTTGCCGGGACGAGGACACGGTGGCTCGGCTCGGTGGCGATGAGTTCGTGATGGTCATCCCGACGGATGACCGGCGCGTGGCCGCGGCGCGTGCCGAGGCCGTACTGGCTGCACTGAGCAGCCCTTATCACCATAACGGACGCTTGCTCAAAGTGGGCGTCAGCATCGGTGTTGCCATGGCTCCGGAATATGGCCTTGATGTCACCGCTCTGCTGCACAAGGCCGACGCGGCACTCTATGCCGCCAAACAGAGCGGCAAGGGGCTGGTTCGCTTCTACCGGAAAAGCATGCGTAGCGATCGCGCCGACAATGAGTGGGTCATCGTCCCGGCCGCCGCAATCTGATGCCGGCCATCGCTGTTTCCATGGGCAGCAAAACAGGCTAGAGCTTCCGGGATCCTGCTTGGCGCTTTTTCGTGCCGGCCTCATTCCATTCGCACCGGATGCTTTGCACGCCATGACCGAGACTGTCGGCATTCTCCCCGCCCATCGCATCCGCGAGCTGTTCGATGCCGGCGCCATCACCGCAGCGCGACCGCTCGATTCCGACCAGATCCAGCCTGCCAGCCTCGATCTCCGTCTCGGCACCGTCGCCCATCGCCTTCGGGCAAGTTTCTTGCCCGGCGAGGGCGCAACTGTCGAAGATAAGCTTGGGTATCTCACGCTGCACGATCTCGACCTTACTGCCGGCGCGGTACTTGAGACGGGTGGCGTCTATCTTGTGCCCGTGCTGGAATCCCTTGCTCTGCCGGGCGATGTCTCGGCCTCTGCCAATCCCAAGAGCTCGACCGGCCGCATCGACGTCTTCACGCGCCTCATCACCGATCATGGAGTCGCATTCGACCAGATTGCTACCGGCTATCATGGCAAGCTTTGGGTAGAGGTCTCACCCCGGACATTTCCCATCAAGGTCCGGTCCGGATCGCGGCTGAGCCAGGTTCGTTTCCGCAAGGGCGATGCTCGTCTCGATGATGCAGCCTTGGCCTCGCTCCATGCCCGCTATCCGCTGGTCGATCTGGAACCACGGTTCGAGCACGGCCTGACCCTCTCCATCGATCTGGCCGGAGCCGGTGAAGGCGCGCTGATCGGCTACCGCGCTCGTCGTCACACCAGCGTGCTTGATGTCGATGCCAAGGCTGCCCAGGAGGTTGCGGATTTCTGGGAACCGATCAAGGCGCGCGGCCGTCCATCGCTGATCCTCGATCCCGACGAGTTCTACATCCTCGTGTCCCGCGAGGCGGTTCAGGTGCCACCCGAAACGGCTGCCGAAATGGTGGCGATCGACCCCTTGGTCGGTGAGTTTCGCGTTCATTACGCCGGCTTCTTCGATCCCGGCTTCGGTCACGCTCCGGCCGGCGGCAAGGGCGCGCGCGCCGTGCTGGAGGTGAGAAGCCACGACGTGCCCTTCATTCTCGATCACGGGCAGACGATTGGCCGCCTCGTCTACGAGCATATGGTTGAGGTGCCGACCACTCTTTATGGTCAGGGGATGGGGTCGAATTATCAGGCACAGGGATTGAAGCTCTCCAAGCACTTCCGTCCATGATGGGCGAAAGCCACCCCTTGACAGCGCCGGGCGGGGCTGCGATCTAGATCGCGTCGCGGGTGTAGCTCAATGGTAGAGCAGCAGCTTCCCAAGCTGAACACGAGGGTTCGATTCCCTTCACCCGCTCCAAGAATATCAATTACTTAGCTAATGCGTTGGTGCATCGCTGGGAACACGCTGGGAACTGGTCCTTCCCAGCGTGTTCACTTGTCGTTCGTCGAGCGCCTTTGCACTCTGAGTCGAGCGACCTTCTGGCTGGTGACGACGGCTGCGCCGCGGATGTAACGGCCAGTCATTTTTGCTGTCGTGTGCCCGGCCATGCGCTGAAGGTCTGTTACCTCAGCCCCGGCCTCGTCACCCTCAGTCAAGGCTCCCGCGCGGCTATCGCGGTTCCAGATCCCTTTCGGCACTCCGGCCCGATCGGCAATCTCGCGCCAGTTGTGAGAGAACGTGAGGGCGACGTATGGAAGCCCAGTGTTCTCGTTGATGACGACCGGCCCGATCCTTTTTTCTTTCGGGATACGATCGAGCTCTGCCTTCACTAATGGCATGGCCGACAAGTCGTGGCCCGCCGTCGCTCCTGTCTTGCTCGTCTTCATCGTCAAGATCAGGTCGGCAGAAATGTGCTGCCAGACTAGGCCCTTCCAACGCTTCTTGCCAATTCGATAGGGCGATGACGCCTCAGACTCAGTGGTGAGCCACTGGCCAATGACATCAACCTGACGCAGACCAGTTTCGAACTGGATTGCCTGCGCCAAGGCGATCGATGGCCGGTTCTCCTTGTGGGCTTGAGCTATGATCGCGACTGCCATTTCGTAGGTCATGGCTGCCTCTCGACGCGGTGGCTGCTCGAAACGCATCTCTTCGAGGATGGACTTCAAGCGATGGCAGGCGGCGACTTCGGCCACGATCCCGAAGGAAACCATCGCGCGGATGCGCTTGATGATCCCGTAAGCCTTCCGAGCCCCGCCACCCTCGACACTATCCTTGGCGGCCTTGAACCAACGAGTAAAGTCGACGGCCTTGGTCCCGGCTAGCGTGCGCAGACCTATCGTCCGTTCGATCACTCGCAGCTCATAAAGGTAATCCCTCCGACTGTTCTCCTTGACAGTAAGAAACGGCGAAGCCTCGTGCGTTTGGTAGAGCCGAGATAGGTCTTGATAGGTGACGATCTCGGATGGCACCGCTCTAGCCTTCGATAGCCGCCATTTTGCAAGCTCGGCCTGATGTTGGTGGCAGGCAGAGCGGATCATGTCGTGATCGGCGGGGTTGGTGATGTCACCGGGCACGGTGACCGACTTCGGTACGAAGCCGTCGCTAGCGTCGGCCTTTGGGGCTCGCCACATCGAGCGGAATGAGCCGTCCGCCCTTTGCTGAACCTCAAGTCCTGGCGCGTTGTCCAGACTTGGGATTTTTGAACGCTTCAAGATTTTCAGTCCCTTTTTCATCGTCGCTGTCGGCGGGATTGCTGACAGCGACGCTATTATGCCGATCAAAGAAAGCCCGTACAGCCGGCCAATATCGGCGTTGGCTGACGGGATCCTTCCTCGGCATTCCTAAGCGCTCATAGCGAGAGCGCAGCCGTTGCCACGACGAACGGGTAAACCCGAGGCGCGTGGCGCATTCGGTTTCAGAGACGTAGAGCGCGTTTCCATCCTGCATGGCAGAGCTCATTTCAGGCGGAGACGGCCCAGGCGGTCGGGCTCGATCACGCGGTTAAGAACCTCGATGCCATCCCACCTGAGCTTTGGCCTCGAAGTCCGCCCCTCGCGGTAGAGCTGAACAAACCCGCCAGACGCGCCCGCGAAGAGGTAGTCGCCGCGGCTGTAGAGCTTGGCTTGCTTGAACACTCCGTTTGTGGAGATGACCGCTACGGCGTCATTCTCATCGAGCTGGTGGAAGCGCTCGCAACCGAGCTCATTGTAGGTGTCAGGCATGGGTCACCTCCAGCTTCTTTGGCAAGGCGGCCTCGACAGTGGATAGGTCAAACTCGGGCCAGTCCCGTGCGATGGCCTGCCAATCGCCTTCGCGCCAAAGGCGCAGAAAGGTGAGGCCCTCGTCTGGCTCGCAGTCATCAAGAGCGAAGTCGAGGGCAGAGTTGAACGCTCTGCGGATGTGTTCTGGATCGTCCATTGTTGTGTCCGGCATGAATGAAAAGGGATGAGCCCGGCATGCCTCAAACGAAGGAGGCACGCCGGATGCGTTGCGTCACCTTCCCCGCATTCGGGACAGGAGGCGGGAGAGCTCCATGGAAGCTCGCCGAACGCTCGCCGTGTAAATCGTTGGGATGTGCGGTACGTAGTCCGGGTCTTCAGCCTCGAGGGCTTCATCGATGCGCGCGGCGAGCTCCCGCGCCATATCCCTGGCTCGCTCCATCTTCGGACGCTCCATCTCACGCATCCTCGGCGAGCTTGGCCGCTGGCTTCACCAGCACTCGCACTGATGTGCTTTCGCTGTAGTAGTCGTCCAGCGCATCGCCGAGGTCAGCTTTGAGCCGCGCCGCATCGAGGCGTTTGCTGGTGCTCTCGGAAATCGTAATGACGAAGTCGTGGCCGGCAGCAGCATTCACTCCTCGCGATTTCAGTTCGCACTTCATTTCGTCGAGGATCGCGGTTCGCGCTTTGATGTCACCGTCCGCCCGGCCGATCTCGTCGGCGAGGTCAGAGACGGAAAGCGTTTCATATTGGGTGGTCATGTAGCCTCCTGGCGCGGCCGTCTTCTTGCGGCCGTCTCTGGGTTCGTCTGGGCTTCTGCGTGCCGGTGTCGGCAGATCGGCTTCGACAATTCAAAATATGCCATATTGGTATGAGACAAGCAATGCCAATCTGGCATAATTGAATATGCGAGAGGCGGTGTCGCAATCATTACAAACAAAGGTTGTGAGGGGCTTTGCCTAAAGTGCGTGGATCTGCGCCGTCTTTCAGTCTCACCGCACTCACTACAATTGGTGATTTTGACGATATTAGAGTGCGTCTTAGGAGCAGATTTTTGGAACGTGTGTGTCAAAATTTCAGACACATCAAATAAAATCAATGATTTCCAACGCTTAAGGTTGGGTATGCACGCTTAACTAATCATTAACATGCAAATACAACCATCAGATTCTTTCCCGGCTACCCACGGTCGAGTCATGATGCTCGCCACGCGGAAAGCAGCAGCGACTTTCACGGTGTAGGGCGCAGAAGAGCGCACTACGCCGCATGGTATCGCGCGCTGATCGCAGCGGGGGGAACGATGGGGATGTTTGAAGCGGCTATCGCCAATAGTGACCCGGAGACCGCCGCAATGCTTCAGCAGTGGTTCCATCTTGCTGTCGATAAGATGCTGGAGTTCCGCACCGACGAGGAGTCAATCGCACACGTCAGGAGTCGTCTGAAGACACTGCCCGCAATGCGGCCAAAATAGACGAAACTTCCTGTATTCCGTGCTCGTCGATCAATCTTTTCAACGTGATAGCCAAGCGATCGCGGCGACTTTGTTCGTCTTCTTCTCCAGCATTGAGTAGGAGGACATCCGGCGTGGTCTTCAGGATGGGGGCTAGGGTCCTAGCCCACTTGACCGTCATCACTCTCTTGCCGTTCTCAAGCCGGCCGATCATTGGCTGTGTAGTCTTGGCAAGTTCGGCTACCTGAGCCTGGGTCAGGCCTTGCTTCTCGCGAAGCTCGCGCAAGGTGCTCACGACTACATCTCCCCACTTATGCACTGATGCCAGGAAAAGAACGAACTGGCATAAAACAGATTGCCAAACTCATGCCAATCTGGCATGAAGCAGGGCATGAAACTAACCGACTACCTCACCCAAGAACGCCTGACCGCGAGCGATTTCGCAGTCAAGGTCGGCGTGAGCCAGCCGTGCATATCCAGGTATTTGGCCGGGCAACGCATGCCGACCAGGGAAGTCATCGATCGCATATTCCGCATCACCGACGGGAAGGTAAGCGCGAACGATTTCTTCCTGCCCGAGGGTGCGCCCTGAAAAGTTAACAAGGGACTAACGAATGTCCGCGAATTCGAAAAGTCAAGGCAACAACGCGCGACCAAGCATTGGCGACGTGGCCATCTCAATCGGTGGCATCGCACTCGCCGCGGCGCTCGCAGGGGCGGCGATAACCGTCGCCGCGCTCTCCGCTTTCGGTCAGCTCATCAGATAACGGGGCTCCTCATGTCCACCGGCGCCGATGTCGAACAACTCGCGGCTCATCCGCATCTAGCACCCGTCTCGATCATCATCCCAGGCAACCCGGTGGGCAAGGGGCGGCCCCGTTTCTTTCGCGGTAGGGCGGTGACGCCAGCCGCAACGCGTGACTACGAGCAGCGTATTGCCGCCGCTGGGGAAGAAGCCGCAGCAGAGTATGGCCGGTTCGAGAGCGGGCAAGCGCTTGGCATGCAAGTTATCGCTCGCATGCCCATTCCGGCGAGTTGGTCAGAGCGAAAGCGCCGGCAAGCTGTCGAACAAGTCATTCGCCCAACGAGCAAGCCCGACCTCGACAACATCCTGAAAGCTGCGGCCGACGGGCTCAACGGGGTCCTCTACCTCGACGACGCACAGATCGTCGAGACGAGCATCACCAAGATTTACCACGAAGAGCCGGCGTTGATCATCACGGTCAGCGTCGCCTGAAGAGTTCCGGCGCCCGGCGCGTGCTCATTCCTCCCAGCACGCGGCCTTGATCGCCGCTCCTCCCCGCCGGGCGCCGGGAACAATGGAGCGGCACAGGGAGAACGATCAAAAAATGGCAATCAGCCTCAAGTCACTCAAGCGCACGACAGCCGTTCTGCCGCCGCGCTTCTTGGTTTATGGCCCCCCGGGTTTGGGAAAGACAACATTCGCAAGCGAGTTCCCCAACCCAGTCTACATTCAGGTCGAAGACGGCACGCCTGCCGGGCTCGAAATCAGCACGTTCGGCCACCTCCAGTCCTTTGCCGAGGTGATGGAAGCGCTCTACGCGCTCGCCAACGAAGAGCATGACTATCAGACTGTCGTCATCGATAGCATCGACAAGCTGGAGCCGCTCGTGTGGGCTCAGACTTGCGCTGACAACCGATGGGATGACATCGAGAGCCCGGGCTACGGCAAAGGCTACATCGCCGCTGATGCCGTCTGGCGCGAGTTCTTCACGGTCATTAATTTGCTGCGCAACGCCGGCATGGCGATCGTCCATATCGCTCATTCTGCCATTGATCGTTTCGACGATCCGCAGACCACTTCCTATTCCCGCTACGACATCCGCATCCACAAACGGGCAATGGCTCTGTTTCAGGATGACTGCGACGCGATCCTGTTCCTGAACCAAGACGTTACCGTCAAAGAGAAGGATGCGGGCTTCGGCAAGAAGGAAGCCAAGGCCACCGGTGGCGGTAACCGTTTCATCTTCACCGAGGGGCGCCCGTCGTTCGTGGCGAAGAATCGCTACGGCTTCCCCGAAAAGATCCTCTATCGCCAGGGCGAAGGCTTCGCCGCCATCGCCCCCTATCTTCCCGGTGCCGCTCCTGCGGCCCAGGCAGCGGAGTAATCGGCAATGGCTCAGCTTCCCGGAACATTCAATCCTGACGAACACCCGTCAGACGATTTCGATCCAGTGCCCGACGGCTGGTACTCTGCCCAGATCATCGACAGCGAGATCATCAATACTCGCGCCGGTGGGCAGATGCTCACGATCTCGGGTGAAATCACCGACGGCGACTTCAGCGGCCGCCTCTTCTGGGACAACCTCAATATCGTCAATGCGAATGAGGTCGCCCAACGCATCGCCAACCAGCGGCTCGGAAAGTACTGTGCCGCTGTCGGTCTCGGGCCGATCGACGACACCGAGGATCTTCACAACATCCCCTTCATGGTGAAGCTCGGCATCGAGCCGGGCGAAGGCCAGTACCGCGACAAGAACATCGTGAAGGACGCGAAGCCCTACGAGAACGCGCCGCAACAGCCGGCCACGCGGGGAAACCGCGCCGCCCCGCAGCGTTCACCTGCCCAGTCTGCGGGGCGCCAGGAGCAACAGACGATGGCTGCGCGATCTGCGGCACCGGCCCGAGCGGGTAACCAGCAGCGCGCCGCTCAGCAGCAGCGTCCGCAGTCCGGCGGTGCTCGCCCATGGGGGCAGCGCTCGACCAGCCAGACGCTGGACGACGACATACCGTTCTGACTTAGCCAGGAGGCCGGCGCTCCAGCGCCAACCGTAGGCCGGCCTCCCACTCCCCAAAACTTCAGCTCTTTCGAGCATCGTTCGGAGGTCCGAGACGATGATTGATCTCGCACGCCATGACAAGGCGGTGGAGGGCGCAAGATGGTAGCCCTTCCCAAAGCCGCCCGCTTCCCCACGGCGGAAGCGATCTATGCCGCCTATGTCGATGATAACGACGACACCGAGCGCACCTATCTTGGTGCTTCGGTTCTCGGCGATGAGTGCGAACGCAAGCTTTGGCTGGCGTTCCGCTGGGCTTTCCCGCCCGAACGGTTTGAAGGTCGGATGCTCCGGCTTTTTCAATCCGGACATCGGGAAGAAGACCGACTGATTGCCGACCTGAAGCGTGTTGGCGTCGTGTTCGACGAACTGCCGGGCGGCGAACAACATGCCGTCCGCTTTGCTGGCGGGCACGGCGGTGGCCACCTCGACGGCATCATCGTCTCTGGCCTCGTTGAAGCGCCGGCCGCGAAGCACGTCTTCGAGGCGAAGACGCACAACACGAAGAGCTTCGCCAAGCTGCTGGCGTCCGGTGTGAAGGCTGCGAAGCCCATGCACTACGCCCAGATGCAGACCTACATGCATCTGAAGGGCATCGATCGCGCCTTCTATGTCGCCGTCGAGAAGGACACCGACAGCATCTACACGGAACGGGTTCACCTCGATCCGGTGGCCGCCGCCGGTCTTCTGGCAAAGGCGTCGCGCATCGTCTTCTCGGATCAGGCGCCGGCCAGGATCAGCGAGAAGCCCGACTTCTACCTCTGCCGCTTCTGCGCCTATCCGGATGCCTGCCACGGCTGCGCTTGGCCGCGCATGAACTGCCGGACATGCCTTCATGCGATGGTGGTCCCGAACGATGGCGAGTGGCGCTGTGGCCGGCACAACAAAGCTCTGTCCCGTGGTGACCAAGTCAACGGCTGTGCCAATCACCTTTTCATCCCTGACCTGATCCCTGGCCGGCAGATCGATGCCGACTTGGAGAGGGAAACGGTGACCTATGCGCTGCGCGACGGCGGCACGTGGGTCGATGGTGCCGAGGGGACGCAGCCATGAAGCAGCGCGTCACCATCTACACGACATACGGCGACCTCGATCCGATCGACTTCCACAAGTTCGGGACGGCCTGCGACTTCGTCGAGAAGTGCGCCAAGGCTCTCGGAGATGTCTACGACGGGCACAAGATCGACGAGATCGCCGACGAAGAAACACAGGAGGAGATCCGTTGATCGACCTCCTCACTCTCTTCGTTGACAGTTCTCTGTGTCCGCAATCCTTGGCGGGCGGCTGGGGCGCTTGGGCCATCCGTGAGGATTGGCGCAAGGGCATCCTGTTCGGCGGTCAGTTCGGGCGCGGCACAAGCCCCCGGTCCTCGAGGGAGGCCGAGCTGTGCGGCATCGCCAATGCTCTGGCCGCCCTGATGAAGCTGGACTGTCTCGACGACGTTAGCCGCATTCTCGTCCAGTGCGACTGTCTTCAAGCCCTCGAAATGATCGCCGGCAGACTGGACCGCGTAACGGTCAGCGATCACCGCGACGGCCACGGCATCAAACCCGGCGGCATGCTGGCGTCAGAGCTCGAGCTTGCAGCACTAGCGGCAATCGAGAAGGCGGGCAAGCCGCTGCTCGTGCGTCATGTCTACGGGCACCGCAAAGGCGAAAACCGCCAGTGGGTGAACCGCCAGTGCGACACGCTGGCCAAGACACACATGCGCCAAGCGCGCGCCTCACGTCGCGAGGTGGCGGCATGACGGCCTTTTACAACGAGATCGATCCGTTCGCCGCGGCTTGGCTGCGCGAACTAATCCGAGCCGGCCACATAGCGCCTGGCGTCGTGGACGAACGAAGCATCGAGGACATCCATCCCCATGAACTCACTGGTTTCAAGCAATGCCATTTCTTCGCCGGGGTCGGCGTCTGGAGCTACGCCCTCCGGAGAGCCGGTTGGCCCGACGATCGACCCGTCTGGACTGGTTCTTGCCCCTGCCAGCCTTTCAGCGCGGCAGGCAAAGGCGGTGGGTTTGCTGACGAGCGGCATTTATGGCCCGCCTTCTTCCATCTCATCGGCGAGTGCCGCCCTGATGTCGTCCTTGGTGAGCAGGTTGCAAGCAAAGACGGCCTCGCTTGGCTCAACCTTGTACAAGCTGACCTGGAAGGAGCGGGCTACACCAGCGGGGCGGTCGATACCTGCGCTGCGGGCTTCGGCGCGCCGCACATCCGACAGCGACTTTACTGGTTGGCCTACCGCGACAGTTACCAATCACGGTCAGGGCGAAACGCCGGAAGCTCGCTATGCGAAGGGTTTCGGCTTGAACTTGGCCGACGCAACGCAGCTGAGCGGTTGGCCGACGGCCTTAGCAGCGGACAGCCGCGGCAGGGCCGGCGCGGACCCGCGCAAGGACAAGGAGCTTCCGAACTGCGTGGTGCTAGCCGGCTGGCCGACAGCGGCCTCGCGGGATTGGAAGGGTGCGACACACGATCAATGGGGGTCGAATGCTCGTCCGCTGAACGAGATCGTCGTAGCGAACTTGCGCGCCAATCCTCAGCCGGCCCGACTAACGGTCTCTGGCGAGATGTTGACTGGCTCTTCTGCCGGGATGGGAAGTGGCGGCCAGTTGAGCCCGGCACACTCCCGCTGGCTCATGGGGCTCCCGCCCGAGTGGGACGACTGCGCGGTTACGGCAATGCAATCAATGCCGAGCAGGCGAAAGGCTTCATCGAAGCGGTGATGGAGTGCCAGCAATGACGCTCCAGCTCCGCCCTTATCAACGCGGCTCGCTCGATACCCTGTATAGCTTCTGGTCGGATGGTGGCGGCAATCCGCTCATCGTGCTTCCGACGGGCGCCGGCAAGTCGCTGGTGATTGCAACGCTGGTTCGTGAGCTGCTGGCGCAATGGCCGTCGCTGCGGATCGGCGTCATCACCCACGTCAAGGAGCTGATCGGCCAGAACGCGCAAGAGATGCTCGGCATCTGGCCACAGGCGCCTATTGGCATCTACTCGGCCGGGCTCGGCCGGCGTGACCGGCACTCTCGCGTTTTGTTCATGGGCATCCAGAGCGTTCACAACAAGACGGCCGAACTTGGCGTCTTCGACGTGATCATCGTTGACGAGGCGCACCTTATCCCGCGTTCAGCTTCGACGATGTACGGGCGTTTCTTCTCAGCGCTGCGGGAAGTGACGTCAGACATGCGCATTGTCGGCCTGACCGCGACGCCTTACCGGCTCGATAGTGGCCGGCTGGATCGAGGCAAGGATAGGCTTTTCGACGAGATCATCTATGACGCCAATGTCCGCGACCTGATCGAGGAGGGCTATCTCTCAAAGCTGATCAGCAAGGCTACCGCGACCCGTATCGACATATCCGGTGTCCACATCCGCGCCGGCGAGTTCAAGGCTGACGAACTTCAGGCAGCGGCAAACCGGCCATCGGTGGTGGTCGAAGCCTGCCGAGAAATCATCGAGTATGGAAAGGATCGGCGTGGCTGGCTGGCATTCTGCACCGGCGTCGAGCACGCGATAGATGTTCGGGATTGCTTTCGCGAGAACGGCATCAGTTGCGAGACGGTGACCGGCGACACGCCCTCGAAAGAGCGGGACCAGATCATCGCTGCGTACAAAGCCCAGCGTATCCGCTGCCTCACTTCGGTCGGTGTGCTGACGACGGGCTTCAATGCGCCCCACGTCGACCTGATTGCACTGCTCCGGCCAACGCTTTCGACGGGGCTCTATGTCCAGATGGTTGGCCGAGGCTTCCGCCTTGCGGCGGGCAAAGAGAACTGCCTTGTGCTGGACTTCGCCGGCAACGTCACACGACACGGTCCCATTGATGCGCCGAAGCCGAAGAAGGAACCGGGCGGCGGTGACGGAGATGGCAAGGCCAAGCCTGACGACGTGCGCGCCAAGGTCTGCCCCGAGTGCCAGGAGCAAGTCGCGCTCGCAACCCGCTACTGTCCGGTCTGCGGGTTCGAGTGGCCCCGCGAGGAGGCTGCCCACGCCGCCCACGCCGAAGACGTTGCCATCATGTCGGATGAGCAGAAGGCCCCGAAGTGGCTGGAGGTCACGGATCTCCGCTTCTCGCCGTACGACAAGCCAGGCGCTCCGACCTCTCTCCTCGTCGAGTACCAGTGCGGACCGGCCACCTATCGCGAGTGGTGGGCGTTCCAGCATCGCGGTTTCGCCCGCGACAAAGCTTGCATGATCTGGCGCCGGCTCGATGGTCGGGCTCCGTTCCCGCGCACCGTCGCCGAAGCCATCGAGCGCACCGGCGAACTGTCGCCCATCACCCACATCCGAGTGAGCAAAAACGGCAAGAACTTCGATGTCGTGGGCCGTCTTATCGGTCTGACCGAACGGAAGGAAGCAGCAGAATGACCAAGAGCAAATCGGTAGTTGAGGCTTGGGAACGCCACAAGACGACCGATACGATGAGCATTATCCGGAGCCACCTCCGGAACCCGGAAATGGTGGACACTGCTCTTGGAGCGGTTTTTACCGCTGGGTATTTCGCAGCGGGTGTCGAGGCATCGGCGCGAGATTACGCCGCCCCATTCAACGGCTCCGAGCTGTTTGAGCTCGTGTTCAACGTCTTTGATGGCGATGTCCCCGACGATCTGACGGAAGCGAGGATCGATGACTTGGCGCGTGTTATCGTTAGAGCATTTCCACAAATTGATGGCGCTAGGTCGGTGGCGTGGGCGTGCAGCAGATGGCAAGCCGAAGTCGCCATACGTCCCTTGCAGAACATTCACCGGCGGGCACTCGACACCACTTGGCGACAGGTGGTCAGGCACTTTGGCGGCGACCCTGAGAAGCTACTAGGGCCGAGTCATGATGAGCTCGTAGCCGCGAGCACGGCGGCAAGACATGAATGATCGCCGCTCGAGAACTAAATCCCGCGCCGCTGTCCGGTGGCCCGTGCTTCTGCTGCCGGCGGCGTGACGACGGCGCAGCTTTCACCTGTAAGCCCGGCTATTTCGAACGCCGCCCGCTCGTCTGGTGGAGCTGCGACGATCACATTCACCTCGCACGCAAGGCGTTCCTGATGCCCCGGAAAGAGCTCGATCAAGCAGAGCAGGAAGCGTTGAAGGATGCCGGCGACGCTGCCGGTTCGTACCTCGATTATATTGGCGAAACCGATCTGGCGAAGCTCGGGGCAGTGGAGTGGGTCACGTTCCTGCGCAAGATCATCGACGAGTTCGGCAGATCACTCGCTGACAGATTGGACAAGGCCCCCTGATGGCAAAGCTCGGCTTCACTTTCGACCCTGCCGCTCACGCCGAGCCGAGCGCGCGGGAGACCAATCTCGCCGTTGCTCTGGGGCTTGCCGAGGCTGGCATTTCTGTTTTCCCGGCGCGTGTCACGAAGGGAGCCAACAAGTGGGACAAGACCCCACTCGTTGAGTGGCGGAAGGCGGCGACATCCGACCCGGCCATAGTGCGGCGCTGGTGGATGCAGTTCCCGGACGCTCTGCCCGGTATCGAGTTGGCGATGGCCGAGCTCGTCGTCATTGATGCTGACCGCCACGGCGGCCCGGATGGCGTCGCGGCGCTCAAGGATCTCGTTGAGGCAAACGGCGGCATGCCTGACGGGCCAGTAGTGGAGACAGCCGGCGGTGGCCTTCACTACATTTTCCGCAACCTGTCTCAAGAGCCATTAGGGAATGCCAAGGGCAGTCTTCCGGACGGGATCGATGTGCGCGGCGCCGGTGGCTGGATCGTCGCGCCCGGCTCCGTACGCGCCGACGGATCGGTATATGGGGCGCTGGACGGTAGGCCCTCCCTGATGGAGGCGATCGAGGCCGACAGTGTTCCATCGGTCCCGAGCTGGATGGTCGACATCATCAAGACGCCGAAGGCGCGCGAAGTTGAGATGCCGGCGGCGCCGTCCGTCGCGGCTACGTCTCGGCCCGCCAGCTCGGGGCAAGAGCGAGCCTATGCAGAGGCAGCGCTTGAAGACGAATGCGCGGCCGTGGCGGGGTCATATCCAGGGACGCGCAACGACGCTCTGAACCGTGCCGCGCTAAAGCTGGGGCATCAGGTGGCGGCCGGCCGGCTTGGCCGTCACGAGGTCACCCAGGCGCTTGTTGCCGCTGCCCAGGCAAGCGGGCTCGCCAAGGATGACGGTATGCCGTCGGTACTGAAGACCATCGCCAGCGGCATCAATGCCGGCATGCGCGAACCGGCCCCGCCGCTCGAAGATAGTGCCGACCGTGATGAGGCGGTGGGCGCCGCCAGTTCTGCAGCGCTGATGAGGGAGCGGATTGACCCGAACACTGGCGAGATCATCAGCGAACCGCATCCTGCTCCCAAAGATCCAACGCTTAAGGCGCTGCCACAGATTATCCCTGCGGATCTTCAGGGCCAGCCAGTGCCGGCTCGCCGGTGGATGGTCGATGATCTTGTTCCGGAGGGAACAGTGACCAGCCTTAATGGCGACGGCGGAACGGGAAAGTCGCTTTTGGCGCTTCAGCTAGTTGTTGCCGCATCGGTCGGCGGCGTGTGGCTGGGAAGTCGGGTACCGCGTTGCCGGGCGCTGTTCGTCACAGCCGAGGATGACGCCGATGAATGCCACCGCCGTCTCTGGGCGATCACTCGCGCCGAAAAGATGGAGCTATCGGATCTCAACAATCTCCGCGTTTCTTCGCTCGTCGAGGAGCCGGACGCGGTGTTGGCAGCGCCGGAGCCGAGAACCCGCCGGCTTCAGCCAACAGTTCTATGGGGCGCGCTTGAACGCTTCGTTGCAGAGTGGCAACCAAAGCTCGTGGTTCTCGACACGCTGGCGGATCTCTTCGGCGGCGATGAGATCGACCGAGCGCAGTCCCGAGCCTTCATCGGCATGCTGCGGCGTCTCTGCGTTCAACGTGAGCTGACCATCGTTCTGCTCGCGCACCCGTCGGTGTCGGGCATGTCGAGCGGTAGCGGCTCCTCGGGTTCGACGGCCTGGAACAACTCGGTTCGGTCGCGGCTCTATTTGCGGCGCGCGATCGGCGGCGATGGCATTGAAGACGATCCGGATCTTCGTGTGCTGACGACCAAGAAGGCGAACTATGGGCCTATCGGTGCCGAGATCAAAATGCGGTGGGTTGAGGGGCGATTTATCGCCGAAAACGTCGATGAGCCGCAACAGGATCCCAGCGCGGCCAAGGCACGCGTTGACGCACTGTTCCTGAAGATGCTCGACGATTACGAGGCAGAAGGGCGCTTTGTTGGATCAGCAAGATCGGCGAACTATGCGCCAACGGTGTTCTCGTCCGATGCGAGAGCAAGAGGCGTTGATCGCCGCGGCTTCGAAGGGGCAATGAATCGATTGTTCGCTGAGAAGCGGATCCGAAACGTCGAGTACGGCCCCCCAAGTAAACAGAGAATGCGGCTTACCAGGTCGAGACAAGAAGACGTGTAGCGTACCCGAGGCGTGCCTGCGAATAATACGAAGCCTAGACCGACTGGTATCCGCCGTTGCAGAAATACTGTGGACGCATGCGTGACGAGGAAGCCGCGCAATAGCGAAAAGAACTTCAAGTCACCGCGCAAATCACAGAGGCAACGTCCGTGTATTGACATAATAACTTTCACGATAAAGAAATGCTAAGAATAAAGTAATAGAGAACTAAGCCTGCTGTACTTCGGCAGACAATCTTCGAGAACATAAGTAGAAATATCACAACCAAAGGTGTTGACTTCCCCCCTACTAGCGGTGGAAATATTCACTTATCTCACGATCTGTTCCGTCACGTGGGTGTTTCCGCAGGGATGCCACAGCATGTCCGGTTATAAAAAGAAACTCATTGAAGCCGCAAAAGCCAACAAGCTTAACTTAGTTTAATCGAGGAAGCGCGAGAAGTGGTTCCGCAGGCAAAGCTTTATGCGAAGGGTACTGCATATGAGTTCCTCAAACGCGTTGAACTTAGGTCGAGTCTGCTTGTAGAGGCCGGGCATCAGAAGGAGGGTTTTCGAGCTGTTCCCTTCTACCAATTTAGACACTTAACGTTTCAGGAATACCTAGCGGCGGTCGCAGTCGTTGAGGGGCACTATCGAAACTACAGCAATGAGCAGAGTGTTCTTGATGCGTTGGGAAGGTACATTGATGCGGAGGAGTGGAAAGAGGTTGTGCCCATGGCTGCCGTCCTCGCGCGGAAGAGATCTGAGCCTTTGTTCCGGTACCTCAACAATAAGTGTGCTAACGCGTTCAATGAATGGAATGCAGAACTTATGGGAAGGCATAACAGCGAGAAGTATTTGTCTACCCCGAAAGTAGACGCGGCGTCGTTGCTTTTGAAATGTTTGGCGGATGAGGCCGAGGCGGCACCAAGTACTATTTCAGAGAGTCTTCGGTGGATTGTGTTATACACGAGATTATTCCAGTTCGATGCAAGTTGGAGGCAAATCGCGTCAGGCCCTTACGGGCGCGAGTTGCGGGACATAGCGTGGGAGCTTCTGAAGAGCGAAGAATATTCGCGTCTTCTGTGGTTGAGAAACTCGTTTGCTGCTGCGGCGCAGATTCAGTTTTGTATTGAGAATGGTGACGACTTTGAAAAGCAAATTCAGCTGCTAATTGTTGCAGACAGTGCGGGTGATGAGGATCTCGTTGCGAAAGCGCTGCTAACTATAAACGGATTGGTGTGGGGTGGCCGGCCGTTCGTAGAAAAGTTCGAGAGTATGAGAAGAGTCAGAGGGATCGTTGAGAAATACATTAAAGACGAGGAGTCTTTGCTTGTCGATGCTGCCTTGTGGACCTGGGGGCTTATGAATCGGCACGGAGAGGTTGTTGCAGAGAATCTGGGGCTGCTGGACACACTAGTAAAGATATACGAGCGAGTGGATTCAGGTATGTCAAGCGTTTCATTTGCTCTAGATACTGTGTTCGGGATTCCGCGAAGTAGATGGATGCCCAGTGTGTCAGAAAACGTCCGCGTTAAGATTATTAATGAATTGGGCGAGATTGAAAAGAGACATGATGTTCGCAGTGCGCTGTGTATAGCATTTTATGCGAGAGACAGTTTTGACGACAGGATTATTGTGGATGCATTGCTTAAAGTTGATTACGTGATGAGTCCGGGGATTGAACGCGTTGTCGCTCAGCTGAACATGAGTGATGATGAGCGAAAGAGGATTCTTGAGAGAGCACCAACGCGTGAGTCAAGAGAGGGGAGAAGAAAAAAATCGGCTCATCAATTGCGTTTTAGATTTAAGACGACTTGAAATAGCTTCTTTGGCGTCCTTGCGACAAAGAGAAAAGGGCTGAGTAAGCCACCGGCTCTATGGAGTTGCTAACAGAAGGTTCTATTCATCGCGGACGTATTGAGTGTCGGCGGTCACTCGAGCGTTTGCAGGCATGTTTGCCAATGCTCTTATGCCCTCGCTGCCGAGTTCTTGTCGCTGAATTAGAACGATGAAGCCGGTGATCTGTCCGCTTGACGGAGCCGGCGCGTTGCCTCGCTCGAAGTGCTGGTGACTGGTGCGCCGCGGAGCAGCGTTGCTGGCGTCAGCGCGTGAGTGCGCTGGCACTACCTCGGAAAGCTCATTACTGACGGATCCTGTCAGTTGTTCACTATCTGTTCCCGTCGTATCGTTAGGGGATGGAAGACAGGACCATCAATCTCGATCTGACGTTCAAGGCGGCACTAATCGCTAACTGGCAATGGCTGGAGCTTGAGTGCGAGCCGTGCGGGGTGACCGTCCGCTTTGAGCTACAGCCGCTCAGGGCGCGAACCAGGCATAACGTCGTTTCCGATTTTGTGGCCCGGGCTCACTGCCGTTTCTGTGGCGAGCCACCGGCCAGGGCGTTTCTCGTGCGCCGTTATGAGGACGCCGACCCGCTCCAGTTTCTGAAGTTCCGCGTCGAGGAATGGACCCATGATGGCCAGCACATCGAGGCGATAAAGGCAGCATGCTACAGCGTGACGGCGGGTTGGGCGGCGTATCACGCCATCGTCAAGGATCTGCCGGGCAGGTACGTCACCTATCGGATCGGTTCCTACCTCATGGCGACCACAAGGCCTGAACCACCGCCGACACCACCGAACAATGTCATCCCAATGCCGAAGAAGGATCGCTCAGGCGCCAATCAGCCTGCAAGCTCTCACCGTCATCGATCGCGGCTAGCGCCGTTCTAAAGGTCATCTGCGAGCGGTCGCCCGGCGCTGAGGTGGACAGTGCAGTCGACAATGTTCCATGGCAAAGTATAAGCAAAAACCGATGCAAAACCACTCAATGCATCTATGTCACAAAGATGTCATACGTTAGTCGGAGAAACGTCATACTTCCTATGAGATCATTTGGACGTAAAAAAAAGGCCACCGCCGAGAGGGTGGCCAAGAGTTGGTGATTGTTGGCGGTAAGAGCCTGCCAAACAACCTAGCAAAGCCAGTGTTTACATAACAGACTGGCTGAATACAAGGCTTTTATCGCCGTTTCCCTGCTAAATTATGGAGGATACGGCTATGAGCGAAATGCAGGATCCGCGCAATCGGATCGAAATCGAGTGGAACGACAACACCAAGAAGTTCACCGGGTATGGACCGTTAGGTATAGCGGCGACTGTGTTGATCGTCGTGTTGCTGCTCGCCACTGCAGTGTTCGTTGGCGGCGGGTTCCACTTCTAGCCAGAACTTTCACATCGCGGCCGCGCGTTTTACAAAGCCGTCCATCGACAGCTTTGGAGTGTGCCAAGCCGCGATAACTGCTGGCCAAGACGGTGCGAAGCTGAGTTGATCGAATAGACCAGCGGCGCTTCTCCGTTGGGCGCCGGAGGTACAGTGGCGCTACAATCCACATCAAACAGTATACGCACAAATGCTTATGTTGAGTGTAAGTCTCGGTTTCCAACCGGCTTCCAACCCAAAATGGCCGCTTCCAACCGCCTTCCAACCGGCTTCCAGCTGCCTTCCAACTGGCTTCCAGCCCCTTCCAACTGCCTGCTTCCCCCCTCTATATCCCTATCGGGATATATTCCCGTCCCCTCGGGACAGGGACGGAATATCCCGTCGGGATTGGGATTGACCAAACCGGGGAACGGTGGCACCTCAGCAATCGCTAGATGCGAGACGGGCTGCGGCGAGAGATTGCCGCCCCAATGCGAAATCCGATCATCAGGGACTATCAGTCCCTTCTTGCAGAGCTTGTCGCCGAGCGTAAGCGGCAAGGGCTTTCACAGATCGAAATGGATGCTGCGGCGTTTATCGCCGACGGCTACACCGCCAAGCTAGAGGCGGGATACAAGTGCTTTGGCCCCATCTCGCTCGCCGCTGTTCTCGGTGCGCTCAATGTGGCGCTGGTCATCGTCAAGCTCGATGAGCATGGCCGGCCCATCGTCGAGGCGGCCGAGGTTGCCGCATGAGCGACAGCCTTCCGACCCCTGCCCAGACCTCACAAGAGCCAGCACCAACCAAGGATCCCGACGCGCATCTGTCGGCGCTTTCCCGGCGTCAGGTTGGTTTTGTTCAGTCCATCGTGTGGGATGGGTTGCCATTCACTACTGTCTTTCAAAAGCTCGGTATTCCGGAGAGAACGGCTTATCGGTGGATGAGGGAACCTGCCGTTATCGCTGCGATCAAGGCCGAAGAGCGGGTGCTTCGTTCGTCGGCCAGAGCCGGCAACATTCTGGCGCTTCAGAAGGTCCGCGACACCAGCGACAACAGCCTAGCGGTGGTCCAGGCGGTTAAGGCCTTGGAACAATTGGCGGATCAGGAGCAGGGCACGGCGGCTCCCGGCCAGTCTCGCGGCTATGTCATCGTCATCAACGCCCCGGCGACAGCTGGGGGGGCTGCTGTCGACGCGAGCCAAGCCGTTGATAATGCACGCGTGATTGATGCGACGCCTTCCCAGTTCCTTCCCCAGCGCTACGACGACGGCCTCGACGATGCCCCGGACGACGGATCGGAGGCGGGAGGGGGGTAGCTCGCGGCGCGGCGCCCAGGGCGGGACCCCGCCCGGAAAAACCGGTCGCCGTGCAAGAGCTCCAGCTTCGCACGCACAACTTTCCAAAAAATAAACCCGAGATTTTTTGTCAACTAAAAAGTTTGGAGGCACGATGGCCGACGACGGCAAGATCATCGCTTTCCCCGGATCCGAGATCCCTTCACAGGAGCCGGACGCGCGGATCGTGGAAATGCTTGGCGACATTCATGCGATGGCCAAGCGCGGTGAGATCGTGTCGTTTGCCATCGCTGCGGAGACATCCGATCGCGGAATGATGACCGGGTGGCGGCGCGGTGACTCCGGCTCAATCCACATCCTGCTCGGCGGCGTCTCGGTCGTTCAGCAATCCATCCTCAATGACGGCTTGGAGCACCGCTGATGCCGGAGATCCGCTTCACCCCGGACGGCCGACAGATCTACGAGCCTGACGGTGCGGTGCTCGTTGAGTTTCTGCTTTGCCGTAAGCCGGTGATCGGCATTCAGGGACCGGTTGGCTCCGGCAAGTCCAAAGGCGCCAACATGTTGCTCTACGCGCTTGCGTCGGAGCAGCGGCCGGATCGCTACGGCATTCGGCGCACGCGGTGGGCGGTGGTTCGCAACACCTATCCGGAGCTCAAGAACACCACGATCCGCACCTGGCTCGATACCTTCCCTGAGGAGGTCTACGGCAAGTTCCGTTGGTCGATCCCGTATCAGCACGTGATCCGCCTCGATGACATGGTGATCGAGGTCGACTTCCTGGCGCTCGACAAGCCGGACGACGTGAAGAAGCTCCGCTCTGGCGAGTACACCGGCTTCTACTTCAACGAGATGCAGTACATCCCGAAGGATCTGTTCGACGAGGCAACCAGCCGCGCCGGCCGGTACCCGGCGGTGAAGGATGGCGGTTGCACGTGGTCGGGCGTGATCTTCGACATGAACGCGCCGGAAGAAGACCATTGGACCGGCATGATGACCGGTCAGGTTCCCTATCCGGACGGCATGCCAGAGGAGGAGCGCGAGGCGCTGCGTTGGCCGGTCGAGTGGGGCTTCTTCATGCAGCCGCCGGGCCTCATCGCCATTCGCGACGCTGACGGTTCGATCATCGGCTACGAGGACAATCCGATCGCCGAAAACGTGAAGTGGCTGAAGCCGAACTATTACCTCGATCAGATCAAGGGCAAGACGCGCAGCTGGATCGACAGCCGCATCATGAACGTGGTGACGGTGATCCTCGAAGGCTCGCCGGTCTGGCCGACGTTCCGACCGGAGATCCACTTCGTCAATCGCATCCTGTCACCGGTGCGAGGTCACGATCTGCATGTCGGCCTAGACTTTGGCCGGCAGCCATCGGCCATCATCGGCCAGAGCGTCAATGGTCGGGTCATCGTCTATGACGAGCTGATCGGCCGCGACGAGAGCGCGACCGTGTTCGCGCCGAAGGTGAAGGCGCTGCTTGAGCGGAAGTATCCAGGCTTCCGTGTGCGGTTCCACGGCGATCCGAAGGGCGCCGACAAGACACAGGCGGACGAGCGCACGGCCTACGACATCTTCCGCCAGCACGGCATGATCGTCGAGCCGGCGCCGGTGCCGACCAACAACATCAAAACGCGCCTCGAGGCGGTCGAATACTGCCTCACCCAGCTTGTCGACGGGAAGCCGAAGTTCCTCGTCACAGCGAACGCCCGCACGATCAAGATGGCGATGCAGGGCAAGTACCACTATCGGAAAAACGACTTCAACAAGCTGGAGCCGGTCAAGGATCAGTGGTCGAACCCGGCGGATGCGCTCCAGTACATGGTCCTCGGCATGGGCGAGGGGAAGGCGATGGTCGGCCTCGATGCGGCTCGCCGGCCGCGTCCGTATGTGCCGTCTCGGGCTGCGGGCGGACAGTCGGCGCGCTTCAGCCGTGGCGCGCGTCGCCGCGGAGCGGCCAGCCTTCAACTTCATCGCTCGCCACCCATTTCAAGACGAACAGGACAGATCACTTTGCGTGGGGTGGCCTGCCATGGGTGACGCGCCGCTTTCCCTGCCCATCGAAACCCCGTTCACGTGGTTCGTCTGCTTCCATCCGAACTGCGTGTCACCGTGGGTGAGGCTCATCCCCGGCCGATACAAGCACGTCTCCTGCTTCGGTCAGGTGCCGAGCACCAAGGCTTGGGTGTTCTGTGATCCAGCCATCGACTGGATGCGCCTTTCAGTCGTGGCCGACGAGGACGCCGACGACGTGTTCAAGGTCTGGACCGCCAACGGCGCGAAGATCGTCCGCATCAACCTCCAGCGGAGGACCGGTCGGCACTGGCGGCTCGGCTTCTGGTGCGTGCCGACGGTGGCCCACATCCTCGGTGTCCGGTCGAGGGCAGTGCGGCCGGATGGCTTTCTGCGAGAATTGCTCCGTCAAGGTGGAGAGTTGCTATGAAAGCCCCGAAGGTAACGGTGAAGGAAGATCCAGTCCTGGCCGCTGTCGAAAAGCGGAACCAAGAGAACGACTACACGTCGATCCAGAAGGATGTTCAGGATCAGACCTCTCAGCTCGGTCGGTTCGCTACCACGCCGGCCAGCGGTTCGCAGGCGGCGCCGATCATGGCGGGCTTTCCAACCGGCACCACAGATGTGGTTCAAAGCTCAGTCCTCAAGCTTCTCCTGACCGGGGCGAACTGATCCATGGTCGATCTCCAGAAGGACACACTCGACCGGCTCGCCGACGCTCGGGCACACAAGGCCCGGTTCGCTCCGGACATTCAGGAAGCCTACTTCTTCGCCGCTCCTCAGAAGGCGCGGCGCGTCACGTCGACTGCTGCGGCTCCGGCCACCCCGCCCAAGGATGACGTGGACCTTCAGACGGCAATCGCCATTGAGGAAACCGAGAACTTCGCGACGACGCTGCTCAACTCCTTCATGCCAGAGGGCGTGATGTGGGCCAATCAGCGTCCGAGCATCAAAGTCGACGAGGTGGCGAAGAAGGAGGTCGAGGCCGCGTGCAAGGATCAACGCGGCAAGGTGTTTGGTCTGATCTGGGAGAGCAACTTCTACTCGGAGATCGGCAAGGCCCTTAATCCGGATGGCGCCGTCGGCACCTTCGGCCTTCTGATCGACACCAAGGATCTACACGGCTCCGTATCCTGCTATGCGGTGCCGCTGCGTGAGATGGAAATCAACATTGGTCCTGACGGCAAGATCGGGGACCGGTTCATTGTCCGCTACACCAAGAACCGTTTCGTCCGCACTCTGCTCGAGGACGACGCCAAGCTCTCCGACAAGCTCGCAAAGGCCATTGCTGACAAGCCGAACGGACAGGCCTGCGTGATCTGGGGGTGGTGGCGCGACTATGCCAAGGCAGAGGAGACTTGGCAGTACGTCCAGATGGTCAATCGAGAGATTGTCTATGACAAGATCTTGGTCGGCGCCGGCTCGTGTCCCTTCATCCCCGTCACTTTCAATCGTCATTCAGAATATCCGTTCGGGGTCGGACCGCTCCTCAAGGCGGCACCGGATCTCCGCGTTCTCGACGAGATGGCTGCCGGCGAGGTCGATAACATCGACCTAAGCCTTCGCCCGCCGATGACCTATCCGGATGACAGCTTCGCCAATGTCGAGGACGGCGTTGAGCCAGGAGCTTGGTATCCGATCCGGAACGGCACCCAAGAGGCGATCAGAAAGATGTACGAGCCCAACCGGCTCGATGCGGTCTACTTCGACCAGGAGAAGCGCGAGCGCCGCGTGCGCCGGCTCTTCTACAACGATTTCCCCCAACAGCGCGGCGATACGCCGCCGACGGCCACTCAGTGGCTCGATGAAATGGCGCTTGCCCAACGCAAAATCGGAACGCCGGGTGTCGTATTCTGGGAAGAGGGACCGGGAGCCATCTTCACTCGCTTCAGGTTCATCGGGCTTGAGCGCGGGCTGATCCAGGAAATCGAATACCCCGGCCAGAAGGGCAAGATCGTCTCCGTTGTCGCCGACAATCCGACGCGACGCGCCCAGGACCAACAGGAAGTTAGCAACGCTGTCCGCTCGATCCAGATCGGGGCCGAGCTGTTCCCCGAGGAAACCAAAGTGACGGTGGACGGCACCGCGACGCTCAAAAACATCGTCGAGAAGATGGGCGGCAACGACGTGGTCGTCTTCCGAAATCAGAACCAGATCGCCCAGGCGACGGACATGCTTGCGAAGGTGGCTGGTCTCGGCGGGGGAGGCGGTCAGCTCCAGCCCGGCTCGGTCGGCGCACCGGCCGCGCCCTAACTATCGAAGAGGGACAAATGATCTACACGAAGGACGAAGTCCTCGCCGCCTTCGCCGCCGTCGGCGGCACGCGAGACGGTACCGTGATCCGCGAGTTTTTGGCTGAAAAGCTCATGCGCGGTCCGACTACGGGGCAAAAGTCCGGGGCAGTGCGGGAAGAGGTCGGCCGACTTAGCATGGTCCGCGAAATCCTCAGTTTGCTTGAAGGACCGCGCGACAGCGATGCTGGTGAACAACAACAGTCAGGGGCAGAACGGACAGAGCGCCCCGCTCGTCACACCTACCGAGGGGCAGCCCGACGGGGGCGCCTCGGGTAACGAGCAGACCGCAGCCGACGCCGCCGACGATGCCGGCACCGCTGAAACTCCGGTCGAGCGGCCTGCTCGCCCCGACACCATCCCGGCTGAATACTGGGATGACGAGACCGGCCTCAAGGCCGACGAGTTCGGCAAGGCCTTTGCCGAACTGACCACGTCCTTCACTGATCTCAAGACCAAAGCCGAAGAGCGCGCCGCCGATACGCCGACCGAAGCCGCTGGTTATGCCGTGGATGTCGCGGCCTTGGAGCTGCCGGAAGGCGTCGAGCTCGACGAGAACGATCCAGCGCTGAAGGCAGCGCGTGAACTGGCTTTCGAGAAGAAGTTCACGAAGGCCGAGTTCCAGTCGCTCGTTGGGTTCGAGGTCCAGCGCCAGATCGCGGAGCGCACTGCCTACAACAATCGTCTGGCCGAGGAGCGCACCAAGCTCGGCGCCGACGCGGCCAAGCGGATCGACGCCGTCGCCAACTCACTGGTTGGCAGGCTCGGCGAGAAGGGGCGCGCGTTGCTGCCACTGATGGCGACGGCCGCCGCCGTGGAAGCCTTTGAAACGCTGCTTCGCCAGAGCGGCACATCCTTCAACCAGTCCGGCCGAACCGAGACCGACCCTCATGAAATCGAGGGCTACGAGAAAATGACCTTCCGCCAGCGGATGGCGGCGATCGAGGCCCGCAAGGCTCGCTCGTAACGGAGAAAGACCCTGATGAATCCCATCACTCCCACCATTTCCGCGCCGATCACCATGGCGGAATATGCCCAGACCTTACCTCAGGATAGCGCTACGCGCGTGTTCGTCGAGAACATGGTCAAGGTGTCCGACCTGATGGCGGCGACGCCTATCCTGCCGGCCAACCAGGGCAAGCGTGCCTTCACCGATATCGGCAGCGTTCCGACCGTCGGCTTCCGTAACTTCAACGCTCAGGGCAATGAGTCCACCGGCTCGTTCAACCTGCGCGAAGAGGACACCTTCCCGATTGATGAGTACGTGAAGGTTGACCGCGCGCTGGTCGGCCGTCTCGGCGAAGACCACCGCCACAAGCAGCGTGAGCTCAAGACCATCGCCCTTGGGCAGTACTTCAGTCAGATCCTGATCAAGGGCGACAACTCTTCGCCGGGCGCGAAGCAGCCGAACGGGTTGCAGGTGCGGTGCCAGAGCGTTGGCACCAACCTTCTGCACAACTCGGTTGCCGCCGGCGGCGCGGCGTTGTCGCTTGCGAGCCTCGATCAGCTCTACTGGCTGGTCAACAAGCCGACGCACTGGATCTTCCCTCGCGGGCTTATGCCGTTCATCGACATTGCCGCTCGCGACGCCACGCTTACTGGCCAGTCGATTGTCTACGACAACGGCACCGATGAGCTCGGCCGCCGCATCGTCCGCTACAAGGGGTTGCCAATCCTGTTCGGCTACGAGCCGGATGACACCCCGGATCTTCTGCCGTTCACTGAAGTCGGTGTCGGTGGCGGTCAGGCTCTGACCGCTTCCGTCTACTGCGTCAGCCTGCGCGACGGCGGCCTTTACGTCATCGAGCAGACGCCTCTCAGTGTCCAGGACGAAGGCGCGATCCCCGGTACTCCGTTCCTGTCCGACCACATCCAATGGGATTGGGGTATCGCCCGCGAGCATCCGCGTTCGGTCGCTCGCCTCACGTCCGTCACCGCTTCGACCATCGTCAAGTAAGGAGCCGATCAGATGGCGCTTACCAATCTTCCTTTGCCGTCGATCCTGCCCGAACGCGCTGTGCCGTTCGACGCGGCGATGGCTTTCGCCAACCCGCAGACGCTGGCCGCCTCGGGTTACGTCAACGCGCTCAACACGCAGCTCGATCTCATGCCGGGCCGGTTCGACGGCTATCTGAACTTCGACATCTCGGCGATGGATCTTTCGAGCGGCGACGAGACCTACAAGCTGTTCCTGCTCGGCTCGAATGATCCGGCGTGGGCCAACGGCAACGTCGAGATGTTGGCAGCCCGCGACTTCGCCGCCGCCTCGGCTGGCCGGCTTCTCGGCACGATCTGCCCGGCGTCCTATCCCGTTCCGATGGCTGGCCGGTCAGCCACCAAGTTCACCATCCCCTTCACCAACCTGATGGGCGCGTACGTCTTCCGGTATCTCCAGCTCTACGCTCAGATCGCCGGCACGACGCCATCGATCACGCTGAGCGCGTGGATCTCGCCCGATCTCGCCTGACAAGGAACGATGCGATGTACATGAACGCCTATCACAAGGAACAGGGCGAGGTCCGCATGTTCGAGGTGGACGCCCGGAATGCCATCGCAAGGTTTCCTGATGAGTGGTCAGCTGAGCCTTGGCACACTGACGTTCTTGTGTCCGCAAGCACAAAACCGACACGCCTAGAAGAAAATGACGACTGCATTGATTTGCCGAATCGTGGCGCCGACGATAGCTTTCAAAAGCAAAACAAATAGCCAACGACGCAGCAAAAGACCTACTAAATTCGGTCCATCTGCTAACCTATCTATCCATGCAACACACTGACGACAAAACATCCAACGATCGCTCCGGGCCCAAGGCGAGCCATATTGGGGCGGAGAGAAAGGACTTAAGGATGCATTGAGACTATGTACGATGGTCCGTCATAGAGTGACCACAAGTACTACACCACTGAGGATTTATTCCGCCGAATCCGCGGCAATTGCAGATTGTACATGGCCCGCCGCCGCGTACTTCGGTCTCCTCGGTTACGTTGCTGCAGTCGAACTTGCATTCAGCGACTGAAGATGTTCTATACAGTCTTGTCATGACAATCCTCACTACTCAAAGACATGGTTTAGCATATTTGTTATGTAGTCTTTGTAAGGCTCGACTCTGAGTTGCTGCAAGTAGGTGCAGATTCTGTCTAGATGGTCTAAATAGATCCTCTCACGGATATCATCCAATCCATCTATCTCTCCATCTATAAATGCGTGAGCAGCGACCATGTCACGACGTCCGCTCCAAGAAATAGAGATGCTCGAGCTCTTACTTCTCGCAACCACAGACTCTAACTCTTTCAGTTCTCTTTCAACGGGCAGCCCTCCCTTACTGAGCAGACGATAGCTCGATATTAATATCACCTCCAAAACAATCATTTCCTTGACTCGGCGCGTATACTCAACATTGAAGGCGTCAACGCCGTAGCTTGGACTTGAACTAACGCTAGATGTATAATTTAAAAATCCGTCATCACCCAGCGCCCAGCTAGATATATCGCGTATTACAGATCTCTCGTGGTCCATTTCAGTCACCGAAGCTATCTAGTTTCAAGTTTTTCAATGTATTTCTTACGTATTCTCTTTTTTGCGTACTCCAGGCTATTTTCACTATTCATAAGTTTAACTTGAGCATGATAAAATGATTTGCGGTCAGCTGCTCGATTTAGATCGTCATAGGCTTCAATTATCTTTCTTTCTAGTTCTTTTATCTCTGGTCCATTTTCAATCTCATCCTCGGCTAACCGCTGCGCCTCGGCGAGTGCTTCTGATCGTTCTCGCTGCTTCTGAAAGGCTGCGTCCCGAACCCGCTGGCATTCTTTAACTTGGTCCTCAAATGACGCGTCGCAAATATTAGTAATAATTTCCGAAAGTACTGGGTGAGTCTTGATACTATTAAGTATGTCTTTCCATTCTTGGCTATGAAAATCGTATCCATGTTGAAAAGAATCAGCAAGTTTATTTGTAACGCTAATATTTAATGATGATACAGATTTAGAAAAACTTGATGAGTATGTTTCATATGTCAAAATGAGCAAATTGTTTATAAACTTATCTGTTCCAGATGTTGTTTTACTCTTATAGTTGAGAGTTCGAATCATTTCTTTTATATGTGCTTCACATTTGATGTGGCTGCGCCTGTCTGAGGTGTTCATACCGTTAAATATAGGGTGTGGATCAACTTTACCAAAAATCATATCAGCCAAAATTCCCATCAAATCCTCCAAAGCTTGTGTAGTCTTATGAGTGTCGGAACTATAAATAAACTAAATGACTGGCTATACTTTCATGATTGTTATTTGATCCCATATACATTATTAAAATTACATAAGACAAGCTTCTGAGATCCGAAATAATGTATATAAAATAGTTATTGATGTAGGCTGCAAATATATAATAGAACCAATTTTTACTATTAAAATATGTATATTGCATATCTCATATTATGAATATTGTGTTCAGCAAACCTACTTGTTAGTTCCCGCATAATACGTTCAAAAATACGGCTAGCTGATCAACTTAAAATAAAGCAGATGCCATTAACCGTTGCAATGCGTATGTGAGCGGTATTAGACGTTCGTCGAGCTTAAACGAAGCACGTCGCGCCTTTCCATGGGGCAGTGCGCTTTGCCACGAGTTGCTGTCTGCTCAGGACATGTATGACAAGCTCTCGCTCATCAACTCATCGCTCAAGCGAACTAGTAACAACCCGGTCGACTTCGAAGGTGATGACAGCCCGGAATGGCTCGTCATGGACGATGCCTACGAAACAGAGCTGCCACTTCTGATCGAACGACGTGACTGGGGCTTTGCCTCGACTATGGCGGCCATGGTTCGGGTTGGTGCAAGCGACGATCCGCGCTTTGCCGATGCATTCGCGAAGCCGGTTGGCTGCCTGCATTTGAAGTCGGTCACCGTCAACGACGTACCTGCGATCTACGACATCATCGACAACAAGGTCCATTGCACCGCCGGTGCTTACGTGCCGATGGCACGGTTCATCCGCATCCCGTCAGCTGATCAGTGGCCGCCGACCTTTCTTGAGACTCTCCGTCTGAAGCTGATGGCTCACGCCTATCGTGGCCTCAACGAGGACACTGGCGAGGCCGAGCGCACCGACGCGAAGGCAGAGGCCATGCTGTCCGAGGCTGCGACGCGCACCGGGCAGGAGAAGCCGCCGAAAGCAATGGTCAACTCCAAGCTCCGCGCAGCCCGGCGCATTCGGCGGGGATGAGCATGGCCCAGGCCGCACACATTGTCCGACAGGTCGACTTCTCAGGGGGCGAACTGCGTGAGGATCTGAAGCACCGCGACGACGTGCAACAGGTCCAATGCGGCGCCCGTCAGATGGCGAACTGGCGCATCATGAGTTCGGGCGGTCTCACTGACCGGCCCGGCCGTATGGCACTTTTCAAGCAAGAAGGCCGAACCGAAACCATCGTGTTGCCCGGTGACTTGCGCTTCCGGCTGTCCTTCGGCGCCGGGACGATCTCCGTCCGCAACTCGGCTGGCGCGGTGGTCGCTTCAGATGCCGGCTACCCGTGGACCGAGGCAACGGTCGGCAAGGTATCTTTCGCCGTCATCTCCAGCGATATCGTCATTTGCTTCCCCGGCATGATGACGCGCGTCGTCAAGCGCGCGTCCGACGGAACGTGGTCATTCACCAACTGGGCGTTCACTACCGGCGCCCAGGGTGAGATCAGGGCGCCGTTCTATCGCTTCCCTGAGAGCTACGGGATCAAGCTCACGCCGTCGGCTCGAAGCGGTTCGATCACGCTCAACTTCTCCGCGGCCTTTCTGACTTCCGCCCATGTCGGTACGGTCATTCGCTACAAGACCTATCAGATCCTCATCACGGCGGTTACGACCCCGACGGTTGGCACTGGAACGGTTCTGCAGCCGCTTCCGCCCGCCCAGACAATCACGCTTGCCAGCGCTGATGGTTTCCTGGTTGGCCAGGTGGTGAGCGGTTACACCAGCAACGCCACCGGCGAGGTGACGGCGGTGGCTGGCAACACAATCACCGTTCAGATCAAGTCCGTCTTCACCGGCTTCCAGGCGTCGGAAAAGATCATCGGACCCATCAGCCGGTCGGACAGTTCAGCGGTCGCGGCGGCTGCCCCTCAGCCAACCGCCGATTGGGACGAGCAGGCGATTTCCGCCCGCCGTGGCTGGCCGCAGGCGTGCCTCTACGATCGCACGCGTTTGACGTTCTTCGATCTGCCGGCGGTGCCCGAGGGCGTCATCTGGTCCTCGCTCGACACCTACACCGACTTTCTCGTTGGCGCCGATGCGAACAACGCGATCTTCGAGCTGGTACCCGGCCGCAAGCATGTCCTCTACATGCTCGGCGGCCCGGATCAGTTCGTGTTTACGGACGATGGCGTCTTCTACGTGCCGATCAGCGCCAGCATTCCGCTGAAGCCCGGCAACGTCCAGTTCATCCAGATCTCTTCAGACGGATGCGGTCCGGTTCGGCCGGCGATCACCACCGAGGGAATTGTCTTCCTGAACGTCGGACTTCGACGTGCCATTGCCATCACATTGCTAGGCGCGGCTCAGAAGCCCTATGAGGCGACGGACATCAACGAGTTGGCCGACCATCTCCTGAACGCACCGGTCTGCATGGCGTTCTCGCGGGGCGACGCCAACTTTTCAGAGCGCTACCTGCATGTCGTGAATGCGGACGGGACGATGGCGGTCGCCAGGATGTCGAGCAATCGGCAGTGGGTTGGCTGGTCTCCGTGGTCGGGTGCCGGCTCGGTCAAATGGGTGTCGGCGCTCGGGACCGACATCCTCTTCAACGTCAGGTACTCCGGCGCAACCATTGTTGAGAGAATGACCGACGATGTCGACATGGACGGCGTCGTCACGCTCAACAGTGTCGTGTCCAGCCTGTCGCCAAGCGCGGGGCAAGGTCCGTTGTGGTTTTGGGCGGGGGAGACGGTGGATCTTCAGGACGGTGGCCGCGATCTCGGAAACCGATCTATCGACGCTTCTGGCAACCTCATCACGCTCCCGAACGACGATTTCTCGTCAGCCGGTATCCTCGCCGGTCGGGCGTGGGCGTCGACCATCGAACCCTTCGTTCCCCATGTCCCTGGTGGCACCGACTACAACCAGACCCAGCGCCGCCGTCGTGTTCGGCAGGCAATGGTATCGGTGCTGCGCTCGACTGGCTTCTCGTGGGGAAGCCGGACTATCCCACCGGTTGCTTGGGGTGAGGAGGGCGGCAGCGCACCGGTGAAGCGTGAGGACACTCACAAATTCCGGCAGATGGGACGCCACATGGACCCGAGGCCCGGCCCGCTGGTGAAAGACCGGCCGGGCAGCCTGGAGATCATCGAAATCGGCTTGGAGGTGACCATCTGATGGGCTTCGCTCTTGGTATCGCCTCTCTCGGTCTCACGGCTGCCTCCGCGATCTCGGAAGGCAATGCCAACGCGGCCGGCGCCAAGCATCAGGCACAGCAAGCGACCTATGCCGGTCAGGCAGCGCGCGCCAACGCCGACGCGACCGACGCCTATTACCGCGACGATCTCCGAACGACACTCGCCAACATCTCGGCGATCCGTTCGAGCGTTGGTCTCTCGGATAGCCCCACGTCGTCAGCCATCGCCGACGAGAACCGCCGCGTCTCCGACAACGAGCGGATTGCGAAGGTCGCGGGTATCCGGGCGCAGGCGAACCAGTATTCCGAGGATGCCAAGTTCTACCAGTCGGCGGCCAAGCAATACGCCGGCATCGGTATGCTCAAAGCCGTCGGTGGCTTGGCTGGCGGACTCTATCAGATGGGACAGGACGGAGCTTTCAAGGGGGTATTCGGTGGCTGATCTTCTTCCTTCCGTCCAGCGCTCGCCAGCGCTCACCGAAGCGCCAAACTCCATGGTCTCGGCCGGCGACTACGCGCGCCTTGGTGCTGCATGGGGCGGGGCATTCGATAGCCTGAAAGGCACCGTGGACGACATCGCTCTGAGCTATGGCAAGAAGACAGGCGAGGAGGAGGGCTACAAGTCCGTTCAGCGGGACGCGAACGGCAACATAGTGGTGCAACAGCTCCCGGCCTCCGGTCTGGTCGGACGCGCGGCCGATGCCTATCGAGACACTGCGCTCGCGGCGCAGGGCGCCCGCGCACAGACCTCGCTCAGCCTTCAGGCTCAGGATCTCTACACCAAGCTTTGGGCGCCCAAGGAACAGGGCGGCGGCGGCGGCGATCCGCAGTGGTTTGCCCAGCAATGGAAAGAGGCTTCAATCGGAGCCGCCCAGAACGCCACCGGTGGCGATCAGTTCCGCTTGCAGCAGCAAGCCGAGGAGATCGGCGCACCCTATATGCGCCGGGCCATCGAGCAGCGGGCGAGCCTCGACAGCGAGGCGAACACCAAGACGCTGCTCGGTCATATCGACTTGCTTACGAACGATGCGTCGCAGTTGGCGCGCTCGGCCTACAACGGGCCGGAGTTTCAGAAGGCCGTCGCCGATATCCAGCATTCCTATGATGTGCTCGCCGCCGATCCGAGAAGCGGCATTACGCCGGAGCTTGCCAAGCAGGGCATGACGCGGCTGACCAGTACCCTTGCCGCTGAGGCGACCATGGGAGCGGTTGAGCGTGCCTACGACCCGGCGAATGGCGGCAGTGCCAAGGCGGCGCTCGCGCTGGCCGACAGCTTCGAGACTGACGATCAGTTCAAGGATCTCAGTCCCAGCGATCGTAAGAGCTATCGGGCGATGGGCTACGCCTATGTTCGCGGCCAGGAGCAGGAGAAACGGGCCGCCGTTACCGTGCTTTCGCCTGAAGTCGATCGGATGGTACAGTCGCTCAACGCCGGTATCGACGTTCCGCAGTCGTCGCTTGACGGGTTGATCAGCGATCTTTCGAACGCGGGAGGCTACCGCCAAATCCAATCCCTGATGGCCGCCAAGCATCAGGCGGACACGACCCGGCAGCTTCAGGCTCTGACTCCAGAAGAGCTTGCCGCGCGTGGCTCGGGGCTGTTGGGCCAAACCCCGCTGATGCGCTCGGAAAGCGGCGGACGTCCAGACGTGGTGAACGACCTAGGCTATGCGGGCCTCTATCAGTTCGGAGCGCCGCGTCTCGCCGATCTTGGTGTCTATACGCCTGGCGCCGGTGAAGACCTGAAATCATGGTCGAAGACGGGCAAGGACGCGCCGGGCAAATGGAGCGGAACATTCTCCATCCCCGGCTTCCCTGACGTGAAGACGCTCGACGATTTCCGGGCGAACCCAGCAGCCCAGCAGGAGGCATACAGGCTCCATATCGAACGGATGGATGCCGATATTCAGAAGAATGGGCTGGACCGTTTCATCGGCCAGACGATTGGTGGAGTGAGCATCACCCGCGATAGCATCCGAAACATGATGCACCTTGGCGGGACAGAGGGAGCAATCCGCTATCTGACCAGTGGTGGCGTCGACAACCCCTCTGACGCGAACGGGACCAGTCTATCGGACTATGCCAGCATGGGCGCCAAAGGAGAGGGCGCTGCAGTCCCGACCGGCTCCTACGTCGTCGACACCGCTATGTCTGCCGGGGACGATCAGCCGATGGCCACCACTGGCGACGGCTACGATTTCTTGGCATTTCGCAAGGTCGCTCGCGACATGATCGGCGCGCAAATCCCGCGAATGCTTCAGGCTCTCGACGCGTTTGAAGTTCCCGACGCCGGCCAGTTCCGCACGCTCGGCAATCTGATCCAACTCGCCGGCACGCCTGATGACGCCCGTAAGTACACCGAGCTTGCGGTGAAGGCGAAAATGACCGAGGCGGCGCAGGAGCTGCCGGCTGACCAGTATCAGGCATTCGTCGGCAGTACGATCGACGAGATCCGGCAAGGATCAAACACCGAGCTCAAGGCCCTGATCCCCAACATCGAGGACACTGCCAAGAGCCTCGTCGCCCAGTTCAAGAGCGATCCGCACGCGGCCGGCCAGCGGCTTGGGATGGACCTCCCGAGCCTCAGGGCGCCGCTGCCGCTGGATCAGCCAGACGCGATGCCGGCGGCACTTCAGGCCCGTTTCAAGGACAATCAGAAGATTGCGGCCCATTCCGGCTCACAGCCGTCGTTGCTCACACCGGCTGAGGAAACCCGATTTGGCGACGTGATGCGGTCTCAATCGGCGGCGGTTGTCGCCGGCACGCTGAACAGTCTCGCATCCATGGATCGCGACAGCCTGAAAGCCACTCTTTCTTCAAAGGATGTCTCCGGCGCCATCGTGGCGATGTCGAACAGTCCGGATTGGCAGAAGGCGTCCAGCGCCTTTGGCTTCATGGATCAGGTTGACCAGAAGATGCCGCTCGACTTCAACGAGCTGTTCGGACAGAAGGCGGCCGGAGATCTCGACGAGTGGAAGCACAAGCTGTCATTCGTTCCGCCCGAGGAGTTCCAGAAAGAGCGGATGGCGGCTCTCGACCCGGCTGCCAAGGAAGCCCGAAAGACACTTTCCGAGCAGGCATCGAAGGCATTTGCGAAGAGCTACCCGAAGCCATCGGACGTTGTCGGTTTGCTGGATAATCGCTCGTGGTTCAATCCGGCGGGCTATTTGACCAGTGTTGCGCCGGTCTCTGATGGGCCGCTCGGCAGTGAGGGCCAGCTCTACGCGGAGTTCTCCAAAAACTTCAACGATGCTTACGTCCGCAACGGCGGAAACGAGAGCGCTGCGGCCGAGTTCGCGGCCAAGCAAACCGCGCAGAAGTGGGCGCCATCCGTGGCTAACGGCGGTCGGATCATGGCTAATCCGCCGGAGAGGTATCTGGCGCCTGTCGATGGCTCCTACGACTACCTTCACGACCAACTCGTCACCGATATCGCCAAGCACTACGGGGCCGAGCCGCCCGACTGGTTGCGCGATTTTGCGATGGCTGGCGTGGAGGCCTTTGGCGGCCGGGTATCTGTTCGCGAGCCCAAGTCGCACGGCACTACCGGATACTACTCGATCGACAAGGCCATGGGACCCGATGACGGCAAGCCGATGCCGCAAAACTATGGCCTTGTGGCGGATCAGATCACCGAGACGCGTGCGTCCAACAAACAAACCCCGACCTATCGCGTAGTTGTCCAAGGTAACGACGGGGCGTGGCATTTGCTCGAGCAGTCGCCCGGTGTGCCGCTTCGCTTCATGCCGGATAGGGAGGCTGCCGAGGCTCCGGTGAGAGCTGAGCGAGAAAGGCGCGACGCCGACCAACGAGCCTTTGCGCGCATCGGAAAGCCTCTGAGCCTTGAAGATCGCGATGAGGCTCGCCCCTACAAGCTCCCCTGAGGAATCTATGCCCCTTATTTCCGAAGACGAAGACCTCCGGCAGATCGGCCCGGCTCCCCGGCAAATGACCGGGGCTCCTGCTCCAGATCCGTTCGCTCAGAAGCCGACGTTCGCGCAATCGATCGATGCGGCATGGCAGGAGGGGGTTCCCTATGCGGCATACGAGTTCGGCCGCAAGGTCTACGACCTCCTGTCATCAGATCCGTCGGCCGATCTCGATCCGACCCACAACCCGTTCGCACTGATCAAAGGCACGAAGTACGAAGTCGAGCACGCCGACGAGTTCATAGGCTCTCCAAACGAAGCGGCTACGCGCGCCATCATGGCTAAGATCGACGCACGAGATGAGCGGCTGAAGACCCTTTCCGATGCGGGATGGATGGGCACGGTGACGCAAGTTGGTGTCGGCGCTGCTGACCCGACCAACTACATCCCAATCATAGACGTGCTGTCGGGCGCCGCTAAGGGAATGACGATGGCACGCGTCGCTGCTCGGTCGGCGGCTCTTGGCGCGGCCCAGGCGACCGTCGGCGAGGCGTTTCTTCAGGCAACACAGCCGGGACGCGGCTGGGAGGAGGGCGCGGGCAACATCGCTTCAGCGACGATTCTTTCTGGCTTGGTGGGAGCCGGCCTTGGCTATCTGACCAAGCAAGAGATCGCGTCGCTAACTCAGGGAATGGATAAGTTTCGCGCGGAGGCTACGGCACATATCGCGGGAGCGTCCATGCCGCAGTCTGCCGGCGCCGCCGCCTCGGATGCACGCCAACTTGAACAGGTACCGTACCTTCCGAAGCCACTCCAGAACATCAGCGACAGCCTTTCCCCGACCGGCCGCGTTTGGTCGAGTCAGTCGGTTCAGGCCCGACGCACCTTGGCAGACCTCGCCGAAACGCCCCGCATGTTCACCGACAACGAGAAGGGCATCACCACCACGGGCGACGGGCTTCCGCCTCTTGATCGCGCTGTTCGGCAATGGACAGCGCCGGCGCTGGCCCAGGCCGACGGTGTGCTTCGTGATGCCTATGTGGACTATCGGTATGGACCAAATTCGCCCAAAGCCCCAATGCTCCAGGCTGGATGGCAGCAACTACGCGGAACGACGCCGGAAGGTATTTTGTCGCCTAAGGAGTTCAACGAGGCAGTCTTCGACGCCCTCTATTCTGGCGACAAGAGCCCCATTCCACAGGTTCAACAGGCGGCCCAACACATCAGGTCGACGATCCTCGATCCTGTGACGGAAGCCGCAAAGGCAACCACCGGGGCCGACGGACGTGCTTTGCTCGGCGATGTAGGAGCCCCGGCCGGAGATGAGAGCTTCGCCCCTCGTCTTTGGGACAAGATCGCTATCACTCGGAAGCGCGACAAGTTCATCGCCACCACAACAGATTGGCTGAGGGGACAGCAGGCGCAGAAGGCGGAGATTCAAGCGCGGTTGGCGAGCTGGCAGGCTCACGCCGATGACCTCGATGCCCGCATCTTGAAAAAGCAGGGAGCCATAGAGACACTTGAACGCCAGCTGTCGAAAGCCAGCGATAAAGCGGACGAGATGACTTCGCTCAACAAGTTCGCCAACCGGCGAGCAGGCGATCTGCGGCAGGGAGCGGATCGGGCGGGCAAACTCGATAACGCTCGCGGTGGGGCGGTGTTCGAGACGCGCGTCCGCAATCGCGGCAACGAGCTTCAGGACCGGGCAAGCGGTAAATCGGCGGAGCTAGAAAAGCTCTATGACGATCTCGACGAGCTCCATGAGCTCCGCAACAGCGCCAGGAAGCAGATTGAAGAAGAGCTTGGGAAGTGGCGGGGCAAGTCCACGGCCGAGGTGAAGGCCGCGCTGAAGGCTCGGGCCAAGGCTGAAGCCGAGCGTGACGCGGCGAAAGCGGCCGGCACCTATCAAGGGCACGGTGAGCGGTTGACCTCAGCCGATGACGTGGTGGACAGTGCTGTTCGCCGCATTCTGGCTTCAGATCGCAATCTGTCCGACGGCGAACTTCGCGACCGCGCCAATCAGATCGCTGATCGTATCCTAAGCACGCCAGACGGGCGCCTGCCGTACGATGAGCCGTCGCGATACGCGGAAGGCGGCGTTGGCGGTGGTGAAGTGCGCGGCTCGTTGAACGAGCGCGAGTTCGGCATCCCCTCGGCCATGGTGCGCCAGTTCCTTGTCCGTGAGCCGACGGAAGTGCTGCACGCCTTCCTTCGGACGACGGTGCCGGACATCCTTCTTACGCGCCGCTTCGGCGACGTGCGCATGACCGAAGCGCTGAAGAAAGTGACCGAAGAGTACGCGGCCAAGGCAGCGCAACTCAACTCCGAGAAGGCGAGGGTAAAACTCGAGGCCGAAAAGCAGCGCGTCCTTCGCGATCTCGCTGCCGTTCGTGACCGGGTGCGAGGCATCTACGGCTATAGCGCAGATCCTGGCGTGCGAAAGCTGGCCTCGATTGCACGAGCCCTACGAAGCTGGGGGCTGGCGACCGACATGGGCTCGTCGCTCCTGTCGAGCCTCAACGACTCGGTTGGTGCCGTCTTCCGCTTTGGCCTGGAAGGCGCCTTCCGTTCGGCATGGCGGCCATTCTTCAAGGGGCTAATCACCGATACGAAGTTCAACGCCACTGCCCGCCGGCAGGCGCGGGCGATGGGCATTGGCCTCGACATGCACCACGCCCTCAACGGTCGGCAGTTGGGCGATGTCATCGACTATTACAAAGCCGGTTCTGGCGTTGAGAAGTTGGCTGGTTGGGCTGGCGACAAGTCGATGATCGCCAACGGTATGGCGCCATATACCGACCTCATGAAGACGATGGCCACGACGGCAGCCAGTGACGAGCTTCTCCGCATGTGCCAGCGCGTAGCAGCCGGAACGGCAAGCAAAACAGACGTGCGCGATCTGGCGGCCGCGAACATTGCGCCTGACAAGGCAGCACGCATCTGGAAGCAACATGAGGTTTCGGCCGTCGAGCCGATTGATGGGGTGATGTTGCCGGAAACGGCCAGCTGGACGGACGTTGAGGCTCGCCAGTCTTTCGAGGCAGCGATTGCGCGCGAGGCCGATATTGCCGTCGTGTCGCCGGGGCAGGAGAAGCCGTTGTTCCTGTCTCGGCCGGTTGGCGCGCTGCTCGGCCAGTTCCGCGGCTTCACTGCGGCTGCTCATGAGCGAGTGTTCATCGCCAATCTTCAGCGCCGAGACGCGCGAACCGCTTCCGGGCTTATGTCCACTCTGGCCGCCGGCATGCTGAGCTATAAGCTCTATTCGATCGCGACGGGGCAGCAGACGAGCGACAAGCCCCAGGACTGGATCAAGGAGGCGGTGAACCGCTCCGGTATCTCTGGCTGGATCAGCGACGTCAACGCGGCGCAAGCCAAGGTGTTCGCCGGCAAGACCGATCTGTTCCGCCTGATCGGTTCGGATCGGCCGCTGTCGCGCTACGCTCAACGATCCGCACTGTCGAGCTTCCTTGGCCCGACGTACGGACGGATGGAGCGACTTCAGGGGCCGCTCTACAGCCTTTCTCAAGGCACCTGGTCAGCAAACGACACCGATGCCATTCGCCGGTGGGCTTGGCTTCAGAACCACTTCGCGCTTCGTCGCCTGTTCGACCAGATGGAAGGACGCTGAGCGGTTTCCGGGGCAGTGCGAGAGCAGGGTGACGATGCCATGGTCCGACCATGAGCACGTCGCCAATCCCTCCCGTTCTTGATCAGGATCGCTATGCCGTCTATCGGCCGACGGCGGCGACGACCGACTTTGCGCTTGGTTTTCCGCTCTTCGGCGAGGCGTCCGACGTTGCTGTCTATCTGGACGGCAATCAGCTCGCATTGACTTCGGACTATACCGTTCGATCAGTTTCGAACGGCGCAAGCCTGACACCCGCCCCGGTGTCAGATGCCTATGTACGGCTCAATGCGCCGATCTCGGCGGGAACGCTTGAGATCTTCGGTAACTTCCGGCCGCGCCGAACCATTCAGGCATCGGCGCCTTATGGGACGCGAGACTTCAACTTCGCGTTCTCGCTGCTGATGGCGGCGCTTCGTGAGATGTGGTCGAAGTTCACACGCGCCATCAAGGTTCCGGCGGGTGAGATCGAACTGACAATCCCGAGCAGCACTGATCGCGCCGGGCAGGTGCTTGCTTTCGATGCCGCTGGAAAGCCAACCATTGGCGGACGATACGCGGATTTGATGGCCTCGGCGTCCGCCGCTGGCAGCGCTGCGACGACGGCGATATCAGCAGCTCAGGCCGCCGCAGAGAGTGCTGAAGCTGCGGCACTGTTTGACCCGGCTGCATATCCGACCAAGGACCAACTCACTGGTCTGCTTCAAGGCTTTGTTCCGACGGGCCGAAAGATCAAGGTCGGCAAAGGGCTCTTGCTCGGTGGCGCCGCCGGCAGTGATGCAGCGCCCGTCGCCAACGATCTTTCGAACGATCTGCTGCTCGGGCTCGACATGGGGGCGTTGTCAGGCCTGCTGAAAAACGCTCGCTTCATAACCGCCTCCGGCAACATCCAGCCCAGCGCTGGCGTCACGAAATGGCTCGGCTTCCTTGTTGGAGGCGCAAACGACGGTGGGGCAAGTAGCGGTAGCAACAGCGGTGTCGGCGCCGCTGGTGGTGCCGGATGCTTGTTCCTTGCCGGCGTATCCGATGCCGTGGGCTATGCCGTCGTCATCGGTGGCAAAGGTGGAAATTCCAGTGTCGTTGTCGGATCGACCACCTACACGGCGAACGGGAACGGCGGCGTTGCAACGAACGGACTGGTTAATCTGACCGGAGCGCCATGCAGCGACGGAACGATCACGGGCCGCAGTAGCAATGCGGGTCAGATCGCAATTGGCGCGACCGGCGGCGATGGCCCGTTCGGTCTTGGGACGGGCGGCGGAGGGGGCATGGTCAGCAACTGGACTGGCTTCGTCACCCGCAACGGTATCGCGGCCAGAGGCTATGGCGCAGGCGGGGGCGCCGCCGCCGGTTTGGATGGTTCCGGTGTTGGTGGCGCTGGTACGCCCGGTTGTCTCTTGCTGTTGGAGTTCTGACCATGCAGCAAGCCTATGTCGTGACCTTTGGCATTGTCACAAACACCATCATGCTGGAAGACGACGCAAACCCGGCGGACTTCGGTGCGACCGCCGGGCCGCTGGAAGCCGTCATTGGGTGGTCATTTGACGGGGTGAACTGGAGTGCTCCCGCAGAGCCATCACCTTCGTTTGAAGATCGCAGAAAGATAAAGCTCGACGACATAATCGCCTTTGGCGAAACGCTCCTCGCCGCCGGCGCCCCTGTCTCTGGCGGCCTGCATGTCGCGCTTGGCGATGGCAGCCGCGCCGACCTGACTGCCATGGCCGCGACTGCGACGGCCGCCGCTTCGGGCTCCGTGTCGTGGCCGGAAAGCTACGCTCGCGGCTGGATCACCATCGAGAACGTCCGTATCCCGCTCGCCACACCGGCGGCTGGACTGACGCTCGCCGCCTCGGTTGGCGGCTACTACGCCGCTCTCGTCCAGCATCGCCGCGACCTCAAAGACCAGGCGCTTGCCGCCGTGGATACCGCCGCACTCGACGCCATCGACATTTCCGCCGGCTGGCCGGCCTGAAAGAGGTGATCACCCAAATGGACATGCAGATTTTCGCCGTCGCTCAGGCCATGGAGGTTACCTACGGAGTGCCGGCGGCTTGGATCGCTGCCGTCATTGCCAAGGAGAGCGGCGGTCAAACCTACGCGACCGTTGCCGGAAACAAGCTCCCGCTCATTCGCTGGGAGGGCCACTACTTCTATCAGCGCCTCAAGGGTGAAGCTCTTGATCGGGCAGTGGCCAAGAAGTTGGCCGCGCCCACGCCGGGCGCCATCAAAAACCCGAAGGAACAGGCAGATAGGTGGCGCAAGCTGGTAGAGCCGGCCTGTTCCATCGACACCGACGCGGCGCACGAAAGCATGAGCTGGGGTGTCGGGCAGGTCATGGGCGCGCACTGGAAGCGGTTGGGCTACGTGAGCGTTGCTGACCTCGTCAAAGCGGTGTGTGCCGGTCTCTACGGTCAGGTCGATCTCATGATGCGCTATTGCCGCGAGTTCGGCCTTCTCGATGAGTTGGCGCACGGTGACGCTCTCGGCTTCGCTCGTGGCTACAACGGCCCGAAGGCGCCCCAGAGCTACGCGGATGACATCGAGCGGCTGGCCAAAGAGTTCGGCGGCGAAGTGAAGACTGCCGAAGTGGCAGGCATGCTCCGAATGGGCATGAAGGGCGCCAAGGTCCGCGAGCTTCAGAGCCTCCTCAATCGCACCGGCGCGGCGCTCAAGACAGACGGCGACTACGGTCCTGCGACCAAGGATGCGGTGTTAGTTTTTCAGCGCAAGAACGGACTATCCGCCGACGGCGTCGCCGGTCCGGAGACCATGCGAGCAATCTCGTCGTATCGCGTTGCTCCTGATGAGGCGGTCGGCAAGGTTGGGGCGATGGAAACGCCGGAAGCCAAGCAGGGAACGGCTTTCGCGGTTGCTGGCGCGGCTGGTCTCGGCGCACTCGACAAGGTGCAACCCTACATCGATCAGGTGAACACCGCTGCGGACAAGCTGAACGGCTTCTCGTCGCTCTCCTCGATCGCCGGCTACGCGGCGACTGGTCTCACCGTCTTCGCCGCCCTGCTTATCGTTGGCGGCCTCGCTTGGGGTGCTGCTGGCTGGATCAAGAGCAAGCGAACTGAAGGTTGGGCGTAATGGCCGCGCTCACTTTTGCACTCAAGCATTGGCGCCTTGTTGCCGCCGGGTTGGCTGCATTGGCCGTTCTCGTGGTCGCCTGGATGATCTTTGACGCCGGCCGAGACAGTGAGCGCACTGCCCAAGATAGGGCCTCAGTGCGGGCCTATGAGGAAAGGACGCGGATAGATGAAATGCTCGATGGCCTCTCGCCTCGTGAGCTGTGCCGCGCTGCTGGCGGTGGCCGTGATTGCGATAGCTTGCGCGGCGACTCCCCCTAAGGGTGGAGCGGGGTTGAAGTTGGTCACACCTCTCAAACCAGCGGCTGCCGTATGCCTCGCTCAGACGGATCCGGAAGCACTCAAGCGGATCCTTGGCAACGACGAGATCATCAAGCGCACACGTTGAGTAGACGACGAACGGCGGGCTGGATGGTGCTCCGCTGAGATTGAGGAACACGGGGCGAAATGGCTGATATTGGGCCGCATATCCCTCCCGGCGCGGCAGAGCTGGGGAGCAGCTTTCTGGGGGTAGCCATGGCGAAGGTTCTGCCGGCGCTGGCGGGTGCTTACATCCGCAACCTTTTTCCTCCACGTAAAGCGTGGCGGCAACGCCTCCTCGAAACCGCTGGCGGCGTGCTGATGGTGATCTACGTTGGTGAGGTCGCGGCGGGCGCAACATGGGCCGTCCTCCGCTGGGCCGGCGGATTTATCGGCGTTACGGACGTCGCGGAGTTCGTCAATCGCAGCCAGAGTGATCTCCTCGCCGCCTTCCTAGTTGGACTTACCGGAATGACAGTCGTCGAAGGCGCGTTCCATTACTCTCGGCGTTGGTTGGAGAGACGAGAGGAGAAGATCGGGTAGCGCGGGATCCGCCGTCCGTCCCTCATGCGTCGTCCTTCTTGCCCCTCGCTACGATCTTGAGCACTCCGTCAGGTAGCGGGCGCTGAAGACTCTTGGCTTCGCTCCATGGCGCCCGAAGCCAAGCATCAACCTCTTCGGGCGTGGTGAGGATTACCGGCATTGCCTTTGGGTGAACCGGCTTTACCTCCGCGTTCGCGTCGGTGGTGAGGAAGCCGTAGAGCTGATGCTCACCCTCGACCGGTTCGGCCTTCGTGCCTCGCGTCCCGGTCCAGGTAGCCCACACGCCAGCGAAGAAGAACAAGCTGCGGTCCTCATCGAGGGCAAACCAAGTTGGAATCTTGCGGGGCTTAGCGTCCAGATACTCGCAGAAGGACGAAGCTGGAACCACGCAACGGCTCTCCGGGCCTAGCCACCGGCGCCACCACGGAGAATCAGTATTTCGGATGTTGGTGATTGGCGCCCCGCCATAGGTTGCCGGACCGGGCATGCCCCAACGCATCCTAAGAATCTCTCGACCGTTGGCTGTTTCGCGAACAACAGGCGCCAGCTGGTCGGGAAAAATCGAGGGTAGGGGCTCGAGGTTTCCGGTGTGATCGACCATCGCTTTTACGATCGCACGGATCGCAGCCGGCGCTCTCGTTAGGCTGTACAGGTTGCACATTGCAGACGCTCCTAAACTACTCCCGGCATATTGGCACTTGTTCGCCTATTGTTCTAGTCTTGCCTCTGTTGCGGATGAGGCCGGAGTACATCCGGAAAGGTTGTGTTAGGCGAATGGTGCGACTGTAAGCCGGTGAAAGAGAACCCCAACGTCATTCCCTTTCGGCGTTCACGACGCTCTCCGTATCGGCGCTCCGGCTGGCGCCCGTATCGGCGTGGACGAAGCCAACTGCTCACGCTGGCCAGCATCGCGCTTGTGGCGTTCGTTGCTCTAGGTGTCGACAAGATCGGTAGTCAGCTCTTGGGACTTACCTCGTCGGGCTCTCAGACAACCGCAGTTGCTATCGGCACCTTTGAACGCTCGTTCTCTTTCTGCTCGCAGATCTCGCGGACATGCGTCGTCGATGGTGACACTATCCGCCTCGATGGCACAAAGATCCGGATTGCCGACATCGATACGCCCGAGCTGAGCCCGCCTCGATGCGACTACGAGCGAGAGCTAGGCGAGAGAGCAAAAGCGCGGATGAGGGACTTGCTCAATGCCGGCCCTTTCACCCTCCGGAAGGCGGACCGCGATGAGGACAAGTATGGACGGAAGCTGCGCACGATTCACGGCGCCGACGGTAGGTCAGTTGGGGCGGTACTCGTCGAAGAGGGATTGGCCAGGATCTGGGACGGGTCTCGTCATCCGTGGTGCAGTTGATCCATGGGAAGTCTCTTGGAGCGGAATGACGGTCTCGTACCAATCATTCCAACCAACTGGTAATTCGGCTTTATGAGATTCAATGCCTTAGCATTGCTTCCCAAGCTGAACACGAGGGTTCGATTCCCTTCACCCGCTCCAGATTTTCCATATATATCAATTGGTTACTGACCTATCGTTGAGCTGCCGCGTCACTCGTGTCACTGCCGTGTCACTCGGCTTTTGACGTCCTCGCCGCGACTCTCGCTTCTGCGATCTGCCGACTTTGCTCCAAGCCATCGCCTCGGCTGTTGCGCTTCGTCATTATTGTTGTGGTATGTGTCGCAAGTTCGCGGGCGGCCTCAATCGAGCCCATCGCATCCACGGTTTCAGTCATGGCCCCAGCACGGGTGTCCGTGGACCAAACCGTATATGGCACGCCTGCCGCGCTTCGGATCTTTCTGAAGCGCGGAGTGTAGCGGCTATCCCGCCACGGCGACCGGTATCCTCACTGACCCCAATCGGGCCGATGTCGGGTACAGTGCCGATCCTGGTGCGCGAAGCTGGCCTCGACTGCACCACGGCCATCAATGGTCGACCGTTGGGCGATGTCATCAACTATTACAAAGCCAGTTTCGGCATTGAGAAGTTGGCTGGTTGGACTGGCGACAAGTCAATGATCGCCAACGATATAGCTTCAGAACCACTTCGCTCTACGACGTCAGTTCGACAAGATGGAGGGGAGATGATTGCGTTGTATTCTGGACATTGTAGCTCAGGGCCTGAGGGCACTAGAGCAAAGAGATGCGTGCCAAGCTCCCAAGCCGTCGCTTGTAACTATAACCTCATGTATTTTCAACTGCCGAGATACGACTAAATTGACGTTGCACCCGGAAAGATCCTGTTTTCGAGGCGTCTCGCTAGTTTTTTGCTCCCCAGATCCTGTCGCTTGACCGTTACTCGCGCTGGTCTCTTCTCTATCATGCTGCGAAAAAACATCGGGCCATGAATATACTACTTCCGCGTCGGTTATTAACAGGTGCGTCGCTGTTGGCATCCCATATTTTCGGATAAACTCTTTCACCGAATGCCCGACCCATGTGGACCCCATTTGGGCATTGTTGTCCTTAGTTGCGGTACATCCACCGAAAGCTAAGGAGGCGGCAATAACTACCCAATAGGCGCGCATAGTAATTCTCAAGTTTTCAACCTACGGACGATTTAGTTCCGACTCGTGTGGGGAGTCACGCCGATTATGATCGGTATGGCTACCTATCTGAGGTAGAGGGCGCCTCGGGGCGATGAACCAGTACGCAAGCTCTGCCAGCCGCTGTTCCCACTCATATCGACCGGCCGCTTGAGATCCAGTTTCGAGTTTCAGCAACATACCTTCGGTCTATTGTCTGCCTGATTGCCGGGGTAGCGCGAGGGCAAGGCGACGATGCCATGGTCCGACCACGAGCACGTCCCCCCCGTTTTCGATCGGGACCGCTCTGCCGTCTGCCCGCGACAAAGTGATCGCGCTTGAGGTAAAGGTCGTGCAAATGGGGGAAGGATATCCATCGGCTTCCAATGCGGTGGAACATCTCAGCAGCCTGCTCGACCAAGCCAAAGGAGGGAAGCTGCTACTTGGTTTGCTCATGTTTGCCGGTGGTATCGTGTCGACCTATGCGCCAACGCTCATCAAGTGGATGGCGACGGGAAAGTGAACAGTTCCCTTGGGGAACTGCGACAACACAATGGGTTGCGAGTAACCCTGAGCCCAAATCGAACGTTGACCTCTGTCCAGGCCCGGCGAGAGCGCCAGAAGTTTTCCATAAATAGTTTTGGCCAAAAAGGTATATGTCATCTAGTGACAGCACCGATTCAAATGCAGCTACCGTTCCGATTAAATCTGCTTGGCGCTTACGAGCAAGAGACCGGCGATGTCGTTACACAGGATGGTGAAATCATAGGTTTTGGTCGCTGGTAGATTATGTTTTTTCCGATTTCACGCCGTTGGATGGTGAGGAGCCGATATTCAGGCATCCCTTTATTTGGACCCTTTGCAACAAAATCAGCGAATGGCTGGAGCAGCAGAGTGAATGCGGCCACTAACAATCATGAGGCCACTTTTGCTCAATGCCGGTCCGTTCACCCTCCGAAGGGCGGACCGCGACGAAGACAGATATGGACGAAAGCTGCGGACGGTTCATGGCCGATGGCAGTTTCCTCGGGCTGATCCTTGTCCGCGAGGGCTGGCTCGGGAGTGGGAGGGCGCTCGTCGGCCGTGGTGTTCGTAACGGCCGGCGTTGCTAATCCGTATCGTCGCTTGATGCGGACATATACGGAACAAAATCTCGCAAGCGAGTGACACGAGCCCCCAAAACGCCCACATGATGCCGTTGTTTTATTGGTTTTTACGGTAGCTTCAGCAAGCTGAACACGAGGGTTCGATTCCCTTCACCCGCTCCAGTCAGAGTTCCTTCTTTCGGTCGTTTCGCTCAGGCAGCCTTTTCGCGATTCCGCTTGCGGGTTGCGGCGGCCTTCTTGGCGGAGGCCGAACGTTCCTCCTTGGATCGGGATGCGGAGGCTGCGCCGCCTCGTCGCCCTCCCTTCTCGGATGATGCGTTGGTATCGGGGTGCTGGCGTCCAGACCCGGACTTGTTGCCGCCACCGCGTTCCTTGTTGACGGTCGCCCAGGCACGACGTTCTGCTTCGTCTTTGGATGTGCCGCGCGATTCGTAGCTTTCCTCGATATGCTCGGCCTTGCGCTTCTGCTTGTCGGTATAGGCGGATTTGTCTCCTCGGGGCATGTAACCTCTCCTTTCCTGCGGTTTGGTTCCAGCTCAACCGCCTCTCCGGAGGAAGGTTCCCGCTCATCGGCCTTGGTTGCGCAGAGCATGGAATCGGCTACTCTTCGATCATTGTCTCGGGCGGCCTATTTTCATTTCTTTCTGACGGGGATGGGGATGACCTCAGTGATGCAGGGGGAGAGCGAACGTCGCGTCGCGACAGTCGAACTTCTTTTTGACCTCACCTTCGTCTTTGCCATTACCCAGATCACGCACCTTCTGAAGGTGGCCCACTCGCCGGGTGATGCCGTAGGCGCCCTGTCGGTGTTGACTTTCCTCTGGTGGATGTATGGCGGCTACGTCTGGTTGGCGAGCCATATCGCTTCCCAGCGAGCGCTAACGGCGGTCATGCTGGTGGCGATGATCGGCACGTTCTTCATGGCGATCGGCATTCCCGGGCTTCATGAACATAGCACCACCGTGATCGGTGGCGGGGCGCTGTTCGTCGTGGTCGTTCATGTCCTCGCCTTCGCCACGCTAGGCGGTCTTGTCGGCCCAACGCTGCGCTTCGGCTTCGTCAATGTCGGAACCGCGCTGTTGCTGGGCGCATCAGGTTATCTGCCGGGCTTGGCTGCAAGCGTCGCTCAGGCGGTTGTCATCGTCGTTCTATTCGGTATGGCGCTCTTCTACTCGGCTCGCGCCTTCGCCCTTTCGCCAAGCCATTTCGTGGAGCGGCATGGTTTGCTGCTGATCATTGTCTTTGGCGAGAGCGTTATTTCGATCGGCTTGTCGCTCTCCGAGGGCGGAATGATGGCCGGCCTCATTGAGGCCGGTCTGGCCTGGGCAATCATCATGGCGCTGTGGTTTGCTTATTTTGCCGCAGACGACCGGCGAGCCGAGCGACGGCTCTCCCAACTCGCACCGGCTGAGCGGGGGCGGGCTGCGCTTGTCGCCTACTGGTTCGCCTTCCTGATGATGATTGGCGGCGTGCTTTGCCTGTCGGTAGGGCTCAAGGCACATTTCAGCCCGGACGACGGGGCGGGATATCTGCCCTTCTGGCTTTCCCTCGGGCTGGCGCTCTATTTTCTTGGAACGGCCCTGTTCCGCTATGGTCTGAAGCTGCCTGGCGCTTCCTATCGCCTGTGTGCGGCGGTTGCCGGCAGCTTGCTCTGGGTATCCGCACTGTCGCCGAGCGGTCTTCTCGGCGCAGCATTGATCATCGCGCTTGCCACACTCGCAGCCGATGCTGCCTCAGGTATTGGCCGTTAATCCTCGGGCGACCAGGCGATCGGCACACTGTCCTTGGGGTCGTATGGCGCCTTGACGAACACAGCCTTCCAAGGCTTGTCACCGCGATTGACGACATGGTGGCCTTCGCCCGGCTCGCAACGCAGGAAATCTCCCACGCCGAGCACATGCAGTTCGCCATCCACATACATGTGTACCTCACCGGCGATCGTCAGGAAGTTTTCCTCGATGTGCTGGTGCTTGTGGGTGTTGAAGTGCTGGCCCGGCAGCAGCGTGACCACGCCGATATCGACATGCGGACCGCGCAGGAGGTATTTGGGGCCGTGGTCGCCGAAGCGGTAGTCGTGCTCGTCTTCTCGGGTTTTGAACATTGTTCCTCTGCCGCTGTCCTCGTGCGGACGGCGGTCCTTGCTCGAATTCGGGTTTTGGGCTCGCGAGGGGCTTCGGCACCTGACGATCGTCAGAGGCCGGGAGCTTTCCACATAGATCGGGTGATGCCGGCATCGACGAGATGGCGTTGGGCGGCATAGGCCTCACGCCAGCGCTGCGTTACCTCGCCGTAAAGGGTGTGACGGTTGGTATCGGGCTCGTAATGACGACGCCAGCGAACGACGGCGTCGGCCGCTTCCGGCAACGAAGAGTATTCGCCAATGTCGACCCAGGCCGCGAGACCGGCTGCCAGGGCAGTCGCCTCGGTTACCTCAGGCACCTTGACGGGAAGTCCGGTGACGTCGGACAGGATCTGCCCCCACAGCGCTCCCTTGGAGGCGCCGCCCGCGAAGACGAGATCGGTCAGCGTCACACCGGCGAGGTCGGCGGCGAGGCGGAGATTCTCAGAGGCGACAATGGCAGCGTTCTCCTGAATGGCGCGGAAGATTTGCGGCTTGCCGCAGACGCTGGCATCGAGTGAGAGGTTCAGGAGCGAGGGTGCGGCGTGATACCAGGCTCCGCAGTTCATCACGTCCGAGAAAATGGGAAGAATGCCATTGGCACCTGGCGCAACCGTCGCGGACTTCTCTTCCAGCAGGGCATAGACATCGATGCCCCGCTCGGATGCGATACGCTTTTCTTCGTCGCAGAAGGCATCACGGAACCAGCGTGTCGTCATGCCGACCATGAAGGCAATGCCTTCTGCCTGACTGAGACCCGGCACGACGTGCGGATTGACGCGCACCCGCATGGCCGGGTCGGCAGTTGGTCTCGGCATGTTGACCACTTCCTGCCAGAAGGTGCCGCCGAGCACCGCCGCTTCGCCGGCGCGACCGACGCCAAGGCCGAGTGCGCCGAGCTGCACATCGCCACCGCCGACCACCACCGGCGTTCCCTCGACGAGGCCCGTTTCCGCCGCCGCCGCCGCGGTGACGCGACCGATGGCGGTTCCTGTTTCGTAGACGGGGGGCAGAATGGCAGGATCGACGCCAGCCTGACGGGCAATGTCGGCGTCCCAGGTCCGGGTGTCGAGGGCCAGAAGACCGCTGGTCCCGCCGTTCGACGGGTCGCAGGCAATCTCGCCGGAAAGGCGCGCGACGATCCAGTCGGACAGCATGCACATCCGGGCCGTGCGTGCATGGACGTCGGGAAGATGCCGCTCTATCCACTTGAGACGCGGAATGGCGCCCAGCGCGAAGGTCTGGCCGGTTACGGCATAGGCGTCTCGTTCGAACCCGGGCTGGCTGGCCTTCAGCGCTTTTGTTTCGTCGGAGGCACGCGAGTCGACATTGGCGCAGGCCCAGAGCTCGCGCCCGTCCCGATCCCAGAGCACGATGCCCTCGCGCATCGATGTGGCGCTGACGGCGCCGATCGCCGACGCAGGCAACCCGGCTGATGCCAGCGCCCGGCGTATGCAGCCAACGAGCAGGTTCCAGTTGGCGGCGCAGTCGAACTCCATCGACCCGGGATAGCGAGGATCGCTGAGATGCGTCCACTCCTCCTGGGCAACGGCAACCTGCCGGCCGGCACGGTCGAAAATGACGGCACGTCCGCTGCCTGTACCGGCATCGATGGCAAGAACATGGGGACTGGTCATGCTTGGTCTTTCTCGAGAATGGCTTGGGCGGTCGGCTCGTCGGTGATGAGAACATCGATGCGGCCGCCGCGAGCCGCCGCTCGGATGGCATCGACCTTCTTGGAACCGCCGGCGGCGGCGATCACCTGGGGAATGGCCGACAGGGCTTCGAAGTCCAAGCCGACCAACATCTTGTGGAAGGGGAGGTCGAGTGGAACGCCGTTCTGATCGTAGAAGATGCCGATGATGTCGCCTACCGCGCCCTGGCGGCGGAAGATCTCGAACTGGGAGCGGCTCGCATAGCCTGAGGCGATCAGTGTCGCTTCGTCGGCGACGGCACCGATACCAACCAATGCATAGTTGGCCGTTCGCGCCATGCTCATCACTTCGACGACGTGCCGCTCGGCCCGGATCGCTTCGGCAATGCTCTCCTGCGACACGACGAGCGGCGCCGGAATGAGATGGACATTCTGAGACGATCGACCGGAAGCAACGCCTTCGATATAGGCCGACACGCCGCCGGTCAGGCTTACCAGGGAAATGTCCTTGTAAGAGAGGGTTCGAGCAAGCCGCTGCAAGGTGCCCATCACCGTGGCACCCCATCCGACGGCCAGCATCTCCTGGTCCTTGAGGCGTCCCATCAGATACTGGCTCGCCGCCTCGGCCAGCCGATCGTTGATGTTGCCAGCTTCCTGGGCGGGAATGACCCGTGCCTCGTCGAGGCCGTAGATTTCCTGGAGCTTTGCTTCGAGAGCGAAGCATCCGCCATAGCTCGAGTTGATGTGGACGTGAATGAGCCCCATTCGCCGGCCGCGATCGAGCATGCGGGACACTTTGATGCGCGACAGGTTCAGCCGCTCGCCGATTTCGCTCTGTGTGAGGCCGTCATGATAATAATGCCAGGCCACACGGCTCAGGAGCTCTTCCTCGTGTGGCTCGAATGCCAACTCGTCATAGGCTTCGTTCACGTCACTCACCTTTATGACATTTGCGCAGGGGCATTGGGGATTGCGCCAACGCGGCGTTTTCATCGATCATATGATCACGATGCGCACATAAGCGCAAGATGTGAAGTTCCTGATCATCATTAAGTCGTAGGGCATTTTATCGCACTAAATGGTGAGATAAAGAAAAACAATGAGTTAGATGGCATATATTTTAATGCGAGGAATATGCGAGAAGATTCTTTTGGGTCGCGCTGACACTTATGTGCAGAATCTGGGTTGACGACGAAGGGCGCTCAGCGAATAATTCAGCGTGCAATTGATATGGCGGTGTTCATTTGAACGGTCGGTACTGCTGATTGCAGACCCCGCCTACCCCTTTTGGAGGACCTCATGGCCGATTTGGACGACGTGAAGGAAGGCAAGGATTTCGGGTTGGACAAGCCGGTCGAGGTGCAGGCATTTCCCGTGCGCGGCTCTGTCTCGCTCGACTGGGGCATGCAAGACCGGCTGGCACGGATCTTCCAGGCCAAGAGTGGTCATACGGTTATGCTGGCCTTCGACCATGGTTATTTCCAGGGGCCGGCTACAGGCCTTGAGCGGCTTGACCTCTCCATCCGTCCGCTTGTTCCTTATACCGACGTGTTGATGTGCACGCGTGGTGGCCTTCGCCAGACCATGCCGGCCGACAGCCGCAAGCCGGTGGTGCTTCGTTGCTCGGGTGGCATGAGTGTGCTGACTGAACTGTCGCGCGAGCTCGTGGCTGTCGATATCGAGGACGCGATCCGCCTCAATGCCTCGGCCATCACGACCAATGTGTACATCGGCGCCGAGTACGAGCATCAGTCGCTCGCCAACCTCGTCAAGCTGATCGATACCGGCAACCGGTACGGCATTCCGACCATGGCGGTAACCGGGGTTGGCAAGAACATGGCCCGCGATGCCCGCTACTTCGGCTTGGCGACCCGCATCTGTGCCGAGCTCGGAGCACACATCGTCAAATCCTACTATATCGACAACGGCTTCGAGAAAGTGGTCGCCGGCTGCCCGGTGCCGATCGTTATCGCTGGCGGCAAGAAGTTGCCGGAGCGCGATGCGCTCGAGATGGCATGGCGTGCCATTGATCAGGGTGCCGCTGGCGTCGACATGGGCCGCAATATCTTCCAGTCCGATTGCCCGGTGGCGATGATCTCGGCTGTTCGTGCCGTGGTGCACGACGGCGCCAGCGTCGATCAGGCATACGACCTCTATAAGGCCGGTAAGGCCAAGGCCGCCTGAGGCTCCCAGACAGGACCGCGAACCGCGCTGCCGGGCTTCCATGAGAAGTCCGGCGGACCGCCCGGAGGAGGGTGCCCTGAAACGCGGATCAAGGCCTGCGTTTCCAATAAAGTTGGGAGACTGTCGACATGACGGGAACCTCGCCGACCGACCAGCGGACGCCGTTGGTCGAAGCCAGGCAAATCTGGAAGTTCTTCGGCTCCATCGCCGTGTTGCGCGGCGTCGATCTGACGCTTCGGCCTGGTGAGGTGCATGCATTGCTCGGTGGCAATGGCGCCGGCAAATCCACCCTGATGAAGATGATCGCCGGCCTTCATCGTGTTGACCGCGGCGAACTCCTGGTATGCGGCGAAGACGCCTGCGCCATGACGCCGGTCACGGCCCGTCAGGCTGGCATCCATCTCGTGCCCCAGGAACCGATGCTGTTCCCCAGCCTTTCGGTCGAGGAGAATGTGCTGATGCACGTTCCCGGCAACCGCAAGGAACTGCGCGCCCGCCTCGAGAGCATGATCACTGAAATCGGCGCAGGCATGACGCTTGCGACGCAGGCCGGCCAGCTAGAGGTCGCCGACCAGCAGATGGTCGAGATCCTGCGCGGACTCATTCGCGATGCCCGCATCCTCATCCTCGATGAACCGACCTCTGCGCTGACGCCGCGCGAGGTGGGCAAGCTGTTTGAGCGCATCCGGGCGCTGACCGCCCAGGGTGTTGGCATCTTCTTCATTTCCCACAAGCTCGGCGAGATCCGCGAGATCGCCGACATCGTTTCCATTCTTCGCGATGGTCAGGTCGTTCTGGCTGGCCCGCCGAAGTCGTTCACCGACGCCGAAATCGTCGCGGCGATGACCCATGTCGAGGGCAAGGAGGGCTTTACGCTCGGCCATGCCGCTGCCGCACCGGTGGAGCGGGGCGCCGAGCGGCTGCGCGTCGAAGGATTGGCTGGCGAAGGTTTTGCCGACGTCACCTTTTCACTGCACGCCGGGGAGATCCTCGGCCTTGCCGGTGTGGTTGGCTCCGGTCGTACCGAACTTGCCGAAACCATCTACGGAATCCGTCCCGCCGCACGCGGTCGCATCTTCGTCGATGGCAAACCTCTGTCGGGTCATGGCCCGCGTCAGAGCCTGGATGCCGGCGTTGTCTACCTTCCTGAGGACCGGCAGGTGTCGGGCCTGTTCGTCAACGCTCCGCTGGTCTGGAACGCGTCGGCGCTGGTTCTGCATCGAGGTAACGAATGGTTGCCACTTGCCAAGGAACGAGCCGACTTCTCCGAGCAGATCAAGCTGCTGGGGATTGTCTGTGGCAGCGCAGATCAGCCGGTCCGCACGCTTTCGGGTGGCAATCAGCAGAAGGTGCTGCTCGCCAAATGCCTTGCCGCCGGTCCCCGCGTTCTCATTCTTGATGAGCCGACACGTGGCGTCGACGTCGCCGTGCGCGCCGATATCTACCGCCTGATCGACCGCTTGGCCGGCGAAGGTCTCGCCATTCTCCTGATCTCCTCCGATCACGAAGAGGTCGAACGCCTCAGCCACCGCGTGCTGGTGATGAACCACGGCTACCCGGGCGGCATGCTCGAAGGTTCCGACATCACCATCAATGCCATTGCCCGCCTCTCCTTCGGGGTCGGCGCCAAAATGGATGCTGCGCAATGATCATTCGCTTTCTGCAGCGCCATCGCGAAGCCTCGGTCGCGCTGATCATCGTCTTCCTGTTCGCGATCCTCGGCCTCGTAGACCGTACCTACCTGTCTCTTGACACGGTTCTCCTGGTCTACGGCAACAGCCTGATCCTGTTCGTGCTCGCCATCGGCGCTACCATGGTCATGGCAACGCATGGCCTCGACGTCTCCGTTGGCTCGATCATGGGCCTCGCGGCGGTGGTCGCCGGCCTTCTGATGAATGCCGGCTGGGGTATTCCCGCTTCGATTGGCGTGGCGCTCCTCATCGGTCTCGTCTGCGGCCTCTTCAATGGTGCGCTGGTTTCGCTGCTGAATGTCTCGGCCATCGTCGCGACGCTTGGTACGCTCGGTCTCTATCGCGGCCTCGTGCATCTCCTGTCCGGCGGCGCCTGGATCGAAGGCCTGCCGGAAGGCTTCAAGGCATTGACCAAGGCCGGTTCGCTCGGTCTGTCACCGGTCGCCTGGCTGGTTCTGGTTCTGCTAATCGTCGCTCATCTCGGTCTGCGCTACACAGCCTTTGGTCGGTCGATGTTCGCGGTCGGAGACAACCGCGAAGGCGCTCGCCTGATCGGCATTCGCGTCAACGAGGTGCAGATCGCCGCCTATGGCCTCAACGGTCTTCTGTCGGCTCTGGCCGGTGTCATTTTCGCCTCGCAGATCGGCTTCATTCCGAACACCGCTGGCACCGGCATGGAAATGCGCGCCATTGCTTCGAGCGTGCTTGGCGGGGTCAGCCTTCTCGGCGGCACCGGCACGGTGCTCGGTGCAGCCCTCGGCGCCTACTTCATGACGTCGATCGATAGCATCCTCGTGCTCCTGCGCCTCGAGGCCTACTGGAACGACATCATTGCCGGCGCCATCCTGCTGGTGGTGCTGATCACCGACGGCAAGATCCGCGAAGCCGTCGATCGTCTCCTTCGCTACCAGAAGTACCGCAAGTTCATCGATCCGCAGGCGGCCGGCCAGCAGACCGACGCCGCCAAGGCCGCCGCCCGGCCGCTCAAGACGGCACTCGAGACCTCGGAGGCGCGCAAATGAAGTTGCATTCCATCCTGAAGCGCTGGGAGAGCGTGCTTGCGCTGCTCCTCATCGCCGAGATCCTGCTGTTCGGTGCGATCAACCCGGTCTTCCTGCAGCCAGCGACGCTTCTTTATGCCACTTCCGACTTCATTCACGTTGGCATCACCGCGCTGGCGTTGACGCTGGTCATCATCACGGGCGGCATCGATCTGTCGCTCGGTTCGGTGATGGGCCTGTCTGCCATCACCCTCGGCATTCTCTGGGTTGACGGGGTCGACATTTGGGTGGCTGCGGCAGCTGCGCTCGCCGTCGGCACGCTGGGTGGCATTTTCAATGCCGTCGCCATCCACCTCTCCAAGGTCAACCCGCTGGTCATTACGCTTGGCACGGGCTTTCTCTATGGCGGCGCTGCGCTGGTCCTGTCCGGTCTTGCCGGAGCGACGGGCTATGAAGGCATCAGCAACTTCGATCCTGCCTTCGTCAACCTCGCCAATCTCGAGGTCGTCGGCCTGCCACTGCCTTTCGCCCTGTTTCTGCTGCTGACCGTCGGCTTCATGGCGCTGCTGCATCGCACCCGCTTCGGCCGTTACGTCTACCTGATCGGCCAGAATCCGCGGGCGGCAGCCTATGCTGGCACGCCGGTGTTCCGCACCCTGGTGGTCGCCTACGCGCTGACCAGCCTGATGGCGGCTCTGTCCGGGCTGATCCTCGCCTCCTATTTCGGGTCGGCCCGTTCCGATTTCGGTTCGACGGCGCTGATGCCGGCAATTACCGCCGTGGTGCTTGGTGGCACGTCGATCTACGGCGGCTCGGGCACCATTCTGGGCACGGCACTCGCCGCGCTTCTGGTCGGCTACCTCCAAACCGGCCTTCAGCTCGTCGGCGTGTCGAGCCACGTTTCGAGCGCCCTGTCGGGCGGCCTGCTGGTCATCGTGGTTGCCTTGCGCAGCCTCTCGGAAATGGGACGCGTCTGGTTCCAGCACAGGCGTGTCTTGAGGAACGTTGCCGCCGAATGACGGTCTGACGTTTGTGGAGGAAAGGCCCAAAACGCGGGGTTTCCAGCCTCGGGGCCATGCTTGGAAGGAGAGGACAATGAAGTTTGGTACCGTTTCCCTCGCGCTCGCCGTGGCTGCCGCCGCATCCTGGGCTGGCCCGTCGATCGCCGCTGACAGCGCCCGCATCGCCTTCATTCCGAAGTTGGTCGGCGTCGGTTTCTTCACGTCCGGCGGCAAGGGCGCCGTCGAGGCTGGCAAGAAGCTCGGCGTGGAAGTGACCTATGACGGCCCGACCGAGCCGTCGGTCTCCGGCCAGGTGCAGTACATCAACACCTTCGCCAACCAGGGCTTCAATGCCATCGTCGTATCCGCCGTGTCGCCTGATGGTCTCTGCCCGGCGCTGAAGCGCGCCATGGCCCGTGGCATCAAGGTCCTGACCTGGGATAGCGACGTCAATCCCGAGTGCCGCAGCTACTACATCGACCAGGGCACGCCGGCTCAGCTTGGCAAGCTCCTCGTCGACATGGCCTCCGAGCAGCATCCGGCCGACAAGGCCAAGGTGGCCTTCTTCTATTCGAGCCCGACGGTGACCGACCAGAACCAGTGGGTCGAGCAAGCCAAGGCGATCATCGCCAAGGACAAGCCGGGTTGGGAAGTGGTCACCACCCAGTATGGCTACAACGATGCCCAGAAGTCGCTGCAGACTGGCGAAAGCATCCTGCAGGCCTACAAGGACGTCGACATCATCATCGCTCCGGATGCCAACGCGCTTCCCGCCGCTGCCCAGGCTGCCGAGAATCTCGGCCGCGCCGGCAAGGTGACCATCGTCGGCTTCTCGACCCCGAACGTGATGCGCCCCTATGTCAAGCGTGACACCGTCAAGGCCTTTGGCCTCTGGGACGTCACCAAGCAGGGTGCCATCTCGATCTATGTCGCCGATCACCTCATCAAGAATGGCGCGATGAAGGTTGGCGACAAGTTGGACATTCCTGAAGTCGGTACCGTCGAAGTCAGCCCGAACAGCGTCCAGGGCTACAAGTACGAGGCCGAGGGCAACGGCATCATCCTGCTGCCGGAGCGTCAGGTGTTCACCAAGGACAACATCGACAAGTTCGACTTCTGATCGGACTGTTTGTCTGAATCTCGCGAGACGGCGGTCCCTCCCGTCTGCCGTCCGCTCCTCCCCCGTCGGCTCCCCCCATTTGGCCGTTCGGGATTCCGGAGAGCCGGCCGCCATCCACCGGCGGCCGGCCATCCGTTTGTTCTCCTCAACAATCTGGAGGCCTCGGCCATGCACGTCACGCTCGTTGAGATCAACGTCAAGCCCGACCGCGTCGATGATTTCCTGCGCGTCTTCGGCGCCAATCACGAGGGCACCATCGCCGAGCCTGGCTGCCGTCGCTTCGACGTCTTGCAGGATCCCAGTGAACCCACCCGCTTCACCATCTACGAAGCGTTTGTCGATGAGGCCGCGGTGAAGTTTCACAAGACGACTCCGCATTATCTCAAGGTGAAGGCGGAGCTTGAGGACATCATGACCGGTCCACGCAGCCACAAGGTGTTGGTCGGCATTCTGCCGCGCGACTGAAGGGGCCACCATGTTTCCCTCCTCCGATGATCTTGCCTCGCGCGAAACGCTGAAGGCGTTCCTGCGTCGCGTCGCCCCCTCCCTCAGCGTCGGTATGCTGGCGGCTGACGCCATGGCCTATGGCGCGGCGATCGCCGAGCTGGAAGCGGCCGGTAACGCCCTGTTGCATTTCGACATAATGGACGGCGTGTTCTGTCCCGGATTCACCGCCGGCCCACCGCTCGTCGCTGCGTCGAAGACGAAGATGCTGAAAGACGTCCATCTCATGGTGGACGATCCGCTTGCCGTCATTCCGGCCGCGCTGAAGGCCGGCGCCGATCTCGTGCACGTTCATCCAGAGGGGTTCGCGCATCTCCACCGGGCACTTGCCATGCTGGATGTCGATGTTGCGGGGCAGCCTGGCAGGCGCGTCTTGCGCGCCGTGGCGCTCAATCCGGCGACGCCGGTCGATGTCGTGGTTCCGGTGCTCCACGAAATCGACGTGGTGACATTGCTTGCGGTCGATCCCGGCTGGAGCGGCGGTGCGCCCGATGCCGCACTGGGACGCAAGGTCGCGCAGTTGAGAGAGATCGCAGCGGGGATTGGCGTGGATCCATTGGTTGCCATCGACGGCGGCATCACCGAGGCAACCATACCGGTCGCCGCCGGTCTCCAACCAGATGTCATCGTCAGCGGTAGTGCCGTCTTCAAGGCCGACTCCAGCGTTGCCGACAACCTCGCGGGACTGAAGCGAGCGGCCGGCCGTTAATCTCTCAGGGAGACAGCGATGCGAATCGATCTTTCGGGCAAGCGTGCCGTCGTCACCGGATCCACGGTGGGCATTGGCCTTGCCATCGCCAAGGGCCTGTCCGAGTGCGGCGCGACCGTCGTGATCAACGGGCGCACCCAGGCAGCGGTCGATAAGGCGATCGTTGCCGCAAGAGCTGCCAATCCGAGAGGTCACTTCATCGGTCATGCCGGCGATCTCGGTACCGCCGACGGCTGCGCGGCGGTCGTGGCCGCTCATCCCGAGTGCGACATTCTCGTCAACAATCTCGGAGTCTTCGGTCCGCGTGACTTCTTCGAGACGCCCGACGAGGAGTGGACGCGCTATTTCGAGATCAACGTGATGTCCGGCGTTCGTCTGTCGCGTGCCTGGTTGCCCGGTATGGCGAAGCGAGACTGGGGGCGAGTGGTATTCATTTCGTCCGAGTCCGCCCTCAACATTCCCGAGGACATGATCCATTACGGCTTTTCGAAGACGGCGCTGGTATCGATCGCTCGTGGTCTTGCCAAGCGGATGGCTGGAACCGGTGTCACGGTCAACTCGGTTCTGCCGGGCCCGACCCTGTCAGAGGGCTTTGCCGACATGTTGTCGGATGAGGTGAAGCGCAGTGGCAAGACGGTGGAGGAAGTGGCGGCCGAGTTCGTCATGACCCACCGGTCGTCGTCGATCATTCAGCGGGCGGCAAGCGTCGAGGAAGTGGCGAACATGGTCGTCTACACCTGCTCGCCGCAGGCTTCTGCAACGACCGGTGCGGCACTGCGCGTCGACGGAGGCGTGCTCAATACCATTTAGGCAACTCCAGACTGGTTGGGAGTTGCTCAAGGCAACAAACTGGGCTCTCCGGGCGAACCGGGTGTTGCCGGTGGCTTTAAAGAGGGATCGGCTTGCTCGCCCAGGCTCGACTATCCGAGCCGGCGAGCGCGCGCGCCGAGCCTATGCCACTGTGCTCGATGCGTGCCAGGAGATCGCTGGTAATGGCGTTGATCGCGTTGCCGCCGCCATAGATGAACGCGGTATAGACCTGCACCAGATTGGCACCCGCGGCGATCTTCAGATAGGCATCTTCTCCCGTCAGCACGCCGCCGACACCAATGATCGGTAATGCGCGGCCCACCCGCTCGCGCATCTTGGCGAGCACGATGGTGGAGCGCTCAAAGAGCGGCTTGCCTGAAAGGCCGCCCGGCTCCGCCGCCGTCGGGCCGAACACACCGCTTCGCGACAGCGTCGTATTGGAGACCACGAGGCCGTCGGCACTGCGTGCGGCGATGACAGCGGCGATGTCGTCGAGCGCTGCTTCGTCGAGGTCCGGAGCGATCTTGATAAGCACCGGCGTCCGCCGCCCAACAGCTGCCGTCGTCTCGTCACGTGCCTCGACGACGCGGGCGACGAGGTCCGAGAGGGCGGCACTCGCCTGCAGGTCGCGCAGGCCGGGGGTGTTGGGCGAGGAAATGTTGATCGTGAAGTAAGAGGCGAGACCCGCGAAAGCCTTGATGCCCGTCACGTAATCGGCCGTGCGATCGGCGCTGTCCTTGTTGGCACCGACGTTGATGCCAAGCACGCCTGGGCGCCCATTGCGCCGCTCAAGCTGCTTCAGGGCATGGGCATGGCCCTTGCCGTTGAAACCGCAACGGTTGATCACCGCTCCCGCTTCAGGCAGGCGAAAGACGCGCGGCTTGGGATTGCCTGGTTGTGGCCGAGGCGTCACCGTGCCGACTTCAACGTGAGAGAACCCCTGTTTCAGCAAGGCATCGGCTATCTCGGCGTTCTTGTCGAAACCAGCTGCCAAACCAACCGGATGGTCGAGCCGCATGTCGAAGAAATCGACGGTGAGGCGATCATCCAGCACCTTGGGCAGGCCGGGGGCCAAGTTGAGACGCATGGTGGAGACGGCGAGCATATGGGCGACTTCCGGATCGAATCGCCGGAGCATGGCGGCGCTGAACGAGCCGATCAGTTCGGAAAGCGTCATCGGCCGCTCTCCAGGTCGTCGGGGAACCGATGTGCGCCATCGGGTCCGAGCGGCAGCGGCACGACAAAGTCTACCGCCGAAAACTCCAACGGTGCGTAGAGGTGTGGGAAAAGATCTCCACCCCTTGACGCCTCCCATTTCAATGCCTCGCCCAAGGCGGCTGTCTCGACGCCGACCAGCAACAGGTCGTTCTGACCGGCGAAATATAGCCGCGCCGTTTCCTTGACCTGTTTTCCAGACGACAGGTGAATGAAGCCGTCCTCGAAGTCGACCGATGCGCCGGCAAATACGCCGGTTGCTTCAGCGGCCTCCCAAAACATGCGCGGCACGATCTTGTAGACGAGGCGATCCATGGGCGAACTCCGAAAGGCTGCGGCCTTCATCTAGAACATCGACCAGCCTGATGCCACCCCGTTCAGGTCAATTCCCCGTATGGCAGGTCCCTTTGCGAACCGCTTGCCCGTTTGCTGAGAATGCAGCATTTTCAAACGATGTAATCGGCGTGGGAAATCTTGGACGATGGCTCGAAAGGAACGGCGGCAGGGTTTTCTGATACGTTGGGTAGCGCCGCTGATTGCCGGTCCTTTGCTGACCGCCACAGCGCTCTCATACCTTTCGGGCAATATCGAACGTGAGGATCTTGGTTCGGTACGGCCAACCATCCTCGATTTTGGGCGTGAGCCTTCTCCGCCCGTCCTGCGGCAGCCACTCAAGGCGGATCCCCCGCCCCCGGTTGACGCCATGGGCCGCAAGCTGGCAGCCAAGGCAAACGAGCCCGATCTACCCTCGGCGCCGCCGCCAAACAGTTTTGACGCCGTCTTCCCCCGCATCACGGTGCTCGATTCCGCTCGTTTCCGCACGATCCGTGATCGAGAAACCTTGAGCGTTCATCTGGCGGGGATAAGTGGCGTTGCCTTCTCTGAGATATGTAACGGATCGGCTGGTCGCTGGAACTGCGGCGCGCGCGCTCGAGCCGATCTGGCCCGGCTGATCGGACCTAGGGCAGTTGGTTGTGTTTCCATCGTGGCGGATGGAGATGACGGCGAGGTTCGAGCCAACTGCTGGGTCGGCAAGCGTAATTTGTCGCTCTTTATGGTGAGCAGGGGCTGGGCCGATCCGGTCGATCCTGCGGACCCGCTGCTCGCGCCCTATGCGGCCAGAGCAAAGCAGGAAAAGCTGGGCCGCTACGGTGACAGCAGCCTGCAACCACCCGACACGGCCGACGACTGAGAAGAGGCCGGTGCATCGCACCGGTCTCTGTTCGTCGGAGGTGGCTTTGGTCAGTTCTTGCCGAGCGTGCCGACGAGCGCCGCATCGATCATCGCCACGGTCTCCTTGAGGCCATAAAGCTCGACGAAGGAGCCGAAGCGAGGTCCCTTTTCCTGGCCGAGCAGCACCTGATAGAGCGTTGCGAACCATTCGAGGCTGACGCCCGGCCCACCATCCGGGCTCTTCTTTGACGGATCCTGGAAGCGCGGGAACGACCGACCGACGGCCAGCACCGTATCCTGGATCGTTTCGCCGGCGGTAGCGAGCGGCAACGCGTCAAGCGCGTCGCGCAGCTTGGAAAGTGCCTGCCGCTCTTCGTCATCCGGCGTGCGGAAGGTAACGAAGGGCTTCACCCGATCCTGGTAATAGGCGAGCGCATAGCCACAGAGCTCATCGAGCTTCGGATGGGTTGCCGGCGTCACGCCCGGCGAATGCCGGCCGATGTAGGCCCACAGCGCGCCCTTGTCATGGGCATGGCTCGCCGAAACGAGGTTCAGCAGCATCGTGAAGCTGACCGGCACCGGCGTGACCGGTACGTCGCCGGAGTGAATATGCCACACCGGATTGGTGAGCCGCTGGTCGATATCCATCGTCGGGTACTTCTCGAGATAGGCGAAATACTCGTCGACGGCGCGGGGAATGACGTCGAAGAACAGTCGCTTGGCCGTCTTCGGCTTCTGGAACATGTAAAGCGCCAGACTGTCCGGCGAGGCGTAGGTCAGCCACTCGTCGATTGTAAGGCCGTTGCCCTTCGACTTGGAAATCTTTTCGCCGTTCTCGTCGAGGAACAGCTCGTAGTTGAAGCCGTCGGGTGGGTTGCCGCCCAGTACCTTGCAGATCTTCGACGACGTCTTGACGTTGTCGATATGATCCTTGCCGCTCATTTCGTAATCGACGCCGAGTGCTGCCCAGCGCAGTGCCCAGTCCGGCTTCCACTGGCACTTGGCGTGGCCACCGGTCACCGGCGTCTCGAACTGTTCGCCCGTCGCCGGGTCGGTCCAGACGATCGTGCCCTTCTCGACGTTGCGCTCGTCGATCGGCACCTGCATGACGACTTCCGTCTTCGGATGCACCGGCAGGAACGGCGAGTAGGTGCGCCGCCGCTCCTCGCGCAACGTCGGCAGCATGATCTCCATGACCGCATCGTATTTGGCGAGCATGCGCAGCAGCATCTCGTCAAAGGTGCCTTTCTTGTATTCTTCGGTGGCAGACATGAACTCGTAATCGAAGCCGAACGTGTCCAAGAACTGCCGCAGCTTGGCATTGTTGTTATGGCCGAAGCTCGGATGGCCGTTGTCGAACGGGTTCGGCACGTTGGTCAGCGCCTTGCCGAGGTTGGCACGCAAGAGCTCCTGGTTCGGCACGTTGTCGGGCACCTTGCGCATGCCGTCCATGTCGTCCGAGAAACAGAGCAGCCGCGTCGGTACACTGTCTCCGGTGAGCACGCGAAAAGCATGGCGCACCATGGTGGTGCGGGCCACTTCACCGAAAGTCCCGATATGGGGCAAGCCCGACGGTCCGTAGCCCGTCTCGAAAATCACCGGCTTCGAGGTGTCTTTCCGTTTCTCGATCCGCGCAACGATCTTCTTAGCTTCTTCGAAGGGCCAGGCCTTGGAGCGGCCGGCCGCGGCGAGAAGCGCGGGATCGGAAAGCAGGGCGGAAGAAACGGTTGCCATAGGTTGCCTCTATTCGAGAAAACCCGGAGTTTCCGGGCGCGGCGGACAGTAGGGACGAGGCCGGAAAAGGTCAAGGAAAAGGGGTGGGCCAAGTTCGAGTCCGCAGCAGCGGCCAAGCTGTGCAGGACATGCTTTCGCCGAGAGGATGCTTGCGCTTTTGCCGGCGGGGTCCCAAATAGGGGCACGTTTGACTTTTGCCCGAGGGTTCCATGCAGAAGCCGTTGTCCGCCCAGGAAGCTTTGATCTGGGTGATGGTTACCACCGCCATCGCCGATCGCAACATGACCGAGCGCGAACTCAATCAGTTCGAGCGGCTGATCGGTTTCCTGCCCGTATTCCAGGGTTTCGAGGGCTCGATCGGTGAGATCGCCGACGCCTGTTCGGAGAACCTGAAGTCGGTGAACGGCATCGACCATATCCTCGATCGGGTGGCCATGTCGCTGCCGGAGCGTCTCCATGAGACGGCTTACGCTTTGGCCGTCGAAGTCGCGGCGTCCGATGTCGACGTCAAGCAAGAGGAACTGGTGTTCCTTCAGATGCTGGAAGATCGCTTCATGCTCAACAAGCTGGCGGTTGCGGCCATCGAGCACTCGGCGCGCGTCCGCTATCGCAAGCTGGGGTAGGGCGCTGAATCCATCTTGACGGCGAGGCACTTTGGGAGGATGACCCGGCGCTCAAATCGCCGAGTGCCATCATCTTGCACGCTGCCTCTTCCGGGGATCTTCTCGCAGACCGCCGCTACGAATATGCCCGCGCCTATTTTGACGCCGGCGATCATGTGGCAGCTGTCGACCTCTACTTGCAGGCGCTCGAGCTTGCGCCTGGCTGGTTGCCGGCCCTGGTCGGGGCGACCGATGCCCTGGTCTCCGTTGGCCGCCAAGACGAAGCCGAGCCATTGTTGCGAGAGGCTGCGGAACGCGATGTCGACGGTCTGTTCGGCACGTCGCTGAGGCTTGCCGCCTTGGGGCTGGCCGAGGTTCCCGCCGCTCCGCCGGAGGCCTACGTACGCGGCCTTTTCGACGATTATGCCGATCGCTTCGAGACGGCGTTGGTGGATGAACTCGGTTACCGGGCGCCCTGGCTGATTGCTGATCTCATCGAAAAAGTCCGACCCGGAGCCATTTTCGCAAGAGGCACGGATCTCGGTTGCGGCACTGGCCTGATGGCAGAGGCCTTGAAGGGACGGGTAGGGCACTTTTCAGGCTGCGATCTTTCATCTGAAATGATTGCTCGAGCCGAGGCCGGACGTCGCTATCAGGCGCTCGCCGTGGCCGAGGCAACCGCTTTTCTGTCGGAGCGTACCGAAACCCTTGACCTCGTCACCGCTGCCGATGTGCTGGTCTACATCGGCGCGCTCGACAGCTTGTTTCGGCATGTGGCCGTCCGTCTCGCACCGGGCGGCCTTTTTGCATTCACCGTCGAGGAATCCGACGAGGGCGATCTCGTACTGCGCGACAGCCTTCGATACGCCCACGGCGAGGCCTACGTACGTCGGGTTCTTGGCGAGGCGCATCTGTCCATCGCCGATCTCGCGCGCGGTGTCCTGCGGTATGATCGCGGCGCGCCCATCAGGGGAATGATCGTGGTGGCCCGGCCAGAGGTCTGATACTCACGCGAATGTTCTTCACTTGTTCGCGGAAATCAGGCTTACTCGGCAGGTGACCGAGACGAATCTTCTGCCCCCCAAGTTCGAGGACTGGTTTGCGTCGCGCGGCTGGAGCCCGCGCCCTCACCAGCTCGCACTCCTTGAGCACGGCCTTGCCGGCCGCTCGGTGCTGCTGATCGCCCCTACCGGCGCCGGCAAGACACTGGCCGGCTTTCTGCCGAGCCTCGTCGATCTGGCGGCACGGCCGAAGTGGCGGCCGGGCACGCGTCGATGCGGTGTTCATACGCTCTATGTCTCGCCGCTCAAGGCGCTGGCCGTCGACATCGAGCGCAATCTCGAAACGCCGGTCAGGGGCATCGGCCTCGACATCGCCATCGAGACGCGCACCGGCGATACATCCGCCTCCCGTCGCCAACGCCAGAAGCTGATCCCGCCGGAAATCCTGCTCACCACGCCAGAACAGTTGGCCCTGCTGCTCGCCGGTCGCGATGCGGAAACCTTCTTCGAGGATTTGAAGACGGTGATCCTCGACGAGCTGCATGCGCTGGTCACCAGCAAGCGTGGTGATCTCTTGGCGCTCGGCCTCTCCCGTTTGCGGGCCATCGCGCCGGCCATTCGTACCGTTGGCCTGTCCGCCACCGTGGCCGAGCCGGATGAGCTGCGTGCCTGGCTGGTGCAGCAGGAACTGGGCGAGCCGCCTGCGCTGTCCGAAATCGTCACCGTCAAGGGTGGGGCACGGCCGGACATTCGCATTTTCGAGGCCGACGAGACCATCCCGTGGGCTGGCCATTCCGCCCGCTACGCCTACGAGGGGCTGCTCGCCGAAATCGGCCGTCGGCGCATGACGCTGATTTTCGTCAATACTCGCAGCCAGGCCGAGATGGTCTTCTCGGAGCTGTGGCGGCTCAACGACGCCAATCTGCCGATCGCCCTCCATCATGGCTCGCTCGATGTCGGTCAGCGGCGAAAGGTGGAGGCAGCAATGGCCGATGGCCGGTTGCGCGCCGTCGTCGCCACCTCGACACTCGACCTCGGCATCGACTGGGGCGACGTTGACCTCGTCATTCACGTCGGTGCGCCCAAGGGGGCTAGCCGGCTCGCCCAACGGGTCGGTCGCGCCAACCATCGCATGGACGAGCCGTCAACCGCCTTGCTGGTCCCTGCCAATCGTTTCGAGGTCCTTGAATGCCAGGCGGCACTCGACGCCAACTACATCGGCGCCCAGGATACGCCGCCGATCCGCGATGGCGCGCTGGATGTGCTCGCCCAGCATGTGCTCGGTCGGGCGGTAGCAGGCCCGTTTCGTGCCGATGAGTTCTACGCCGAGGTCGTCTCGGCCTATCCCTACCGTCATCTCGAACGCGAGCGGTTCGACCGGGTGGTCGATCTCGTGGCGACAGGCGGTTACGCACTGCGCGCCTATGAGCGCTATGCCAAGATCAAGCTGACGGCCGACGGCACCTGGCGGCTCACCCATCCACGCTTCGCGCAGGCCTACCGCCTCAACGTCGGTACCATCATCGAGAGCCCGATGCTGAAGGTTCGGCTCGGTGGCAAGGCCCGCGGACGCGGGCCGGTGATGGGCGGTCGTCTGCTTGGCGAAGTTGAAGAGTATTTCTGCGAACAGATGAAGGTCGGCGATACCTTTTTATTTGCCGGCGAAGTTTTGCGCTTTGAAGGGATGCGCGAAACAGAAGTGATCGTATCCAGGGCGCGATCGAGCGATCCGAGGATTCCTGTCTACGCCGGAGGCAAGTTCCCGCTTTCGACCTTTCTCGCCGCGAGCGTTCGCAAGATGCTGTCCGACCCCTCGTCGTGGCACAAGTTGCCAACGCCTGTGCGTAACTGGCTTGCCCTCCAGCGCGACCATTCGCTTCTTCCAAAGCCCGACGAGCTTCTCGTCGAGACTTTCCCCCATCGGGGGCGCTACTTCCTGGCGCTCTACCCCTTCGAGGGGCGGCTTGCCCATCAGACGCTTGGCATGTTGCTCACCCGCCGACTCGAACGCTTTGGCCTGAAGCCGCTTGGTTTCATCGCGACTGACTATGTGATCGGCGTCTGGTGTGCTGCCGACATCGGCAGGGCCTTCGCGCTTGGCGAGCCGACATTGGCTCGCCTGTTGGAACCGGACATGCTGGGCGACGATCTCGAGGCCTGGATGGCGGAGAGCTACCTTCTCAAACGCATGTTCAAGGCTTGTGCCATGATCGCCGGCCTTGTCGAAAAGAACGCCATCGGCGCCCAGAAGACCGGGCGGCAAGTGACGGTGTCCACCGATCTCATCTACGACGTCCTGCGCGAGCATCAGCCCGACCATATTCTGCTGGATGCGGCCTGGGCCGACGCTTCCACCGGTCTTTTGGATCTCAAGCGCCTCTCGGATATGCTCTCGCGAATCAGCGGCCGCATCGTGCACAAGCGGCTTGACCGCATCTCGCCTCTCGCCGTCCCGATCATGCTGGAAATCGGCGGGGAACGCGTGGCGGGCGAGGCCGACGAAGACGTGCTTCGAGAGGCGGCCGACGAAATCATCCGGGAGGCCATGGCGTGACGGCGCTAAGGGCAGGACAGGGAGACGACGACGTGCTGACCGCAGGCGGTCTCGTGAACCTCAATGGCGCCGCCGTGCGTTTCGATGCTTCGGGTGTACTTCACTGGCCGGAAGAGCGATTGCTGGTCGTCGCCGATCTGCACCTCGAAAAAGGGTCCTCGCATGGCTCGCGCGGCCGCTTCGTGCCGCCTTACGATACGCGCGCCACGTTGAGGTCGCTGTCCGAGACGATCGGTCGGCTGAGGCCGGAACGGGTCATCGCCCTTGGCGACAGTTTTCACGATGGCGAGGCGGAAGGGCGGCTTGCTCCGGCCGATCTCGAAAGTCTGGCAACGCTGGTCGGCTCCGTCGACTGGACCTGGGTGGCCGGCAACCATGACCCGTTGCCGCCGGCCGGCCTGGGTGGAACGCCGGTTGCGGAGATTGTCGTGGGGCCTCTCGTGTTTCGACATGAGCCGCGAGCGGGCCGGGCGGCTGGTGAGGTAGCCGGCCATCTCCACCCGGCGGCCAAGGTCGGGCGGACCCGTTCGGTTCGCCGCCGCGCCTTCATCTGCGATGGCAGCCGTTGCCTCCTGCCGGCTTTCGGCGCCTATACCGGTGGGCTCAATGTCATGGATGCGGCATTCAAGGGGCTGTTTGAGCGATCTCGCCTGATTGCCTGGATGCTGTCGGATGGTCGTGTCTATCCGGTGCGCTCTTCGGAGTTCCTGCCGGATTGAACAGGCTTAGTCTTTTCGGAAGGCCACGCCCGCCAGCCAGCCGGTGAAACAGGCGACGACCACCGTCGCAAGGCCGTAAAGGGCTGGCTGCCGGTGAGCCAGATTGGTGATCGCCTGCTCAAAGCCGCCCTTCAGGATCGAAAAATCCTGTGTCGTCTTGGCGAGCAACACGCCGCCGGAGAACAGGTAGACGGTCGCGGTGTACCAGCCGATCGGCACGTTGGACGGCAATGCGATCGGTGCTCGGAACAGCTGGGGCGAGAGGAACTCGACGCTGCCTTCGTTGAGGCTGAACAGTCCTTCCTTTTGCATCAGCCGGAAAAAGGCGGCGTCAAAGTCGGTCCGAACGGGGGGGATGGCATCTGGCAAGCCACGCGTCGGCAACATGTCGAAGCCGAGTCCCTGGCGCGCGCGGACCGGATTGCCCGCCACATCGGTCATGGGGGCGGTGGTGGCGATGGCAAGAAAAGAAGGGACGCGCGGCAACTCGCTCGATGTCCGGTTGATCCAGATACCGGCAGTGCGCTCCTTGCGTCGGGCGACCATCGCGCGCAGCGGGCCGGTCAGGGTCACCACGATCTCGTAAGGGTCGCCGCGAGCGACCGTCTGCTGATCACGCTCGACGGTCCCGAAGATGACGACACCGGAGCCGGTGAAATTGGACTCGATGGAGACGCGTTCGGTCGACAGCGCGGTCACAAGGGCTTCGGCATACGCAGGCGAAGGTGTGACGAGCAACAGCAGGGCGAAGAAGAGGCAACGGACGTTCATGTCATCCCCCTCCCGTTCTGCTGATCGAATAGAGTTCGGCAGGTGTCGCCACCAGATCGACTGCGAATCTGAGCCCCACCGAAAGCACCAGAAGCCCGAGCAGAAGGCGAAGCGTCTCGCCGCGCAGCGATTGGCCGACGCGAGCCCCGAACTGTGCTCCAACCACGCCGCCGACCATCAGGGCGAGGCCAAGGATGACATCCACCGTCTGGTTGGTGGCGGACTGCATGAAGGTGGTGAAGGCCATCGTTCCGAGCGTCTGCAGCAGCGTCGTACCGATGACGATGGTGGTTGGCACCTTCAGGAGGTAGATGAGCGCCGGCACCATGATGAATCCGCCGCCGATGCCGAGCAGTGCGCCGAGGAAGCCGATGGCGGCGCCGAGCGCGATGACCGGAAGGGCCGAAATATAGAGCCGCGAGCGATGGAAGCGAACCCGGAGCGGCAGGCCGGCAATCCAGCTGTGCTGGCCGGGCCGCCTTACCGGCAAGGGCGTACCGCGCCGCTTGGCAAGAATGGCCCTGACGGCTTCCACCACCATCAGAATGCCGATGGTACCGAGAAAGGCGACATAGCTGAGGGCAATGACGACGTCGAGCTGTCCGACACCGCGCAACGCTCCATAGACCCAGACGCCAATCGCCGAACCGACAATGCCGGAAAGCGTGAGATAGAGGCCGAGTTTCAGATCGACAGTCTTCTTACGCAGGTAAGCCAGCACACCCGAAGCCGAGTTGGCAACGATCTGCGAGGATACGGAGGCAACGGCAACGGCTGGCGAGATGCCAGAAAAGATCAGTAGCGGCGTCAGAAGAAACCCGCCACCCACTCCGAACATGCCGGACAGAAAACCAACCGCCGCGCCCATCCCGAGCAACAGGAAGACGTTCATCGGCATTTCGGCGATCGGCAGGTAGAGATCCACGACCTGTCTTCCGTTAAAGGGCTTGCTGCTATCGTATTAGCTTGCAACCCCTTGCAAAATGACAACGAAGCTTCCGTTTGCCAGGACTTTCCGGCAAAAAAACCACGTCGCCGCAGTAAAGGCCGCGGCGGCACGAAAAGAAAGCCCCCGAGGTGCGCTGACCTCGGGGGCTGAAAGAGCTTTTGTCAGATCAGAGTGTGGGGACGCCGAGTGCTTCGACCAGGGCCTTGTCGATCTCTCCGGTGGCTGGCAGCCCCTTGGAGGTCTGGAAGGCGGCGATGGCGTCTCGCGTCTTGCGTCCCATCTTGCCGTCGGGAGGGCCGGCGTCGAAGCCGAGGCTCGACAGGACGGCCTGCGTGCGCGCCACCGTCCTGGTGGTGTCGACCGATGCCGTATGCTCGGGTGAGGCCGCTCCCCAGGCCGGGTCGGCCGGCGGCACGTCCTCGGCCTTGGGATCGAGGGGCTTGGCTACCCAGGTTTCCACGGCGAGACGGGCCCGGGCCAAGTCTTCCTTGGAAAGCACCTGGGCGATGTCGTCGCGCTTCTTGGCGCTGTCTGCGTCGCCGGCGGTGGCAGCCAGCGCAAACCACTTGTAGGAAGTAGCAAGATCGCGCGGTACGCCGAGACCTCGTGCATAGAGGATGCCGAGGTTGAACTGGCTGTCGCGGACACCGCGTTCGGCTGCTTCCTGGAACCACTTGGCGGCCATCGCATAGTCCGGCGTGCCGAGGCTGCCTTCGGCGTTGATCACCGCGAGATTGTGCATGGCCTTGGCGTTACCGAGGCCTGCGGCCTTGGTGTACCATTCTGCCGCCGTCTTGGGATCGCGAGGTGTGCCGGTACCCTTTTCATAAAGGCTGCCGAGCCGGTACTGCGCCGGAGCTAGGCCTGCCTCGGCAGCACGGCGATACCAGTTGATGGCGGCGGCAAAATCCTGTGGTACGCCGCGTCCATCGGTGAAGCGTGAGGCCACTTCGATGGCAGCCAGCGGATTTCCACCAAGCGCCGCATCACGGAGCGCCTTGGGGCCGATTGCCTCGGGAAGCATCGGAGTGGAACCGGCCATCGGAGCGGCTGGCGTTTCAATGGCCGCTTGCGGAGAGGCCAAGGGCGCTGCGGTCACGGCCGGTACCGGCGCAAAGCCGTCCGTCGGTAGCGCGGTTGGCGTCTGCGAGAAACCATCGCTTGGTGTCGGGGTCTGCGGAACCGCCGTGATTTCATTGCTGGCCGGCGGAGTGGAGGATGGCGCGGCCTCGCTGAGAGGTGCCGGTGCGGTAACTGGTGCCTGGCTGGAGGGTGCAACGGCGGTTGGCGCCGCGTCGCTGGCCGGTGTAGCGGCGGCTGGTGCGGTGGATGCCGTAGGATCCGATGTAGGGCCCGCGTCGGCAGGGGATTCGCTCTGCGTCGACATGCGATGGAGTGCATCGCTGCCGATCTTGACGAGACCAAGCGCTATCAGCACCACGGCGACAGCCATGGCCGTCTTGCGCAAGTTGAAGCTGATCTTTGGTAACGCGAGACGATGCTTGTTAGCGGTCGGCGTTTCTTCCTTGCCCGACTCGCCAGGTACGCCGCTACCGGCCGCCTGGGCGGCCCGGCGAGCTGCTGCAATAAAGTCAGCCTTGGTGGGCGTGCGTGCGGCATCCGGCGCGGCCGTCCGGTCTGTGGCAGGGGGGGATTTCGGCAAGCGTGGCTTGCCTGACCCCGGCTCGAGCGGCTTGTTGACGTCGAAGCCCGGTGGCAACGCAGGCTTTTCCGCCTTTGCTTCTTCCTCCGCTAGTCCGGGGGCGCTGAGTGGCGGCTCGACGCGAGGCTCGGGAGTGGATTTCCGACCAAAGATGCGCGGCAGGTCTTCCTGGTCATCGACGATGGGCGGCATCCGCCGCGTGAGTGCCTGCTCGATTTCTTCCCAACTGTCCTTCAGGGAAGAAGGTGGCTTGGGCTCGGGCATCTCGGCGCGAGTTTCTTGCCCGCCGACTTCGCGCAGGGCGAGCCGCTCCACGGTCTGCCCGATGGCGAGCAACAGGCCGCGATCGCGTTCGGCATCCGCACGAAGATCTTCTCCGAGCCGGTTGATGCCGGCCTCGACGTTGGCAAGACGGGCAGGGGCATCGTCACCGTGGCGACCGGCAGCGGCAGCGACCCGGTCGGCGATGGCGTCGACCGACAGCGAGCTCGACATGGTGGCGTCAAGCCGTTCAAGTGCGTCGGCCAGCGCCGCGATTTCGTTCGGCCGGGTTTCGAGGCGGGTGGCAATGTCGGATATGCGGCTTTCCAACCTGTCGAAGGCGGCGGTGTCGATCGAGGGGGCGTCGAGCCGTTCGATTCGCTCGACCAGTGTCCGCACGTCGGCGGCAAGGCTGGCATCGGGACGGCCCGCCGCCGAAAGCACATCCTCGCGCAGACGGTCGACGGCGCTTTCGAGCGCTGTGACATCCTTGGTCGTCGCAAAATCGATGTCGGCCATCGAGCGCGTCAGGACAGCGATGCGATCCTCAATCTCGCTAATGCGTCCCCCTGCGCCAGGCTCTGCCAGTTTGGTCTCGATCCGCGACAGGGCTGCGGCGAGGTCGGCCGGCAAGCCGCTGTTCACCGGCCGAAGCTGAGCCTCCAGGGACCGGCCAAGTTCGGTGAACTTCTCATCCAGCGCTCGGATGGCAGCCTCGTCGAGGGTAACGCCCGGTCGATCCAGACTCAGACGCAGACCATCGATTTCCTCGGCGAGCCGAGGCAATCCGTCCGTCGAACGGGCAATGCGTTCGATGGAGGCCGACTGCCGCTCCAGCTCGTGTGCAAAGCGCGGCAACTGCTCGGAACGTTGGGCGACCTGCGAGAGCGTGGCGTTCTGGCGTTCGAGATCTTCCTGCCAGCGGGAAAAATCGCCCACATCTTGCTCGATGGCTCGAATGCTGCCGGCGACATCATCGAGTCGATGCTCGATGGCGGCGATTACCTCGCGCTTGTCCAACTGGGCAACGGCGGCGGCAAGATCGGACAGGCTGTGACCGAAGTCATTGAGGACGCGCTGGTCACCGAGACCTTGATCGAGGCGCTCGGCGAGACGATCGAGGCGGGCGGTAATGGTACCGACCTGCTCTCCCGAGGGCAGCGTGGCGATCAGTCGGCGGATTTCGGCGAGACGTGGGACGAGGTCGCCAACGATGCGCGGGTTGTCGACCGAGGTGCGAATGTCGTCGAGACGTGACACCAGCGTATCGAACGCACTTTCCAGCGAGCGCCCGGAACTCGCCTCGACCAACCGTTCCACCTCTGCCCGAAGGTCGGCCACTTCGGTGGCAAGGCCTTCGTTGAGGGCCGGCGCCGGACGCCGGCGCTCCGCCCCCATTTCCTGGCTGAGCGCGCGAACGCGGGCTCCGAGTTCGGCGACATCGGCTTCGCCCGTGCGACGGGCTCGCCCTGAATCGAGAGCATCGCGCTTGCGCGAAATCTGGTCGATCGCCCTCTGCAAGTCATCTGGCTCGGAGGTTCGTGGTGCCGGACGGGGTGGCCGCCGCTCTTCGGCTGGTGACAACGTCCGGATGCGCTCTCCGAGCCGATCGAGAGAAAGCAGGATGCGGTCGACCGGGTCACCCCCCTGCCGGCCGCTATCAGATCCATAGCCGCCGAAACCGGCCGCCTCTCGGTGGTACTGGCTCGCTCCGCCCATTCCGCCGCTCAAACGAGACGTAGCCCGCGACGCCATAATCATTCTCCCCGTTCGCGACGCTGTCCTCGCGGCAGTGGCCGCCGGGACGGATCACCGCCAGGATGCATTCATTGGGCAATTTGCAAAAACAGGGTAAACGCCCGGTTAATTGCCCCGCAGACTTTCGCGCTTTTTTAAGCGCTCTGAACGGAACCTTACCGGCGTGCTCCAAAAGACATGGGCTGGAAGGTGAGATGGTGCTGTCCCTTGACGTAAACGGAAGCTTATGTGCAGTTTGACTGCTGGCGGCCGCCGGACCGTTCTTGCGGCCTTGCATGGAGGGGGAGCGGGTGACCGAAAGCGACGAGCCGGCCGCCGAGGCGCAAATCGGTGCCGTCATTGCCGACAAGCTCGAGGACGACGACGGGCTGCACCCTCGCGGGTCGCTATTTTCCATCGGCGATCTTGCCCGCGAGTTCGATGTAACGCTGCGCACCCTTCGCTTCTACGAGGACAAGGGGCTGATCAATCCGCGTCGGGAGGGGTTGAATCGCCTCTATTCCCGGCGTGATCGAGCTCGGCTCAAGCTGGTGTTGATGGGGAAGCGTGTCGGTTTCTCGCTCACCGAGATCAAGGGCATGCTCGACCTGTACGATTTGCGCGACGGTCAGGCGGCCCAACTCAAGGTGGCGCTCGACCGTTTCAACGATCGGATTGCCATCCTGGAAAAGCAGAAAAAGGAAATCGAGCAGGCACTGATGGAGTTACGCCGAACCACTGCGGTTGTCAGCGGCCTTTTGAAGGAAAAGGAAGAGAAGGAGGCCGGCACTCGTCGGACCTGAAGCGCCGCAACACCCGTTGGCGACCAAAGCCGAGAATAATGGAAGCCCGGCGGGGCGCGATGAGGTATTCTAGGGGCGAGAGACCAACCGGGAGACCCACAATGCGCGCGATCCTGGCAGCCCTTCTTGCGTTCGGCCCCTTTCTCTCCGCTCCAACTGCTTCGGCGCAAGACGCATCAGCCGACAATGGCTACAGCCTGCAGCCGGCTGTTGGCGAATATCTCAAGATCGATCGTCGTACGGGCGATGTCTCGCACTGTGCGGCCCGTGGCGGCGTGTGGTCCTGTGAGTTGATACCGGAAGATCGCAAGGCCTACGAGGACCGCATTGTCGAGCTCGAGGCGGAGAACGACCGCCTGAGCCAGCGGGTCGTCGAGCTGGAGGCGCAAGCCAAACAGGCCCATGCGCCTCTTCTCGACAAGGACGACGAGCAGCGTCTCCAGGAGTTTTTCGACCTTGGAGATCGCATGTTCCGCCACTTCTTCGATCTGGTCGAGCGACTCCGGCAGCGCGAGGAGGGGCCGATTTAGGCTCTCCCATGACGGGTGGGTGGTGAATCCACAGCTTTATCGGTGAAAACACGGCTGGCGACAGCTCTGGGCATGGCGGCCCGTTCATGCCTGCTGCATGATCGCGTTTACCTTAAGCACCGCAGGGAGATTGGGATATGCTCAAGGAATTCAAGGAATTCGCGCTGCGCGGCAACATGGTCGATCTGGCCATCGGCGTGATCATCGGTGGAGCCTTCGGGGGGCTTGTGAACTCGATCGTTGCCGACCTGCTGATGCCTGTCATCGGGCTCATCACGGGCGGCATAGATTTTACCAATCTCTACGTTCAACTCTCTGGTGCCCCGGTGATCGGCGATCTTGCCGCAGCCCGCAAGGCTGGCGCGACGATTGCTTACGGCAACTTCGTGACCCTGGCGATCAACTTCCTGATCATCGCCTTCGTGCTCTTCCTTGTGGTGAAGGTGATGAACCGCCTCAAGAGCGACAAAGAGCCCGTCGTCAAGGCCCCGCCGGAAGTTCCCGCCGACGTGGCACTGCTCGCGGAGATTCGCGATCTCTTGAAGAAATGATCACGGATCGCTGCTACGGCAGCCTTCTCCGTCTGGCCTTTTGATTCGTTTTAGCTTGGCTGGTATTCCCGGTTGGTCGGCGATTCCCGTTGGCCAAGCGAGCAGGGTAGTTTCATGACACTCGACGTTGCCGCGCGTTTTCTAGACGATATCCGGCCAAGCGCGCGAAATGCGCCCCCGAGCGGCATCGTCGAGGTTCATCTCGAAGGGCTGCGGCGGCCGGGGACGGCCAAGCTATGGGTCGGAGAAGGCAGCTTGCCGACGCCCGACAACATACGCGACGCCGCCATCCGGTCGCTGATGGCCGGCGAGACGTTCTACACGCATCAGGCCGGTCTACCCGAACTGAGAGAAGCTCTCTGTCGCTATCATGACCGTCTCTACGGGCCGTTTGGTGGTCGTCCCGCTGATCCGGATCGTTTCATCGTCGCGTCATCCGGCATGCACGCCATCCAGATGGCTGCTTCCCTGGTTGCCGGGGCCGGCGATGAAGTCATCGTGCCGACGCCCGCTTGGCCAAATGCGCCGGCCGCTGCCGCCCTCTGCGGCGCCGCGGTGCGCGAGGTGACGATGCGCTTCGGCCGAAGGGGATGGGATCTTGATCCGGACGACCTCGAAGCGGCAATCGGCCCCCGGACGCGGGCCATCTTCGTCAACTCACCCAGCAATCCTTCCGGCTGGGTGGCGAGCCGAGAGCGTCTCGCTTCCATTCTCGACATTGCTCGCCGGCACGGCATCTGGATCGTAGCTGACGAGGTCTATGGACGCTTCTGCTATCTCGACGGTCTTGAGGTGGCGCCGTCCTTCCATGAGGTGGCCACGCCCGAGGACCGGCTGATCTTCGTCAACACCTTTTCCAAGAACTGGGCGATGACCGGTTGGCGCATCGGCTGGATCGAAGTGCCGTCCATCCTCAACGCAACCGTCCAAAACCTGGTGCAATACTCAAGTTCCGGTACGGCGGTCTTCATGCAGAGAGCGGCCATCGAGGCTCTCGACAACGGCGAGGACTTCCTGGCATTCCAGATTGCCCGGGCACGCGACAACAGGGCGGCTGTCATGGCTACGCTTGCCGCGTCGGGCGGTGTGACGCTGTCGCCACCTGATGGCGCCTTCTACCTGTTCTTTTCCATCGACGGAGAGAACGACACGCGTCGGCTTTGCCTCGACATGGTTCGTGAAGCAGGCGTTGGCATTGCACCCGGTACCGCCTTCGGTGCGGGGGGAGAGCGATTCATGCGCCTCTGCTTTGCCGGCAATCCCGAGGAAATCACCACTGCGCTGGGGCGCCTTTCGAGCTGGCTCGCCACGCGTCGCCTGGGCGCCAGCGGCAGTTAGCGATTTTTTACGAGCATTTGCGTTTGAATTTGATCTGAAACAGTTCCTTTTCCGAAGAAGTCGTGCATGCTACATCCGGACTTGCACTGAAGGGCTGTTCCTGATTTGACAGGCTCTTCGGTGAAGAGTGGCCCCGTTGGGACAAAGGGGGAGAGCGAGGCGGAGATGGGAGAACTGGAGGACCGCAGGACTGCGGTTTCGGAAGCTCGTTTCGAGAGTCTTCTCGACACCGCCGCCGATGGCGTGATTGTCATCGACGAGACAGGTCGCATGTTGGTCTTCAACAAGATCTGCGAGCAATTGTTCGGCTACACCTCCGAGGAGGCGATTGGCCAGAACGTGTCGCTGATCATGCCGCCGGAGTTCTCGGCGTCCCACGACCGTTTCATGAACAATTACCACCGGACCGGTGAGAAGCGGATTATCGGCATTGGCCGGGAAGTCTCCGGCATGCACCGGGACGGTACCGTTTTCCCGCTCGAGCTTTCAGTCGGCGAAGCGAAGACGGCGGACGGGCGGCAGTACATCGGTGTGCTGCGCGATCTTCGTTCTCGCCGTGCCGTCGAACAGCGCGTGTCGCAACTGCAGGCGCAGGTCGTGCATATGACGCGTCTGTCGGCGATGGATGAGATGGGCGCCGCGATGGCGCACGAGCTTAACCAGCCGCTGACGGCCCTGTTGCTTTATCTTCAGGCGGTGGCGCGCCAGATCAAATCTTGTCATGCCGATAGCAAGCCACCCAGTGACAAGATGCTCGATGTGCTCGACAAGGCCGTGCAGGAAGCCGAACGCGCCAGCCATATCGTGCAGCGTATGCGCCAGATGGTGGAAAAGCGCGACCCCGAGCGCGCCACCATCGATCTCCGCGAGGTGGTCAACGAAGCGCTCGACCTCAGCGAGTTCGTGGCGCAGGGCGCCACCGTCACCATCCGCCGCGTCTTCGGCATGACGCCGATTCATGTCGATGCGGATGCGACTCAGATCCAACAAATCATTCTCAATCTCTTGCGCAACGCGCTCGAAGTGGCCAAGGAGAGTGAGGAACGCTGGGTGAAGGTGTCGATCGGCTCTGACGAGCGGTCCGCCTTCGTGTCCGTGACGGACAGTGGCCCGGGTTTCTCCGAGGACGTCGGCAAATCGTTGTTCCGGACGTTCAGCACGACGAAGAAGACGGGCATGGGGCTTGGGCTCGCCATCTCCCGGGCAATTGCCCAGAATCATGGCGGCGACCTCATGGCCGATCCCGGTGGTAACGGGCAGGGAGCAACGTTTACCTTGATGTTGCCAATGCATCGTCCGGACGAGGCAGAAGACGATACGTGGGGGTGAGGAATGGCGCGATAGATGCGCCGCTGGGGAAGGACGACAATTCGACATGATCGCCTAAGGGCGGCAACTGGCGCGGCGGGAGGTTTCGCCGTATAAATACGTAGACTAACAAAGTCCGCCGCACCTTTTGGGTGCCCATTCCTGGAAGGGTGGGAAGTCGGAAAGGCGCGGAGCGGACGTGTTCCACGGACTTGGCTAGCCGGGCGGGACCCTGGCGGTCTTCAGGGATCCTCAGATCGAGGAAGGGTGACATGGCTGAAACAGAAGGAAAGATCTTCGTTGTCGATGATGACGCCTCGGTGCGGGACGCGCTGTCGGTCATCTTCGAGATGGAAGGTTATGGTGTCAGGGTGTTCGCGGACGGCGACCAATTCCTGACCGCGCTGAAGACGGACAAGCCCGCTTGCGTGCTGCTGGACGTCCACATGCCAGGCAAATCTGGTCTCGACATTCTCAGGTCGATCGATGTCGGAACGTTCCCTGCGCCGGTGTTCATCATTTCCGGTCAGGGGGATATTCCCATGGCCGTCAGTGCCATCAAGGCCGGAGCCACCGATTTCATCGAGAAGCCGTTCGACGCCGACACCGTGGTGACGCGGGTCCGGGAGGCGATTGCTTCCTACGGTCGCCATGCCAACGGCGGCGCGCCGAGCCTCAGTTTCCCCGGAGCCGAACATCTCACGCCGCGCGAACGCGATGTCCTTCAGGAGATCACCGGCGGCGCCTCGAACAAGGAAGCCGGCCGCCGTCTTGGCATATCTCCGCGGACCATCGAGGTGCACCGCGCACGTATCATGGAAAAGCTCGGTGCGCGCAACGCTGCCGATCTCGTTCGTATCGTGCTGACTGCGCATACGGGGGATCACGGATAAACATTGCCGACTGATCAAGGCACACTACTTTTTCCTGCGACTGGTTTGCGCGTCGCAGATGAAGAGTGTTGCTGATGTATATCATTGTTGAGGACGATCCTTCGGTCGCCGACGCGCTGGAATCCCTGCTCTCCGGAGCGGGATTGCCGGTGCGTGTCTTTGCGAGCGCCGAGGAGTTCATTCATTCCGCATCTCCGACACCTGAGGACACGATGATTGTGGATCTCGGCCTGCCTGGCATGAGCGGCGGCGAGCTTGTTCGTCATTTGGAGAAAGCCGGGACCAATCCCAAGGTCATTGCCATCTCCGGCAAGTCGTCGCGGACCATTGCCCGTGAGACCGAGGGCCTCTCTGACCTGAAGATTCTGCGCAAGCCGCCGGCTGCCGATTGGCTGGAGGCGATTACCGCCTGACCCTTGGTTTTCCCGGCTGTCATCCTGTCGCCCGGCTTGCCGGGCTTTTTTGTCTCGCGCATCTCGTAGGTCATGGGTGACTGTAGCCGTATTATCCATTTTTGCCCACGGCTTACTACTGAAAACAGATATCAGGAGATGTTGTTGTTTGATGCGACAACCCATGAGGTTGTCGCACTTTGCCCCGTTTTGTCGATATCCCGCCGGACAACCTTCCTCGAAAGGTTAAGTAACCAAACGAATTACCGCAGGGCTTAACTGTCCATATTGTGACAGTATCGATAGTGGTGCGGCCGAAGCGGACGGGTTTCGGTCGAGTCGGCGGAAGAAGCGGTCATGGACGGATGACCGGTCGATCTTCCGATGGCCTGCTGACCACGTGTCATCGAGCATGTGTCATCGAGGAGGGATCGATGTTCATTGAGAAAAAGGCTTCATTCGAAGAAGGATCCGGTGTCGGGGGCTTCGACAGCGGGCGTCACCGCAGTCGCTACGCCGGCACACGGGTACGTGCACCGGCCGATGATAGTGCCTGGACCCGCTTCCGTGCATCGCCGCGTGCCCGGCTCGATCGTTACGACGCGCACTCCGTACTGTTTCGCGAGGACGATAATGCGAGCCATCTCTATGAGGTGGTCAGCGGGCAGATCATGCTGTACCGCCTGCTCGGCGATGGCCGTCGTCAGGTTGTCGATATTCTTGGCGAGGGCGATCTCTGTGGTCACTCGCTGACCGGTCTTTACGATTGCACTGCCGAGGCGCTGACCCCGGCCGAGGTGCGTGTGCTCGACCGGCGGGACATCGATCAGTCAGTCGAGCTGCTTGCCCATGTCAATCGTTGCCTGCTGACGCGCATCGAGGCGTTGCATAGCCACGCCGTACTGCTCGGGCGCAAGTCTGCCACCGAGCGGGTGGCCAGCTTTCTGATGCGCTTCGTACCAGGGCGCGGCGTCGTCGGCTGCGTCGGGCCGGAACGGCACAGTTCGGACACCGAGCTGGTGGTACTGAAGATGACGCGGCAGGAGATCGCCGACTTCCTAGGGCTTACCATCGAGACGGTGAGCCGCGTGTTGTCCGATCTCAAGCGGCGCGGCGTCATTTCCATCGAGCGCAATGATCGCATTCGTCTCGTCGATGTTTGCCGTGTCTGCAAGATGACCGGCATCCACTGACCTTAGCAGCGATCACACAGCCACCGAGTGCCGTCCGCCCGTACCGAGATACGCGTCGAAAGCGGAGGCTACGAGGCGTGCCAATTCTGCTCCATGCTGGACGATAGAGACTTTCCCATCGTCCAGGATCACCCATCCGGCGCTGACCAGCGGTTTCAGCTTGTCGAGACCTGCCATGAAGATGGCGTGGTCGGCGCCATGGCGCGTCGCCGTGGCAGCCAAGTCGACGTCGAAGAAACACAATATCTGTTCGATCACGTCGGCCCGTAGGCGATCTTCCGCTGTCAGTTTGCGACCGCGCTCGGTGGCTAGCTGTCCGCCGGCGATGCGCTCGCGCCAGTTGCCGGTGTCGGTAACGTTCTGTGCATAGCCGGAGGGGGTGCGGCCGATCGAGGAGGCGCCGAAGCCGATCAGCGTTTCGGCGCGATCGGTGGTGTAGCCTTGGAAGTTGCGGCGAAGCGTTCGCTTCGACAAGGCCGCGGACATGTCATCGCTCGGCTTTGCGAAATGATCGATGCCGATCGGAACATAGCCGGCCGTCTCGATGGAGTTGTGGGCGGTCCGTTCGAGCTCGAGCCGCTGTTCGCTCCCCGGAAGCCTGGAGGCGTCGATCAGCTTCTGATTGGCGCGGAACCATGGAACGTGAGCGTAGCCGAACAGAGAGATGCGATCGGGAGAGAGTGCGACGGCTGTATCGACCGTGCGACGAATGGATGAGACATTCTGTTCCGGCAGGCCGTAGATGAGATCGAAGCTCAGCGAGGAGATGCCGGCTTCCCGCAGTTGCTCGACGGCGGCGGTCACCGTTTCCTCTGGTTGGATTCGCCCGATCGCCGCCTGTACTGCGGGATCGAAATCCTGAACGCCGAGACTGGCTCGATTGACGCCGATACTGGCGAGGAAGCGTGCTCGCCCCCCGCCGAGATGACGCGGGTCGAGTTCTATGGCGTGCTCGGTATCGGGGCTTATGTTGAAAAAGCGATGAAAGTCGCCGACGATCGCCTCGAACGCGGTGGCCGAAAGCAGATTGGGAGTGCCGCCACCCCAGTGAATGTGCGACACCCCGCGGCGGCCGATCCGTGCCGCCACCATCGCAATCTCGGATCTCAGGACATCGACATAGGCCTCGATCGGCGCATAGCGCCGGCTCGCCTTGGTGGTGCAGCCGCGATAGTGGCAGATCGAATGGCAGAAGGGGATGTGGACGTAGAGCGAGATCGGGCCGTCGCCGGCCGCCGTCGCGTCGAGGAAGCCGGCATAGGCGTCGGCGCCGATCTCGGCGGAGAAATGCGGCGCCGTCGGATAGGACGTGTAGCGCGGCACGGTGGCGCGGATGAGGTCCTCAAGCGAAACGGCGGTGTCCAACTGGGTCATGCGGAATCCCTGGGTGCCGGCGGTCGACCGAACAATGATCGACGTCGGGCGACAGCGGCGGCGGGCGAATCGGCGGGTCGCCATCCGTCCGGCGCCCGCAATCTGCCCCCCGATCCATGCGGAGCGCAACGGTATCGGACGCCTCCCGTAGCGCACATTAAAATTAGTCCATTTTGATATAGGCAAATTGTCTAGAACTGCTGTAAACCGCGTGCATTCCCGTATCGGCCTTGACCTCGATCAAGGCCTGTATGCGTAGGCTCCACTAAGTTGTTTCCCGTGCTTCAGGCCCGACGGGCCGGAGCGGGGAGGCGCCCGGAGCCGGGCGGCGGGTGAGGCGAGGGGCCCTCCCGCGAGGGGCGGGTGGTCTCCAACAGACACGGGGCGACGAACATGACGGCGTTGAGGGCCAAACCTCTGATGTCGCCTGAAGAGATCGGTTACACGGTCTTTCTCGGGCTGCTCTTTTTCTATTGCGTTCTGGCCGCCGGCAAGGCGGTCGATCCGGTCTTTGCCTTTCATGCCATCCTCGGCGCCATCGCGTCGGCGGCCGGCATCTTCCTGATCGTCAGGTCGTTCATCGACCGCGACGGCCGCGTCGAGCCCGCCGAGATCAATGGCAAGCCGAACTACAATCTCGGGCCGGTCAAGTTCGCCTCGATCGCCGCCATGTTCTGGGGCATCGCCGGCTTCTCGGTCGGCATCTGGATCGCCCTCGAGCTGGCCTTCCCGGCGCTGAACCTCGACCTGCCCTGGACCACCTTCGGCCGCATGCGGCCGCTGCACACCTCGGCGGTGATCTTCGCCTTCGGCGGCAACGTGCTGCTGGCGACCTCGTTCTACGTCGTGCAGCGGACGAGCCGGGCGCGCATGCCGGGCCTCGTCACGCCGTGGTTCGTCATCCTCGGCTACAACATGTTCATCGTCATCGCCGGCACCGGCTACCTGCTCGGCGTCGGCCAGAGCAAGGAATACGCCGAGCCCGAGTGGTACGCCGACCTGTGGCTGACCATCGTCTGGGTGGCCTATCTGCTGATCTTCCTGGCGACGCTGTGGCGGCGCAAGGAGCCGCACATCTACGTGGCCAACTGGTTCTACCTGGCCTTCATCGTCACCATCGCCATGTTGCACCTCGTCAACAACGCGGCGGTGCCGGTCAGCTTCTTCGGCTCCAAGTCCTACGTGGTCTGGGCCGGCGTGCAGGACGCCATGGTGCAGTGGTGGTACGGCCACAACGCGGTGGGCTTCTTCCTCACCGCCGGCTTCCTGGCCATCATGTATTATTTCGTGCCGAAGCGGGCCAACCGGCCGGTCTATTCCTACCGGCTGTCGATCATCCACTTCTGGGCGCTGATCTTCCTCTACATCTGGGCCGGCCCGCACCACCTCCACTACACCGCGCTGCCCGAATGGGCCTCGACGCTCGGCATGGTGTTCTCGGTGATGCTGTGGATGCCCTCCTGGGGCGGCATGATCAACGGCCTCATGACGCTCTCCGGCGCCTGGGACAAGCTGCGCACCGATCCGGTCCTGCGCATCATGGTGGTGTCGGTCGCCTTCTACGGCATGTCGACCTTCGAAGGCCCGCTGATGTCGATCAAGTCGGTCAACTCGCTAT
>JARKNW010000015.1 GCA_029976075.1 Pleomorphomonas sp.
TGGTCCCGGTGCTGATCGACGGCAAGCTGATCCGCAAGCACGCCTGCATCGATGGGCCCGAACTGGACTCGCATGCGATCGACTGGGACAAGTTCTTGCCACGGTTCAATCTCTTCAAGTCGCAGGAACAACAGAGCAAGATCAAACACGGGTGGGTCTGACGGCGGAAAACCCAGCTGTCACACAGATTGGCGCCAGAGACAGCACAGCATGGCGTCTGATGCTTGACTAATGGTGATTCGACGTTGGTGGACGTCCGTGCTGGCGCTCGGAGTCGCGGTATTGCTCGGTTTAGTGGGGTGTTCGTCAGCTGGCTCGGCGTCAGGTGACGCCTCAGAGCTGGCCGGCACGGGCACGGTGGCCAGCGGAAGCATCTTCGATTCGTCCGAGGCCCATGAGGTGATCATTGATGTGGGTCAGGACGATTTGACATTAATGCTGCAGACGTACATGGACAGCGGCGACAAGGATTGGGTCTCTGCGACTGTCACGATGGACGGCACGGTCTTCGAGAATGTCGGCATCAAACTCAAGGGCAACTCGTCGTTGAGAGGAGTGACTACCGAATCGGCGCCGCAGGACCTGCCCTGGCGTATCAAACTCGACAAATACGTGAGTGGTGCAAATCTGGACGGTTACACCGATTTCACGGTGCGGGCGAACTCGACTGAGACATCCCTCAACGAGGCGGTTGCTCTGGATCTGCTGGGCACGGCCGGCCTGGCCAGTGAACAGGCCGTCGAATCGTCCTTCTCGGTGAACGGCAGCGACGCCCAACTCAGACTCGTCGTGCAGAACCTGGATGAGAGCTGGGTTGCCGACAACTTCCCGGATGCAGGCAGTGACTCGGTCCTCTACAAGGCAGAAGCGGACGGTAGTTGGAGCTGGCTTGGCTCTGATGCAGACTATTCGGATTCGTTCGACATCGAAGCGGGTCCCGATGACTATGCTCCACTGGTTCAACTCCTCGACCTGGTGAACAACGGAACCGAGGAGGAGATCGCAGCGCAGCTGCCGAACCTGCTCGACATCGACTCATTCGCGACCTACCTGGCGTTTGAGGAACTCGTCAATAACTCCGACGACATTGACGGTCCCGGTAACAACTCGTACCTCTTCTGGGATTCGACGACCCAGAAGTTCACTGTCGTCGCATGGGACCACAATCTCGCCTTCGGTGGGTCACCGGGCGGCATGGGCGGAACGTCTTCGGGGATGCCTAGTGGCATGCCGAGCGGCATGCGGCCCTCAGACATGCCGAGCGATTGGCAAAGCGGTGGTATGCCGGGTGGGCAGGGCAACGGCATGCCGGCTGGGCAGATGCCCAGTGGCATGCCGAGCGACATGCAATCTTCAGGCGGCGCTTGGGGCGGTGGCATGCCTGGCGGCATGGGTGGTAACAACCCGTTAGTGACTGCTTTCGAAGCCAACGAGGAGTGGACGGCGCTCAAGACTCAGGCTGCCAGCGATCTTCAGTCGGCTCTGATCGATTCCGGGGCCTTGACGAGTAGTCTCGATCGCTGGGTGGAGGTCGTCAAGAGCTCAGGCCTGATCGATGAGGCGACGATCACCAGTGAAGCGGACCAGATCCGCTCCTACGCGTGACATGCGCTGCCATGGGATGGCCCGTTCGCCGGTTCACAGCATCTTGCGTAGTGCTGCCGCTGACTCCACCACAAGGTCCGGACGATAGGGAAAGCGCTCCAAGTCCTTGCGTCCGGTGATGCCGGTGAGCACGAGGACGGTGAACAGTCCCGCCTCGATACCGGCGACGATGTCGGTGTCAATGCGATCGCCGATCTTTGCGGTGGTTTGGCTGTGCGCCTCGATGCGGTTCATCGCGCTACGAAACATCATCGGATTGGGCTTGCCGACGATGTAGGGGCGACGGTTTGTCGCCGCGGTGATGAGGGCACTGACCGATCCGGTAGCGGGTAGCACGCCCGCCGGGCTGGTGCCGAGCGTGTCGGGGTTCGTTGCGATGAAGCGGGCACCGCCGATGATGTGATTGATCGCCATGGTGATCGCCTCGAAGGAGTACGTGCGGGTCTCGCCGACCACGACGTAGTCGGGATCCTCCTCGACCA
>JARKNW010000021.1 GCA_029976075.1 Pleomorphomonas sp.
TTCCTTCTAGATCGCCAGCCGCGTCCGTCCGAGCCCGCCCCGGTGGCGGTGGCCGAGCGTCCCGCGCCTGCCCCGGCAGTGGAGCGCTCTGCTCCGGTCGCCGAGCGTCCCGCCGCCGAACCGGCCCGCGAGCCGTCGCCGGAACCGGTAGCCGCCGCGCCGGCCGAGGCGGGAGCCGAGGACGAAGCGCCGCGCAAGCGCGTTCCGCGCCGTCGCGCCACCACCATCGGCACCCCGATCGCCTCGACCACCCGCCCGCGCACCCGCCGCGCCAAGGCGACGGCCGAAGGCAGCAGCGAGGGCGGCGAAGGCTGAGGCCGACGCAACTGCCGAACAGGACTTCCCAAGGACCGCGTCGTCGCCGACGCGGTCCTTTTCATTTCGGGGCTGGCGAAGCGACGCCGCATGCAAAAAGGGCGGCGCCGCATGGCACCGCCCTTTCCGTAGGTTCCCGAAACTTGGCTCAGGCCGCCGCGTCGCGCGACCGCTCGCGCTTGCGCTCGATCGGATCGAGCGTCGTCTTCCTGAGACGGATCGACTTGGGCGTCACCTCGACCAGTTCGTCTTCCTGGATCCAGGCCAGCGCCCGCTCCAGCGTCATGCGGATCGGCGGCGTCAGGCGCACGGCCTCATCCTTGCCGGCCGAGCGGACGTTGGTCAGCTTCTTGCCCTTGAGGACGTTGACTTCGAGGTCGTTCTCGCGGGTGTGCTCGCCGACGATCATGCCCTGGTAGACCTTCCAGCCCGGCTCGATCATCATCGGGCCGCGATCCTCGAGGTTCCACAGCGCATAGGCGACGGCCTCGCCGATGTCGTTGGAGATCAGCACGCCATTGCGCCGGCCGGGCAGCTCGCCCTTGTGCGGCTGGTAGTCGTGGAACAGACGGTTCATCACCGCCGTGCCGCGCGTGTCGGTCAGGAGCTCCGACTGGTAGCCGATCAGGCCGCGCGTCGGCGCAAAGAACACCAGACGCAGGCGATTGCCACCGGACGGGCGCATCTCGACCATGTCGGCCTTGCGTTCGCTCATCTTCTGAACGACCACCGAGGAATACTCCTCGTCGACGTCGATGACCACTTCCTCGATCGGCTCCAGCGTCTCGCCGGTGGCCTCGTCCTTGCGGAAAACGACGCGCGGGCGCGACACGGCCAGTTCGAAGCCCTCGCGGCGCATGGTCTCGATCAGAACCGCAAGCTGCAGTTCGCCACGGCCCGACACGAAGAACGAGTCCTTCTCGGTGCTTTCCTCGATCTTCAGGGCGACATTGCCTTCAGCTTCGCGCAGGAGACGATCGCGGATCATGCGGCTCGTCACCTTGTCGCCCTCGGTGCCGGCGAGCGGCGAGTTGTTGACGAGGAAGGTCATCGTGACGGTAGGAGGATCGATCGGCTGGGCATGCAGCGGCTCGGTCACTTCAAGGGCGCAGAAGGTTTCGGCCACGGTGCCCTTGGTCAGACCGGCGATCGCCACGATGTCGCCAGCCTCGCCGATGTCGATGGCAGTGCGCTCGAGACCGCGGAAGGCCAGAAGCTTGGAGACGCGCCCCTGATCGACGACGTTGCCGTCCTGGTCGAGCACCTTGATGGTCTGGTTGGTCTTGACCGAACCCGAGGTGATGCGGCCGGTGATCAGACGGCCGAGGAACGGGTTGGCTTCCAGAAGCGTCCCGATCATGCGGAACGGCGCGTCCTGCTCGACATGCGGCGGATCGACGTGACGCAGGACGAGATCGAACAGCGGCGCCATGCCGTCGCCCTCTCCGCCTTCCGGCGTCGTCGAGAACCAGCCGTTACGGCCCGATCCGTAGAGGATGGGGAAGTCGAGCTGTTCTTCGGTCGCGTCGAGGTTGGCGAACAGATCGAATACCTCGTCGACCACCTCGTGAATGCGGGCGTCCTGACGATCGACCTTGTTGATGGCGACGATCGGCTTCAGGCCGACCTTGAGCGCCTTGCCGACCACGAACTTGGTCTGCGGCATCGGCCCCTCGGCGGCGTCGACCAACACGATGGCACCGTCCACCATGTTGAGGATGCGCTCCACCTCGCCACCGAAATCGGCGTGGCCTGGGGTGTCGACGATATTGATCCGCACATCCTTCCAGACCACCGAAGTCGCCTTGGCAAGGATGGTGATGCCGCGCTCCTTCTCGAGGTCGTTGGAATCCATCACGCGCTCGGCGACCTTCTGGTTTTCGCGATAGGTGCCGGACTGCTTCAGAAGCTCGTCGACAAGCGTGGTCTTGCCATGGTCGACGTGCGCGATGATGGCGATGTTGCGCAATTGCATGGGCGTACTCGGTTGGGAAAAGACAGACGGCCCGAAGCGAGCCTCCGGACCGTCATTCTGGCGCGCACTATACAAATGAATGTGACGGTAGCAAGAAAAACCTGATTTTTCGCCCGATCATCAGCCATGCAAAGCGTTGCGACACTTAACAGCGACCGTTTGTCTCTGCTAAAAGCGCCCACTTCGGCCTTCAACTCCGGGACACCCCATGCAGCATGCCCCGATGACCGAGCGCCATGTCGCGGCAATTGGCTCGCTTCTCATCGCGCTCGGGCCCGTGTCGCTTGCCCTCTACACGCCGGCGATGCCCCAGTTGGTCACCGATTTCGCCACGACCTATCCGGCGGTAAAGGCAACGCTGGCCGCCTACTTTGCCGGATTCGCCCTGGCCCAACTCATCTGCGGTCCGCTGTCGGATGCCTATGGCCGCCGTCCCGCCGCGCTCGCCTTCCTCGCGCTTTACACGGTCGGATCGGTCGGCGCCATGCTGGCGCCCTCTGTTGAGGCCTTGACGATTGCCCGTCTCGTGCAGGGTATCGGCGCGGCCGTCGGCATTTCGGTGGCCCGCGCCATCGTCCGCGACAACTTCACCGGCGAACAGTCGGCACGAGTCATGAACACCATCGGCATTTTCCTGGCAATCGGCCCGGCGATGGCGCCAACGCTCGGCAGCCTGGCCATGCTGGCGTTCGATTGGCGGGCGATCTTCGTGCTGATGGTCGCCTACGGCAGCGTCCTGTTCATTGCCGTCTATCGTTTCCTGCCGGAGACCAACCGCACGCCAGACCCGGCCCGAGCCAGTCCGGCCGGCCTTGTCCGCGCCTATGTCGCACTCGCCGGCGACGGACGTTTCCTGTCCCCGGCCCTCATGCTGGGGCTTGTGTTGGGCGGCTTCTATTCGCTGAGCTCGATGCTGCCCTTCCTGCTGATCGACATTGCCGGTCTCAGCCCGCAGGCGTTCGGCTTCGGCATGCTCGCTCAGACCGGGGCGTATATTCTTGGCGGCATCGTCACCAAGGCACTGCTCAGGCATGTTCCTGCCCGCAACCTGGTACTGCCCGGTCTCGCCCTGGCAATGACGGGTGCGCTGGCGATGGCAGTTTCCGTCGGTCTTTTTTCGCCATCCTATCTGACGGTGATGGTGCCGGTCGCACTGTTTGCCTTCGCGCTCGCCATGGTGACGCCCGATCTCACCACCCGCGCCATGGCCGCCTTCCCCGAAAAGGCCGGAGCGGCCGCCGCCCTGCTTGGGTTCGCCCAGATGGGAAGCGGCTTCATCGATTCCGGCGCGGTGGCGCTGATCGGCTCGCCACCACTCGCCTTTGCCACCGTGATTCCAGTGGTCAGCTTCGCCGCCCTGCTCCTTGGCTTTGCCGAACGGGAGCGGGCTTGAGCCCAGGCTTCAACTGCGACGATAGCCGAGAAGCCCCGGTGCCGAGTGCCAGAAGGCCTGCGCGGCAAAGCCCATGAACAGCAGCCCCGATCCTCGGACGATGGCAAGCTCGTGCGCCCGATAGAAGCGACGTACCGCCCCGGCGCCGATGATGGCAATCATCACCACGTCGGCGGCAAGGAAGCCGATGAAGGATGCGGCAAGCAGTGCCGGCAGGCTGGAAAAGGAAAGCGTATCGGCGACGCCGCCGACCAGCGCCGTGAAGGTGGCCAGCGCCACCGGATATCCCTTGGGATTGGTGAGACCGAAGATCAGACCGCGCCGAAACGGCCGCTCCACCGCCATCACCGCCCGCCCTTCGTGGCTCGGTCGAGCACGGAAAGCGCGCCAGCCGATGAAAGCGAGATAGGTGCCGCAGATGCAACCGAGCAGATCGAACACCATCGGCCCAACGACATGCGCCCCCACCAGGGCGATGAGCGCAAGACTCGTCCACAGCGTGTCGCCGGCAAGATGGCCGACGATGAAGCGCGCGCCGGCGCCCCGCCCCTGTCCTGCACCTATGCCGAGCAATGCGATGAAGGCCGGGCCGGGAATCACGACATAGAGGAAGGCGGCCAGGAAGGCCGACAGAAGAAGCGATAGGGGCATGAAGAAGCGGGCTTTCCGGCAAGAGACGAACGAGCTTCCCGCAAAACGTCGTCCCGCGCAATCGCCCCTCTGCCGATAAGCTAGGCACCAGCCGGGACCGCCAGGAACGACGGCGGATATCCGTAGCATTATCATCGGCGATTGGTGCCGGTTCGCGTCATTTTCAGCAAGCCGCTTTACGCGCAATTAATCGGCGAAAGCGATGCTACCTGAGATGGAGATCGGTCGGGAGGAGATGGCGCGCCGTGCCCAGGCTGCGCCGGACCGGTCCAATCGGGGGAGTTTCGTCAGATGCCTAAGTTCAGGCTCAAGGGATTCGCGCTCGGTGCGCGGTTCCGCATCGCCACGAAGGTGCTTGCCTTCGGTTTGTTCTCGCTCGTGGCCCTCGCCGTCGTCGGCGGGCTCTACATGATGCAGGACATCAACGCCAACGACTATCGCCAGCGCGCGGCCAGCGCTCGCATCAACGCCGATCTGGCGGGTACCCTTCAAACCACCGCGCTGCAGTTGCGCCGGGCGGAAATAGAGTTCCTGTTCACCGGCAACGAGCGCTACTCGGGACTGCATGGCGATCTGACGCGCATGACCAGCTCGACAATCCAGCAGCTCGAAACGCGCATCATGGCCACCGATCCGGCGAAGGCGGAGAACGTCGCCCAGATCAAGGCCGGCCTCGACGAGTACGGGACCTCCTTCAAGACCATCCTCGACATCAAGAAACAGCTTGGCCTCTATCCGCAGCAGGGCGTCAACGGCGCGCTTTTGAAATCCAGCCAGGCGGTCAACGATCTGCTGGCCGCCAATCCGGCGCCCGAGCTGGCCGCCCTGTTCGCCACCATGCGGACCCAGGAAAAGGACTTCATGCTGAAAAGCGACCCGCAGGCCTTCACCGCCTTCGGCAAGACTTCGATGGACTTCACCCGCGCCCTCGTCCGCAGCACTTTGCCCGCGGACGCCAAGGCCGCGCTCGGCAAGGCGATGGAGGGTTACACCGCCAGCGTCGGCCAGTGGGTGGCCCTGCAGCAGAAGTTCCTCAGCACCTACGAGCAGCTTTCCAACGGCTACAAGGCATTGGAGCCGCAGCTCGACAACCTCGTCTCGACGATCCGCAGCGTCGACACGTCGGCCTCCACATCGGAAATCCGCGCGCGCCGTGAAGCAAAGGATCAGCTGACGATCATCTTCGGCGTCATCATGGCGATGACGCTGGTGTTCGGACTGCTGTTGGCACGCGGCATCGTCAAGCCGATCGCCCGCATCACGGCGGCCATGAAGGCGGTTGCCGCCGGCGATCGCGACGTCACCATTCCCTATGCCGACCATCGCAACGAAGTCGGCGACATGGCCAGGACGCTCGACGTCTTCGCCAAGGGACTGTCGGAGACCGAACAGCTCCGCGCCGTGCAGGGCGAGAACGATCGCATCGCCGCCGAGCGTCAGGTTCAGGAGCGGCAAGCCCTTGCCGATGCCTTCCAGTCCACCATGGGTGCGCTGGCCGACCGCTTCGCCCGCTCGTCGGCCGAAGTGGCGGAAGCTGCCCGCGAACTGTCCGAAACCGCCGAAGCCACATCCGGCCGGGCACAATCGGTGACCGGCGCCGCCGAAACCGCCGCTTCCAACGTGCAGACTGTGGCGGCCGGCGCGGAAGAGCTCACCGCGTCGATCCGCGAGATCAACGTTCAGGTGTCCAAGTCGGCCGGCATCGCCGAGGAAGCGGCCGCCGAGGCATCCCGCACCGAGACCAAGGTGCGCGCCCTGACCGATGCCGCCGTCCGTATCGGCGACGTGGTCAACCTGATCCGGGCGATCGCCGAACAAACCAACCTCCTCGCCCTCAATGCCACCATCGAGGCGGCACGGGCGGGCGACGCCGGCAAGGGGTTCGCGGTCGTCGCCAGCGAGGTGAAGCAGCTCGCCGCCCAGACGGCCAAGGCCACCGACGAGATCGGCTCCAAGATCGGCGAGATCCAGGAAGCCACCAACGAGACGGTGACCGCAATCGGTCGCATCACCTCGACCATCTCGATGATCCGCGAAGTGACGGCGTCGATCGCCGGCGCGGTCGAGGAGCAGGGCGCGGCGACCGGCGAGATCGCCCAGAACACCCAGCGGGCCGCCGAGGGTACCCAGACGGTGACCGGGTCCATCGCCGGCGTCGGCGAAGCCGCCGAGCATACCGGTCAGGCCTCGACGCACCTGATGTCGCTCTCGACCGATCTCGAACGGCAGTCCGCCGATCTCCAGAGCGAAGTGAGCAAGTTCGTCGACAGTCTGCGCGCAGCTTAAGAGGCATCCAAGGCCGACAGCAGGTGCTTAGTACAAAGAGGCCCGCCCCGGCGAACACCGGAGCGGGCCTTCAGTTCTTACAAAGGCTCCTGAGCAGGCTCAGCCGCGATCGCGCTTGGCCAGCGTGCGGAGACGCAGCGCGTTGAGCTTGATGAAGCCGGCGGCATCCTTCTGGTCGTAGGCGCCCTGGTCGTCCTCGAAGGTGACCAGCGTCGACGAGTAGAGCGTCTTCGGCGACGAACGGCCGGTGACGATGACGTTGCCCTTGTAGAGCTTCAGCGTCACTTCGCCCTCGACGTTCTCCTGGCTCTTGTCGATCAGCGCCTGCAGCATGTAGCGCTCGGGGGCGAACCAGAAGCCGTAGTAGATGAGCTCCGCATAGCGCGGCATCAGTTCGTCCTTGAGGTGACCGGCGCCACGGTCCAGCGTGATGCTCTCGATCGCCCGGTGGGCGGCAAGCAGGATGGTGCCGCCGGGGGTTTCGTAGACGCCGCGCGACTTCATGCCGACGAAGCGGTTCTCGACCAGATCGATGCGGCCGATACCATTGTCATGGCCGTACTTGTTGAGCGCGGTCAGCAATTCGGCAGGGCTCATGCGCTTGCCGTTGATGGAGACGGCATCGCCCTTCTCGAACCCGACTGTGATGAGGGTCGGCTTGTCGGGCGCATCTTCCGGCGAAATGGTCCGCATGTGGACGTATTCGGGCGCCGGCTGCGACGGATCCTCGAGCACCTTGCCCTCGGAGGAGGAATGCAGAAGATTGGCGTCGACGGAGAAAGGCGCCTCGCCCTTCTTGTCCTTGGCGATCGGAATCTGGTGCTTCTCGGCAAAATCGAGAAGATCGGTACGGCTCTTGAACGTCCAGTCGCGCCACGGGGCGATGATCTTGATGTCCGGGTTGAGCGCGTAGGCGCTGAGCTCGAAGCGCACCTGGTCGTTGCCCTTGCCGGTGGCACCGTGGGCAATGGCGTCGGCACCGGTCTTCCTGGCGATGTCGATCAGGTGCTTGGAGATCAGCGGCCGGGCGATCGAGGTACCGAGCAGATAGACGCCTTCATAGACGGCGTTGGCGCGGAACATCGGGAAAACGAAGTCGCGGACGAACTCCTCGCGCACGTCCTCGATGAAGATCTCCTTGATGCCCATCATCTCGGCCTTCTTGCGAGCCGGCTCGAGATCGCCGTCGCCCTGGCCGAGATCGGCGGTGAAGGTGACCACTTCGGCGCCGAGTTCGGTCTGCAGCCACTTGAGGATGATCGACGTGTCGAGGCCGCCTGAATAGGCCAGCACGACTTTCTTGACTTCGCCCTTTTTCATGGAAACTCCGTGGGGATGAACGCCGCGGCGGTCGGCGGGAGGGTCGCCAGCGGCTCGAAAGGATCGCCGGCAATTTAACCGACTATGCCAGCCGTGCAAGGCTGGAGATTCGCCATTTGTCAGCCTTGACCGCAGCTGATAAACCGGCGCTCCAGCCAGCCGAGCCGAGCATGACCGACACCCAACCCATTTCAGACCGCAACTGGATGAGGCTGACCGTTCTGGTCATCGCCGCCTTCCTTGTCCTTCGCCTCGCGACATTGCTCCTGAGCGGCTTCGAGCTGACCTATGACGAGGCGCAGTACTGGGCGTGGTCGCGGCATCTGGCCTTCGGCTACTTCACCAAGCCGGGACTGATCGCCTGGCTGATACGCGGGACGACCGAGGTCTGCGGCAATGGCGTTGCCTGCGTGCGCGCGCCCGCTCCCATCCTGCATGCGACAGCCGCCTGGTTCGTCTTCCTTGCCGCGCGGCGACTTTACGATGCCCGCATCGCCTTCTGGAGCGCGCTCGCCTATGCGGCGATGCCGGCCGTCAGCCTCTCGTCGCTGATTCTCAACACCGACGGGCCGTTGCTGCTGTTCTGGTGCATCGGCCTGCATGCGACAGTGCTGTTTCTCGATAAGCCCGCGCTCTCCCGCGCCGTCTATCTTGCCGGCTCCGTCGCCGTCGGCCTCAATGCCAAGTACGCAATGATCTACCTGCCGGCCTCGCTGCTCGTCTATGTCCTGGCGACACCCGGCAGACGTCCGCTTTTCCGGCAGGGCGCCACCTGGGTCGCGTTTCTCGGTGGCCTTGCCGGCTTCCTGCCTAACCTGATCTGGAACGCCCAGAATGGTTTCGTCACCTTCCACCACACCGGCGACAACGCCGGATGGGAGGCGATCGGCTTCAAGGTTGGCAAGATATTCGAGTACCTCGGCGGCCAAGCGGTGATTCCCGGGCCGATCCTGTTCGCCGTCGCGGTTCTCGCCGCACTCGTCGGCTGGCGGTCGGCCAGACCGACGGCCGACCGGCTGATGATGTGGCTGAGCCTGCCCATTCTGATCGTCATCGGCGTCAATGCCGCCTTCGCCAAGCTGCACGGCAACTGGGCAGCGACGGCGTTTCCGGCGCTGATCATCTTTGCCAGCGCCCTGCTCTGCCAGGGCCGCTGGCGTGCCCTCCTGAAACTGTCGGCGGCCATCAACGTGATCGCCGCCGTGGCATTGGCCGTCGGCGCGAGCCTTGTCGGCCACGCTCCACTGCCGGAAAGACCAAGGCAGCTCCAGCGCCTGCTTCATTGGGCCGATTACGGCGAGAAGCTAGTCGAAGCCGCGCGGGCGGCCGGAGTTCGTACCGTCGTCACCGTCGGACGACCGATGACATCGGAAACGCTCTATGAGTTGCGCGATAGCGGTCTTGTGGTCCGCCCCTACGTCGCGCCCGGAGCCGCGCCAGCCGACCAGTTCGAAATGACCATACCCTACCAGCCCTCCATCCATGGTCCGGCACTTCTCGTCACCGAGGTCGATCCATCGTCCCTGGGCATCGCGCCGGAGCGAATCGAACCGCTTGGCGCCATCGACACCCAAATCTACAAGGCGGAGGGTGGCCGCCTGCCGATCTACGGGCTCGACCGTTGACAGCAGGCATCGGGATTCCCATTTCGACGCCATGCGTAAATTCCACCATCCCGACCCCGAGATCATCGGTCCGGCCGAGGGCCACGAGGCCCGCGTCCGTTCCCGCTTCTGGAAAACGGTCAAGAAGGCGGTTGCGGCCATCCCCTTCATCGACGAGGTGGTGGCGGCCTATTACTGCGCGCTCGATCCCGAAACGCCGGCATCGGTGCGGGCGACCTTGTTCGCAGCCCTCGCCTATTTCGTGGTACCGTTCGACATCGTGCCTGATTTCATTGTCGGATTCGGCTTTTCGGATGACATCACCATCCTCGTCACCGCGATTACCATGGTCCGGGGGCATATCGGTGAGCAGCACCGCACGGCGGCTCGCATCGCCCTTGACCGACTCGTCACTGAAAAAACCGGATAACCAGCGGACAGGTAACAGCTTTGGTCCGGCTGGCCGCATTGTCGCCCGATTTCGGGCCAAGCCTCGCGCCGCAGCAACGTGAGGCGTCCATGATCACCACGATCCGACAGTTCGAAACGCCGGAGCAACACTTTGGTAACCATGACGCCTTAACGTTTCCCTTAGGCTTCATGCGGACCGCTTCGGTGGGCGCATCAGTGTCCCACGACGAGACCCAAGGTGATTAGATGACGAACGCACGCACCCTCGGCTTGGCCGTCGCACTGCTGCTCAGCGCGACGACCCTCGCCGGCGCCCAGCAGCAGACCAAGGCGCCCTCGCAGCCGCAACAGCAGCAGCAGGCCAAGGCACCCACACCGCTCCAGACGTTCGAGAGCTGGGCCACCTACACTTACAATAATGCCGGCGCCAAGGTGTGCTACACGGCGACGCAGCCGACCGACAAGCAGCCGGCCGGCGTCAACCGCGACCCGGTGTTCATGTTCATCACCAATCGCCCGAAGGAAGGCGTCAAACACGAGGTTTCGGTGATTGCCGGCTATCCCTACAAGGAAGGCTCCAAGACCACCGTCAAGATCGGCGACGCCACCTTCAGCATGTACACCAAGGATCAGGGTGCCTGGGTCGACAACGCCGCCGAGGAAACCCGTTTCATCAACGCCATGAAGGGCGGCTCGACCATGGTGATCACCGGTACGTCGCGTCGCGGCACCGTGACCACCGATACCTATTCGCTCAAGGGCATCAGCGCCGCGCTGAAGCGTATCGACGGCGAGTGCCAGTAAGCCACGAGTCGGTTGGATAGTTGCATGAGGCCGCGCCGCGCGGCTTCATGCGCTGGGCGCGACAGCCAGGGGCCGGAAGTTCGTCGGCAACCGACCAAGAAAGCCCAAGCTTGGGTTTTACCTGATTTTCTGATATGGCTTCGCACAACCGGGAACGGTCGGGACGGCAACGTCCTCGGCCGTTCTTGCTTTTGGGGCGGACATTTTTCGCCTTCTCAACTCCATCAGGACTTATCGAACGCCCATGTCGACCGTCATCGACCACAGCCCTGTTGCCACATCGCCTGCCGCCATGTCTGAAAAGCCGTCGCTCGTCGGCATGACGCGCATCGAGATGGCGAAGGCGCTCCTCGCCATCGGCGTCGAAGAGCGGCAGCTCCGCATGCGTGTCGCCCAGCTGTGGCACTGGATCTACGTGCGCGGCGTACGCGAGTTTTCGGCGATGACCAATGTCGCCAAGGATCTGCGTGCCCGCCTCGATGCCGCTTATGTCGTCGGTCGCCCGGAGATCGTCGCCGAGCAGGTGTCGGCCGACGGCACCCGCAAGTGGCTGATGCGCTTTCCCTCGCGCGGTGCCGGCAAGCCGGTGGAAATCGAGACCGTCTACATCCCCGAGGAAGGCCGCGGCACGCTTTGCGTTTCCTCGCAAGTCGGCTGCACGCTCAACTGCGCCTTCTGCCACACCGGCACGCAGATGCTGGTTCGCAACCTCACCGCCGAGGAAATCGTGGCGCAGGTGCTGGTCGCCCGCGACCGTCTCGGCGACTATCCGGACGCGGCGCCCAACGCCGAGGCGGCCGTTCCGAGCGAAGGGCGCCTCGTCTCCAACGTCGTCATGATGGGCATGGGCGAACCGCTCTACAACTTCGATGCCGTCAAGCAGGCGCTCGCCATCATCATGGACGGCGACGGCCTGTCGCTGTCGAAACGCCGCGTCACCTTGTCCACCTCCGGCATGGTGCCCAACATCGCCCGAACCGGCGATGAAATCGGCTGCATGCTGGCAATCTCGCTGCATGCCGTGCGCGACGATCTGCGCAACGTGCTGGTGCCGATCAACAAGAAGTATCCGCTCAAGGAACTGATCGACGCCTGTCGCGCCTACCCCGGCCTGTCGAACGCCCGCCGCATCACCTTCGAGTATGTGATGCTGAAGGGCGTCAACGACAGCCTCGAAGACGCCCGCGATCTGGTGAAGCTCCTGAAGGGCATTCCGGCCAAGATCAACCTTATCCCGTTCAATCCATGGCCGGGCACCGCCTACGAGTGCTCGGACTGGGATACCATCGAGACCTTCGCCCAGTTCGTCAACGATGCAGGCTACGCCTCGCCGATCCGTACGCCGCGCGGCCGCGACATCGCCGCCGCTTGCGGTCAGCTGAAGAGCGAGAGCGAGCGTTTGCGCAAGACCGAGCGGCTGAAGCTCGAGATGGAGCTCTCGGAAGCCGACCTTGCCATGCGCGCCATGGTGGCTGGCCACGGAGAGGACTGATGCGGGCGGTCGGGCGGATCTTCGCCGCGCTGATCGGCTTCATCCTGGCGATCGTCGCCGCCGCCGTCTTCATGCTGTCGGCTTCGGTCGGTCTTGGCCCCGCAGACCCGGCCGACAGCGTATGGTTCTGGAGTCATTTCGGCGTCGGTGCCGCGATGACTGCCAGCTATATTGGCGCCACGGCGCTGGCACCCTGGGCGGTCGTCATCCTGGTCACCGAAGTGTTCCGTCTGCGCTCGGCGTTCGTCTATCTGGTCGTCGGCGGCATACTGGGACTGCTACCGAGCTTCGGAATCGCCTCGATGATCCGTCCGCTTGACGATGACCCGCATAGCATCGCCATCCTCGTCGCCACCGGAATTGTCGGTGGCTTCGTCTACTGGCTGGTGGCCGGGCGCATGGCCGGTATCGACGGCGTTTTCCTGACCGGACGGCAAGTCCCTAAAGACGAGCCGTGACAAGCTTGGCAGCGAACGCGCCCATCACGCCGGCAAAGATATAGTCGATCGCGCGCATTACACCCGGCCGAGCCTTGAGAAACGCCGCGACACCGCTGGCGCCAAGGATGAGTGGCAAGGTGGAGATCGTCGAAACCAGTAAGAACCACAGGCCGAAGAACAACAGCTTGCCGCGAGCCGCCGGGTCACCCGGCTCGACGAACTGCGGCAGGAAGGTCAGAAAGAACAGGGCGACCTTGGGGTTCAGCACGTTGACGGCCAATCCCTTGAGATAGAGCTTCACGGCGGGTTCCGCCGGAAGGACGCCTCCCTCCGGCGCAAAGCGGCTGCCATGACGGATGGCGCCGACGGCGACATGGAGAAGATAGAGAGCGCCAGTCACCTTGAGCACGTCGAAGGCGACCGGTGAAGCGGCAAGCAGCGCCGCAAGACCAAAGGTCACCAGAAGCGTATGGACGAGGATTCCAGTGCTTGTGCCGAGAAAGGCGGCGATACCCGCCCGCCGGCCACGGGTGATGGCCGTACCGACGAACATCGCCATATCCGGCCCTGGCGTATAGTTGAGCGCCAGCACAGCCAGCGTGTAGGCGGCAAGCACACCGCCGGTCGGCAGAAAGGTCATGTCGGCACACTCCTGCCGAAGAGACTACGATCGCTGCCATCTTGACCGCAAGGCGCGACCCGGCGAAAAGCGCCACATGCGCTCGATCCTGTTTGTTTGTCTTGGCAACATCTGCCGCTCGCCGACCGCCGAAGGGCTGATGCTCAACCATCTTGCCGCGGCGGGCCTTTCCCATCTCGCCCAGGTCGACAGTGCCGGAACCGGTGGCTGGCATACTGGCGACCCCCCCGATCCCCGCGCCATCGCCGCGGCACGCAGGCGCGGCGTCGATCTGTCGCCGTTGCGCGCCCGTCAGGTCCGCAAGACCGACTTCTCCGAATTTGATCTGATTGTCGGCATGGACCGGCAGAATGTCGCCGATCTCAGACGCATGGCGCCGGCCAGCTCCACGGCACGCGTCGGCCTCTGTCTCGAGGAGGCGCTCGGAATCGCGAACGAGGTGCCGGATCCATACTACGAGGACGACAGGGCCTTCGATGCCGTCTTCGATCTATGCGACCGCGCCGTGCGTGCCTTCATCGAAAAGATCCACGCCAAGTCCTGATCACGCGGCCAGCGGATAGGCTTCTTCGACAAGATAGGGGCCACCACCCACCGAAGCGCGCGAGGAGTAAAGCACGAAGCGATCGACGGGGAAGCTGGGGCCGATGAAATCGCCATGCTCCGACAGCCAGCGGGCGACGTCGGTCGAGGTCGTGCCCTTGAAGCGGGCGAGCGTAACGTGCGGAATGTAGCGCCGCCCTTCGGCCGGCAGGCCGAGCCGTTGCATGATCCGTTCATGTTCGGCCTGCAGTTCGATCAACTGTTCGGTTGGCTCCACCTTGACGGCGAGCGAGTGCGGCACGCGGCCCGAGGCAAAGCAGTGCAATCCCCGGAGGCTGAGCTGAAAGGGAGGGCGATAGACGCGGTCGAGCGCCTCGGCCACCTCGTCGGCCGTACGATGATCGATGTCGCCGATGAAGCGGAGCGTCACGTGATAGTTGGCCGGATCGATCCAGCGCGCACCGGGCAGCCCGCCTTTCAGAAGCGACAGGTGGAAGCTGGCCGTGGCAGGAATTTCGAGGGCGGTAAACAGCCTGGCCATGGCAACCTCATCGGCAGAGCCGCCAAGGTGACGGCGTTCTAGAAACAGGAATCGCTCGATCGGGCGGGCTTTCCCTCGCAAGGGTCGACCGAAGGCCAACTCCGATGCAAGCCCTTTTGTTCGCTTGGCGGCGCCAGAGAGGCGATTATATACAAGCGAAACCATTTTCGACCGGGCCGGAGCCATGCAGTTCGACGACCCCGCCAACGACAACGAAGATCCTGATGTCATCTATGCGCGCAAGATCGCGCGGGGCTTGGCGTTCGTTCTGGCGATAGGCTTGTGCGCCTATCTGATCATTACCTACATACTCCCCGTCTGACCGACAGTTCCCACCCGACCGTTCTCGTCCCGGCAGCCCGACGGCGCCCGTCAAGGCGCATGACAGCGACCACCGATGATGGTAAAGCCTCTCCTCACTCCGCCCGGCGCCCGCCGTGGCGGACTTTCCAACACATGCCGGCGGCAGCCGGCCCATTCCGGGCAACGACCATGACACGGGCGAAGATCTATATCGACGGCGAAGCGGGCACCACCGGTCTCCAGATCCGCGACCGTCTCGCTGCCCGCGATGACATCGAACTGCTCGCCATCGACCCGGAAAAGCGCAAGGACATGGACGAACGCCGCCGGCTGCTCAACGCTGCCGATGTCGCCATCCTCTGCCTGCCTGACGACGCGGCCAGAGAGTCGGTGAGCCTGATCGACAACGACCGTACGGCGGTGATCGACGCATCCACGGCCCATCGCGTGGCGCCCGGCTGGACCTATGGCTTTGCCGAAATGGCCAAGGAGCAGGCAGCAGCCATCGCCGGGTCGAAGCGCGTCGCCAACCCCGGCTGCTGGCCGCAGGGTCTCATCGCCGGCATTCGTCCGCTGATCGAGGCCGGCCTGCTGCCTGCGGGCGCCGCGCTCAGCTACAACGGTGTCTCCGGCTATTCGGGCGGCGGCCGCAAGATGGTCGAAGACTATGGTTCGGCCGCCGATCCCGCACCGTTCCTGCCCTATGCCCTCACCTTCAAGCACAAGCATCTGCCGGAGATGTCCGCCTACACCGGCCTTTCGCACGCGCCGCAGTTCCAGCCGTCGGTTGGCAACTTCGCGCAGGGCATGCTTACATTCGTGCCGCTTCGCCTCTGGTCGGTGGCGCCCGGCATCAAGGCGCGCGCCATCCACGAGCTGCTGGCCGAGCGCTACGCCGGTGAAACCTTCGTCAAGGTCATGCCGTTCGAAGCGACAGAGCGTCTCTCGAGCCTCGATCCCAGGACACTCAACGGCACCAACGAACTGCGCCTTCACGTCTTCGCCGACGCCTCCGGCGAGGAAGCGCTGATCGTCTCGCTTTACGACAACCTCGGCAAGGGCGCCTCCGGCGCCGCCGTTCAGAACCTCAACCTGATGCTGGGACGGCCGGCCACCACCGGCCTCCTCCCCGCCTGATTGCCCAGAGCATCGTGCGGAAAAGCGGGACCCGGTTTTCCGCCAAAACGATGCGACAACAAGGAAATGGAGCGACATTTGCATTCGCAAGAGCGCAGGTCGCTTTCGGGAAAGGACAGATCATGCAGAAATTCGACGTGCTCACCGGTGTTGCCGCGCCGATGCCGATCCTCAATATCGACACCGACATGATCATTCCCAAGCAGTATCTCAAGACCATCAAGCGCACCGGGCTTGGCAAGGGTCTGTTCTCGGAGATGCGCTATCGGGAAGACGGCTCGGAGAACCCCGACTTCGTTCTCAACAAGTCTGCCTATCGCAAGGCGGAAATCCTGGTCGCCGGCGACAATTTCGGCTGCGGCTCCTCGCGCGAGCACGCCCCCTGGGCGCTTCTCGACTATGGCATCCGCTGCGTCATCTCCACCAGCTTTGCCGACATCTTCTATAACAACTGCTTCAAGAACGGCATCCTGCCGATCGTCGTCTCGCCAGACGACCTCAAGAAGCTGATGGACGACGCCGAGCGCGGCGCCAACGCGACGTTGACCGTCGACCTCGTCAACCAGGTGATCAAGGGCCCCGACGGCGGCTCCGTCTCCTTCGACATCGACCCGTTCAAGAAGCACTGCCTGCTGAACGGCCTCGATGATATCGGCCTGACGCTCGAGAAGGCACCGGCAATCGCCGCCTTCGAGACCAAGAACGCCGCCGCCCACCCCTGGGCCTGATCTTTTTTCAGGAAACGCCCTCCCCCCCGGAGGGCGTTTTCATATGGGGCTCCCTCGATGCGCCAACTCGTTTCCACCGGTTCGCCCTTCGAGAAGGTCGCGGGCTATTCACGTGCCGTTGCCGACGGCCCCTGGTGTTTCGTCTCAGGCACGACCGGCTACGACTACGCGACGATGAGCATGCCGGACGACGTGTCGGCCCAGGCGGAAAACGCCATGACCACCATTGCCCGAGCCCTCGATGACGCTGGCTTCTCCATGTCGGAGGTGGTGCGCGTCCGCTATATCGTCACCGATGCCGCCTTCGCCGACCCCGTGTTTGCCGTGGTCGGGCGCTGGTTCGCCGAAATCCGACCGGCGGCAACGATGATCATCGCCGGTCTCATCCGCCCCGAAATGAAGATTGAAATCGAGGCGACGGCGCTCCGGAATCAAGCCTGATTCCAAGAGATCAATGGGCATGACGCATCGTTGACCGATTGGTTCGGTCAAGCACTCGTGAGTGGATCGTCATCATCCATCGTCGTATTTGTTGCTCTAGTAAAGAACAAAGGCGGAGAGACCAGCCTTGGATACGATGTCGTGGCAGGGGACATTAGGCGGATTTGCTCGTGGCATGGCTTCCTGCTGCATCGCATTAGCAGTCGGAAGCACGAGTGCTGCAGCGGCCAACGTCGTCGAACTATTTACCAGCCAAGGCTGTTCCGCCTGTCCGCCCGCCGACAAGGTCCTGGCTCAGCTCGCCAAGGATCCTGACACGATCGCCCTGACTTTCGCCGTCGATTACTGGGACTACCTCGGTTGGCGCGACACCTACGCCAAGCCGGAGTTCACCCACCGGCAGCGTGAATACGCCAAGGCGCGTGCCGATCACGCTGTTTTCACTCCACAAGCCGTGCTCAACGGCCGAAGCGCGGTGATCGGCAGTCGCCAGGATGAAATCCGCGCCTCGTTCGACGTCATGAAAGACAACGGCGAGACGCCGGATCTGGCCGTTACCGCCCGTATCGCCGATGACCGTGTCGTCGTCACACTGCCGGCTCGTGAGCACTCCGGAGAAGCGTCCGTGTGGGTAGCTGGCTATCTGCCGCCCAAGACGGTGGACATCGGCTCCGGCGAGAACCGCGATACGGCGGTCACCTACGTCAATGTCGTCGACCGAATGCAGGTGGTCGGCATGTGGTCCGGCGAGGCAGTGACATTCGAACTGCCGCTTGCCGACGTGGCCCCTGAAGGCACAGCCGGCCTTGCCGTCATCGTCCAGTCCAAGAAGGGCGGCTTGCCGGGACCGATCCTCGGCGCAACCCGTCTGGCCCTGCAAAGCGGCAGCGGCAGCTGACCACCGCCCATCACGACGCCTGCCCCTAGAACATTCGCCGAACAAATTGAAACATTTGGTCGTGCAGCGAATGCTCCAGGTTTATTGCTGGAGCAGCCGCTTTTCGATCAGGTTGATTCAACCTGATCGGCGGGTGCTCTAGAACGCCCGGAACGTCAGCGTCGTCAACGTCCGCACAATGCCGGGGATCGACGAGATCTTCTCGTTGATGAACTTGCCGATATCATCGTGGGCTGCCGAGTCGACATAGATCTTCATCAGCAGGTCGTATTCGCCCGACGTCGAATAGAGCTCGGAAGCGATCTCCTGGGCGTAGATGGCGTCAGCCACCGCGTAGGTCTGGCCAGGCGCGCACTGTAACTGAATGAAAACGGGCTTCATGGAGTCCTCCTTGCCGGAGCGCCTGACGGCGGCGGCACCAGTGCAGTCTTCAAACACCACCGACGGCCTGACGGCAAGCCCTACTTGAAAACGCTACGGATGCCGTTTTCCCCAAGCGGACTCGTCGCTGTGGGCGAGGAATGGTTAAGCTAGTCCTAATTCCGCCATCCGTGTATGATTCAAAAAGAAGGTCGAACCGGACCCAATCGGTGGGAAGATCCATGACAGGCGGCGAAGCGGGCGATAACAAGATTGGTGAGGGCAAGGTGCGGCGTCTTTCGGATGCCGTGCGCCGTATGCGTATCGCCGAAAGCGAGCGGGCCGATGCGTACGCCGACCTGCACGAGGGCGACCGAGCACGGCTGTCGCTGCTGGCCGAAGAGCTCCAGGGCGTCTTCAGCGAGCTTCCCGCCGACGATGCCTATTTCATCTGCGAGGTCGCAGGTTCGACGCCGCCGCGCCTTTGGATCGACCCCACGACGCATGTGGTGATGGCCCGCGACCGTCGTTCCTATCGCCTTCTGAAAGACACCCGCCTCGGCCGCCTCACTCTCCATGAGAGTGCCGACCTCGATGCGACGGCTGACGCTGTGACCGACTATATCGCCGAGCGTGTCGTGGAGCGCGAGCGTTCGCTCGAGAGCGAAGCGCTGGTAGAAAAGCTGCGGACCGCCGCGCTCGACCGCAAGGAAGCCCCCAGTGGGGAGCCGGTGTCGCGCGAGCAGGGGAGCGATCGCGGTTCGGCCTTCGTCTGGGCGCTGATCATCTTCCTGGCCGGATTTGCCGTGGGTGCCCTCGGCCTGGTTGCCTATGCCTGGTTCATGGTGCCGGGCTGACGATCTCTTCGGAACGCGTCTCAACGAACAGGCCGGCTGGCGTCACCTGCATCAGGCGGTGATGCATTTGGAAGCCTGCATCGGTCTTCTCGATATCGAACAGATTGAAGCCGGCCGCCGGATGATGCCCGTCCGGCCGCTGTGTTGCGGCAGGCGCTCCGATCACCGGCACGGCCCCTTTCGGACCGGGAAGCGTGAGGCGGGTCGGCTGGTGTGTGTGCCCGTGCAGGACGAGTTCGGCGCCAAAGCGGGCGACTATCTTCCGGAAGCGCCCGGCACCGGAGAGCCGCTTGTGCCAGGCCGTTGCCCCCTTGACCGGCGGGTGATGGATCAACACGACCCGGCAGAGGCCAGCCCGTCCCAACTCATCAAGCGCAGCCGCCAAACGCTCCCCCTGTTCCGCGGAGAAGCTGCCCGTCGCCATGAAGGGACCGGTTGCAACAGCCGACGACACGCCGACTATGGCGATGTCTCCCCGCCGGCGAACGTAGGGCCAGCCGCCTTCCTCGCCGCCATCGGCGGTCATGTAAGCCGCCCAGGCTCGACGTGCCCGGCGGGCGGCGCCCGGCACATAGGCGTCGTGGTTGCCAGGAACGGCACTGACCACCTCGCCCGTCCCGATCAGACCAAGAAAGGCGGACGCAGTGACATACTCACCGGCCAGCGCAATGTTGACGAGGTCGCCCGTCACCGCCACATGGTCGGGCTTCTCGGCCGCGATCCCCGCGATCAACGCCGCCTCGACATCGTCGCCAAAGGCGCGCGATCGATTACGGCGCCAGTTGACGTACCCCAGGATGCGCTTGGAAGCGAGGTCGCGCAGGCGCGCTGCCGGCAACGGACCGAGGTGCAGATCTGAAATATGGATCAAGCGGAACATGAACCTTGGGTAGCCGATGCCCGTCGTTCGGTAAAGGCACATGGCACCAAAGCAAGGGGCGGATCGCCTCCCGGCAACCCGCCCCGAATGGTATGCTCATGAAGTTGGTTCACGCCTCGAACCGTTGCGCGTCCGAACCGGACTAACGCCCCCAGAAGGTCAGCACGGCGGCGACGATATGGGGATTACTCGCGTCGACGGCCGACACCCAACTATAACGTTGGGAACGGTTGAAGCGACGGCGGAAGAGGGAAAACATGATAGCCTTCTTCTGAGGTTGTTGAGAGAAATCACGAGCGACTTCTCTTTCACATGAAAGCTATAACAAATGCACAATGTTTTTGCCATGAGGCTAAACACTGAGCTTTCCTTTGAGAGAAAAGTGGTTAACCCGAAGTATGACCTAGACGAAAGGCTAAAGCGCTTCATCGAACGGTCGCTAACTTTTCAGACAAGGCTAAAACGTGAGACCAAGGGCAACAGACGGTGATCGACGATAGGCAGAACGGCTTTTGCGAAGCTGTCTTTGGCAGTACATCCAGCTTTTCGTCCGATTGCCCAGTGAGGATTTCATGACCCGCAATGGTCTCATCGATGCGGTGCAACCCCTTGTCGGACAAGTGCGATCACTGGCCGTGCGCCTATGGGGAGGAACAACGCTGGGCGTGCGCGCCATCGCCGTCGATGAGGGACGCGTGCTCTTGGTGCGCCACACCTATGTCTCCGGTTGGCACTTTCCCGGCGGTGGAGTTCATGCCGGCGAAACGGCCGAAGTCGCCGCTCGTCGCGAGCTCGTCGAGGAGACCGGCTACGAGGCGACGGCGCCTGCCCGCTTTCTCGGCCTCTACTTCAACCCTGCAATGGCAGGCCGGGATCATGTCGCCCTGTTCCAGGTGCCGACGGTCGCGATGATCCGTGCCTTTCGCGCCAACCGCGAAATAGCAGCGATCGGCTTCTTCCCGACCGACGACCTGCCAGAAGGAACGACCGGCGCCACGCGCCGCCGCCTCGCAGAGCTGTTTGACAGCCTGCCGCCTTCCGAAACCTGGTAGCGAAACGCCCGGCCGGAAACTGTCCGGTCGGGCGTTCAACGCATTCGGAACGTCGGGGATCAGCCGGCTAAAACCGCCGCCGTCTCAATCCCCACAGCCGCCGATTGGATGATGGCAGCGAAGCGAACGGCGGTCTGCACCGCCGATGCCGGCAACCCGCCTTCGCGGACCACCTTCTCGTGGCTGTCCATGCACATGCCGCAGCCGTTGATCGCCGAGACGGCGAGGCACCACAGCTCGAAGTCGACCTTCTCGACACCCGGCTTGCCGATCAGCTGCATGCGCAGACGCGCGGGCATGGTCCGATATTCCGGGTTCGAGGTCAGGTGCAGGAAGCGGTAGTAGACATTGTTCATGCCCATCAGCACACCTGCGCCGCGGGCCGCATCCAGTGCCTCGGCGGAGAGATGGCTCGCCGCCTCCGCTTCCAGAGCCGCCGCAACTGCGGCGTTACGCGTCGCATGGCCACAGGCAACGAACAGGCCGTACTTCTGCTGCTCCGTCAGGCTGTCATCCTCGGCCATGGCCGACAGATTGAGCTTCACGTCGCGAGCATAAGTGCCGAGCTTGTCCTGCAGGCTGGCGATCGACATCAGGCAGCCTTCAGCGTGTCACCGCCGACCTCACGGTTGCAGGCGCACAGCTCGTCGGTCTGCAGGGCATCGAGAACGCGCAGCGTGTCCTTCGGGTTGCGGCCGACATTGAGGTTGGTGCCGTAGATGTGCTGGATCGTGTTGTCCGGATCGACGATGACCGTCACGCGGTAGGCGACGCCAGCCGGCGAGCGAACGCCGATGCCATCGACCAGCGAACCGGTCGTATCGGCAAACGACCAGATCGGCAGCTTGTCGAGGTCCTTGTGGTCACGGCGCCAGGCCAGCTTGACGAACTCGTTGTCGGTCGAACCGCCGAGCACTACCGCGTCACGATCCTCGAAGTCCTTGGCGAGACGGGCGAACTCGGCGATCTCGGTCGGGCAGACGAAGGTGAAGTCCTTCGGATAGAAGAAGATAACCTTCCACTTGCCGGGGAAGGAAGCTTCGGTGATTTCCTCGAACGCGGAAACGCCACCTTCGACGTGATTATTGAAGCCGGGCTTGACACCGGTGACCGTGAAGGAAGGGAGCTTGTCGCCAATACCGAGCATGATGAATATCCTCGTTACGAGTGGGTGTGAAAGGGACGAGCGGCACTATCGGCACTTCCGGTCAGAAATGCAAGCCTTTCTTAGAGGCATTTTAAACTGGAACATTTTCCGCTTGAAATATAAGGGATTTCGCAAAAATTTGCTGACTCACAATCTCCACTCCACCAGCCCATTGTAAAAGCAGCATTTTCCGCCTCCAGACTACGTCCGCTCTTTCTGTCGGAAGTCCGACAAAGCCTGTCGTCGATCATGTCGCGTTCGCGGCACAGATCAGTAACCCATTGAATAATATATGTATAATTTTTGGCACGTCCCTTGCCGAGGACAAGGCGACCTCGCTTCGCCAGGAGAGTGCCATGTCCTCGCAGATCGTTTCCCTCGAAAGCCTCTTGGCTGCACCGAGCCCACGGCACGGTGGATGCTCGTCGTCATCTTGCGGTTCGTCAGCCCGCCCGGCCGATGTCGACCCCACCATCTGGGAGAAGATCAAGGATCATCCCTGCTACTCCGAGGAAGCCCATCATTACTTTGCCCGCATGCACGTCGCGGTGGCACCGGCCTGCAATATCCAGTGCAACTATTGCAATCGCAAATACGACTGCTCCAACGAGAGCCGACCCGGTGTTGTCTCCGAGCGATTGACGCCGGAAGAAGCCGTCCGGAAGGTAGTCGCCGTGGCTGCCGCCGTGCCGGAGTTGTCGGTGCTGGGAGTGGCAGGTCCCGGCGACGCCCTCCACGACTGGAAGCATACCCGCGCCACCCTGGAGGCGGTGCGTGGCGTCATCCCCGACCTCAAGTTCTGCCTCTCCACCAATGGCCTCGCCCTACCCGACCACGTCGATGAGATCGCCAACATGGCGATCGACCATGTGACGATCACCATCAACGCCGTCGATCCGGAGATCGGTGCCAGGATCTACCCGTGGATTTTCTTCGACCACAGGCGCCGTACCGGCCTCGAAGCGGCAACCATTCTTCTCGAACGTCAGATGCGTGGTCTCGAAATGCTGACGCAACGCGGCATTCTGGTGAAGATCAACTCGGTCATGATCCCCGGCATCAACGACGACCACCTCATCGAGGTCAATCGGGCGGTACGGGCACGCGGCGCCTTCCTGCACAATGTCATGCCGCTGATCTCCGATCCGGCCCATGGCACGCATTTCGGCCTCACCGGCCAACGCGGACCGACGCCGGCCGAACTCAAGTCGTTGCAGGACCGCCTCGAAGGCGGCGCCAAGCTGATGCGCCATTGCCGCCAATGTCGCGCCGACGCCATCGGCCTGCTCGGCGAGGATAGAGGGCAGGATTTCACGCTCGACCGGCTTCCGGAGACCGTCGCCTATGACCCGGCTCCGCGCGAAGCCTATCGCACCTTTGTCGCCGCCGAGCGTGGCGACCGGGGCGCCGCCCGCGACGACGCGCTCCGGAGCGTCGGCACAGTGGCAGACGACGTTCGCCTCCTCGTCGCCGTCGCCACCAAGGGCGGCGCCCGCGTCAACGAACACTTCGGGCACGCTCGCGAATTCCAGATCTATGAGGCGAGCTCGAGCGGCATCACGCTGATCGGCCACCGCAAGGTAGACGCCTATTGCATGGGCGGCTTCGGCGAGGACGCGACACTCGGCCCGACCATCGCCATGCTGGAAGGCATCGACACCGTGCTCTGCGCCAAGATCGGCGACTGCCCACGCGACGCGCTCGCGGCGGCCGGCATCACTGTCAGCGACGCCCATGCCTACGAGTATATCGAGGCCGCAGTTGGCAAGGTCTACGCCGATCGCTTCCGCCGCGCAGTCGCCGTCGCCTGAGCAGGAGGCCGCCATGGCCATCGGTTCGGTCGCCTATTTCGATGCCAACGCCTCCACGCCCGTCGACCCGCGCGTTGCCGAGGCAATGGTCGCGGCATTGACCGAGCTTCCCGGTAACCCATCATCCGGCCACATGGCCGGTCGCGCAGCGCGTCGCGCCATCGAGGTGGCACGGCTAGAGGTGGCCGCGCTCCTCGACGCCAAGTTGCCGAATGAAATCGTCTTCACCTCCGGCGGCAGCGAGAGCAATGTCACGGCGATCCGCGCCGCGCTCGCAGCTTGCCCCGACCGCCGGGAAGTGGTGACATCGACCGTCGAGCACGCCGCCGTCAACGCGACGCTGGATCGTCTGGCAATGACGGACGGCATCACCATTCGCCGCGTACCCGTCGATGGAAATGGCTGCCTCGATCTCGATGCCTATCGAGCAGCCCTGGGGGCGGACACGGCGTTGGTCACTCTGATGACCGCCAACAACGAAACCGGCACGCTGTTTCCCATCGCCGACCTCGTACCAGCAGCTCACGCCGCAGGTGCTCTCTTTCACACCGACGCCGTACAGGCCGCCGGCCGCCTCCACCTGAGCGTCGCCTCCACCGGCGTCGACATGGCGTCGATCAGTGCCCACAAGCTGCACGGCCCCAAAGGCGTTGGGGCCCTCTACATTCGGTGTGGCACGACCTTCTCAAGTCTCATCACCGGCGGCGGCCAGGAGCGCAACCGCAGAGCCGGCACCGAAAACGTGCCCGGCATCGTCGGCTTCGGCGTCGCCGCCCGCCTCGCCTTGATGGACGCCAAAACGGACGACACCGCGCAGCTGCGCAATCGCCTCGAAGCCGAAATCGCGACGGTCCTCCCCAATACCATCGTTCTCGGCGACCGCGCGGCGCGCCTGGCCAACACCGCCTGCCTCGCCTTTCCCGGCTCTGATGCCGAGATGATGCTGCATCGCCTCGACCGGGCGGGCATCGCGGCATCCTCCGGCTCGGCTTGCGCCTCCGGGGGAAGCGCCCCGAGCCATGTGCTCCTCGCCATGGGGCTAGGGCATCTCGCCGGTTCGACCGTTCGTTTCTCCCTCTCGCGCTTCAACACCGACGCCGATGTCGACCACCTCATCGAAGTGCTGCCGGTCGTCGCTCGGGAGTCTCGCATTCTGGAGATCGTGGCATGACCGGTATTCATCTCAACGACACGACCTTGCGCGATGGCGAGCAGGCGCCGGGCGTTGCCTTCACGGCCCAGGAAAAGCTCGCCATCGCCGAAGCACTTGCCGCCACTGGCGTCGCCGAAATCGAAGCCGGCACACCCGCCATGGGCGACGAGGAGATCGACACGCTCGCGGCCATCGTCGACCTGGCTCTCCCGACACGCGTCGCGGTCTGGTGCCGCATGCGAAGGGACGACATTGGCGCCGCGGTCCGCAGCGGCGCATCGGCGATCAACCTGTCCATCCCGGCATCCGATCTCCAGCTCGCCGCCAAGCTCGGAATTGATCGGCGCGAGGCACTTGCCCGGATCGCCCGCTTCGTGCCGATGGCTCTCGATCTGGGCTTCTCGGTGTCGATCGGGGCCGAGGACGCCTCGCGCGCCGCGCCCGATCACCTCGCGGCCATGGCCGAAGCGGTGGAGCGCGCCGGTGGCTGGCGCCTCCGCCTCGCCGATACCGTTGGAGTGCTCGATCCGCTATCGACCGCGAAACTGGTAGGCGATCTGCGAGCGCAGACGTCGCTGGTCCTCGAGTTCCATGGCCATGACGATCTCGGCCTTGCCACGGCCAACACGCTCGCCGCCCTGCGCGCCGGCTGCTCGGAGGCTTCCGTCACCGTACTCGGCCTCGGCGAACGGGCCGGCAATGCGGCGCTGGAAGAGGTGGCCGTAGCCCTTCTCCGTCTCGACGGCCTGTCGACCGGTATCGACCTGCCCTCCCTGAAGCCGCTTGCCGAGACCGTCGCCCTGGCGGCCGGTCGCAATATCCCGCCCGGCAAGGCTGTCGTCGGCCGCGACGTCTTCGCCCACGAAAGCGGCCTGCACGTCGCCGGTCTCCTCAAGGAGGCGGAAACCTACCAGGGGCTCGACCCCAGGCTGTTCGGTCGGCAGCACTCGGTGGTCGTCGGCAAGCACTCCGGAGCACAGGCGCTGGAGCACGTATTGGCGAGCCGGGGCGTCGCTCTCGAACCACAACTTGTCGCGCCGCTCGTGCAGGCGGTCCGTCGGACGGCCACCGAGCGAAAGAGGGCACTGACCAATGGCGAACTCGCCCGCCTGCATGCGGATCTGGCCGCGGCCAGAGGGTGGCCACCGACCGGTGGCTGACACCGCTTTCCTTCCACCAAGCCCTCCCGTATAAATCATACAAAACAGTAGGGAGGGCGCACATGTCCACGCTTAAGCCGGTTCGTATCGGCGTCGTTTCCACCGCCAACATAGCACGCGAAAAAGTCATTCCCGGCTTCCGCACCACGCCCTGGCTGGACGTGGCAGCCATTGCCTCGCGCAACATCGACACAGCGAAGTCGGTCGCGGCAACGCTCGGCATTCCTACCGCCTATGGCTCCTACGAAGCGCTGTTCGCCGACCCGACCATCGAGGCGGTCTATATTCCGACCCCCAACGACAGCCACGTCGATCTGGCGCTTGCCGCCGCCAAGGCTGGCAAGCATGTGCTCTCTGAGAAACCGGCGGCAATGAACGCCAGGGACGCCGAGCGCCTTGCCGGCCTGCCGAAGGGAATCATCTATCTCGAAGCGTTCATGGTGCGCCATCACCCGCAATGGCTGAAGGCGCGCGAACTCGTCCGCTCGGGTGCGATCGGCAAGGTTGCCGCGGCACAGTCCTTCTTCTCCTATTTCCTCGATGATCCCGCCAACATCCGCAACAAGCCGGAAAACGGTGGCGGCGGACTCTGGGACATTGGCGTCTATCCGATCGTCACCGCCCGCTTCGTGTTCGACGCCGATCCGCAGCGCGTCATCGGTCTGATCGATCTCGACCCGAAGTTCGGCACCGACGTGCTGACGTCGGCCATCCTCGACTTTGGCAACGGACGGCACCTGACGTTCACGGTCGGCACGCAGACGGTGCCGCACCAGCGCGTCAACATCGTCGGCACCACGGGCCGCATCGAGGTTCTGATTCCCTTCAACGCTCCGCCGATGGCGGAGACGGTCATCCGCCTCGATCGCGGCAAGGCGCTCGGTGATGCGGAGATCGAGGAGATCCGCCTGCCCGCCTGCGACCAGTACGGCCTGGAAGGTGAGGCTCTTGCCAAGGCGATCCGTGGCGTCGAGCCGCTGCCCTATGATCAGCACGACGCGATCAGGATGATGAAGATCCTCGATGCGATCGTCGAATCCGGCAAGACCGGCCGTTGGGTGAGCCTCTGACACGACCGCGGGCGGCGAAACAACATCGCCGCCCTTTTTCTGTTCCCGCGTCAGCTCTTCCAGAGGAGGGCAGCGCCCCTGACGCCCGAGCTGTCGCCGTGCTTGGCCTTGCGGATCGGCGTCGCGACACTGTCTGAAAACACCAGCCGGCTGCCTTCGCCCTCCCAGAGGTTGGTGCGGACGGCGAGCAACTTCGGCACGTCGTCGTAAAGCTCTTCGACATTGCTCATGCCGCCACCGAGAACGAAGACATCGGGATCGACAAGATCGATGATCAGGGCGAGCGAACGGGCGAGACGATCGACATATCGGCCGTAGACCGCCGAAGCCACCGGATCGCCAGCGCGCTTGAGATCGATTACCTCCGAAGCCTTGCGCGCAACACCTGCCGTCGTCCGGTAGTCGAGTTCGAAGCCGGTGCCCGAACAGAACATTTCAAGGCAGCCGTGCCGGCCACACCAGCACTTGGGGCCGGGGTATTCGCCCTCCCTGGGCCAGGGCATCGAATAGTGGCCGATCTCGCCGGCGAGTCCCTGGAAACCGGCGTGGCACTTGCCCTTGATGGCTATGCCACCGCCGTGACCGGTACCAAGGATAATGCCGACGACCACCGCGAGCCCGGCACCGGCGCCATCGATCGCCTCGGACACGGCAAGGCAGTTGCCGTCGTTGGCGAGCCGAACGGGCCGACCGAGGGCGTCTTCGAGATCGCGGCCCAACGGCTTGCCGTTCAGCCAGAAAGCGTTGGAGTTGCGGATGAGACCGGTGAGTGGATTTGGGCTACCGGGCAGACCGATGCCGACGCTGCCGGTCTCCCCCGTTGTCGCCTCGACGTGGGCGACCAGATCGACAACGGCCCGGATCGAAGCATCATAGTCTTCACGAGGCGTCGGGATACGATGACGGCAGAGCTCCTGGCCATCGTGAGCGAGGCCGATCACCTCCATCTTGGTGCCGCCCCAGTCTATCCCGATGTACATCCAGTCACTCCCAGAAAGCTCTTCACCGCGCCCGTCGGCGGGCACAGAGGCGGATGACGTTTACGGCGAAACGTCGTCCGCTCCAACTCCTTGCACATGAACAAGGTTCGAAAATGCCGGACAACATCGGCATCGGACTTGCTGGGCTTTCCATCTCAGCCCATTCGCCACGCTCCAGAGCCAAACGAATATCGTCACATCGATATTTTTCTCTAGGACACGCGCCGGAGGCGGCAAATTGTCACATGGGGTTAACCTCTCGGGGCCCAGCATGGATCATCGTCATTGGCAACGACAGAGACTGACATGCGCCTTCGCAATCTTCCCCTCCGCACCAAGCTCATCGCCAGTATCGGCCTGCTGCTCGCGGTGGCGCTCGGCACCCTGACCGCACTTGCGGCCTACATGTCCATGAAGAGCGAATATGCAAACGCCGAGCGACGCGCATCGGACCTGATGACCGGCTACTCGCTCGACATTCGCAGCAAAGTCGCCGATGCCTATACCGTCGGGACGACCATTGCCCGAGCGGTGGAGGGCCTGGTTGCCGATGGCAAGGCCGACCGCGATAGTCTGGGCCGATTGGTGACCTCGGTCGTATCCGCGCACCCGGAACTTCTGGGCACGACGCTCGCCTTCGAGCCAAACGCCGTTGATAACCGGGATTCCGATTTCAAGACGCATGCCTACTCGGATGCAACGGGCCGCTTCGTTCCCTATTTCTATCATCGTGCCGACGGCTCGGTTGCCGTCGAAAAACTGGTCATGACGAAGGAAGCCGGGACCGAAGGCTGGTACGACCTTCCCTTGCGTGAGAACCGCGATCTCGTTACCGCCCCCTACATCTACCCGATCGATGGCAAGGACACGTTGATGTCGACGCTGTCGCTGGTGGTACATCGGGCCGGCAAGCCGATCGGCATCGCCACCGCCGACTTGCCGCTCACCAAAGTCTCCGCTTTTGTCTCTTCGCTGAAGCCATTCGACACGGGCGCCGTCCGGTTGATCGGGACCGACAACCTCTGGGTTGCCAACCCCGACGGATCGTTGATCGGCAAGACCGCCGAGGATGACCTTGCGAAGGCTGCCCTGGCCATGACGCCGGGCAACAGTGGCACCGTCGAGATCAATGGCGTTTCCACCTATCTCACAACTGCCAAGGTCAGCTTTCCTGGGGTGAAGGAAACCTGGACCCTGGTAATGACCGTGCCGGAGGCGACCCTAGCCGCCGATGCCCGGTCGAATGCCCTGGCCATGGTTGGCGCCTCGGTCATCGCCCTCCTCATCGGTCTTGGCTGTGTCGGCTATCTGGCCCATACCCTGGCCAAGCCGATCGGCGGCATGGCCCACCGCATGGAGGCGCTTGCTTCAGGCGATACCTCCGTCGCCGTCGAAGGCGCCGATCGTGCCGACGAGCTCGGCGCCATGGCCCGCGCCATCAACATCTTCCGCGACCATACTATTGCTCGCCGCGAACTGGAGAGCGGCCAGGCGAAGGAAGCCGCGCACCGAAATGCACGGCAGACCGAGATCGACAGGCTGGTCGCCGGCTTCCGCGAGGAAGCGACGGCCGTCATCGAACGCGTTTCCAATGCCAGCCGGGGTCTCGATACCATCGCGCGCGAGATGGCCGCCTCGGCCGGCCGCAGCACGGAACGGGCGAGCATCGCCCACGACGCCGCCGGCCGCGCTTCCGACAACGTGCAGACTGTCGCGTCGGCTGCCGAAGAGCTGGCTGCGTCCATCGGCGAGATATCCGCCCAGGTCGCCCGGACATCAACCGTGATCGGCTCCGCCACGGAGGGCGCTCGCGTCAGCCACGAGAAGGTCGGCGAACTCGCCAAGGCAGCCTCCAAGATCGGGGAAGTCGTGACACTGATCCAGGCCGTCGCCGATCAGACCAACCTTCTGGCCCTCAATGCCACCATCGAGGCCGCTCGCGCCGGCGAGGCCGGCAAGGGGTTTGCCGTGGTGGCGAGCGAGGTGAAGAACCTTGCCGGACAGACCGCCAAGGCCACCGAGGAGATCTCGCACCAGATCGCGGCCATCCAGCAAGCCACCGACGAAGCGGTCGGCGTCATCGCCGGCATTGCCAGCACCATGGAAGACGTCAACACTCACGCCGCGACCATTGCCGCCGCCGTCGAGGAACAGGGCGCGGCAACCTCCGAGATCGGTTCGAGCGTTGAAGCGGCGTCGCTTGAAACCCGGACCGTTGCCGACAATGTCGACAGCCTCAGCGCCGCCGTCGGCGAGACGAGTAGCGCCGCCAACCGCGTCCTCGAGGCGGCGGCCACCGTCGATGCGGTCAAGGATGAACTGGCCCGGGAGGTCGACCGCTTCCTCAAGGCGGTGGCGGCAGCCTGAGGTCGCCTCCCCTGCATCTGCCGGCAGTCAGCTTCCGTCGAGCTTCTCGGTGCGACGGAGATCTGGGAAGATGACCGACCAGAGGCCGGCAACCGCGAGCGTGCCGATACCGCCGAACACCACGGCCGGAACAGTTCCGATCAGCGCCGCCATGCTGCCGGCGCGGAACTCGCCAAGCTCGTTCGAGGCCCCGACGAACACCATGTTGACGGCAGAGACGCGGCCGCGCAGTTCGTCGGGCGTGGCAAGCTGGATCAACGTCTCTCGTACGTACACCGAGATCATGTCGCCGGCCCCCATCAGGCCGAGACAGAGGATGGAAAGCCACGGCGTCACCGAGACGCCGAATATCACGGTTGCCAGACCGAAAACCGCGACGCCCAGGAACATCTTGACGCCGGCCATCGTCCGAATCGGAAATCTTGCCAGAAGGGCGGCCACCAGGATGGCACCGACGCCCGGCGCCGCCCGCATCATGCCGAGACCGACCGGCCCCAACACCAGGATATCGGAGGCGTAGATCGGCATCAGCGCCACCGCGCCGCCGAGCAGCACCGCGAACAGATCCAGCGAGATGGCGCCAAGCACGATGCGGTTGGAGAAAACGTAGCGAAAGCCAGCCGATACCGCCTGCCAAGCCGGCTCCTTGGCCTGCCGGGCGACGGTGATCGGCGGCAAAGCCAGCATCAAACCGACTGCGGCGGCCAGCAACACCACCGCCGTACCGAAGGCGGCAAGCTCGGACACACCGTAGAGAAGACCACCGGCCACCGGGCCTCCGATCGCGGCCACCTGCCAGGACGAAGACACCCAGCCGATGGCATTGGCAAGCGCCGCACGCGGCACCAGATTGGGGACCACCGACTGCATGGCCGGCCCCATGAAGGCGCGGGCGATACCCAACACCAAAAGGATGACATAGATCGGCGCGACGCTCGGCGATGCCGTCCATGACAGAACAAACAGCCAGACCGCCGCAGCGGCTTCGACACCAAAGCAGGCGACGATGATGACACGCCGCGAAACCCGATCGGCGACGGTACCGGTGATCAGGACCAGCAGGAAAGCCGGCAGGAACTGCATCAACCCGACATAGCCGAGCGCCATGGGGTCATGGGTCAGGTCATAAACCTTCCAGCCGACAGCAACCACCACGATCTGGATCGCGAATGTCGCGAACAGGCGCGCGAGCCAATAGAAGAGGTAAGGTCGGTGGGCGAAAGCGTTCGTCGAAGGCTGGGAGCTCATGTGGTCACTCGGGCGGGCGCGGCTCGGGGCCAGAAGACGACGATTTGTGATTGAGAACGGCGGTCGAGACAAGCCGCCTGATGGGCCTGACCGTTCGGTATCGGCGTCATCGCCGCTCGATTCAGACTTCCTCGCGCCGTGCCCGCCGAACGGCAAGCCGATGGCGCCCCTCGAAGAAGGCGAGCAGCATCAGGGCAAAGATCAGCGGAACCACGAAATAGATGAGGCGAAACAGGATCAGCGCCGCAGCGACATCCGGACGATGGGCGATGCCGAGCCCGGTCACCACCGTAGCCTCGAAAACCCCGACGCCGCCAGGCGTGTTGGCTGCCATGCCGGCCAGGAAAGCGATGGAATAGGTTACGAGATAGCGAGCGACATCCGGCACGGCATCGGGCGGCAACAAAACATAAAGCGTGCCGCAAGCGGCCAGCAGATCGATCGCCCCGGCCAGCACCATCAGGAAGGCCGGCTTCGCCTTGGGCATGCGCACCACCATGCCACTCACCCTGATGGCACGACGCTTCTTGGCCAGCCAGACGATGAAGGCGGTGAGCGCCACCAGAATGATGAGACCGACCAGCCGGTCGATGTAGTGGTTCGGGAACACCGGGTATTGGGTGGTCGGCTCCAGCGTCAGCGCCAGACCGATGACGAACATGATGCCCGACCACATGGTCAGCCAGCTCATCACGATTAATCTGGCGACCACCGAGAAGCTGACACCGACCATGGAATAGATGCGGTAGCGCGCCCCGCCGCCCGACAGCAGCGGAAAGCCAAGGGTGTTCGCGAACACATTGGCGATGAGTCCGCCGAACACCGCCCGCGTCAGGCTGATGGAACTGGTATAGTTGAGCGCATGCAGGGCCAGGAGATCATAGGTGGCCAGCGCTGCGAGACCACACAGGGTGAGCCCGAACGCCAGTGCGAAACGATGGGCAGGCAACGCCAGCAGGGCAGCGTGGATGTCGGCAAGCGACATCTTGGTCGCCATGTCCCACAGGACCCACACCGCGCCGGCGATCAGCACCACCGCGATGATCGGACCGACCCACCTCAGCACGCGCGCAAGGCGCCCCGGCGGCGCTTCCGCGCTGATATCGTCGTCGGTGGGATCGCTCAAGTCCTGTCGTCTCCATCCGGGAAGGCGGTTCCGGGCGCGCGGCCCCGGCCTCTGGTCTTTCATTTAGAACGCCGGCCGCCAAACGCAAATGTCTTTTTCGGCAAGAGCGTAACCACAGCCTTGCCGAGCGATGTTGATAAGCTGCCTATCAGGGGAATGAGAACTTGATGCTACGTTCGTCAAATACCTGCTTGACCAGTTCATTATAGAGCCGCCCCGTCGCCCATTGTTCGCCGGGCAGGGTCTTGATGCGAACTTTCAGCGCGACGCCCGCCGATGAGAAGGAAACGACACCCTGCATTTCCAGCGGCTCCAGGATAACGGCGCCGCGCGGCCCATCCATCAGTCGATCGAAGGCTTCCCGCATGCCGGCCTTTGCATCCTCCAGATCGGTCGGATAGGCGACGCTGACCGTCGAAGCGGCAAAGGCAAAGCCGCGCATGGCATTGGAAACGCTGGTCACCGACGAGAACGGGATGATGTGGTAGACGCCGTCGGCATCACGGATGCCCACCGATCGAATGGTCAACCGATCGACGACACCGGTGAGACCGGCCACGGTGACCACATCGCCCTCGTTCATGGCGTTCTCGAACTGAATGAAGGCGCCGGTGATGATGTCCTGAACCAGTTTTTGCGAACCGAAGCCGACGGCCAGCCCGACGACACCAGCACCGGCAACCAGAGGCGCGATGTCGACACCGAGCTGAGACAGCGTCAGCATGGCGGCAATGATGATCAGCACGATCGAAAAAGCGTTTCGGAACAACGATAGCAATGTCCGTGTGCGGGCATTGGTGATGCGACCGAGTGACGGGTTGAGGCGATATTCCACCCAGCTCGAAGCGGCGAGCCAAATGCTTCCCGCTGCCAGCACGATGATGATTGCCGACAGGACGCGTCCCACGGCATCGGTGCCGCGACTGGATTCGAACCACGCAATGAGATCGATGACGCCCCAGCTCTGCAACACGACGGCCGCCACCACCACGACCAACGAGATGCGGATGGCCCGAAAGACCATCGGAACCATCATGTTGAGCCGGGCTTCGAGCAGAGGCAGCGTTTTCTTGACATCCGCCGGCAGGCGAACGCCGCCGGATATGGCATGCGCGATCAGGCCATCAACGATACCGCCAAGCGCAATGGCGAACACCGTCTCCACCGTCGCCCAGGCCATGTAGTCGACGGCATCGAACGGCCGGCTGACCCACAGCACGAAGGCGACGGCAAAGTAGACGATCACGACGATATGCCAGCCATGGGCCAGAAGCGCCAAGGCCGTACGCAGCACGGAGCTCTTCACCGGCTCGATCAACCGATAGAGACCCGCCCTGACCTCGTCGCGTTTTGCGGTCACCAATATGGTGGCCCCGACGAGGGTGATCAGAACGATGGCCAGACGGAAGCCGATGCCCACCGAGAAGCCGATCGCCTTGTTGACCAGTGGGTGGGCCACCAGCACGCCATAGCCCAGGAAGCCGATCAGGCGACTGAGCCAGAGATACCAGAAGCGCGACGTCGCCGGATCAAGATTGAACACGCGAAGGGCCGGCCGACGATACTGCAGCACCGTTGCAAGACAGCTTTTCAGGAACTCGATCACCACGAAAGCATCGATGAACAGGCTTTGCATCAGATCGATGCGCCCTCCGCCCGATACGGCAATGGCATAGGCGGACGTCACGAACCAGGCGAGACCAATCACGGTCCAGTCGATGAGAAGAGCCAGACCGCTCCAGGGAATGCGCCGCGGCAGTGGCTTGTCCTGAGCAAGGCGCTCGACCGCGCCAAGGGGAAAACGAGCGAGGAAGCGAGCGACGTTCAACGTCGCAAAGGCAAAGACGACGAGAACCGCCAGCGACAGCCCCTGCTCGCGCACCCCCTCCCAGTTGATGGCTGCGCTGCCATCGAAGAGCCGAGTCAGATTGCCGAGGCCTCGGCCGATTTTCAGCACGACGTCGACGACTTGCCGCGACAAGTCCTGGGTTACCGAGCCAATCTCCTTGGCAAGCGGCACGGCCTGGTTGTCGGAAGGTGCCGGCTGGGATGCATCGGCGGGAACAGCGGCCGCATCGCCCGTCGTCGGTTGAGCCAGCTTTTCAAGTTCATCGATAAGCTTAGCCCGGGCGTTGTCATCCTTCAGGATGTCGACAAGAGCCTTGGCAGCTTCAGGTGACGTGACGGGAGCAGGCTCGGGTACAGCCGGCTTGGTCGGCAACGCAAGTTTCGGCATGACGACCGCCGGAGGCGCAGCCGGAGCGGCGGCAGGTGCCGCAGTCTGAGCCATCGCGATGGCCGGAAAGGCGAACGCGAGAACAAGGGCGAGAAGACGTAGGACGGACATGGTTCGCATCATCAACGACCGGAGTAGCCTTCTGTCTTGCCCAAAAGACGGCAGGGCGCAAGCTAACCAAGCTGACACCGCACAACGTCGGGTCAGCCCTCGATTTCCTCGCGCAGCATCTCGAGCCGCAGCCACTCCTCCTCGGCGGCGGCCAGCGCGGCTTCGGTAGCAGTAAGCTTTTCCGTCGTGGAAGCGAACAGCTTGGGATCGCGTGCATAAAGGCCGGGGTCGTCCAGTAGGGCGTGAAGGCGCTTGGCCTCCTCGGCCAACTGATCCATCCGGCCCGGCAGCGTTTCAAGAGCGTGCTTGTCTTTGAAGCTGAGTTTGGAGCGGACCTTCGGCGCCGAAGCGGCTACCGAGGGTGTGCTCTCCTTCTTGGGGGCAACGGCGGATTTTTCTGCCTTTCTTGCCTCGACACCCTTGCCGCGCTGCGCCAGCATGTCGGTATAGCCGCCGGCATACTCGAGCCAGCGTCCATCGCCCTCGCTCATCACCACCGAGGCGACGACGCGATCGAGGAAATCGCGGTCATGGCTGATGACGATGATCGTGCCCTTGTAGTCCCCGAGCAGTTCTTCCAGAAGATCCAGCGTTTCGAGATCGAGGTCGTTGGTGGGCTCGTCCAGCACCAGCATGTTCGACGGTTTGGCCAGTGCGCGCGCCAGCATCACCCGACCGCGCTCGCCACCCGACAGCGCGCTGAGCGGTGTCCGCGCCTGTTCGGGCGAGAACAGGAAGTCCTTCATGTAGCCGATGACATGGCGCTTTTCCTCGCCGATCACTACCCAGTCGCCCTTGCCCTCGGTGAGCGCGTCTGCGAGCGTCGTCTCGGGATCGAGGCTGTCGCGCTTCTGCTCCAGCGTCTGCATGTCGAGGGACAGACCGAGCTTGACGGTGCCGCTGTCCGGCGCGAGATCGCCCGTCAGGAGCCTGAGCAGCGTCGTCTTGCCGGCACCGTTGGGACCGACGATGCCGATGCGGTCGCCGCGCGCCACCCGGATCGAGAAATCCTTGACGATCGGCCGGTCGCCGAACGACTTGGAGATCGACTTTGCCTCGATAACCAGCTTCGATGACGCGTCGGCTTCGGCTGCCGCCATCTTCACCGTGCCCTGCGGGCCACGATGCTCGCGCTTCGACTTGCGAAGATCGGCCAGGAGATCGACGCGGCGAACGTTGCGTTTGCGGCGTGCCGTGACGCCGTATCGCATCCAGTGTTCTTCGGCCTCGATCTTGCGGTCGAGCTTGACCAGCTCACGCTCTTCTTCCTCAAGCACCTGGTCGCGCCAACCCTCGAAGTGGGAAAAGCCACGGTCTAGCGTGCGCGTAACGCCGCGATCGAGCCAGACGGTGGTCCGCGACAGATTTTCGAGGAAGCGACGGTCGTGCGAGATCAGCACCAGCGCCGACTTCATCGACTTGAGTTCGCTTTCCAGCCACTCGATAGCCGGCAAGTCGAGGTGGTTGGTCGGCTCGTCGAGCAGCAGAATATCCGGTTCGGGGGCCAGCACGTGGGCAAGCGCCGCGCGGCGCGTTTCGCCGCCAGACAGCGACGCCGTCGACTCGTTGCCGGTCATGCCGAGCTCGTTGAGCAGGTAGAGCGCCCGATAATGGTCATCGCCCGGCGTCAGTCCGGACTCGACATAATCCAGCGTCGTCCTGAAGGCCGAGAGGTCCGGCTCCTGCCGAAGATAGCGCACCGTCTTGCCAGGCTGGAAGAACCGCTCGCCGTCGTCGGCCTCGACAAGACCGGCCGCGATCTTGAGCAAAGTCGACTTGCCCGAGCCGTTGCGGCCGACCAGCGTAATGCGGTCGCCTTCACCGACGGTCAGGTCAGCACCGGTGAGCAGCGGCGTCGCACCGAAGGTGAGCTTTATGTTCTTGAGAAACAGGACCGGAGGAGAAGCCATGACCTATATCGTCTCCATCAGCCGCGCAGCGTGAAGGCTTCGTCGGCGAGCCGCTCGACGATCTCGCGCAGCGCCTTGCGTGACGGACCGGCCGCCGCTACCTGCCGCGACACATTGGGCAGCGTGCGCTTGGCCGCCGCCCGACCGAAGCGCGACCTGAGATCGGCCATGGTGGCACCCTGGGCACCGATGCCGGGCGCCAGGATCAGCGAGGTCGGCAGACGTTCGAGTACCTCGCCAGCGTCGTCGAGCGTTGCGCCGACAACCGCCCCGCAGGGGCCATTGCCCGTCTTGCCGAGCGCACCCTGATTGAACGCAGTGAGATCGTCGGCCAGCGCATCGGCCACGGTGCGATCGTCTTCCTGCCGGGCGTTTTGCAGCAGAATGCCATCGGGGTTCGACGAGCGAACCACCACGAAGAGGCCTGCGCCGTGCTCGGCAGCACGCTTGACCACCGGTTTCAGCGACCCCGAGCCCATGTAGGCACCGAGCGTGATCGCATCGGCAGGCGTCCCGGCGTCGTCACCGATCCAGGCAGCAGCATAGGCTTCGATGGTGTGCCCGATATCCATTCGCTTGATGTCGGCGATCACGAGGGCATCGGCCGAACGGGCGTGACCGATCACCTCCGCCGCCGACTTCAGCCCCTGCCAGCCAAAGCGTTCGAAAAAGGCGATCTGCGGTTTGAAGATGCCGACGAGGTCACCCACCGCTTCCACCATTTCGAGGCCGAACACCCGCACGCCCTCGGCATTGTAGGGAAGATCCCAAGCCTTCAGCACTTCCGGCGCCGGATCGATACCGACGGTGAGCGGCGAACGGCGATCGGCGATCGCCTCGAAGCGGTCGGCGAAGGAAATAACGGACATGGAGGATCTCCGGGCTGGGCGTTGGCAGGCGATATAGCGCATCGCGCGGAAAAGTGGGAACCGCTTTTCAGCGAAAGGTCAAAACGCACAGCGCTCGGAAGACCATTGTTGGATGGCAATTGGATCGAACACGCCCGCTCAGACCGGCGCTCGACGGACGTACCAGCTTTTCGGGCGCGTCAAACCATGGAACCCAAGCGGTGATAGAGCGGCGCCGCGACCGGTATCCTTGACGCCGGTCCAGGTCAAAGCCGGATCGAGATAGTCGCAGCGATTGACGAAAACGGTGCCAGTCTCGAGCTCACGGCCGATGACCTCGGCAGCGTCAAGGTCTTCCGTCCAAAGCGAACACGTCAGCCCGTATTTCGAGTCATTCATCAGCGCCAGCGCTTCGGCGTCGTCTCGAACCCTCATGATGCCGACCGCCGGCCCGAAGGTTTCTTCGTTCATGAAGGCCATCTGATGATTGACCGAGGTCAGCACCTGCGGCGCGATATAGGGCGTTCCTTCCTTGTCGGCCGGAAACAGCTTCGGATCGATGTGAGATACGGCCCCGCCCCTCAGGGCCGAAGAGATCTGGTCGCGCACCGTCGCCGCGCCACGGGCACGCGCCATCGGTCCCAGCGTCACCTGGGGATCGGTGGGATTGCCCAGCACGTATTTCCTTGTGAGGTCGACCAGACCGTCGACGAAGTCGTCATAGACCTTCTCGTGCACATAGACCCGCTCGATGCCGCAACAACACTGCCCCGAGTTGAAGAAGGCGCCGTCGGCCACGTTCTCGATGGCGAAGTCGAGCTTGGCGTCGGCGCGAACATAGGCGGGATCCTTGCCGCCGAGTTCGAGATTGATGGCGATGAAGGTGCCGACCGCGGCTCGCTCCATCGCGGCGCCGCCAGCCACCGAACCTGTGAAGGCAACCATGTCGGCCTTGCGGGCGGCAATCGCCGCCGCCGTCTGGTCATGGCTCAATACGATATGCTGGAACACGCCTTCCGGCAGACCAGCGGCATCAAAGGCATCCTGGAAGCGCTCGGCCACCAGAAGCGTCTGGTCGGAGTGCTTCAGCACCACTGTATTGCCGGCCATCAGTGCCGGCATCACCGAGTTGACGGTGGTGAGATAAGGATAGTTCCAGGGCGCCACCACGAAGACGACGCCGAGCGGTTCGCGACTGATGGTGCGATGAGCACCACGATCGCCGAACTCAAGGCCGCTGTCGAGCGGGGCGAGGCTTTCGGCAGCGATCTTCGCCATGTGACGGGTGCGCTGCTCGACGCCGTTGAGCTCGAAGGGCGTATAACGGATCGGTCTCCCCATCTGCCAAGTCAGTTCCTCGGCAATGCGCGGACGCATGGCCAGCATGGCGTCGAGGGCCCTGAGACAATAGTCGATGCGCGTATCAAGCGGCAGCTTCGCCCAAGCCCTTTGAGCATCGCGAGCAAGGCGGAACACGCGATCCATCTCCGATTCCGTGGCAATCGGGCGTTCGGCATAAACCGAGCCGTCCACGGGAGAGACGAGCGTCATGACGTCGGACATGATGGGTGGCTCCATTCGGCTCTAGATTGCATTTAGCAAAAACACTGACCCATCTCTGCATGCCGGCCCTCGGCAATCAAGTCGCCAAGGGAACATGCAAACGGGGCGCCCGATCAAGGCGCCCCGCAAGTCTCACCTTGAAACCCAAAGGCTCATTCGGCGGGAGCTGGTTCCTCGGCCCCGGGCCCCGTGCCGCTACTGGCGTGGGCGATGGCGAACTCTTCTTCCGGCGATAGGATCAGCTTGTGGCGACCGATGACGGCGAAGTAGGCGATTGCCGCCGCAAACCACACGGCCACCCAAAGCACGCCCTTGGAGAAGTTGGGATCCTGCACCTGATAGTAGAGGGTGACGATTGCGATGATGATCGTCAGCACCGCGCCGGGAATACCGAGCGGGCTCTTGTAGGGACGCTCGATGTCCGGCTGGTTGATCCGGAGCAGGATGAAGGAAATGGCCTGCATGATGTAGGAGAACATGGCGCCAAACACCGCCATGTTCAGCAGCACCGAACCAATCGCCGCCCCGCCCTCGGTGGCACCGAGCGCGAACCAGATGATCATCATCACCAGGAGGCCGACGATGGAGCCGGTGACCATGGCGACATGCGGCGTCTTGTACTTCGAGTGGGTTAGCGACAGCACCGTCGGGAAGTAACCGGCGCGCGACAGAGAATAAACCTGACGCCCCTGAGCGTAGAGAATCGTGTGGAACGAGGCGATCAGGCCCGTCAAGGCAACGATGCCGAGCAGCACTACGCCGCCATCGCCATAGACGGCGCGGAAGCCGTCCAGCAACGGCTCAAGCGATGATCCGAGATGGAAAGCGCCGACACCGGCGACCGACGGGTTGAGCAGTACGATCATGAACGCGGAAAGGATCAGCGTCGAGATGCCCATGATCAAGCCTTTGGGCATGTCGCGCTTGGGATCGACCGATTCCTCGGCGGCCAGCGGCAACTGCTCGATGGCAAGGAACAGCCAGACGGCAAACGGCAGCGTGGCGAGCACGCCCGAGAAGCCGAATGGGAACCACTCTCCGCCCCCCTGCGGCAGCTCGATCGCCGCGCCATCCGGACCGACGCCGATGTTGAGGGCCCAGCGCGAGAAGTCCATGTGCGGGATGGCGCTCACCCAGAAGAAGACCAGAACGGCCAGCGACAGGATCGTTACGACCAGCGTCACCTTGAATGACAACTCGAGGCCGAACACGTTGAGCCCGAGAAAGATCGCATAAAAAGCAACCCAAACGAGCGGCGAGTAGGCAGCGTCGAGGCCAAGGATGGAGTTTACGTAGGCAGTGATGAAGGTGACGATCACCGCCGGAGTAATGACATACTCGACGTTTTCACAAAGGCCGGTGATGAAACCGCCCCATGGCCCCATGGCCGTACGGGCAAAGGAATAGGCGGCGCCGGTATGCGGCAGCGCGGGACTCATCTCGGCAATCGACAACGAAAGGCCGAGATACATGACGGCGATGATCGCTCCGGCGGCCAGCATGCCGCCCCAGCCGCCGGTGGCGAAACCGAAGTTCCAACCCGAAAAATGGCCTGAAATCACGGCGCCGACGCCCAGCGCCCACAGCGACCAGATGCCGGCGTAGCGCGATAGATGTCGCTGCTCGAAATAGCTGGCATCCGCTTTCTTGTAGCTGACGCTTCCTTCAGAGGTGGACATTGCGTTCCCCTTTTCATCGTTATGAGCTTCACGCGCCCAACTCGATCTTGAACCGACGCCCGTTCCCCGCCGAAGCGGGCCCTGCGAACGGGCGAGCGCGGAAGCCAGGGGCTTCGTTGCAAGGATCATGCTACTTTTGGCCAATAGTCCGTCGCCGCCAGCTTGCGCAAGAGGTCCCGCCCCGCTAGCCGAAGATGGCAATGCCGACAGAAGGAATAAGCGATGGCACCGATCATCTTCGTTTTGGGCGGAGCCCGTTCCGGCAAGAGCCGCTTCGCCGAGCAGCGGACGCGCAGCTTCGCGGCCGGAGAAAACGTCTATATCGCCACCGCTGAATGTCGCGACGATGAGATGGAAAGCCGCATTGCCCTTCACCGATCAAGACGCGGCGATGACTGGCGGACTGTCGAGGCGCCTTACCGCCTCGACGAAGCACTGGCCGAGGAGGCCACTGACGGGCGGGCCGTCCTGGTCGATTGCCTGACGCTATGGCTCACCAATCATCTGCTGGCGGACGCGAACCTCGACCGCGAAAGCGACGGACTTGCTTCGGCATTGGCGCAAGCCACCGGACCGGTGGTGCTGGTCTCGAACGAGGTCGGGTTGTCCATTGTCCCGGAAAATGCCCTTGCCCGTCGATTTCGCGACGAGCAAGGGCGCCTCAACCAAAAAATCGCCGCCATTGCCAGTGAGGCTTGGTTCGTCGCCGCCGGACTACCGCTCAGGCTGAAATGACGCTTTAGTACTACCTGAGCAGGCGACGCAGGGGGATGGACACCGTCAGACCAAGGATTCGCTACGGACAGACACAAGTGTGATATATGTTTAATCAATATTAACTAATGGGAGGTCGTAGCGCAGGAAGCGCTGCTGTAAAAGTGTACGATTTTGGCACGATATCGTCGCATGTCGCATGGCACGGTCATTGCAAAGCGTTCGTCGCGGTCTAAAGGCAAGCTGAGCATTGCGTTGTGCGCATAGGTTTTCGGCTTTTTCGGAGAACCTGTCGCCTTGCAGAACTAGGGGGAATCCACTAGTTTGGTAAACGTTTTGTTATATCGGAGTAACTGTTGCGGTGATTTCTGCCGGACTGTTTCCGAGTTGGTTTTGAGATTTTTATTTTTTAGGTTTCGGGGGATGTAATGCGTCTAACGGATCTGACCCAAGATTTTTCGAAGGGCGGCGCCGAGAGTTCGTCCGGACTGCAAGCGTTCGCGCTCGCCGAAGGCGGAGCTTCCGCTCATTATGATAAGCGCCTGATACCCACAGCGACCTTTTCACCGGGCCGATCAACAGCTGGCGCGGCGCATTTCAGCGATACAACGAGCGATGCCGGCCGGCCTGACGCCAAACTCGACTGGCGGCCTGTCCACCTCGCCGTAAAAAGGCTGATTGACATACTCGGCGCGGGCTTTGGTCTGCTCCTGTTGTCGCCATTGCTCATCGCCGTGGCGGCGATCATCAAGCTTACGGACGCCGGGCCGGTGTTCTTCCGGCAAGAGCGCACGGGCCTCGACAACAAGCCGTTTCAGATCTTCAAGTTCCGCTCGATGTATGCGGGGCGTTGCGACCATTCCGGAACGATTCAGGCAACTGCCGATGATCCGCGCGTCACGCCGATCGGGCGGATCATTCGCAAGACCAATATTGATGAGCTTCCTCAGCTCATCAACGTACTATTGGGCGACATGTCGCTGGTTGGCCCGCGCCCGCACGTCCCCAAAATGATAGCCGCTGGCATGCTGTATCATGAGCTCGTCCCGGGATATGAGCGCCGCCACGCCATGCGTCCCGGCATCACCGGACTGGCTCAGGCCAGCGGCCTGCGGGGGCCGACCACCGAGGTCGAACCGTCAGTCATGCGGATCGTGCGCGATATCGAGTACATTCGTAATTTCTCGATCTGGCTGGATATCCGCATCCTGTTCCGCACCGTGATGAACGAAGTCATTCGCGGTAACGGATTCTGACTGTGCTGTAATCAAGTTGGCTCAAACGCCCTCCGACTTGCATGGAGGGCGTTTTTGTATTGTGACTCCAAAGGGCTGCCGGGTCCACGATCGATCACCCAGACATCGGTGACAGACCATGCGGAGCGGAAACGCACTTGGCCGGAACCATCTCGACAGAAGCGCGTAACGCTTCGGAGACTTGTGCTCGTTATCATCGAGCAACATAAGCCCCGCGACGCGCCCCGTTCGTTGACCCTTCCGCCAGCCGGGACTAGATCTGGGTTTCCTCGTCTGCTTGACGGAGCCGACTGTGAAGCTTCTGCTGCCACTGATCGTTGCGTGGTCCTTCAGCTTGTCGCCAACCTTGGCCAACGAACCGCCCGGCGTTGCCGGCCGTCCGTTGGCGGTCAAGATCATCACCGCCCGCCTCGTTCCCTATGCCGAAACATTGGCGCTGACGGGAGAAATCAAGGCGCGAACATCCTCGCAGCTGTCGTTTCGCCTTTCCGGCCGCATCACCGAACGATTTTTCGATATCGGCGACCACGTGAAGAAAGACGATCTTCTCGCCCGTCTCGATCCCAACCAGCAGCAGGCGGATGTCGCCAACGCCGAGGCTGCGCTGGCCGCCGCCGAAGCCGGGGCACGCCAGGCGACCTCAGCCTACGACCGACAAAAAGTCCTGCTCGACAAGGGCTTCACAACCCAATCGGCATTCGATGCGGCAACCAAAGCGGTGCGTACGACATCTGGCACCGTCGACGCCGCCAAGGCGACCCTCGACATCGCGCGCGCCAACCTCGCCTATACCGAGCTTCGCGCTGACGCCGACGGGATCATCACCGCTCGCAACGCCGATGCCGGCGAGGTCGTTGCAGCTGCCCGTCCGATCTTCGTCGTTGCCTCCGACGGCCCACGGGACGCCGTCTTCGACGTTTACGAACAGCTCTTCCTGTCGCTCACCAGTTTGCCGAACGTCACGGTGAGCCTCGTCAAGGATTCGTCGGTCACCGTGCCCGGAAAAGTGCGCGAGATATCGCCGACCGTCGAAACGCGAACCGGAACCGTCCGTGTGAAGGTCGACATCGGCAACGCCCCTACCGCCATGAATCTCGGGGCACCTGTCGCCGGTCGCATCAACGGCCGGGAAACCCCCGCGGTCCTGCTGCCTGCCAGCGCTCTCAACGAAAGCGATGGGGTTGCTGCCGTTTGGGTCGTCTCCGCCGACGGAACCAAGGCTGAGCTTCGCCCGATAGGGATCGCCGCCTACACCACCGACAAGATCGTTGTGGGCTCCGGACTTACCGACGGCGACCGCGTCGTCACCAGTGGAGGCAAATTGCTTCGCCCGGGCGCCACCGTGGAGATTGTCGGGGAGACCGCACCATGAGCTGCCGTTTGGCCGGGGTGGTCCTCGCTGCCCTGACGCTGGTTGCCTGCCAGCAGAAGACAGACGCGCCACCGGCGACCCGGCCAGTCATGTCGGAACGGGTTGCTGTCGATGATATCGACCAGCAGTCGTTTGTCGGAACAGTCGAGGCACGTGACAAGGCCGACCTGAGCTTCCAGGTGCTGGGCCGACTGATGACGCGGAATGTGGACATCGGTGATCTGGTTCGCCCCGGCGACCTCATAGCCACCATCGACGCCACGACGCTGGAACTGACCGCCCGTTCGGCGGAGGCGGCTCTCGGAAACCGTCGCGCCGAAAGGGAAAATGCAGCGGCAACCGTCACTCGCGTCGAGGCTCTTCAGGCAAGCGGCACGGCAGCGGAGTCCAGCCTCGATGATGCCCGCGCGGCCTTTGACGCTGCCGATGCCGCCGTTCGCCAGGCGGAGGCGGATCTCGCCAAGGCGCGCGATGCCCTTGGTTATGCCGAACTCAGGGCGGGGCTGGCCGGCGTGGTGACGGCCACCGGAGCCGAGCCCGGCCAGACCGTGGCCGCTGGCCAGAGTGTCGCCACGATTGCCAAACCGGATCCGCGCGATGCTGTCATCGACATACCCGACTGGATGGCAGGAACACTGGTCGATGGAGCACCGTTCGTCATTGCCCCGCAGATCGCACCCGACCAATCCATCGCCGGCCATTTGCGGGAAATCGCTCCAGATGCCGATCCCATCACGCGAACACGCCGCATCAAGATCGCCCTCGCCAATCCTCCCAGCATCTTTCGTCTCGGCTCGACGGTCGAGGTGCGAGCCGATCGGGAAGCTCACCCGGCCATCACCCTGCCGGATACGGCCGTGCTGAAACGTGAGGGCAACAGCTTCGTCTGGGTGATCAAGGTCGATGAGGCAGACGGCGCTGTCCGCCGCGAAGGCAGCGTCACCCTCCGTCCGGTAACGACCGTGCCGACTGGCGCAGGGCGTCTCCGGATCGTTTCCGGCCTGTCCGCCGGCGAGCGGGTAGCCATCGCCGGCGTCCATAGTCTCGAAGAGGGGCAAAAGGTTCTGGTACTGACGAACGACGGGGCAAAAGCCGGGGGAGACGCATCGTGAGGAGGTTCAATCTCTCGGACTGGTCGCTCGATCACAAGTCCCTCGTCTGGTACTTCATGATCGTCTTCACGTTGTTCGGCATCTTTTCCTACATCAACCTCGGGCGCGAGGAGGATCCTTCCTTCACCGTCAAGACCATGGTGATCCAGGCTTACTGGCCCGGTGCGTCGGTCAGCGAGATGACCCGGCAGGTTACCGACCGGATCGAGAAGAAGCTGCAGGAACTGCCAAACCTCGATTTCACGCGCAACCTGACACGCCCGGGCGTTACCACCGTCTTCGTCAGCCTGCGCAACGACACCAAGCCATCTGCCGTCGATGGCACGTGGGTCCGCGTGCGCAATTTGATTTCCGACATTCGCTCCGAGTTGCCGGATGGCGTTGTCGGCCCCTTCTTCAATGACGATTTCGGCGATGTCTACGGCAACATCTATGCACTGACCGCCGATGGTTTCACGCCCCGACAACTGCGCGACTATGCCGAGGGCATTCGCACCCGCATCCTCTCGGTGGAGAACGTCGGGAAAGTGGAAATCGTCGGCGCCGAAGACGAGGTGATCTACCTCGAGTTTTCGCCCCGCCAGCTTGCCGCCTATGGCCTTGATGAAAAGACGGTCCTGACAACCCTTGCCCAGCAGAACGCGGTCAACCCGTCGGGCACCATCGAAACAGGTTCCGAGCGGGTATCGGTGCGGGTGACGGGAGAGTTCCGTTCGGAGAAAAGTCTCGAGGCCGTCAATCTGCGCGTCAACGGCCGGTTCTTCAGGCTTTCCGACGTTGCAAAGATCAGCCGCGGTTACGCCGACCCGCCGACCGAACTGTTCCGCTACAATGGCGAGCCGGCCGTTGCCATCGCCATCGGCATGAAGTCGGGCGCCAACCTTCTGAAGTTCGGTGACGCGCTTCGCGCCCAGATGGTCAAGATCGAAGCGGAACTGCCTATCGGCATAGCCGTGCATCAGGTCGCCGACCAACCCCAGCTGGTCGAGAAAGCCGTCTCGGGCTTCACGCGAGCACTGTTCGAAGCCATCGCCATCGTCCTGCTGGTCAGCTTTGTGAGCCTCGGCCTCAGGGCGGGTGTCGTGGTGGCGCTGTCAATTCCGCTGGTGCTCGCCATCACCTTCATGGTGATGGAAACATCGGCCATCTCGTTGCAGCGGGTGTCGTTGGGCGCGCTGATCATCGCCCTCGGGCTTCTGGTCGACGATGCCATGATCGCCGTCGAGATGATGGTTGCGCGCCTTGAAAAAGGCGACTCACTCAGGAAGGCGGCAACCGCCGTCTACACGTCGACGGCCTTTCCGATGCTGACGGGCACCTTGGTGACGGTCGCCGGCTTCATCCCGGTCGGCCTCAACTCCTCGATGGCCGGCGAGTTCACTTTCACCATGTTCGTCGTCATCGCCGTGTCGCTGGTGGTCTCGTGGATCGTCGCGGTGGTATTCACCCCGCTGATCGGCTTCACCGTTCTGCCGGCCAAACTGAAGCATCAGAAGACGGAAAAGACACGCTTCGCCCGCGGGTTCGAGCGCTTCCTCGTTCTGGGCTTGCGCAATCGGCTCATCGTCATCGGCCTGACGCTCCTTGCTTTCGGCGCGTCGCTTTACGGTCTCACGCATGTCCAGCAACAGTTCTTTCCCGATAGTGATCGTTCCGAACTGATTGTCGATTTCACCCTGCCCCAGAACGCTTCCATTGAGGAAACCGGCAGGGTCATCGCTCGCTTCGAAAAGGACATGCTGACCGGCAAGGACGGTGTCGATCATTGGTCGTCCTACATCGGCCGCGGGGCTGTCCGCTTCCTGCTGACCTTCGACCAGGAGCCGGCGGCCCCCTATTTCGGCCAGTTGGTCGTTGTGACCCGAGACGAAGAGACGCGAGACCGGCTCAAGGCGGAGTTCTCCGATTACCTTCATCGCACCTTCCCGGGTGTCGACAGCTTCGTTCGTCTCCTGGAGATCGGGCCGCCGGTCGGCCGTCCCGTGGCCTACCGACTGTCCGGACCGGATATCGAAGGGGTCCGCGATGCTGCCGGCCGACTTGCCGCCGTGGTTGCCGGCAACGCTCACGTCGACAATGTCGTTGCCGACTGGGGAGAGCCGGGGCGCGTCGTCAAGGTGGACGTGATGCAGGACAAGGCACGGCTTCTGGGCGTGTCCTCGCAGGACATCTCCAACGCGCTCTATGGCATCATCGGCGGCGCCACCGTTACCAAGGTCCGCGATGACATCTACCAGATCGACGTGATCGGTCGGGCCGTGTCGGAAGAGCGCAACTCCATAGAAACCCTCAAGAATCTCCAGCTGTCCAGTCAGACCGGATCGAGCGTGCCGCTGGCAGCCGTCGCCAACCTGCGCTACGAACTGGAGCAGCCAGTCGTCTGGAGCAGGAGCCGGCTTCCAACCGTCACGGTCAAGGCGGCGCGTGCCGATACGACGCAAGCCGATACCATCGTCAAGCAGCTCAAGCCGGCGATCGACGCCTTCGCCGCCACGTTGCCGGCCGGCTACCAGTTGGCAACCGCCGGGTCGGTCGAGGAATCCCAGAAGGCGATGGCGCCGATCGTCGCCGTCGTGCCGCTGATGGTCTTTGTGATGTTGACGGTGCTGATGATCCAGCTCCAGAGCTTCAGCCGTCTGGTGCTGGTGGTGGCGGTAGCCCCGCTGGCTCTGATCGGCGTGGTGGCGGCCCTCCTGCCGACCGGCGCTCCGCTGGGCTTCGTCGCCATTCTCGGCGTTCTGGCACTGGTCGGTATTCTGATCCGCAACTCGGTGATCCTGGTCGACCAGATCGAGCGACTGAGAGCGGAGGGCCTACCAGCCTGGGACGCAGTGATCGAGGCGACTGGCCATCGCTTCCGGCCGATCGTCCTGACGGCACTGGCGGCCAGCCTGGGCCTCATTCCGATCGCCAGCGAGGTGTTCTGGCAGCCGATGGCCTTTGCCATGATCGGCGGCATCATCGTTGGGACCGCCCTCACGCTGATCTTCCTGCCGGCGCTTTACGTCACCTGGTTCCGCATCCGCGAGGAAAGCGCCAAGACGCCGGCCTAGCCTTGGTCAACAAAAAATCGTGCGGAAGAGCGAAGACCCTCCCGCACGACACGACGATCTGAAAATCCAGCCGCGTCTCGCAGAACGCGGGTCCGCTTTCACCACTCGGCGAAAGATCCGTCGGCATGCCGCCAGACCGGATTGCGCCAGCGATGGCCGACTGCCGCCCGCTCCTTGACGTAGTCTTCGTTCACGTCAATGCCGAGCCCCGGCCCGGTGGGCATCGCAACGAACCCCTCCGCATAGTCGAACACCGACCGATCCTTCACATAATCAAGGAGATCGTTGCCCTTGTTATAGTGGATGCCGAGGCTCTGCTCCTGGATGAAGGCATTGTAGCAGACCGCGTCGATCTGCAGATTGGCGGCAAGCGCGATCGGTCCAAGCGGACAATGAAGCGCCAGTGCCACGTCATAGGCTTCAGCCATGGCGGCGATCTTCCGGCTCTCGGTGATGCCGCCGGCATGCGACGGATCGGGCTGGATGATATCGCACAGCCCGTCCGACAGGATGCGCTTGAAGTCCCAGCGGCTGAACAGGCGCTCGCCGAGGGCGATCGGGGTAGCGGTCTGGCCGGCGATGTCCTTCAACGCATCGGCATGCTCGGACAATACCGGTTCCTCGATGAACATCAGGTGGAAGGGCTCGAGTTCCTTGGCAAGGGTTTTGGCCATGGGGCGGTGGACACGGCCATGGAAGTCGACACCGATGCCGAAATCCGGCCCCATGGCCTCGCGGATGGCCTGTACCCGAGCCAGAACCGCATCGATCTTGGCATGGCTGTCGACGAACTGAAGTTCTTCGGTGCCATTCATCTTGACGGCGGTGAACCCCCTTGAGGCCACGTCACGGGCAGCGGCAGCCGTATCGGACGGCCTGTCGCCACCGATCCAGGAATAGACGCGGATGCGATCCCTGAGCTTGCCGCCGAGTAACTGGTAGACGGGAACGCCGAAAGCCTTGCCCTTGATGTCCCAGAGCGCCTGATCGATACCGGCGACCGCACTCATGTGTAGCCCACCACCCCGATAGAAGCCGGCACGGTAGAGCACGGTCCAGTGGTCCTCGATCAGGAACGGGTCCTTGCCGATCAGATAGTCGGCGAGCTCATCGACGACGGCGGCAACAGACGCCGCGCGCCCCTCGAGAACCGGCTCGCCCCAGCCGGATATGCCTTCGTCGGTCTCGATCTTGAGGAAACACCAACGCGGCGGAACGATATAGGTGGTGAGCTTGGTAATCTTCATCATGCGTCTCTTCTGGCAATGCCGAAACTAGATTCGGCCGGCGGCGCTGAGCGCTTCGACAAAAGCCCTGGCTTTCGCGGCAACAACGGCCGGGCTGTCCCCGGCCTTGTAGATAGATCCGCCGATGCCGAAGCCAGCGACCGGCGTGCCGGTCCAGCGAGCGATACCATCGGCGGCAACCCCACCCACGATCAGCATCGGCACGGACTTGGGAACCACGGCCGACAAAGCCTTGATGATGGATGGTGTCGCCGCCTCGCCGGGGAAATATTTCAGCACGTCGGCACCTGCGCCGATGGCCGCAAAGGCTTCAGTCGGCGTCTGAAAGCCTGGCGAGGAAACCAGCCCCCTCGCCTTGCTTTCGGCAATGACCGCCGTATCGACGTTGGGCGACACAATGAGGCGACCACCAGCCGCCGCCACGGCCTCCACCTGCTCCTTGCGAAGCACCGTGCCGGCGCCGATCACCGCGCGGCCGGCGAAGGTCCTTGCCAGTTTCTCGATGGAGACTAGCGGCTCCGGGGAGTTGAGCGGAACCTCTATAATGCCGATCCCCTCGGCCACCAACGCCTCGGTGACCGCCACCGCCTCGTCCGGCCGTATGCCGCGCAAAATGGCTACGATCGGGCAGGACGAAAAAGCCGCCTGAAACTCAACGAGAGCGGACATGGGCAGTCTCCTTGTTGTGACGGGCGATCCTGAGCAGACCGTCGACGAACGTGCGTTCCGGATCGACGAGGCTGACGGTGCCGCCAGTTGCCTCGACGGCTTCCCGGTAATGGTCGGCGATCACCCCGTCCGCGACCAGCATGAGTGGCAGATCGGGTGGTACGAGCCGCCTCGCCTTGGCGATCTCCTCCCCGATCAGCAAGCCGGAGAGATAGGGCTCGACATCCTGAGGCTTGAGGCGCCCCGCAAGAACGCCGGTACGGGCATGAAACGCCAGATTGAGCAGGCCGCCGCCGGTCGCCGCGGCGGCGACACCCAGACGGGATGCCGCCCGCGCGGCGAAATCGTCGGTGGGAGGTTCGGCAAGAAGCCGCAGTACCGAATGATGGGTAAGCAGGCTGTAGAACTCCCCCGTCATGAACGTGCGGAAGGTCTCAACCCGGCCGGCTCTGATAACCGCCCACTTGGAATGGGTACCCGGCAAGATCACAACGGCGTCGCTGGCACCCAGGCCCAGAATCTGCGTCTCCTCGCCACGCATGACATCGGCGGCGGCGTCATCGGTCGTGAGCCCCGGCACGATGTGAATGGGCGAGCCGCTGGCAAGCTGAAGCGACACCATACCGCCAGCAATCTCCGGCAACCCTGCCGGACAGCTGACATAAGGCACCTCTTTCCAGCCGTTACGACTGCCGACCATGCCGGCCATCAGGATGGGAATTCCGGGAAAGCGCCCCAGCCACGCCGAGCACATTCCGGATAGAACCCCCTCGAAGGCGCCATCGGACACCGAGCTCATGCCGTCGTCGGACGCGATACTGTCGATAAGGGTGCCATCCTCGGCGACGAGGTGGGCGCGGAAGCGCGTTGTGCCCCAATCGACGGCAATGCAGATCGGATGACCGGCGCCGATATCGGGCCTGCCTTTGTCGTTCATTTCGTGATCCACTTGAAACGAGCCCTTTATGGCCGGCCTGCGCCGGTCACCCCTACTTCAATGGCGTAAAGCGACCGGGTCGCCGTGATGTACAACCGCGTGCGACGGGGACCTCCAAACGCAAGGTTCGAGACGATTTCCGGTACACGGATACGGCCAATGACCTCGCCAGCCGGCGTCAGACAGATCACCCCGCCGCGACTGCTGGTCCAGACGTTGCCGAGGCTATCGATCCTGAAGCCGTCGGACACGCCATCGGTGATGACGTGAAAGATCCGTCGGCGCGAAAGCTGCCCATCCCCTCCAACATCGAAGGCCACGATATGGTGCGGTCCATCCGGATCGTGGGAACACCCGGTATCCGAGACATAGAGTGTCGTCTCATCCGGCGAGAAGGCGATCCCGTTGGGACGGGAAAAGCCGTCGGCAACCTTGAGAACCGCCCCTGTTGCCGGGTCGATGCGGTAGACGTGACAACCCGGCTGTTCGCGTTCGGCACGATAGCCCTCGTAATCGGACAGGATGCCGTAGTCGGGATCGGTGAACCAGATCGACCCGTCCGATTTGACCACCACATCGTTGGGCGAGTTGAGACGCCGCCCGTCATACCGGTCGGCGAGAACCGTCAGGCTGCCGTCGGGTTCGGTCCGGATGACCCGCCGGCCGCCGTGTTCGCAAGAGACAAGCCGACCCTCACGGTCGCGGGTATTGCCATTGATGAAGTTCGTCCGCTCACGCAGGACACCGGCACCAATACCCTCGATGTAGCGCATCAGCCTCTGGCCAGGCACATCGCTCCATAGAAGAAGGCCATGTTCGGCGAACCAGACAGGCCCCTCGGCCCAACCGCAACCGGTGTAGAGCTGAACAAGGCGGGCATTGGGAGCCGTCAGACATTGAAACCGGCGGTCATGGAGTTCAACGGGATCTTCAATTTCAACCATGATGACCTCACCGTGCCGTACGATCGCCGCCCGCCAGAACGATGACGGCGATGATGATGATGCCGGTGAGGATCAGACGCACACCCGAGCCGAATCCCCAGGTGTTGAGCATCGTCACCAGCAGGAACATGAAGAGCGCGGCGCCCCAGATGCCAGGCACGTTGGCGCGGCCACCCGAAACCGAGGTGCCACCGATCACCACGACGGCGATCGAGGTCATGAGGTACTCCGCCCCCATGTCGAGTGTGGCTCCCCCCGAAAAGCCGCCGAGAAGTGCCCCGGCGAGTCCGGCCAGCGCGCCGCAGAGGACGTAGGTGACGAGCTGGGTGCGAACCACAGGCAACCCGGCGAGCCAGGCCGCGCGGCTGTTCTGGCCGACCGCCGATACCGAGCGACCGAACAAGGTCCGCTCCAGGACGACCGCCATCAGGATGGAGAACACCAGAGCGGCGATCGCCAGCAGCGGCACGCCGGCAATGGTCGCCGTGGTGAAGCCGGCGAAGGCTGGCGGCGGCTTGATCAGCAGGCCGCGACCATAGGAAATGGCGACGGACTGGATGAGAAAGCTGGACGACAGCGTTGCCACGATCGGCGGAATTCGCAGGATGGCGATGATGCCGTAATTCACGAACCCGACGGCCGCGCCAGTGGCGATCGCCGCCAGTACGGCAGGAACGATCATCGCATCGTCGCCGCCCATCAGCTTCATGGCGACGGCGCCGGCCAGGCCGATGTTCGCCGGGATCGACAGGTCGGTATTGCCGGGCCCGAGCGTGATGACGAACATCTGCCCCAGTCCCACCACCACCGAGAAGACGGCGAAGGAGAGCGCCGCGGTCAGCATGCCGCCACCACCGGTGCCGCCAGTGAATGCCATGGCACCCAGCCAGACGATGCCGGCGCCAAGGTAGGACCAGATCCAGGGAAGTCGGCCAAGCCGTTCCAGCGAGACGACGGAAGCGTTGCTCACGATTCCCTCCGGTTGATGAGTGCCCTGAGCGCCAGAACGAGGATCAGGATGGCGCCTTGGGCGCCAACCTGCCAATCGGGCGAGATCTTGAAGAAGGTTAGAGCCGAGCCGGCCAACGTCAGCGTCAGCGCACCGAGCACGGCACCGATGGGCGACACACGCCCGCCGACAAACTCGCCACCGCCCAGAATGACGCCCGCCACCGAGAGCAGCGTGTAACGCAGCGCAATATTGGCATCGGCCGATGTCGTCAGCCCGATGAGGGCAAGGCCGGCGAAAGCGCCGAACGTACCGCCAAGGGCGTACATCGCCGACTTGGCTGCCAGCAGTGACCAGCCGGCCCTGCCAACGGCCCGGGCGTTGCCGCCGACGCCACGCAGCACGACACCGAAGGAAGAGCGCATCAGCAGGACGTGCATGCCCAACGCGATCACCACCGACGCGATGATGGGAAACGGCACGAAGAGCGGCTTCAGCGTCATCAGCGAACGCAGCACGGCGGGAGCTGTTCCACCGGGCGTCGGCAACAGCAGGATGGCAAGTCCGGACCAGACGAAGGACATGCCGAGCGTGACGACGATGGCCGGCAGATTCCTGAGATGGATGAGAGCGCCGAGCAACGCGTAGATGATGATGCAGCCGACGATGGCGGCAAAACCCAGGATCGGACTGTCATGGAGCCACGTCGCGGCGATGCAGGCGATGAGACTCACATAGGAACCCAGCGACAGATCGAGATCGTTGACCGTGATGATGCACATCTGCGCGATGGTGGCGAGCGCGATCGGCACCGCCAGCCCCAGCATCAGATTGAGCCCGAAATAGCTCATGGCGCGCGGCTGCGCATAGAAGATCGGCAGGAGGATCAGGACCAGCGACAGGGCCGGCAGAAGCGTCCTCATCAGCCGCTGGCGAGCGAGGGTGGTGGGAGTCATGCCGGGACCTGCTGGGAGGGAGTTTCGGCAAAGGATGCCTTGATGATGCGCTCTTCGGTGAGGGCGTCGCGGGAGAGCTCGTCGACGATGTCGCCGTCACGGAAGACGTAGATGTGGTCGCAGTAGCCGAGTTCCTCGAACTCCGTGGTGTACCAGAGGAAGGTCCGGCCACGATCGGCTTCGGTGCGTATGAGGTCATAGACCTCGTATTTGGTGGAGACGTCGACGCCACGCATCGGATCGTCCATCAGGACGATGTCCGCGTCCGAACCGAAGGCGCGGGCGAACAACGCCTTCTGCTGGTTTCCGCCCGACAGCGACAGGATCGGATTGTCCATGTCGGGCGTCTTGATGGCAATGCGCTTCTTCCACTCCGCGGCCAGGGAGGCTTCCGCCGCCGGATCGATCAGCCCGACGCGTCGCATGGCCTTGAGCGAACCGACGCCGATGTTGCGGGCGATCGACCACAGGGGGAAGACGCCGTCGTTCTGGCGGTCGCCGGCAACCAGAGCCACCTTTCCTTGCACACGGGCCTTGCGCGAAGCTCCGTGACGGCCATGCGCGAACACGTCGAGCAGCATGCGGGTCTGGCCGTGGCCGGCAAGCCCTGCCAACCCGATGATATCCCCGGACCTGGCCTTGAGCGGCATGGTGCTTGTCGGCACTTCGACGCGCAGGAGCGCCTCGCCGTCGCGCCCCTTGCGCGCCGTTGCGACCGGCCGGCGCGTCTGGGCGCCGCCGCCCATGGTCGTCACCAGCCGCTCTCGATCAAAGCCCGCGACGGGACCGTCGGCCACGACGGCACCGTCGCGCATCACGACGATGCGGCTCGAGGCCGACAGAACTTCGCCGAGCATGTGCGAGATGAGAATGATACTGAGACCCGACGCCACGCGCTTGCGGACATAAGCAAGCAGTTGTTCGGCCGTCACGGCATCGAGCGAAGACGTCGGCTCGTCGAGAACGACGATCCGGGCAGGTTGCGTGGTCTCGGTGAAGGCCCGGGCGATCTCCACCATCTGGCGCTTGCCGATGCTGAGGTCGGCGATGATGTCGCCCGGAGCGATGCCATGCCCGGGAAATATCTCGTCGAGCATGGTCGCGATCAGTTGCCCCGCGCGCCGACGCCAGCCCAAACCCTTCAGGCTGCGATGGGCGATGCGGGTATTTTCCGCCACCGTCAGGTTCGGACAGAGCGACAGTTCCTGAAAGACGCAGCGAACGCCCAACTCGGTGGCGAGATCGACACCGTAGGATTGGCGTCGGTCTTGGCCGTCAATGAGAATGGCGCCCTCGTCGCACCGGATCGTACCGGTCAAAACGTTCATCAGGGTCGACTTGCCGGCACCGTTGTGCCCGACGAGGCCGAGACATTCGCCGGCGGCGATCGACAGGTCGACGCCGGACAGCGCCCGGACGGCACCGTAAATCTTTGCGACCCGCTCGAAGCGGATCAGGGAGGAGGCGGACTGATCGAGCACGATCGAAACCCGTTTGCAGTGTCGGCTCGGCCGACAGAAATCGAAGCAAGAAGCCGGAGGCGCCGGAAGGAGATAGCAGCGCCTCCGGTTTGGGGCGCTCTCGGGAGGAAAGAGCGCCCATGTCGCGGCGATTACTTCTTGTTGCTGGCTTCGATCGCCGCGATCGCGTCCTTCTGGCTGTACTCGGCATTGGCGATGCCGCCGACCGGCGCGCTGGCCAGCGCCTTGTCGAGAGTGTCCTGCGTGACGACGAGGTAAGGCACAGTCAGATCATGCGGCACGGTCTTGCCATCGAGAATCTGCTGGGCGACCCAGAACGCCATGGTCGCAAGTCCCGGAGGCGTCGCCGCCGAGCGGGTCTCGTAACCAGTCGCGTCGCGCTGCTCTTTCCACCAGGCAAGCTCGTCCTGACGGTTGCCGAGAATGATGAGCGGCGTCGGCCGGTTGGCGGCCTTGAAAGCCTGAGCGATTCCGTAACCGTCTCCGCCCTGGGCGGCGACACCGGCGATTTCCGGCAGCGACGGCAGGATCTGGGCGACCGCCTTCTGGGCCGTGGCGCCGTTCCAGTCGCCAACTACCGAGCCGACGATCTTCAGTTCCGGATGCTTGGCCGCTTCCGCGACGACACCGTCATGGATGGCGGCATCGATCGACGTGCCGGCAAGCCCGCGCACTTCCAGAATATTGCTCCCCTTGGGCAGCTTGGACGACAGGAACTCGATCTGCGACTTGCCCATGTCGTTGAAGTCGACGACCACGCGATAGGCGCAGGGCTCGGTCACCACACCGTCGAAGGAAACGACGACGATGCCGGCATCGCAGGCTTCCTTGACCGAACCGTTGAGCGCGTCGGGCGAGGCCGCATCGATGACGATGGCATCATAGCCCTGCAGAACCAGATTCTGGATCTGCGCGGCCTGTTCGGTCACTTGGTTCTCGGCAGTGGTGAAGGCATCGGCCGAACCGACGACCTTGTCGGCAATGGCCTTCTTGGTGACGTTGTCCCAGCTGGTCAGCATGGTCTGTCGCCAGGAGTTGCCGGCGAAGTTGTTGGAAAGGGCGATTTTCTTGGCCGAGGTATCGGCAAAAGCCGTCGATGCGACGGCGCAAAGCGATACGGAGCCAACCAGAACGGCAAGGAGACGGCGCTTCATTATTTCCTCCGGTAAATGGCCTGGCGGTTGTGATGTCCCCGACGCGTCACGCTGACGTTCCAACTCAAGGCCATTTCGTAGTTCCACTATATGGAACTTAGTTTCTGACAGTGGTACTTTTGCTCTTGAAGGGTTTTTGTGTCAAGCGCACGTCGGTGTATGAGTGCGAACACTTAGTCTAAGAGGTTCGGAGAATGGCTGATCGCAAGGACGACGGCGCGAGTGAGGGAAAGCCGGTGACGCGAGATAGCGAGGGATCTTTTGGCAAGATTCTCAAACTGTTGGATTATGTCGCGGCGGCGGGACATCCCCTCCGGTTCAGCGATATCCAGACGGGAACCGGACTGGCCAAGGGGACGCTGCATCGTCTCCTCAAGCTGCTCCTCGAGGAAGACATGCTCGCCTATGATGAGGTGGCTCGCGGCTATTCGGTGGGTTTTCGCACGATGCGGCTGGCCCACGCGGCATGGCGGGTATCCAGCCTGACGGGCGCCGCCAAGGAGGCCCTCGACCGGCTGAGTCGCGAAACGCACGAGACGCTGCATCTCGCTGCCCTCGACAGCTATCAGGTCCTCTATCTCGACAAGCGGCAAGCGCTGCGCGCCGTGTCGATGTTCTCGAGTGCCGGCAAGGTCGGCCCCGCCTATTGCACCGGCGTCGGCAAGGCCATGCTGTCGACGCTCTCGGCCGACCGACTGGCAAAGGCCCTGGAGGTACAGACCTTCAAGCGCTACACGGCCAACACTCTGACATCGCAAGACGTTCTGCTTGCGGAAATCGCCGCCATCCGGGCGCGCGGCTACGCCATCGACAACGAGGAACACGAGCCCGGCATCATCTGCATTGCCAAGCCGATCATCACGTCCGACGGCGAACTCTTCGGCGGCCTTTCGATCACCGGGTCGACACATGTCCTGACGATCGAACGGCTGCAAGGATTCCTGCCGCTGCTCGAGAAGGCAGCCTCCGACATCGCCGAGCGGGCAACCATCATGCGCGTACCGACCCTCTAGACGCGTCGAACGTGCTTGGAGCTATCCCGACAGCATCGGGCGGAAGGCGTCGCGGATCGTCTCGAGCGCGGCGATGCGGCGGATTTCAGCATCGACAAAGGTGTCGTCCCGGAGACGCGACGGCCGATCGATGGAAAGACGAGCCACAATCCGGCCGGGTCGGCCCGCGAGGACCACGACCCGATCGGCAAGCCGCACCGCTTCGGACAAGTCATGCGTGACCAGTACCACGGTCACGCCGCGCTCCTGGGCGTCGAGGCGGACGAGCTGCTGCATTTCCCGCGACAAGCCGACATCTAGGGCCGAGAAAGCCTCATCGAGCAGCAGGAGATCAGGCTCGATGGCAAGAGCCCGCGCCAGCGCCACCCGCTTTTTCATGCCGCCGGAAAGCTGGTGCGGGTAAAGACCGGCGTCGTCCTGGCCGAGGCCGACCTTGACCAGCATCGATCGCGCACGGGAAAGCCGCTCGGCACGGGGGAGGCGCTGACCGGCGAGCCCGAAAATGACATTGCCGCGCGCCGTCCGCCACGGCAGGAGAAGCGGATCCTGAAAGACGAAGGCAGGTCGGATAAACGGGCGCTCGATGCGGCCTGAATCGGGCTCGCCAAGGCCGCCCATGATGTGCAGCAGCGTGGTTTTGCCGGCACCAGACGGCCCGAGGATGGCAAGCACACTCCCCTTCGGCACACGGAGGTCGATGCCATCCAGCACCGTAACGCCGGGGAAGCCGTGCGTCACGCCAGTGGCGATCAGCGTGTCCTCCTCGCTCATGCCACTTCTCCCGGCAAGCCTCGCCGCCAGATCTCGAAATACCGGCGGACCGGTCCGATGACGATGCGATCGACGATGAGCAGCAGCACCACGACCACGACCACCCAGGCCATCGTCTTGGCGGTATCGACCTCGGCACGGGCTGCCGCAAGGCCATCGCCGATACCACCGGCACCGGACAGTAGCTCGGCCATCACGGCCACTTTCCAGCTCATGGCCAGCGCCGTCCCGAGTGCCGGTAGCAAGTGGGAGAGAACGTGCGGCAGGTAGACGTCGACGATCCGGGCACCAAGAGGAACGCGGAACGCGCGCGCCATGGTGCGAAGCCCGCCATCGACGGTGCGCGTACCCTGGGTTGCAGCGGCAAACACGACCGGCCCTGCGGCAACCGCCACGGAGAATGTCGCCGCAAGACCCGAACCGCCGAACCACAGCAGCGACAGGACCACCCAGGCAATGGCCGGCACGCCGATCAGGATGGTAGCGATCGGCTGCAGCATCGCCCGCACCGGCATCGAGCGCCCGGCAAGTCCGCCCAACAGCGCCCCGGCGAGCGTCGCCGCGAGAAAGCCGCTGAGCGCGTCACGCGTTGTCGTCACCACGGCCGGCCAGAGTTCTCCCCGTATCCCAGTTTGCCCGAGGGCAAGGATCGTTGCCAGGGGTGACGGCAAGACGAAATCGCCATAGATACGGTGACCGATCTCCCAGAGCGCTATGACGGCGACGAGCCCAAGCACCGCCCAGCGACGCTCGCCACCGCCGGCCAGCTGACGCCAGGAGACCTTTGGCATGGTGTCAGCTTCCCCAATAGAATGCCGGCTCCGGCAACCGCCCGGCGACGATGTCCGGCGACAGCGTCATCAGCGCCTCGAAATAGGCCTCGAGATCGGCCCTGGCATCCCGTGCCGAGGCAACCTTCAAGCGGAAGCGCGGCAATGACGCCTCGATGATCGGTGACGGCAACTTCAGCGGACCGGCGATCAGCGTCGCAGCATCCTTTGGATGAGCGGCGACCCAATTTGCAGCCTCCATGGAAGCGGCATGCAACGCGGCTGCCACGTCGGGGTGGGCATTGAGAAAGCCCTCCGTCACCGCGAGGCCGGCCTGCGGAATACCCACAGGACGGCCGGTCTGACTGGCATAGAGTTCGGTGACGTCGAGGGCGCGCGTGACGATAACGCCCGCCTGCCTCGCCTTGATTTCCGCAGCACTTGCGGCCGGCTCCGGCAACACCGCGGCGTCGGCCTTGCCCGCCAGCAGCAAAGGCACCGCCTCGGCCGAGGTACCGACATAGGAAAGCGTCAGGTCCCGATCTGGCTCGAGCCCGGCAGCCTTGAGTACGAAGCGGGTCAGCAGGTCCGGCGCGTCGTTCTTGGCTCCCACCAGCAGCGTCTTCCCCTTGAGGTCTTCGATCCTTTCAAGCCGCACGCCCTGCCCTGCGAAGATATAGAGCAACCCCCAGGTCAGAACATTGACGAGGTGAACCCCGGCGCCGCGATTGAACAGATTGGCGGCGGCATAGCTGGGTGCGGCGAACAGGGCGATGTCGCCGGACACAACACCAGCCCGCATCTGATCGGCGGTACGCCAGATGTCGAACCGTGCGTCTCCCACAAGCGACGACAGGGCGCCGGATGCGACCGCCCGCGCCAGTACGACCGAAGGAGAGGCCGGCATGCCCCACACTGTCAGACGGTCAAGCGTGGCCGCGCGAGCCGGAAGCGCGACGAGCCCGGCGACAGCGGTCAGACATTCGAGAAAACGGCGACGATTCATACCTGCGAGCATGGAAGAAACTGTCATGGTGGGACCTGAAACCGAGCGGCAAACCGTCTCTCAAAAGCAATTGCCTGACACTAGACCAATTCGGGCCCGGGAGGAAATTGTCGGATCCACGCACGAGCGCGGAGGAACAACGAACCGGAAACCAAGTTATTCCGAAGAGATACGGATAGGCTGCACGCTCGTACGCGATAATGCGTAACGTGAAAGCTGAGAACCATAAGCATCTAAATCGAAAAAGAGAAAAAGCAACTACGTAGCCCGCTTCGTTTGACTTTCATCATTGCTGTTTGCATGGCAGATGCCTCTGGAACGCATGATACGGACATTTTCCCCGAGGGTCGCTCGCCTGTGACAGACTTGCCGGGGAACGCCCAACCAAGCGGGGATGGAGCATGGCACAGGTTGTTTATGGCGTGTGGGACGGTGTCGTCCACGATTATCGCCAAGGAAAGGCCGTGGAGGGCGCGACGCCTCCCGACCTGAAGGACTTCGAGGTCTTCAACGAGAACAACCCGATCCGCGCCTTCGTGGCCGATCGCGGTTTCTTCGTCTTCGATGAGAAGGTCAATCTCATCGACACCTTCTGGCAGTACCTCAGCAAGGCGGCCGATGAATCCTGCGGCAAGTGCACACCTTGCCGCATGGGTACCGTGCTGGTGCGTGACGCACTTGGCGCCATGCGCCGTGGGCTCGAGGGCGACCTCAGCCTCGACGAGATCGCCACCATGGCCGAACAGATGCGCGCCACCTCGCTCTGCGGCCTCGGCCAGTCCTGCGGCACCGCGCTCGGCAAGGCGATCGCCGCCTTCCGCGACGAGTTCGAGGCCGAGCTCGCCAAGAAGGAACCGGCACGCCAGCAGAACGCCATGAGCTACATGACGGCGCCCTGCATCGAGGCATGCCCGTCCAAGGTCAACGTGCCCCGCTACATCGACTACATCCGCGATGGCAAGCCCGAGCATTCGCTCGGCGTCATCCTGCAGAAGTATCCGATGGCCGCGACCTGCAGCCGCGTCTGCGTCCGCTTCTGCGAGGCGGCCTGCCGCCGCAAGATGGTCGACGAGGCCGTCGGCATCAAGATCCTGAAGCGCTATGTCGCCGAGTATCAGACCGGCCCGCATCCGCTGGTGTTCTCCAAGGACATGATCGCCAACATCCTACCGGAAGATCAGCGCGTCGCCATCGTCGGCGCCGGGCCGGCCGGCGTTTCCTGCGCCTATCACCTGCTGATGCGCGGCTATCACGTCGACGTCTACGAAGCCCAGGGCGAGATGGGCGGCATGGCCGCCATCGGCATCCCGTCCTATCGACTGCCGAAGGACGTGCTGCTCAACGAGATGCACGCCATCACCAATCTCGGCGGACGCTTCTTCTTCAACCAGCGCCTCGGCACCGACTTCTCGGTCGATGAGCTGTTCAAGCGCGGCTACAAGTCGGTGTTCCTCGCCCTGGGTTGCCAGGAAGGCACCAAGATGGGCTGCGACAACGAGGATACCAGCCTCGACGGCTACGAGTCCGGCATCGGCTTCCTGCTCAAGGTCCACGACCACGTCGCTGGCATCAAGACGCACAATATCGACGGTGAAGTCGTGGTTGTTGGCGGCGGCAACGTCGCCATGGACTGCGTCCGCTCGGCCGTCCGCATGGGCGCCAAGAAGGTCCACCTCGTCTATCGCCGCACCGAAGCCGACATGCCAGCCGACCACGAGGAAGTCGTGGCTGCCCATGCCGAAGGCATCGAGTTCCATGTGCTGACCAACCCGGTCTCCATCATCTCGGAGAACGGCAAGGTCACCGGCGTCAAGCTCACCAAGATGGAGCAGACGGAAATGGACGCCAAGGGTCGCCGCAACGTGCGGCCGATCCCCGGCAGCGAATATGTCATGCCCTGCTCGGTGGTGATCGCCGCCATCGGCCAGCAGGTCGACACCGGTTCGGTCAAGCCCGAAGACGGCGTCGAGATGAGCAAGTGGAACTGGGTCGTCGCCAACAAGGAGACGCTGGCCACCTCGCGGCCCGGCGTGTTCGCCGGTGGCGACTGCTACCTCGGCCCGTCGACGCTGATCGCCGCCATGGCCGACGGCCTCAAGGCCGCCCGCAACATCGACGACTATCTGCGGCGGGGCTCGACCCGCTTCTTCCCGCGCTCGCGCATGCGCAAGATCCTGGAGAACAACAAGCTGTTCTCCAACGACTGCATCGAGGTGCCGGTCAAGAACGAGTACCGCGTCCACCATCCGGAACTGTCGCCGGAAGTGCGCAAGACCATGTTCGGGGAAGTCGAGCAGATCATCAGCTCCGAGGACGCCTACAAGGAGTCCATGCGCTGCATGCGCTGCTACCGCATCTATTCCGTGATCACCGAACACTCCATCCCCGAAGGAGCGGCGTGAGACCATGTGCAACGTCGAAACTCTCACCCCCGTCGGCGCCGAAGCCACGATCAACGTCAAGATCAACGGCAAGGCCGTAACGGCCTATCCGAACGAGACGATCCTCGCCGCCGCCCGCCGGCATGACTTCTACATTCCGACGCTCTGCGAGCTGGCCGACATCGACCACACCCCCGGCACCTGCCGCGTGTGCCTTGTCGAGATCCAGATGCCGGACCAGGCCGGCACCCATATGGTGACGGCCTGCAACACGCCGGTTAAGGAAGGTCTCGCCATCGAGACGCGCACCAAGAAGGTGCGCGACATGCAGAAGCTGCAGGTCGAACTGTTGATGGCCGACCATCTTCAGGACTGCGCCACCTGCACTCGTCATGGCTCCTGCGAACTTCAGGACGTGGCGCAGTTCGTCGGCCTGAAGGAGAACCGCTTCTTCGACCCGATCCGCGTCGCCTCCCGTGAAGTCGATACCTCGTCGCCGGCCATGGTCCGCGACATGACCAAGTGCATTCGCTGCCAGCGTTGCGTCGCGGTCTGCCGCTACCACCAGGAAGTCGACGCGCTGGTCATCACCGGCACCGGCCTCGATACAGCCGTCGGCCTGCGTCACGGCAAGAACCAGAAGGACTCGACCTGCGTCACCTGCGGCCAGTGCGTCCTGGTCTGCCCGACCGGCGCCCTCGCCGAGAAGGACGAGACCGATCGCGTCCTCGATTTCATCTACGACCCGGAAATCACCACCGTCCTCCAGTTCGCGCCGGCCATCCGCGTCGGCTTCGGCGAGGAGTTCGGCATGCCGCCGGGAACCAACGTCGAGGGACAGATCATCGCCGCCGCTCGCAAGCTCGGCGTCGATGTCGTGCTCGACACCAACTTCGGCGCCGACGTGGTGATCATGGAGGAAGGCACCGAGCTTCTGCATCGCCTTGCCGAGAAGAAGAAGCCGACCATCACCTCCTGCTGCCCGGCCTGGATCAACTTCGCCGAGATCCACTACCCCGAGCTTCTGTCGATGCTGTCCTCCACCCGCTCGCCTCAGGCGGTCGTCGGCGCCATCGCCAAGACCTACCTGCCGGCCAAGATGGGGCTCGATCCGAAGAAGATCCGCGTCATCTCCATCATGCCCTGCACGGCCAAGAAGGATGAGATCGTCCGGCCGCAGCTCGGCGAGGATGGAATGCCGGACGTCGATGTCGTGCTGACGACGCGCGAGTTCGCTCGCCTCCTGAAGCGCGAGGGACTTGATCTCTCCACCATGGAGAAGTCGACCTTCGACAACCCGTACATGAGCGAATACACCGGCGCCGGCGCCATCTTCGGCACCACCGGCGGCGTCATGGAAGCGGCGCTCCGCACCGTCTACAAGGTCGTCAACGGCAAGGAGCTCGACAAGATCGAGCTGACCCAGCTACGCGGCTTCGAAGGCGTCCGTTCGGCCACCGTCGACCTCGGCGGCAACATCGGCGAAGTGAAGATCGCCATGGCGCACGGCCTTGGCGAGACGCGCGCCCTGATGGAAGCGATCAAGGCCGGCGAAGCCGACTTCGACTTCATCGAGATCATGGCCTGCCCCGGTGGCTGCGTCGATGGCGGCGGCACGCTCCGCTCCAAGAAGCAGTACCTACCCTACGCCCTCAAGCGCCGCGAGACGATGTTCGGCATCGACCGCAATGCCAAGGTGCGTCAGTCCCACAACAACGAGCAGGTCAAGGCCCTCTACCGCGACTTCCTGGGTTCGCCGAACTCCGAGAAGGCACACCACCTCCTCCACACGTTCTACAACGACCGCAAGGCCGAACTGGAACTGACGGTCAAGGAGATCTGGGGCGAGATCAAGATGAGCACCATGATCTACTGAGATCTGATGCTCTGACGGAACAGAACCGGGCGGCGGGGCAACCTGCCGCCCGTTTCTTTTGGCCGGTCAGTTGACGCGGGAGAATACCAGCGCCGCGTTCACGCCACCAAAGCCGAAGGCATTGGACAACACATGCTCCACGCCCGCGGCGCGGGCTGCACCCATGACCAGATCGAATCCCTCCGTCCCGGCCATTGGCCGCTCGATGTTGAGGCCCGCCGGCAGTGTCTGGTGGCGCAGCGCCAGGATTGAGAAGACCGCCTCGATGGCACCGGCCGCGCCCAGCATGTGACCGGTTGCCGACTTGGTGGAACTGACGGGCACACCGCCGCCGCCCGGCCCGAACACCGATGTCAGGGCGGCAAGCTCGGCAGCGTCGCCAACCGGCGTCGAGGTCGCATGGGCGTTGACATAGCCTATCGCGCCGGGCTCCAACTCGGCCATGTCGAGCGCCAGTCGCATGGCGCGTGCCGCTTCGCGGCCATCCGACCAACCGGCGGTAACGTGGTGGGCATCGGTCGTCGTGCCATAGCCCGACACGATGGCCAGCGGCGTCGCCCCGCGCGCCTCGGCATGCGATAGCCTCTCGATCACCAGCGCTGCCGCGCCTTCGGATAAAACGAAACCGTCATGATCGGCATCGAATGGCCGTGACGCCTTGGCAGGCTCATCGTTGAAATTGAAAGACAACGCCTTTGCCGCCGTGAAACCGCCGATAGCCACGGGATCGACGCAGCCCTCGCTGCCGCCGCAAAGCGCAATGTCCGCCTCGCCGTTACGGATCATGCGCATGGCATCGCCGATCGCTTGGGCCGACGCGGCACAGGCGGTAACCGGCGCGCCCGAAGGACCGCGAAAGCCGAAGCGGATCGACACCTGACCGGCCGCCAGGTTCGGCAGAAAGGACGGCACCACGAACGGCGACAACCGCCGGACACCGTCGGTGCGCACCGTCTCGCTTGCCGCCGTTATAGCCGGTACGCCGCCGACACCGGTGGCGATGACCGTTGCCGTCCGCATCCGCTCGGCCTCGGCCTGCGGATGCCACCCCGCCTGATCGAGCGCCTCCGAGGCCGCAGCCACGGCATAGTGAATGAAGAGATCGGTCCGCCTGAGGTCTCGTTGGTCCATCACCGCCTCGGGATCGAAGCCGCCCGGCTCACCGCGCCCCGGAACCAAACCGGCGATGCGGCATTTCCAGCCTTCGGAATCGAAGCGATCGTTGCGCCGGATCCCGCTCTCGCCAGCGATCAGGCGTTGCCAGGTGTTCTGAACGCCAGCCCCCAATGGCGTTACCGCCCCCATGCCCGTCACGACGATCGGCTCTTGCATGTACGCCTCCATGTGTAGCAGCACAGTGCATATACACTATTTGGGTACGAGGCAACCCGCCGTGACTGTCAGCGGGAGAACCGTCGACTGATCCTGAGGTAGGCTTCGGTCTCTTCCGGAGAGCCGAGGCCCTTCAAGGTCACCTGAGCCGCCTGCCATTCGATGATCAAACGATCAAGCAGAATGCCGCCCTCTTCGGTCAGTTCACTGACCCGCGCATTGCCGCTGCCACTGTCCACTCGTCGCACCAATCCCTTGCCTTCAAGTCGATCCAGGTTGCGGATCAGACTGGTGCGGTCGAGGTGAATACGAGATGACAACACTCCGACCGTGGCTCCAGGATTGTAGCGAATGGCGGCCAGGAGCGAAAACTGCTGCACGGTGACACCGTACGGCTTCAGCTTGGCGTCATAGCGACGAACCAGAGCGCGCGCCGCCGCAACGGTGTTGAGGACAAGACAGTTCGAAAGGTCTTCGGGCAGGGACATGGGTCATGCTTGCACGCGCCGCACAGCCAAAGTCAACCTGGGCCATCTGATACAAAAAGCCCCCGGCTTGAAGACCGAGGGCCATTTTTCGATGCCTGTGGCAGGATCAGCCGGCGTTGAGATCGAGTACCCGGTTGACCGCCGACACAACGGCCGAAAGCGAAGCCGTGACGATGTTGGTGTTGATGCCGACGCCATGCAGCTTGCCGCCGGGGTGCTTCAGTTCGACGTAGGCGATGGCCGAGGCGTCCGAACCTTGCTGCAGCGAGTGCTCGGAATAGTCGGCCACCGATACCGGAATGCCGATGTAGACCGACAGAGCGTTGACGAAACCGTCGATCGGACCGTTGCCGTGGCCTTCGATGGTCCGGGCAACGCCACCGTCGACGATCTCCGCGACGCAAATCCGCCGTCCCTTCACTTCCGTGTCGGGGTAGGTGTGATGGTCGACGAACGTCAGCCGTCCCTTCGGCTGGTCGACATAGAGCTGCATGAAGCGCTCGTAGATGCGCTGCGAACTGAGCTCGCGCCCTTCGCGGTCGGTGATGGCCTGGATGTCCTCGCGGAACTCCACTTGCAGGGCGCGCGGCAGGTTGATGCCGTGGTCGTTCTGCATGAGGTAGGCGATGCCACCCTTGCCCGACTGCGAGTTGATGCGGATGATCGCTTCGTAGGAACGACCGACGTCCTGCGGATCGATCGGCAGGTAAGGCACTTCCCAGACGCCGGTGTTCGACGCCTTCATGGCCTTGAGGCCCTTGTTGATGGCGTCCTGATGCGAGCCGGAGAAGGCCGTATAGACCAGCTCGCCGACATACGGATGCCGCTCGGGGACCTTCATCTGGTTTGAGTATTCGAAAACGTCGCGGATGCGCTCGATGTTCGAGCAGTCGAGACCTGGGTCGACGCCCTGCGTGAACATGTTGAGCGCCATGGTGACGACGTCGACGTTGCCGGTGCGCTCGCCATTGCCGAACAGCGTCCCCTCGACACGATCGGCGCCGGCCATCAGCGCCAGTTCGGCGGCGGCGACGCCGGTGCCGCGATCATTGTGCGGATGCAGCGAAATCAGCACCGAGTCGCGTCGGTCGATGTTGCGGCTCATCCATTCGATCTGGTCGGCGTAAACGTTGGGCGTTGCCATTTCCACAGTGGACGGCAGGTTGAGGATCAGCTTGTTCTCAGGCGTCGGATTGATGACCTCGATCACCGCGTTGGAGATTTCCAGCGCCACTTCCAGCTCGGTGCCGGTGAAGCTTTCCGGCGAATACTCGAAGCGGAAACCGCCACCCGCCTTGGCCGCCATGTCGGCGATCAGCTTGGCACCATCGACGGCGATCTGCTTGATGCCGGCGACATCCTTGCCGAACACCACGCGCCGCTGCAGGTTGCTGGTGGAGTTGTAGAAATGGACGATCGGCCGCTTGGCGCCTTGCAGCGCCTCGAAGGTCCGGACGATCAGCTCCGGACGGCACTGCACCAGAACCTGCAGAGAGACATCGTCAGGCGCGCCGCCCTCTTCCACGCACCAACGGGCGAAGTCGAAATCCGTCTGCGAGGCGGAGGGGAAACCGATCTCGATTTCCTTGAAACCCATTTCCACGAGCAGGTGGAACATGTGGGCCTTGCGGTCATGGCCCATCGGATCGACCAGCGCCTGATTGCCGTCTCGGAGATCGACCGAGCACCAGATCGGCGCCTTGTCGATCACCTTGCCCGGCCATGTACGGTCCTTGAGATTGATGGGTGCAAAGGGGCGGTACTTGGCCGAAGCGTTGGGCATACCCACTCTGTCGCGGCTCGCTCCGTTCTGAAATGTCTCGGTCATGATGCTTTCACTCGTCTCTGGCTGGCACCTGGAACCGACCGCGTCGTTTCGGCGACGTCGATACACGGCGTAAGGCGCAATAGGTCATGCAATGGGGTTGTAACGAGAGAGCTCATGGCCAGCGGCGGGCTATCGGCCGCCGGGCGCTCCCTCACTGGACCCGGCAACCGCTGATAAGGCCGAGACGAAGAAGCGAGCCGAGCATCCGTGCGCGATCCCCGGGGGCGGTGCCCTCGGCGGAGATATGGCGCGAGATGTCAGGCGTCGTAGTCATGAGAAGGGCTATACCCGTAGAAATGCGGTCTGACAAGGCCTCATAGGCCTTGCCAGCGCGTCAACGCCGGACCGGGATCGACACCGAGCCACGAAAGCACCCGCGCCGCCATCTCGCGGACCATGTCATCGAGCGTCTCGGGCTTGGCATAAAAAGGCGGCACCGGTGGCGCCACCATGGCGCCCATGCGTGTCAGCATCAGCATGGAGTTGAGATGGGCCTCGGTAAGCGGCGCCTCGCGCGGCAGCACCACCAGCCGCCGCCTCTCCTTCAGCATCACGTCACCGGCTCGCGTCAGAAGGTTGTCGCCGAAGCCATGCGCGAGCGCCGAAAGCGTCCGCATCGAACAGGGCACCACCGCCATCGCATCGGCGCCGAATGAGCCGGACGCGATCGAGGCCCCAAGATCCCCTATATCGTGAACGAAGGTAGCGAGCCGACGCACCTCCTGAAGACCGTCGGGCCCGAGTTCGTGCGCAACGGTCCGTTCGCCACCAGCCGTGATGACGAGATGCGTCTCGGTGCGAGCAGCCTCAAGCTGCCGCAGAACCTCGCGGCCGAGCACCGCGCCCGAGGCGCCACTGATGCCGACGACGACCTTCATGGCGCCGATCCGAACAACTCGGCCCAGCGGCCGTCGACCGCCTTCTTCACCGCCTCGTCCATCGTCATCACCCGCCCCCATTCGCGACTGGTCTCGGCGCCGATCTTGTTGGTGGCGTCGATGCCGATCTTGCCACCGAGTCCCTCAAGCGGCGAGGCGAAATCGAGATGGTCCATCGGCGTGCGGTTGAGCACCAGCGTATCGCGGGCCGGATCGGCGCGCGTCGCCACTGCCCACATCACATCCGACCACGAGCGCACATCGATATCGTCGTCGACGACGATCACCATCTTGGTCATGGTGAACTGCGGCAGGAGCGACCAGAAGCCCATCATCACACGTCGCGCCTGACCGGCGAAGCGCTTGTCGATGGCGATGACCGCAACGCGATAGGAGCAGGTTTCCGGCGGCAGCCAGAGGTCACGGATCTCCGGGATAGCGTCCATGAGCAGCGGCTTGAACACGTCGGCCAGAGCGTCACCCATCACGGCCGGTTCGTCCGGCGCCCTTCCGGTAAAGGTCGTGAGATAGGGCGCCCCCTCGCGTGCCCTGATCGCGGAGAGACGAAAGACCGCGTGTCGCTCCGGCGGGTTGTAGTAGCCGGTATGATCGCCGAATGGCCCTTCCATGGCCGTATCGCCGGCGGTGATCGTGCCCTCGAGAATGATCTCGGCCGATACAGGCACATGGAGCGGAATGGTCCGGCATGGCGTCACCGAAAGACGCGCCCCAGCGATCAAACCGGCCAGAGACAGTTCCGTCACTCCCTCCGGCGCCGGCATGACGGCGGCGAGAATGGTAGCCGGATCGGCGCCGATCACCACGGCAACCGGCATGGTCTCGCCGGCCTTCAGCCACTGCCGATGGTGCTGGGCACCGCCCCGCATTGGCAGCCAGCGCATGATGGCACTCGCCTTGTCGAGCACCTGCATGCGATAGGCGCCGAGATTGTAGGTACTGAGATCGTCGGCGCCGGGGGCGCGTGTGACCACCAGCGGCCAGGTGATCAGGGGGCCAGCATCGCCCGGCCAGCAGGTCTGGATCGGCAGAGCCGAAAGATCGACGGGGAGGTCGCGCCAACGCCCACGATCGCCGACGACTTTCGGCCGGGCGTTGAGCGCGGCGCGCGCCACGGGCCAAAGGCTGGCAGCCTCGCCAAGCGAGCGCGGCGGCTTCGGCGAACGCAGGAAGGCCATCATCTGGCCGAGCCGCGCAAGGCCCGCCTCGTCGGTTCCAAGACCGGCGGCGACCCGAGCCCGCGTACCGAACAGATTGGCAATCACAGGCATGGGCGACGGCTTGCCGCCGACGGTGGGCGCCGAAAAACGCAAGACCGGACCGCCAGCCTCAATCACCCGCCGATGAATCTCGGTCACTTCGAGGTGCATGTCGACCGGTGCCGCCACGTCCCGAACGTCCCCCTGCGTTTCGAGGAAACCCAAGAAGCTGGAGAGATCGGGAAAGCGCGGCAGACTGCGGCTGAACATGGAACTTCCGACCTCTCGCTCGCGGCGCGCCAGACCTTCGGTCTTTCCCCCAACTGGCGCCCGGCACCGCCGACACATAACACCCTTTTGCCAATCCGATAGGTTGCCATACGAAAAAGCGTCTCGTCTTTGAGTTATGACAAAAACATGAGCGACGGACTGTCCTAAGCTCTTTGCCTTCGAAATGGATATTGCGATGGCCGATCATTTCAGGGGCGAACTGCCCAGACTTCTCCGCATCCTGGCGGCACCGGCGGGATTCCTGCCACTTGGGCCGGCCCTGACGCTGGCCGTCCGTCGATTCGCCCGCCGCAAGCCGGCCGTCTTCGACCGGCTCGGCGAGTATGGCAAGTGTTCGTTCCTGATCGAGCCCTCCGACCTCGACGTCAGTTTTCTGATGGTCCCGGATGGAACGCGTGCCGAGGTCAGATGCCTGCGACGCCGGGCAACCCAACCCGCCGATGTCACCGTGCGCGGCCCTCTCCTCGTGCTTCTCGGCCTGCTCGACGGCACCTTCGACGGCGACGCCCTGTTCTTCAATCGTGCCATTTCCGTCTCCGGCCGCACCGATGCGCTGGTCGCCTTGCGCAACGCTATCGAGGACGCCGAGCTGACGCCGGCCGACTTCGTGGGAGCAACCGGGGGCCTGGGCCGGCTGGTCGATCGCTCGGTGATCGGAGGCCTTGGCCTTGCCCGTCGCTTCACAGGTTCACCGATCCCGGGAGACCCGTCATGAGTTTGGAACTGGTTTGCCCGGCCGGTACGCCGTCGGCCTTACGCGCCGCCGTCGAAGCGGGCGCTCACTCTGTCTACTGCGGCTTCCGCGACGAGACCAACGCCCGCAACTTTCCGGGTCTCAACTTCTCGCCCGACGAAATGATCGAGGGCGTACGCTTCGCCCATGCGCATGGTGCCAAGGTGCTGGTGGCGATCAACACCTTTGCCAAGGCGGGCGCCATGGATGCCTGGAAGGCGGCGCTCGCCAATGCCGAAAAGGCCGGTGCCGACGCGGTGATCCTCGCCGATCTCGCGGTGCTCGACCACGCGGCGACGCATCATCCCAACCTGCGCCTGCACCTTTCCGTTCAGGCCGCCGCCGCGACACCCGAGGCGATTGCCTTCTATGCCGACACCTTCGGCGTCAAGCGTGTCGTCATGCCGCGTGTCCTGTCCGTCGAGGAGATCGCCAAGCTCAACGCGGCGATCAATGTCGAGACCGAAGCCTTCGTGTTCGGCGGCCTCTGCCCCATGACCGAGGGACGCTGTTCGCTGTCGTCCTATGCCACCGGCAAGTCGCCCAACCTTACCGGCGTTTGCTCACCACCCGAACATGTGGCCTACACCGAAGACAAGAATGGTACGGCGACCCGCCTCAACGGCTTTACCATCGATCGCTTCGGCGCCGGCGAACAGGCCGGCTATCCGACGCTCTGCAAGGGCCGTTTCGTGGCCGGCGGCAAGACGTCCTATCTTTTCGAGGACCCTGTCAGCCTCAACGCCGCGAGCCTCATCGCCGCTTTCGCCAAAGCCGGCATCACGGCGCTGAAAATCGAGGGGCGCCAGCGCGGCAAGGGCTACGTCACCGAAGTGGTCCGCACTTTCCGAGCCGCCGTCGATGCGATCGATGCCGGCGGCACCGAGGTCGAGGTCGGGCGCTTGCTCGCCGGCCTCGTCGAGGGCGGCCGCCAGACCTCGGGCGCCTACAAGAAGGCCTGGCGCTGATGCCCGGAACAGAAAAGTCGATGACGATGACCAAGACCGGCCTTTCCCTCGGCCCCGTTCTCTTCAACTGGTCGCCCGACCGTCTGCGCGACTTCTACGCCCGCGTTGCCGACGAGGCCGAGGTCGACCGCGTCCATCTCGGCGAGGTGGTTTGCGGCAAACGTCAGCCTTTCACCGACGGCCTGTGGCCGGAACTGATCGAACGGCTGCGGAGGGCGGGCAAGGAAGTCGTCCTCTCGACACTCGCCCTGCCCTACAATCCGCGCGAGCGCAAAGCCGTCATCGACTTCTGCGAAGTGGGTGAGATCGTCGAGATCAATGATCTCACGGCCCTGCCGACCGTCGCCGGCAAGCCCTTCGTCGTCGGTCCTTTCGTCAACGTCTACAACGAGGGCGCCGCTCGTTTCCTGTCGGGGCGGGGTGCTACCGGTATTTGCTTGCCGGTCGAGCTGCCGATCGCCTCGGTCGCAGTCATTGCTGCTGCCCTGCCGGAGATGGAGTTCGAGCTCTTCGCCTTCGGCCGCCTGCCGCTCGCCCTTTCCGGCCGCTGCTATCACGCCCGCCTGCATGGCCTTCACAAGGACGGCTGCCAGTTCGTCTGCGACCGCGATCCCGACGGCCTTCCCGTCGATACGCTGGACGGCCAGCGCTTCCTCGCCATCAATGGCATTCAGACGCTGTCGAACGGCATCGAGGCTTTCTGCCCGACGCCCGATGAGCTCGCCAAGCTCGGCGTCCGCCGGCTGCGGCTCTCGCCACACACCGTCGACATGGTGGCGGTCAGCCGCCTTTATCGGGCGTTGCTCGATGGCCGGTCCAGCCGGTCCGAAACGCTTGCCGCGTTGAAGGCGCTGGATCTCCCCGGCGAACTCGTCGATGGCTTCACGCGCGGCCAGCCTGGGAGCGCCCGCGTGGAGATGGCATGACGAAGCTGGATCCGTTCCGCGTCGCCTTTATCCTGGCGGCGCTGACGGCCATCAGGGCGATCGGCCCTGAGGTGGGGGATATTGCCACCCACCCGAACGAACTGATCTTCGGCTTCTTCAGCATCCAGCTGTTCGGCTTTCTGACCGTGGCGCTGCCGCGCTGGATCGGCAGGCCCATCACGCCTGTACCCGTGCTTTGGGCGATTCTCATCGCTCACGCCATCGCTTTTCTCTGGGGCTGCGGCGATCCCGAGACCGCCGGCGTTCTGCGTGCCCTGACGACACTGGCCGGGGTCGTACTGCTGCTCTCGGTAACCCCTCCCGGGAAGACGACCGAAACGCTGCCGATCCTGGGTCTTGCGGCGCTGCATGCGCTGATCGGCATTGCTGCCTTTCTTCACGGCTGGCCTCAGGCCACCATGGCCGGCCTCGCCGTGATCGTGCTGATCTGCATCGAGGTGTCGAACCGCATCGGCATTGCCGTGCTGGCGGTGGCACGTGAACGCGCCGGCTACTCCAAGCTTACGCCCGTCCCGACCTTCATCAGCCTGCCACAGCGCATCTTCACCATCCTGGCCCTGGCACTCTGGGGGCTCGGCTGGAACGCCGCCTGGCCCGCGCTCGCTGCCTTCCTGTTCGGCATGGCTTGGTTGGTTCACATCCAACCCTGGCGCATCAAGCCTTATGCCGGATGCGTCATTCTGGCGGTTGGGCTCCTCTGGAAGCGTCTCGGCTTCCTGCTGCTGGCACTGATGGACCTCGGCGTCGCCGACATTTCGCCGTTCGCAGTGATCCACGCCTTTGCGGTTGGTGGCCTTGCAACGCTTGCCATCGGCATCGCCACTTCCATCGTCCGCAAGAAGGATAAACGGTCGCTGATGCCGTCGTTGCTCGCCGACCTCATCTACGTGGCGATCGCCGGGGCCGCCATTGCCCGTGTCGGCGCCGCACTGGATTTCGAGCTGTATGACAGGTTGATCCCCTTGGCGCGCTGGAGTTGGGCCATCGCCTTTCTGGGCTATATCATGTTCACGTTGCGCGGCTTTATCTGGCCACCGCTTCCCACCAAAGCATAGGTCTACCGAGTACTCATGAGCACTCCGGGTTGCCGACCATGCAATTATGGCAACCCTGATCATAAAAAACTAACGCCTTGAACGATATAGCCAAACTTGAAAACTTGACCCGCTTCGGACTATTATCTTTAACAAGAGACACGTAATTTCATATATACCACGGTGCCGAAGCGAGCACTTCGAGCCCACCTGGAAAGCAGATGCAAACCGACACTCCGCTCAGTGCCATCGTCGAACGTCTCCTGAAGGACGGCCACGGTCGTCTGTTCAACCTACGTTCAATGCGCGCCGGCCAGATTGTCTATGGTGGCGACGAAACGGCCGATGGCGACCTGCTGATCGTCCGCTCCGGTCGATTGCGCTGCTTCACGTCCTTCGAAGGCAAGGAGCTGACGCTCTCTATGCTCGAAGCGGGCGATGCCATCTATCTCCGTGGCGGTGCCATGCTTGAGGTGCGAACGGCCGCCGACATTGCGCTCGTCTCGCCCGCCAACTTCCGTCAACTGGTCCTAGCCGAACCGGAACTTGCTCTCGCGGTGCTGCCGGCCGTCGATCGTCTGGCTCAGAAATCGGTCCGTATGATCGAAGACATCGCCTTCCACGGTGTAAAGCATCGCCTCATCCGCGCGCTCTGCGACACCGCCGACCGGATCGGCAGGCCGGCTGAGGAAGGAATCGTCATCGACCAGTTGCCCAACGCCGAGGATTTTGCCATGCAGATCGGCGCGACGAGACAATCAGTTTCCACTGTCATCGCCGAGCTTGTCCGCTCGGGCATCCTCTACCGCTTTGGCGGCGGCTCGATGGTAATCTCCGATCTCGGCCGCTTGCGCCGCGAACTCGCCGACATCCGCTGACGCCCCCTTTCTGGAGTACCGACCATGTGCAGCGACTGCGGCTGTGGCAACAAGACGACCACCATTCCCGTCGTCGAAAACCTCCTGTCGGAGAACGACCGTATCGCCTCGCACGTCCGCGAGCATCTTGACGACCACGGCGTCTTGTCGATCAACCTGATGTCGTCGCCCGGTTCGGGCAAGACGCAGCTTCTCGAGGCGACGATTGCCGCCCTGCCGAAGGATGTCCGCGTGGCGGTCATCGAGGGCGACCTCGAGACGGAGAACGACGCCGATCGCATTCGTCGCCATGGCGTACCGGCCGTGCAGATCACCACCGGCGTCACCTGCCATCTCGACGCGGTGATGATCCACGACGCGCTGCACGTCCTCGATCTCGATGACATCGATGTGCTGTTCATCGAGAATGTCGGCAACCTCGTATGCCCAGCCGATTTCGACGTCGGCCAGCATCATGACGTGGTGCTTCTTTCGGTGACCGAGGGCGATGACAAGCCGGACAAGTACCCGGTCATATTCCGCAAGGCCGATTTGGTGCTACTCACCAAGACAGATCTGTTGCCAGCCATCGAGGAATTTTCAACCGACCGGGCACGCGCCGCCGTCGGCCGCGTTCACGGCCCCGGGCCGGTGCTGGAAGTGTCGGCCAAGAAGGGCACCGGCCTCGATGCCTGGGCACAGTGGATCGTCGACCGCCTCGGTGAACGTCGGCAAGCAATCGGCCGCTCCTGAGCGGCCATCAGGCCTTCGCCGCTTCAAAACTCTCGATGTAGAGCTCACGTCCCGTCAGGACATCGGCGTCCGAACCGCCGCAGCCCGTGCAGACGAAGTGGTATTTTTCCACTTCGAACACGGTGCCGCAGGTTCGGCATTTCGCCGTCACGCCGACCTCATCGATGTCGAGTCGCGCGCCCTCGGCCAGGGTGTCTTCAGCAAAGATCTCGAATGCCAGCCTGATCTGCCGGCTGTCGATGCCCCGCAGCTTGCCAATCTTCAAGCGGACAGCGACGACCCGATCGACGCCATTCTGCTTGGCATGATCGGTCAGGATGCGCATCAGTCCTTCGACCACCGCCGTTTCATGCATCGGCTAGTTCCCTCGGTCCAGTCATCTCCTCTATCCCATACACCAACGCGGTGGAAATACTTGTCCGCGAAATGACGGATTTTCAGCCATTTTCTGCAAGTCACTCGCAAATAGACCGGATCCCCTGGATTCTGCATGGCGGGAATGCACAAAGCTGTATCGGACATACTACTTAGTAAATCGCGCTAAACGGCGGTCTAAATCCTTTAGAAATTCGAGACACGCGAGCGCCACACTAAAGCCGCAATTCGGCAATCCTTTGATTTTATTGACTTTATAATCAACATAATAACTTGAGTATACAATTCACTTTTACTTCTCCTCCTAAAGCATAAGCGTCGTGCAAATGCGTATATGTCGGCTAGCCGACATACCCTAGTGGATGCTGCGATTAACGTCATCCATGACAGCCAAGATGCATGCCTGCGGAAGGATCTCCACTCATGCTCTCCCTCACTCAGATCGACCCGATGGCGCTGGCCTGGATGGGCGCGATCTTCCTCTTCTTCGGCGAAGTCGCCGCCCTTATGAGTCTGCCGAGCCTGGTGCGTGTCGTCGTATGGTCGACGATCGCTGAGATCGGCTACATCCTGATCGGTGTCGGTCTCGGCGGAGAAGCCGGGCTGACCGGTGCTTACATGCACTTCGGCTATCAGGTCATCATGCGCGGCCTCGTCGTCGTCGCCGGCTGGTACATCATTCGTCGTACCGGTTCGTCGCGTCTGGATGATCTCGCCGGCTCCGGCCACCGCATGCCTGTTGCTGCCACGTTGTTCGGCTTCGGCATGTTCTCCGTGATGGGCCTGTCGCCGTTCAAGGGGTCCTTCTCCAAGTTCCTGGTGCTTTACGCCGCCATCGAGCAGGGTCACTGGGCCATCGCACTCATCGGCACAGCCGCTTCGATCGTCGCCGCCTACTACTATCTGGTGGTGATCCAGCGCGTCTGTCTCGAGCATCCCGCACGCCGCGTCGAGCTCGAAACCGCCCCGGCCCTCGCCCTACCGATCGCCTGGGTGCTTGCGGCCGTAACCGCGCTCATTTCGATCTTCCCGCTGCCCTTCCAGCATCTGGCCGAAAGCCTCGCTGGTGCGGCCGCCGGCGTTCCCGAGTTCGAGTCGCCCTGGGCGCTGCTCGTGCTGGTTCCCTACATCGGCGCCTTCGTCATCTACGGCCTGGGTCACGTCTCGACCCGCGCCCGCGATATCGGGGCCGTGGTTCTTGCCATCGCGACGCTGGCCCTGGTGGTGTTCGACACCAGCCTCGATCCGGCTTCGCGCGTGTTCGCGCTGGTATTCGCTGGCATCACCGCGGTGATGATCGTCTATTCGGTCGGCTACATGGCCCGCGCCGAGTGGACGAACCGTTATTACTTCTTCGCCTTCCTGATGATCGGCTCGCTGCTCGGCCTCACCACCGCGCACGAGATGGGCAACTTCTACGTCTACTGGGAGCTGATGACCTGGACCTCCTACTTCCTGGTCATTCACGAGCAGAACCAGAAGTCGCTGCGCGCCGGCCTCATCTATTTCATGATGTGCGCCTCCGGTGCCTATCTCATGCACTTCGGCATCCTGCTGACGCATGCCGAGATCGGTTCCTTCGAGTTCGCCACCCTGGCCGAGAAGGTCGGGACCATCTCGCCGCTCGCC
>JARKNW010000033.1 GCA_029976075.1 Pleomorphomonas sp.
CGGCCAGCCAGCGCTGCCAGTCGAGGACGGCGGCGGTCAGGTCGGGCGCCATGGTGACGAGACGGGTGGTGTCGGTCATCGGCTTCGGCTTTCGCTTCGAACTGTCGGCTGAAAAGCTGAATGGCCGATGAACGCAGGCCTCAGGGTTGGTTCAAGGGAACCGGTGTAGAAACTCGCTCAAGATGACCCACCGGCGGGAAACCGGAGGGTTCGCGCTCCAAGGAGGGCCGTGCCATGTTCCACAGGCGTCTTCTCACAACCCTTGTCGCTTCTCTGGCGGTGGCATTGATCGCCGCCGCTGGTCTCGCCGGCACGGCTTCGACCGCGGCGGCTGACGGTTTCTACTTTGGCTATCATGACGGTCCGCGCATGCCGCCCCCGCCGCCGCGTTGGGGATGGGGCCCGCCGCCACCTCCCGGACCTGGTTGGGGACGGCCGGGTTGGGGGCCGCCGGGTCCCAACTGGGGACCGCCGCCGATGTGTCGGTCTCGCTGGGTCGATCGGCCGGTCGTCGATCCGTGGGGTCGAATCGTCCGCTATCAGCGGATGCAGGTCATGGATTGCGGCCCGCGCCGTCATCGCTGGTAATCGCAATCCGGGCCACGGCTTGAACTACGGGACGACGACGTCCGTCCCGCCGCCGGCGATGACGTCGATCACCTCGAAGCCCGCACCTCGGTTGTAGGTGTGAAGGCCTGAAAGCGGCGGCGCCGGCCGCAAGGCAACGAGCGCGGTCTCGGCATACCCGCCGGCATCGAGACGGTCGATGCGGGCGAAGCCGAGACCGGCGCCATAGCCGCCGGCGCTATCCTGAAAGGGCCGAATGATGCTCTCGCCGAGCGAGAACATCCGGCCCGCCGGTCGCGCCGAGGCGACGTCCACCTTGGCCGGGCCGGCGAACAATGGAACCCACGGACCGGTGAGTGTCTCGGCCGTGAAAATGGCAAGCCCATCCCAGCTGGAGCCCCAATGCGGGCGCACGGTGCCGAACAGGTGTCGGCGGCCGTTGGCCTGGAGCAGCGTGGCGTCGCCAAGATCGATGTTGTCGATCAGGACGGCCACCTGTTCCCAACGGTCGGGAAACTCGACCGCTCGCCAAAGCTGAACCTGACGCTGTCCGGACGTTTCCGGGATCATGTAGAGCGCGCCGTCCTCTTCGAAGACGAAGGGATAGGACAGGTGGCAGTGGCCCTCGATCACCGGTCTCGGCGTACCGACGGGGCCGTCGATCCCGACGTCGACCGCCGATATGATGCCCTTTTGCGTCGCGAACGGAAACTCCTCCACCAGCAGGACCGTACGGTCACCCTGTCGCACCAGGAAGGGATCGGCGTAGAAGCGCTCGCCGTCATCGGCAAGCCGTCGCCAGGGACGCCCGGCAATGGTCGGCAGCGCATCGTCACCGGTCTCGTCGGTCCGCCAGGCTACCGCCCAGTTGGGCGGATTGCGCACGAGGCGCTCCAGGCGATTGGCAAGGGAGCGTGCGAAGGTGGTGGCGGCGAAGCGGCCCGGGCTGCCGCTTCGGCGAGGGGGCGGAGCGGTTTCGACACGCGGCAGCGTGAGATCGTGGAGCGTGGCACCGCCGGCCCGGTGCCCGGCCGCCAGCGTCAGCATCTCGATCGCTCGGCCGGTGGTGATGGACATGCCGGCTCCGAGTTGCCGCCGGTCTTCCACGGCGATGCGCCAGCGCCCGACCAGGCGCTGCTTGTCGCCGGTTACCGCGATGAGATCGAGAAACGGCTCCTCGCCGGCCATGATGGCGTCCGCCGCTCCGGCGGCCACTCCGGTCCCGTTCACGCTGATCAGCAACCGGTCGCGCGGGGCCTCGGTCGCGGCGGCGAGATCGATGACGAGGTCGGCATCCTCGTCGCCGATAGGCAGGTCGAGCGCAGAGGGCGACAGCCGCGCGAGCGGTTCATTGAGAGGGCGGCGAAAGGCGAGTGCCTCGAAGGCGAGACAGAAATCGAGCAGGCTGGCGGGTGGCGGGCCGGCCACCGTGGCAATGGCACCACTGCCGCCGGTGGCGGCCAGTACGCCGGTGATCGCCTCGGCCTGCCAGCGTCTGAGATCAGTGGAATCGATTAAGAACAAGACGTGCATGCGGCCCTCCCCCGCCGATGCTGCCGCGACGATTTCGTCTGCCACGCGCCGGTATCATGCCGCCGGCTTTTCGTGGTGCGCGCTCGCCGGGTGGCGGCCCAACGGTGGTGCCTGCGATGAGTTCGGTGCCGAATTCCACCCGGATGCAGGAGCGAGCCGGCTTGGGGACCATGAGCCGCGATTCCATGATGGCCAGGGCCGACACGGCAAGCTGCTCATAGCCGACGCTGACGGTGGCAAGACCGGTCGGCCGAGCCTCCCGTATGCCGTCGCAACCGATCACCGACACGTCGGCCGGCACATCGAGACCAGCGGCCGAAAGTGCCTTCAAGGCCCCTTCGGCCAGCGGATCCGAAAGGCAGAAGATGGCGGTTGCGCCGCCGAGATCGCCAGTTTCGCCAAGCCGCGCCGCCACGGCTGCCTCGCCGGCCTCCACGCTGTCCTCGGTGGCGGTGATGGTCTCGTGAGCGTTCAGCTCGTGGGCTTCGATCGCTTCTGCAAACCCGGTGCGCCGCGTCGTCAGATGATCGCGGCCCGTCGTGCCCAGCATCAACACGTGGCGGTGTCCCGCATCGATCAGGTGCCGGACCGCGACACTGGCGGCGAACCCGTTGGCTGGTATCACTGCGTCGGCCCGCCGCAGTTGCTCCTCGCCGTTCATGACCACCATCGACAGACCCGTCTTGACGAGGTCGCCGAGATCGAGCTTGTCGCCGTTGCTCATCAGGATGACGCCGCTGGCCTTCTCGGTGCGGGCGATCTCCTCCACTTGGTCCGCGTCAAAACCGGTCCCATCGGAAATGGACGTCGTGATCTTGAGCGATCGTCGCTCGCATTCCCGCTTCAGCCCCTGGTAGAGCGCCCGAGTGCGGAAGGCGGCATCGCCCGATGTTTCGAAGTTTCGATCGAAGGCGACGACCACGCGCTCCATGGTGGCAATGGTCGCCTTGGCCCGCCGCTGGTCGAGATAGCCGAGATCGCGCGCCACGGCCAGAACGCGGTCCCGCACCTCCCGACTTATCGAGGCGGTCCCATTGAGGACATGCGACACGGTGCTGACCGCAACGCCCGCCTCCCTGGCAATATCGCGAACCCCGACTTTCATCACACTCTTTCCGCGCTGCGCAGCATGCGCCGGACGACCAAAGGCCAAAAGCAACGCCGACAAAGGCCTGGGAAGACCTTTGTGGCCGGGTGTTTGTAACTTTCGTATCTGACTGCTTATTCATCATCCGATTTGGCCGGTGGATGCAAGACCGGCAACGGAAGATGGTGGCAATTTCAGCGAGTGGCCGTTTTTGAGGTAAACGCCTTGAAGGAAGTCGCTCCGACCGGGGGCGTCGCTCAGCCTTCGGTCCTGTCGAGGCGATAGCGGAAATCGCACCGCCGGCCGCCGGCCATGATGGTCTCGGTGCGTTCGAGCTTCATGGCCGGGTTGTAGCCCTCGCAGAAGGCGGCGTCGCGATTGCAGGAGAGCAGCGCGCCGATCTCGGCAAGCCCCATCTCCTTGTATGTCTCGGCATAGCGGCAGCGCGTGACGTCGTAGGAAAGACGGTCCGGGCTCGCCTCCTTCACGTCGATCGTCAGGGCGTCATCTGCCGTCCAGGCCGGCAGAATGGCCGCGAAGTCCATGAAGTCCGGCATGCGCCCGAGGTCGGCGCGACAGGTTTCCCCATGGGCGATCGCGGCCTTTCGAATGGCTCCGTCGATGATGTCCCGTGCGACTTCCTCGCCCATGCGTTCCACGAGTTCGCGATAAAGGTGACCGACGATCTCCGCCTCGATACGGCGGCGCTCTATGATGGGCAACGGCATGGGCGTCTCCTGGAACGGTTCGAAGCTAATCCGATCGACAGCCGCTGAAAAGCGGCATCTCCACAGTGACGGAAGTGGCGGTTTCCCCGCGAGGCGAAACGGCTTTGGTCCCGGGGAAGGCTGTGCTATGAGAGCCTCGACGAAGGAACGGCGGCGCCCCGAGGCTTGGCTGCGGCCGGTTCCGCGCCGGGAACGGCATGGCCGGCCGGCGTTCCGCGAGCAAAGGTCGAAACTCCCCGTGAACTGGATCAACAACGTCGTCCGCCCGAAAATCCGCTCCCTCTGGTCCGCCAAGCGCGATGTGCCCGAGAATCTCTGGGTGAAGTGCCCCGAGACAGGCGAGATGGTTTTTCATCGCGACCTCGAAGCCAACCAGTGGGTGATCCCCAACTCCGGCTATCACATGCGCATGCCGCCGAAGGAGCGCTTCGTTCATCTGTTCGACGGTAGCGACTACGAGGCTATCTCGACGCCCGCCGTCACTCAGGACCCGCTGAAGTTCCGGGACGAGAAGCGCTATGTCGATCGTCTGCGCGATTCCCGCACCAAGACCGGCAACGATGACGCCATATTGGTTGGCGCAGGCCGCGTCGAAGGCAATGCCGTGGTCGCGGCCGTGCAGGATTTCGATTTCATGGGCGGTTCGCTCGGGACTGCTGCGGGTGAGGCGATCATCCGTGGCGTCGAGGAGGCCGTGAGCCGTTCGGCCGCGTTTGTCATGTTCACCGCCTCGGGCGGTGCCCGCATGCAGGAAGGCATCCTGTCGCTGATGCAGATGCCGCGCACCACCGTGGCGGTCGAGATGCTGCGCGAAGCCGGACTGCCCTATATCGTGGTGCTGACCAACCCGACGCTTGGCGGCGTCACGGCATCCTACGCCATGCTGGGCGACATCCACATTGCCGAGCCGGGGGCGCTGATCGGTTTTGCCGGTCCGCGCGTCATCGAGCAGACCATCCGCGAGAAGTTGCCGGAAGGCTTCCAGCGTTCCGAATACCTGCACGAGCACGGCATGGTCGATCTCGTCGTGCATCGCCACGAGATGCGCGCCACCATCGGCCGCCTTGTTCGCCTGCTTACCCATGCCAAGGGAACCGCGCTGATTCCGGCCTGATCCGGGACCGCGCGCGATTTATCGATCCTCCGCGCCGCCTCTTGGCGGCGCGTTCCTTTCGGGCGACCTCGCCCGCGTATGGACCTATGCGATGGAAACGCCGCTCGACATTATCAATCGCCTTGGTGCTCGCTGGCCGAAGGGCTTCGACCTCTCGCTTGGTCGCATTCGTCGGCTGCTGGGCGCCCTTGGTCATCCCGAGCAACGTTTGCCGCCGGTCTTTCATGTCGCCGGTACCAACGGCAAGGGGTCGACTGTTGCCTTCCTGCGGGCGATCCTGGAAGCCGAGGGGCTTCGGGTCCATGCCGACACCTCGCCTCATCTGGTTCGCTACAATGAGCGCTTTCGCCTCGCCGATGGGCCGGGCATGTCGAGTTTTGTCGACGACGATGCCTTTGCCGATGCGCTTTCGCGGACAGAAAAGGCCAACGGCGACGAGGCGATCACCCTTTTCGAGCTTTTGACAGCTGCTGGCTTTCTACTCTTCGCTGAGCATCCCGCCGATGCCCTGTTGCTTGAAGTGGGTCTCGGTGGCCGGTTCGATTCCACCAACGTGGTCGATCACCCGGCGGTGTCAGTCATCACTTCGATTTCGCTCGATCATCAGGCCTACCTGGGCGATACCGTCGAAAAGATTGCTTTCGAAAAAGCCGGTATCATCAAGGCCGGCGCCCCCGTGGTACTCTCTCCCAATCCTGACGGCGTCATCGCCGTGATCGAGCGGGTGGCAGCGGAAGTTCGCGCCGGCCCGCTGATGATTGGTGGTCAGGACTGGACGGCTTTCGAGGAGCATGGACGTCTGGTCTTCCAGGACGTCGACGGCCTTCTCGATTTGCCGAGGCCGCGCCTTCCGGGCGGCCATCAGATCGCCAATGCCGGCACGGCCATCGCAGCCGTGCGGGCCGCGGGTTTCCACGTTGGGCACGATGCTTTCGAACGAGGCATGGAACGCGTCGAATGGCCAGCGCGGTTGCAGCGGTTAACGGCCGGCGCCATCGTCGACGCTGCCCCGGAGGGTTCGGAGATCTGGCTCGACGGCGGTCATAATCCCGGCGCAGGCGAGGTGATCGCCTCGGCAATGGCCGATCTCGAAGAACGGGTTGCCAAGCCGCTCGTACTTGTTGCCGGTATGCTTGTCACGAAGGATCCCATCGGCTTCTTCGAGGCATTCGCTGGGCTTGCCCGCCGCGTCTACACCGTTCCCATTCGTGGGTCGGATTCGGCGCGCGAGCCACAGGCGCTTGCTGCCGAGGCGCGTAGCGCCGGCGTTACCGCCATGGCAACGGCCAGCGTCACCGCTGCGCTTTCTCATCTGCGCGAGACCTGGTCGGGCCCCGCGCCGCGCATCCTGATTTGTGGCTCGCTTTATCTTGCCGGCGAGGTTTTGGCCGACAACGGTACGCCACCGGCGTAAGGGTAGTCAGGCGCGCTCCTGGCGTTCGGCAAGCTTGACGACGTGTACCATCAGCGCTGTCGCGTAAAGCGGCGTCAGAATGTTGGCGATCGGGATGGCGAGCAGCACGGCGATGGTGAGGCCGCCCGCCATGACCTTGCCGGAGTGAGCGCTCCGAAGCTCTCTTGCGGCGAGCGGCGGATGAAAGCGCATCGCCACCTGTTCGAAATACTCGCGACCCAGCAGATAGGCGTTGACGGTCAGAAAGATCGGCACGTTGATTCCCGGCAGAAACAGCAGCGGCAGCATGACGATGTTGACCAGCACCACGAAGCCCGTGAAACGCAGCGCTGCGACGAGGCCGGTCATCAGCGGCTGTGAAACGCCCGGTCGATCCATCGGATAGCGCGTCCGCTCCACCACTTCCGCCACCTCGTCGGCATAGAGGCCGGCGAACAGGGCAGTTACCGGCGCGACAAGAAAGCCGAGGCCGACGAACAGCACGATGCCGGTCAGCCAGTCGACGGCCGTCCGCCAGTCCGCCGACAGCGCGGCGGTGAAGTGATCCGCTGCCGAAAAAACGCCAATCCACACGACGGCGAGCAGGGCCACGGTCAGGCCGACCGACTTCAAAAGCACGGCTCGAAAGGGGGACGTGGGGATATCTCGCAACGCGAACAATACAGCATTCAACATTCTTCAGATTTCTCCCTTAAATGCCGTATTGGCGCGGCTTGTCGGTCACTTGGGAATGGTCTACGCCAAATGGAAGAGCTGTCCGCGTCGATGCCGGACCAAGGAGACGATTCAGATGAGCCTCGACTTCGATGTGCTGACCATTGGCAACGCCATCGTCGATATTCTCTCTCCCGCGGAAGAGGACATCTTGGTGAAGCTCGGTGTCACCAAGGGCATGATGCGGTTGATTGATGCCGAGGAGGCCGAGCGCATCTACGGCTTGATGGGACCTGCGGTCGAAGCGTCGGGTGGTTCGGCCGCCAACACGGCTGCTGGTGTCGCTTCGTTCGGTGGGCGCGCCGCCTACATCGGCAAGGTGGCGACGGACGCCTTCGGCGAGGTGTTCAGCCATGATATCCGCTCGCAAGGGGTGCACTTCGAAACGCGCCCGCTTTTTGATGGTGCCCCCACTGCCCGCTGCATGATTCTGATCACGCCCGACAGCGAGCGCACCATGAATACCTATCTCGGTGCCTGCCATCACCTCACGGTTGATGATATCGAGGAAAAGACCGTAGCCGCGGCACGTTACACTTACCTCGAGGGGTTCCTGTGGGATCCGCCCGAGGCCAAGAAAGCCTTCCGCAAGGCGGCCGCCATTGCCCATGCTCACGGGCGCCTCGCCTCGCTTACCCTGTCGGATAGCTTCTGTGTCGATCGGTTCCGTGCCGAGTTCCTCGATCTGATGCGTTCGGGGACCGTCGATCTCGTCTTCGCCAATAAGGAAGAGGCCAAGGCGCTTTACGAGACGCATGACCTCGACACGGCGGTTGCCTGCCTCCGGCGAGATTGCAAGGCGGCGGCAGTGACGATGGGTGGTGACGGCGCGCTGGCCTTTGAAGGCGATGAGCTGGTTTCGGCACCTGCCACGGCAGTGGACGAACTCATCGACATGACCGGCGCCGGTGATCAGTTTGCGGCCGGTTTCCTCTATGCGCGTTCGCGGGGTCTCCCGCTTGCCGACGCGACGCGCCTTGGGTGCCTCGCCGGCGGCGAGTGTGTCGGTCACATTGGCCCGCGCCCGGCGGTCAACCTTGCCCAGCTTGCGCGCGACTCCGGTCTTAAGTTGCCCGCTTGAACCACGCAAGGCAGCGCCAAGTGGCGCTGCGCCGAGCGACCTGACGAAGGCAAGCTTGCACCGCGGGGGGACAATCACGGGGCATGCCGAAGGCCTGTCGGCCTCCGGCACCGAACGTCACAACATCGACGGTAGCACGCGGTCGGGCAGGTGATGCTCGTCCATGAAGGCGCGGATGTTGACGATCACCTTCTCGCCCATTTCGATGCGGCTTTCGATGGTCGCGGAGCCCATGTGAGGCAACAGCAGCGCGCGGCCGCATTTGACGAGCTTCGGGCTGATCGCCGGCTCCTGCTCGTAGACGTCGAGACCGGCGCCGGCCAGTTCGCCCGCCACCAGCATGCGCGTCAGAGCCGCCTCGTCGACAATCTCTCCACGAGCCGTGTTGATGAGATAGGCGTCCGGACGCATCAACTTCAGCCGTCGTGCCGACAGCAGATGGTAGGTGGCCGGTGTATGCGGGCAATGGACGGTCACGATGTCCATGCGATTCAACATCTGGTCGAGGCTCTCGCACCATGTCGCTGCAAGTCTGTCCTCGATCTCGGACGGCAGCCGGTGGCGGTTATGATAGAACACCGAGAGCCCAAAGGCTCCGGCACGGCGGGCGACAGCCTGGCCAATGCGCCCCATGCCGACGATGCCGAGCTTCTTGCCCCGGAGGCGGTTGCCGAGCATGCCGGTCGGCGACCAGCCCTGCCATTCGCCGGCCTGGAGCGCGCGCATGCCATCGGCCATGTGGCGCGGCACCGCAAGGATCAGCGCCATGGTCATGTCGGCGGTGTCTTCCGTCAGGACGCCAGGTGTGTTGGTCACGGCGATGCCGCGTTCCGTCGCCTTGATGACGTCGATGTTGTCGACGCCGTTGCCGAAGTTGGCGATCAGCTTCAGGTTCTGGCCTGCCTGGGCGATAACGCCGCTGTCGACGCGGTCGGTAACGGTCGGTACCAGCACATCGGCGATGCGGGTCGCTTCAACCAGCTCGGCCTGTGTCATCGGCCGGTCGGTCGGATTGAGGCGGACGTTGAACAGCTCGCACATGCGCGCTTCGACGACATCGGGCAGCTTGCGCGTCACCACCACCAAAGGCTTCTTGCCAGCCATATTACGTTTCGTCCTTCCTCGAGGCTGCCGACGGGCGACAGCCTGACGCTGCAAGTGTCGGCCAGCCGCCGTCGGGCGTCAATCCGGCGCAGTTCCGATCCGCCATCATTCCTTGCGCGGTGTCGTTGACGCGACGTTAACTTCGACCGGCAACCATTGTATGGGAGTACCGCTTTCAAAGAGGCGGTCGACGTTTTGGCACGGAAGGTGGAATTGCGATGGCGGCTAGGCTACGGGCGGTGGCGATTCTGGCCGTAGGGCTGCTGCTCGCGAGGCCATCGCTGGCTCAGAATGTGACCGTCGGCAGTTCCGGTTTGCCGGTGCCGCGTTTCGTCAGCCTGAAATCGGATTCCGTCAACGTTCGTCAGGGACCATCCCGTGACCAAGCGGTGGTCTGGCGCTATGTGCGCGCCGGCATGCCGGTGGAGATCACCCAGGAGTTTGAAAACTGGCGGCGCATTCGTGACTTCGAAGGTGGCGAGGGCTGGGTGTTCCACTCGCTCCTGTCCGGTACCCGTACCGCCATCGTCACGCCTTGGGCGGCCGACAAGAAGCTGATCGACTTGCACGCCAGCCCGGACGACACGAGCCGGGTGACCGCCCGTGTCGAGCCGAAGGTGCAGGCTCCGGTCGCGAAGTGCGATGGTTCCTGGTGCCGGCTCGACGGCAAGGGCTTCTCCGGCTGGATCGCCCAGGGTTCTCTCTGGGGCGTCTATCCCGACGAGAAGTTCTGATCGTCAGAAGTGGGTTTCGATGGCATCCCACACGAGGGCCGCGACGTCGGGGCCTCCGAGCCGCTTGATGGCGCGAATGCCTGTCGGCGACGTGACGTTGATTTCGGTCAGCTTGTCGCCGATGACGTCAATGCCGACGAAGATCAAGCCGCGATCCCTGAGTTCCGGCCCGATCGCCTCGCAAATCTCGAGATCGCGCTTGTTCACCTCGGTCGTGGCCGCCGCGCCACCCCGCACCATGTTGGAGCGAAGATCGCCCTCCGCCGGAACGCGGTTGACGAGGCCGGCAAACTTGCCGTCGACGAGAATGATGCGCTTGTCTCCGGCCCTGACGGCCGGCAGATAGCGCTGGGCGATGAACGGATCGCGCGATTGCGTCAGGAACAGCTCAAGGAAGGCGCTGAAATTATCGTCGTCAGGCTTCACATGGTAGACGCCCTGGCCACCCGCGCCATAGAGCGGCTTCAGCACGATGTCGCCGAACTCGGCGCGGAAGGCTTTGATCTCGTCCGGATCGCGGGTGATGATCGTCTCCGGCATCAGCTCCGGGTAGTTCATCACCAGTAGCTTTTCCGGCGCGTCGCGCACTTCCGCCGGATCGTTGACCACCAGCGTCGAAGGATGAATGCGCTCGAGCATGTAGGTGGTGGAAAGATAAGCCATGTCGAACGGCGGATCCTGCCTGAGCAGCACTACGTCGAGCGTCGAGAGATCGGTCTTTTCGGGCGAGCCGAGCGTGAAGTGATTGCCGGGCTCGTCGCGAACTGCCACCGGCTCGATGGCAGCCGTCACTTGGCCTGAACGTAGCGTCAGCTTGTCGGGCGTATAGTGAAAGAGGCTATGGCCGCGTTTCTGTGCCTCCAACATCAGCGCGAACGTGGAGTCGCCAGCGAGGCGGATCGAGGCGATGTGGTCCATCTGGACGGCGACGGAAAGGCTCATGGCAACAACTCGTCTTCGGAAAGGGGACGCCGCCGTTTATGGGCGGCTTCCGGCCGGCGCGCAACGGGAAAGCACTTCACGAAAACGCGTTCTCGACATGGTACGGCCATCGGCGCGGGCGGACGACCATGAGGTCGAAGCGCAGTGTGAAATCCGAAAATTGCTGGTGCTTGGCAAGATAGAGGTCGGCGGCCGCCTCGATGCGGCGATAGCCTTCGTCTGTGATCGCCTCCAGGCCCACCTCCAGCGACGGTCGCGCCTTGACCTCGACAAAGGCCAGCACCTTGCCACGTCGCGCCACGATGTCGATCTCGCCAAGTGGCGTCCTGTAGCGGGTCGCCAGAACGCGGTAGCCCTTGAGACGCAGCAGCCAGGCGGCAATGCTCTCGGCCACCAAGCCGCGAGCGTGAGAGGTGTGATGGTCCGCCTTCATTGCCTAGTTCCGATCGAGAGCGAGACGCGCCCCGAGACCGATGAGCAGCAATCCGGCAGCACGCTGCAACCAACGCCCGAGCAAGGGCGAAGAACTCATGCTAGACCAAATGTGGCTGGCGCCGACAACGGCGACAAGATCTGCGGCCGAGAACATCACGTTGGTGATCGTTCCCAAAATAAGGAACTGCAGCCAAACAGGCCCGCTGGTAGCGCTGACGAACTGCGGCAGGAATGCAAGGAAGAAGACCGCCGTCTTTGGATTGAGCAGCTCGACGAAGATGCTTTGGACAAATGCACGCCTCGGAGCACTGATCCCTGTTTCCGTCTTGGTGTCAGCGGCATCGCCGGTGACAAGCCGCCATCCCATGAAAACGAGATAGGCAGCACCAGCCAGCTTCACGACAGCGTAAAGAACAGGGACGGCGTGAAACAGTACCGATAAGCCCATTGTCGCGGCAAACACGTGGGCATAGCCGCCGACATGCACGCCGAAGGCTGCCATCAGCCCGGCGCGCCGGCCACCAGCCAGTGTTCGGGCGGCGGCATAGAGCATTGCCGGGCCGGGAACGAAGGCAAACAAGGCCGTCGAGACAAAGAAAGCGATCAGGAGATCGCTGGGCGGCATCGAAAGTCTCCTGTTGGCTCAGACATCGGCGGGCGAGCAATCATCGCCGTCACCTCCGGCATCCAGAATGGCCTTCAGTTTCAGGGCCAAGGCATAGACCTCCTTGCGCGGCCGGCCTGTGGCTTTGGCCACTTCGGCGGCGGCTTGGCCTGCGCCCTTGGTTTCAAGCGCGGCGGACAGCAAAGCCTCGATATCTTCCTCGCCGGCCTCCTCGCCCACTGGCGCGCCGATTACCAAAACGATCTCGCCACGAGGCGGGTCGGCTTCGGCACTCGCCACCAGTTCGGACAGCGTGCCCCGTCGGACTTCCTCGAAGCGCTTTGTGAGCTCGCGACAGAGGGCAGCCGGTCGATCGGCGCCCAGGACTTCGGCCATGTCGGCGAGCGTCTCGGCCGCGCGATGCGGCGATTCGTAGACGACGAGAGTTGCCGGCACGGCGCGGAAATCACCGAGACGATTGCGGCGCGCACCCGCCTTGTGCGGCAGGAAACCGAGGAAAAGGAATGTGTCGGTTGGAAGTCCTGCCGCCACGAGGGCCGACAGGATGGCCGATGCACCCGGGATCGGGAACACCCGAACCCCCTCGGCGAGGGCCTCTTCGACGAGCTTGTAGCCGGGATCGGAAATCAGCGGCGTGCCCGCGTCGGAGACGAGGGCGAGGCGCATGCCGCCCCTCAGCATGGCGAGCAGGCGCGGCCGCTCGCGGGCAGCGTTGTACTCGTGATAGATGGCCAACGGCTTGCGGATCCCGTAGCGATCCAGCAGCACGGCGGTAACGCGACTGTCCTCGCAGACAATGAGATCGGCTCCAGCCAGGACGTCCAACGCCCGGAGCGAAATGTCCGAAAGGTTGCCGATCGGTGTCGCCACCGGGTAAAGGCCAGGCTCGACCGGCTTGCCGGCGAAGGCCGTGCCATCGATCGAGTAGCCGGTCGTGGGCGCTTTGCCACCAGCCTCAGTCATGATGATGGCTGTTCCCCCTCGCCACGATATCGGCTGCCATCCGCAGTTCGCGGATCGGCCTTACCGCGGCAATCGATGCTTCGTAGCTCGAATGCGCCTTGAAGGCGTCGAGGGCGGCGGCATCGGCGAACTCCCCGTAAACGACAAAATCGACGTCGTTGCCGAGGCTGTCGAGCTTCAGGTTCTCGCCAACCTCGAGGTGCAGGGCGTGCGGATTGGCCTCGAGCAGTCGGAGACCTTCTAGCACCCGCTCGCGATCAGCGGTGGAACGGACGGAAAAGTAGACGATGTGTCTGATCATGGAATTCCCTTGGCCGGCGCCCCAAAGCCGTCGTTTCTAGCTCCCAAAACCACACTTTGGCGTGAAAATCGAGCCGCTCCCGCCGATTCCTCGCCTCTCCACCGGTAAATGGCGTGTAAGGAGTTGCATCTATGGCCGTTTGTCATTGAAATGGAAGCGGATGCTTTTGCGGCGGAAGGTTAAGACGATGACCCGTGACGATGGCAGGGTTGCGAGCGGCGCGGCCGACACGGCCGTGTCCCCGGAGACCAGTGACGAGCCCAGGCTGACGGTCGGGCTGAGCCGGCGCTTTGCGCTGCTCCTGATGGGTGGCGCGGCATTGGCTGCCTGTTCGCCGACGAGCCGGCCAAGCGGTGGTGACACCCTCCTGCCCCCTCCGACGGGGCCTGCCGTGTCGGGAGAGGTGCTGGGGACCGGCACGGTGCGTGTCGCGCTGCTGCTGCCGAAGACGGCGCCCGGCAATGGAGCGACGCTGGCGGCTGCGATGCAGAATGCCGCCTCGCTCGGTCTCAATGATTTCTCCGGTAACGACCTTACCATTCTGGTGAAGGACACCCGCGGTACGGCCGATGGAGCCGCCGAGGCGGCGCGGCAGGCCATTTCCGAGGGTGCCGAGCTGATCATCGGCCCGATCTTTGCCGCCGAGGTGGGTGGGGTCGGCCCGGTGGCGCGCGCGGCCAACATTCCGGTGATCGCGTTCTCTTCCGATCCGTCGGTTGCCGCGTCTGGGGTCTACATTCTTGGCTTCCTCGTTGATGGCCAGGTGCGTCGCGTCGTGGCCGAGGCGGCAAAGTCGGGCCGCAAGTCGATCGCCGCCATCATGTCGCAAAGCGCATTCGGCAATCTTGCCGAGGCGGCCTTGCGCCAGGAGGCCGGACGCTACGGCATGCGCGTCGTCTCCGTCGAGCGCTTTGCTGCCGGTGGAGAGGCGAAGTCTGTCGCGGCGATCGCGGCGATCGCCTCGCAGATTGATTGCATTTTGTTGCCCGAAGGCGCGGGGGTGGCACCGACCATCGCCCAGTCGCTGCGGTCGGCCGGTGTCGACCTGGCGCGGATCAAGCTGCTTGGGACCGGCGTGTGGAACGACCCTTCGGTCTATAACAATCCGGCTCTCACCGGCGGTTGGTTTCCCTCGCCCGAAATATCCGGCTTCTCGGCGTTCGCCAGCCATTTCCGCTCGGCTTACGGGAGCGAGCCGCCACTTACCGCCTCGCTCGCCTATGACGCAGTGGTGCTGGCTGCTGGCCTCACCAAGACGGCGGGAGCCCAGCGCTTCCAGCTTTCGGTCATTACCAACCCCGAAGGGTTCCTGTCGTCGGTTAACGGTCTGTTCCGCTTCAACGCCTTCGGCACCAACGATCGAGGCCTTGCCGTTTATGAGGTGACAGGCTCCACGCCGTCGCTCGTTTCCGCCGCCCCACGCGCCTTTACCGGCGCCTGACGGCCGTTTTCATTTTCGAAAGGTTGGAGCGGCTTCGGCCGCCGCTTGGCTGTTGGCATGACATCCCCATTTCTCGTCAAGATCTGCGGTCTCTCCACACCGGAAAGCCTGGAATGGGCGATTTCTGCCGGTGCTGATCTCGTCGGCTTCGTGCATTTTGCCAGGAGTCCGCGTCACGTTTCGGCTGAGACGGCGGCCATGCTGGCCCAGTCGGTGGCTGGTCGCGCCAAGACCGTGGTGCTGACGGTCGATGCCGACGATGCTCTCCTCGATAATGTCGTTGAGACCATCAGGCCGGATTATCTTCAACTGCATGGCCGAGAGGCTCCGGGCCGCGTGGCAGAGGTTCGGCAACGCTGGGGCTTGCCGGTGATCAAGGCGATTGGCATTGGCACGGCCGAGGATGTCCGCGCTGCCTGCGCCTATGCCGGCGCTGCAGATCTGCTCCTGTACGACGCCAAGCCGCCGAAGGATGCGAGTCGCCCGGGAGGTCTGGGCGTCGCCTTCGACTGGTCGCTGCTGGATGGCACACCCTCGCCGTTCTTGCTTTCCGGCGGTCTTGATCCTACCAACGTTGGCGATGCGGTACGGCGGGTACGCCCCGCCGGTGTCGACGTTTCCTCAGGTGTCGAGAGCGCACCTGGCCAAAAAGATGAAGCCCGCATTCGCGCTTTCGTCAAAGCAGCGCGTATGGCGACTGAAGAGGGGCAACGATGAACGAGGCGACGACGCTGAATTCCTACCGGACGGGGCCGGACGAGCGTGGCCATTTCGGCATTTTCGGTGGCCGCTACGTCGCCGAAACATTGATGCCGCTGATCCTTGAGCTCGACAAGGCCTATGAGGCGGCCAAGGCCGATCCGGCCTTCCACGCCGAGCTCAAGGCTCTGAACGCCACCTACACGGGCCGGCCGAGTCCGCTTTATTTCGCCGAGCGTCTGTCCGCCCACCTCGGCGGCGCCAAGATCTATCTGAAGCGGGAAGAGCTCAATCACACCGGCAGCCACAAGATCAACAACTGCCTGGGCCAGATCCTGCTCGCCCGTCGCATGGGCAAGAAAAGGATCATTGCCGAGACAGGTGCCGGCCAGCACGGCGTCGCGTCTGCCACTGTCTGCGCCCGTTTCGGCTATCCATGCGAAGTCTACATGGGGGCTACCGACGTCGAGCGGCAGAAGCCCAATGTCTTCCGCATGGAGCTCCTGGGTGCCAGCGTTCATCCGGTTACCGCCGGCAATGGCACGCTCAAGGATGCCATGAACGAAGCGCTGCGCGACTGGGTGACCAACGTCGAGACGACCTACTACATGATAGGCACCGCGGCTGGTCCGCATCCCTATCCCGCCATGGTGCGCGACTTCCAGTCGGTCATCGGCAACGAGACACGCGAGCAGATTCTCGCCGTGGAAGGTCGCTTGCCCGATCTCGTCATTGCGGCCGTTGGCGGTGGCTCCAATGCCATCGGAATCTTCCATCCCTTCCTCGATGATCCCGAGGTTCGCATTGTCGGCGTCGAAGCGGGCGGACACGGCATGCATGTCTACAATGGTCACGCCGCGTCTCTCAACGGCGGCAAGCCGGGCGTGCTGCATGGCAACCGCACCTATCTTCTGCAGGACGCCGATGGCCAGATCCTCGAGGGACACTCGATCTCGGCCGGTCTCGATTACCCCGGCATCGGTCCCGAGCATTCCTGGCTGAACGATACGGGGCGCGTCACTTACGTGCCTGCGACGGATCAGGAAGCGCTCGACGCTTTCCAGACGCTCACCAAGGTTGAAGGCATCATTCCGGCGCTGGAGAGTGCCCACGCCGTCGCCGAGGCGATCAAGCGCGCGCCGAAAATGGGCAAGGACGAGATCATCGTCGTCAATCTTTCCGGCCGCGGCGACAAGGACGTTTTCACCGTCGGCAAGATTCTGGGAGTCGACCTGTGAGTTCCCTTCCTGTCACCCGTATCGATGCTCGTCTCGCCAAGCTCAGGGACGAGGGCCGTGCCGCGTTGGTCACCTTCATCACGGCAGGCGACCCCGATGCCGATACCTCGCTAGCCATACTCAAGGCTTTGCCGGGCGCCGGTGCCGACATCATCGAGTTCGGCATGCCCTTCTCCGATCCGATGGCTGAGGGACCGCCGATCCAGGCCGCCGACATCCGTGCACTGACGGCCGGCCAGACCATGGTGAAGACCCTGGCGCAGGTTCGCACCTTCCGTGAGGATGACAACGAGACGCCAATCGTGCTGATGGGCTATTACAATCCCATCTACATCTATGGTGTCGAACGGTTCGTTTCGGACGCCAAGGCGGCCGGCGTCGATGGTTTGATCGTCGTCGATCTCCCCCCGGAGGAAGATGAGGAGCTGTGCCTGCCGGCTATCGGGGTCGGCATCAGCTTCATCCGTCTGGCGACGCCGACGTCCGACGAGAAGCGCCTGCCGGTTCTGCTGAGGAACTCCTCGGGGTTTGTCTATTACGTTTCGGTCCTCGGTGTCACCGGCGTCAAGTCGGCCGCCGCCGGCGATGTCGCCACGGCCGTTGCCCGCATCAAGGCACATACGCCGCTGCCGGTGATGGTTGGATTCGGCGTCAAGACGGGTGAGCAGGCGGCGGCTATTGCAGCTCATGCCGATGGCGTTGTCGTCGGCTCGGCGCTGGTCAACGCCGTTCGAGACTCGCTCGACAACGGCAAGGCGACCGCCGCCACCGTCAAGGCCGTCACCGACCTTGTAACAGATCTGGCTGCGGGCGTGCGACGCGGACGCAAGTAACAACCATAGGGGGAGCCACCATGTCCCATCCGCACGTGAACCGCGCGAAAAGGCTTGGTCTGGCTACCCTGTTTGGCATCCTCTCGCTTCCTGCCTTTGCGGCCGAGGGAGGGCATGCGTTGGATGGCGGGTCGCTTGGCCTTGCCTGGGCGCTGCCTTTCGTCGGCATTCTGTTGTCCATCGCCCTTGGGCCATTGCTGGTGCCGCAGTTCTGGCATCATCATTTCGGCAAGGTTGCCGTCGTCTGGGCACTCGCCTTCCTCGTACCCTTTGCCATGGCCCAGGGAGCGCCGGCCGTTGTGACGCCGCTGGCCGAGGCCCTGCTGCACGACTATATCCCGTTCGTTGTTCTGCTCGGTGCTCTCTTCACCATTGCCGGCGGTATTCTCGTGACGGGCAACCTGCATGGTTCGCCTCGCACCAACCTCGCCTTGCTTGGCATCGGTACGCTGCTCGCGTCGGTGATCGGTACGACCGGAGCTTCCATGGTGCTGATAAGGCCGTTGATTCGCGCCAACGACGGTCGACGGCACAACGTGCATGTGATCGTTTTCTTCATCTTCCTCGTGTCCAACATCGGCGGTTCCCTGACCCCGATTGGCGATCCGCCTTTGTTCCTCGGCTATCTGCGCGGCATCGATTTTTTCTGGACGACGGTGCACATGGTGAAGGAAACCGCCTTGGCGGCCGCTGTCCTTCTGGCACTGTTCTATGTGATCGATTCCCGCCTTTATCACGGTGACGACGACTTCAAGGGCAGGGCCGATCCAACGCCCGATACCGACAGGCTGGGCATCGAAGGGGGCGTCAACTTCATACTGTTGCTGGTCGTGGTCGGTGCCGTGCTGATATCGGGTGCCTGGAAACCCGGCATCGGATTCCATGTGGGCGGCGTCGAGGTCGAGTTGCAGAATCTGGTTCGCGATGTCGTTCTGGTGCTCGCTGCGCTGGCTTCGCTTTGGCTGACGCCGGCCGGTCTGCGTGTTCGAAACGGCTTCGAATGGGGGCCGATTCTCGAGGTTGCCAAGCTGTTTGCCGGCATCTTCGTGACCATCATTCCCGTACTGGCCATGCTGAGGGCTGCTCACGAGGGGGCATTTGCGCCGCTCATCGGTTTGGTCAGCGATGCCAACGGCACGCCAATCGATTCCATGTACTTTTGGGCAACCGGTCTCCTGTCGTCTTTCCTCGACAACGCGCCGACCTATCTGGTTTTCTTCAATCTCGCCGGTGGCGACCCTACCCACCTGATGACCGACATGGCCAGTACGCTGGTCGCGATTTCGGCCGGTGCCGTTTTCATGGGCGCCAACACCTATATCGGCAACGCGCCGAACTTCATGGTGAAGGCGATCGCCGAGACGTCCGGTATCCGCATGCCATCCTTCTTCGGATACATGGCTTGGTCGGCCGGTATCCTGGTGCCGCTGTTCCTGGTCATGACGTTGGTTTTCTTCGTGTAATGCGGCGCGCCGGTGCCTCATGGCTCGGGAAGATTGCCGAGAGGATCCGGTTCCGCGGTGCCCGTCAAACGGTGCGGTAGCGGCGCGGAGACGAGAAAGTCGGCGAGGCCCTGTCGTTTGTGTCCTTTCCGGGATGAGATGAAACGACGGCACGGTCATGTGTCGCACAAGAGCGTACCGGGCTGCCACGCATCGGCTCCATGCGCTTTCGGCGATAACGTCCGAATGGCAAGCTTGCCAAGCGCGGGCGACCGCCCTGCGACATAAACGGCGCTTGCACTATGCCTTAAGAGGCAACGGAAATCGTCGCGACGCTGAGCACAGGCAAAAAAGCCAAGATAACAAACGCCGTCACGGTCCGATCAGAAAAACTTCCCTGAGAAAATTGGTGGAGCTAAGCGGGATCGAACCGCTGACCTCCTGCATGCCATGCAGGCGCTCTCCCAGCTGAGCTATAGCCCCATCAGGTGTCGTTTCTATCTCGAAATACGCTTTCAAGCTTTCGCTTTCTGGCGTCGCCGGTGTGGGTTCCGGCTCGACGAGGCGGGATATACTCAGCATTCTCTCGCCGATCAAGAGGTTTTTCCAAGTCTGACGATTTTTCCGTCATCTTTTTGAAGGAATGGCGGATTTCCGTGGCTTTTGAAAGGGTTGTCCGCATCCGCTATGTGGTGTGCCAAAAAGAAAGGCCGGCTGATATCCCCAGCCGGCCCGCATTGATCATCGATGTGGGAGGAAAGCGCTCAGTGCTCTTCCTCATCGCCGACGTCGCCGATCAGATCGGACATGTCGCCGCCATCCTCGTCCTCTTCCTCGAGGAACACGTCGTCTTCGGGCGTCTCGTCCTCGATCTCGGGATCCTCGATATCGGGCACGTCGTCGCCGTCGGCATCCTCGGCATCTTCGAGGCTGACGAACTCCGGAGTCAGCGCACCGACCTCGGTGACCTCCTCCTCATTGTCCTCTTCGTCATCAACGGCTGTCGCTGGCCGCGCCCGCGCCGCCAGTCCGGCATCGAACTGGGTGCCGCATTTCGGGCAAAGGATTGGAGAGCGGTTGAGATCGTAATACTTCGCGCCACAGCTGGGGCAAAGACGCTTCAGCCCAAGTTCAGGTTTCGCCACGGTCGGCCTCGCGTTTATTAGGGAATCGGGCAGGCACATATAGGCAAACCGGTGCCTGTGTCAAAGGTGAATTGGTGGCGTCGGCCGGTCGATCATGGCGGTTGGCTCGTCGCCGGCGTTCTGCCGGGCAAGTGACGTGGCCTTCGAGCTGTGCTAGAGCGGCCGCAAGGCCTGCGGCGTGTTCGGGGCAAGGGGGACACCTTGCCGGAGCTACGCCCGGCTTTCCCTGCGTGGGTTTGTCATGCCGCTGATGACAATGAGAAACCCACGACCGGCTCAACGAGCGGATGCGCCAGCATCTTAGCCAGTTCGTATCAGGTGTTCTGCTCCATGGCTTCCCATGTATCCGCCCGTCCGCTGACCGCTCCGAAATCCGGCCCGCTTCGGGGTCGCATCCGCGTTCCCGGCGACAAGTCGATTTCGCATCGCGCCCTGATGCTTGGCGCGTTGGCCATTGGCGAGACCGTCATCTCCGGCCTGCTCGAGGCCGAGGATGTGATGAACACGGCGGCGGCCATGCGCTCCTTCGGAGCCACTGTTATCCGCGATGACAACGGAGTGTGGCGAGTGCGCGGCCTCGGTGTCGGCGGTTTGCTGGAGCCGGCTGGTATCGTTGACTTTGGCAACGCCGGAACCGGCGTCCGTCTTACCATGGGGCTTGCCGCGGCCCAGCCGATTGCCGTGACCTTCACTGGCGACGCCTCTCTCATCAAGCGTCCGATGGGGAGGGTGCTCGAACCTCTCTCCGAAATGGGCGTCGAGGTCATCGCCCGCTCCGGTGGTCGCCTGCCGCTGACCATGCGCGGACCGCGCTTGCCCTTGCCCATTACCTACACGCTGCCCGTGCCCTCCGCGCAGGTGAAATCGGCCGTGTTGCTTGCCGGTCTGGGAACGCCTGGAGTCACTACCGTGGTCGAGCCGGTGTTCACCCGCGACCACACCGAGCGCATGCTGAAGGGCTTCGGCGCGGATATCGAGATTTCGCAGGAGCAGGGCGGAGGCCGCCGCATCGCTTTGGTTGGTCGGCCAGAACTGAAACCACAGACGATCGATGTGCCATCCGATCCTTCGTCTGCTGCCTTCCCGATTGTGGCGGCGACGCTGGTGGAAGGCTCCGACGTGACCGTGGACGGCGTGTTGATGAATCCGGCCCGCATCGGCTTGATCGACACGCTTCTCGAAATGGGGGCCGATATCGAGGTGGTCGGCGAGCGCATGACCGGCGGTGAACGTCTCGCCGATCTCAGGGTGCGCCACGCCGAGTTGAAGGGCGTGACGGTGCCGGCCGAGCGCGCTCCGTCGATGATCGACGAGTATCCGGTCCTCGCCGTCGCGGCGGCTGCGGCCAGCGGCGAGACACGCATGCTGGGTATTGGCGAGATGCGTGTGAAGGAGTCCGATCGCCTCGCGGCGGTTGCCGCCGGTCTCCGTGCCAACGGCGTCAACTGTTCCGAAGGCCCCGACTGGCTTGCGGTGCGTGGCGGGCGGATTGGCGGGGGCGGGCGGGTGGCCACGCACCTCGATCACCGCATCGCCATGAGTTTCCTCATCCTCGGCATGGTGGCGGGTAATCCGGTAACCGTCGACGACGCCTCGATGATAGCGACGTCATTCCCGACTTTCGAGGCGTTGATGACTGGTCTCGGCGCTTCCTTCGAGGTGGCGGAGTCGATCGATGCCTGAGATGTCAGACGCGGGTTCGAACAAGTCTCTGCTCATCGCCATCGATGGTCCGGCGGCAGCCGGCAAGGGTACGTTGGCACAAAGTCTGGCCACCCGACTCGATCTGCCTTACCTCGATACAGGGCTGCTCTATCGGGCGATCGGCAAGCTGATGCAGGTCGCCGGCCTTGATCTCGATGACGCGGTGGCGGCCACGGCCATCGCAGAGAAATTGAAATCGACCGACATTCAGCGCACCGATCTCAGGGGGCGCGAAGCTGGCGAACTTGCCTCTCGCGTTGCCGTTCATCCGGGGGTCCGGGCTGCTCTTGTCGCCTTCCAGCGCGACTTCGCCCATGGGCCGCGCGGAGCCGTGCTCGACGGCCGCGACATCGGAACGGTGATCTGCCCGGACGCCGACGTGAAGCTCTATGTGACCGCGAGCGCCGAAGTGCGCGCCCGCCGTCGCACCGATGAGCTGCTCGCCAAGGGCAGGGCAGTCGATTACGAAGCGATTCTTGCCGAGGTGAAGGCGCGCGATGCCCGCGATAGCGGCCGCGTCGAAGCGCCTCTCCGGCCGGCCGACGATGCGGTCGTCATCGATACATCGTCCCTGGAGCCGGCCAAAGTGCTTGAGGCGGCCCTCTCTGTCGTTCAAAACTGGCAGCGGAGAAACCAAGCCTTTGCCGGGTGAGGCAAAAGGCGCGAAATTCCGCCTTTTTGTGCCTTGATGCCGTCGGCATCCTCCGCTATAGAAGCCCGACTTTCGGGCGGAGCCTCTGGCCCCGCCCGTGAGCTTGTTCATCCTCGTCCATTCGGTCGAAATCGCGTCGGCACCCTGCCTTTGGCGGGGTCAGGTGTTTCACCGGATCGGAGGGACGGGGCAACTCTTACCCGCCGACGCCGCCGGGCGAGCCCGGCACCCCAGGAGTTTCAATGTCTCAACTCAATCCCACCCGCGAGGACTTCGCCGCCCTGCTCGCCGAGAGCCTTACCGCTTCGGACGTGGCCGAGGGCACCGTCGTCAAGGGCACCATTGTCGCCATCGAGAAGGACCTTGCCGTCATCGACGTCGGCCTGAAGGTCGAGGGGCGCGTGCCGCTCAAGGAGTTCGGCGCCAAGGCCCGCGATGGCGAGCTGAAGGTCGGCGACACGGTGGAAGTCTACCTTGAGCGCGTCGAGAACGCTCTCGGTGAAGCGGTTCTGTCGCGCGACAAGGCTCGCCGCGAAGAGAGCTGGGTTCGCCTCGAGGTCGCCTTCGAGAAGAACGAGAAGGTGGTCGGCCAGATCTCCAATCAGGTCAAGGGTGGCTTCACCGTCGATCTCGACGGGGCGATGGCCTTCCTGCCGCGTTCGCAGGTCGATATCCGTCCGGTGCGCGATGTCGCCCCGCTGATGCACACGCCGCAGCCCTTCCAGATCCTCAAGATGGACAAGCGTCGCGGCAACATCGTCGTGTCGCGTCGTGTCGTTCTCGAAGAGACCCGCGCCGAGCAGCGCTCCGAGCTGGTGTCGAGCCTCGAGGAAGGCCAGATCGTCGACGGCGTCGTCAAGAACATCACCGAT
>JARKNW010000053.1 GCA_029976075.1 Pleomorphomonas sp.
TTCGTCGCCGCGCTGTAGCTTCTCCACCTTGTCGATGAAGCGCTGCTCGAGCCGCTTGCGGCTCTCGTCATACTGCTTGCGCAGGGCCTCGATCTCGCCCATGGCCTGCTCGCTCTCGAGAGCGAACTGCCACCACTGCGAACGCGGGAACTCCTCGAGCTTCTCCTGGTCGAGAACGGTGTCCTTCTTGAAGCCCTTGGGGCCACCGACGCCGGTCTTGCCGATCAGCATGTCCATCAGGCGGCCGTAGACGTTACGGTCGAGGATGGCCTGCTCGTCGTCGCGGTCCTTGGCGAGACGCTCGATCTCCTCGCGCTCGATCGCCATGGCGCGCTCGTCCTTCTCGACGCCGTGGCGGTTGAAGACGCGCACTTCGACGATGGTACCGGTAACGCCCGGCGGAACGCGCAGCGAGGTATCGCGAACGTCCGAAGCCTTCTCGCCGAAGATGGCGCGCAGAAGCTTCTCTTCCGGCGTCATCGGGCTTTCGCCCTTCGGCGTGATCTTGCCGACCAGGATGTCGCCGGCCTGAACCTCGGCACCGATGTAGACGATACCAGCTTCGTCGAGGTTCTTGAGGGCTTCTTCCGAGACGTTCGGGATGTCGCGGGTGATTTCTTCCGGACCCAGCTTGGTGTCGCGGGCCATCACCTCGAACTCCTCGATGTGGATCGAGGTGAACACGTCTTCGGCGACGATCTTCTCGGAGAGAAGGATCGAGTCCTCGTAGTTGTAGCCGTTCCACGGCATGAACGCGACGAGCACGTTCCGGCCGAGCGCCAGATCGCCAAGATCGGTCGACGGACCGTCGGCGATGATGTCGCCCTTGGCCACCACGTCGCCGACGCGCACCAGCGGACGCTGGTTGATGCAGGTCGACTGGTTGGAGCGCTGGAACTTCATCAGGCGATAGATATCGACGCCGGACTTCGACGGATCGAGGTCCTCGGTGGCGCGGATGACGATACGGGTGGCGTCCACCTGGTCGATGACACCGCCGCGCTTGGCGGCGATGGCAGCGCCGGAATCACGGGCCACGACCGGCTCCATGCCGGTGCCGACGAACGGCGCTTCGGCGCGCACCAGCGGCACGGCCTGACGCTGCATGTTCGAGCCCATCAGAGCGCGGTTGGCGTCGTCGTTCTCGAGGAACGGGATCAGCGCCGCGGCGACGGACACGACCTGCTTGGGCGAGACGTCCATCAGGTCGACTCGTTCCTTGGCAACCTGCGCCGTCTCGCCGGCATGACGGGAGATGACGAGATCGTTGACGAAACGCCCCTCGGAATCAAGCTCGGCGTTCGCCTGGGCGACCGTGTACTTGCTCTCTTCCATCGCCGAGAGATAGACGACCTTGTCGGTCACCCGATCGTTCTCGACGATACGGTACGGGCTCTCGATGAAGCCATACTTGTTAACGCGGGCAAAGGTGGCCAGCGAGTTGATCAGACCGATGTTCGGGCCTTCCGGCGTCTCGATCGGGCAGATACGGCCGTAGTGCGTGGTATGCACGTCGCGGACTTCGAAACCGGCGCGCTCGCGGGTCAGACCGCCCGGGCCAAGGGCCGACAGGCGGCGCTTGTGGGTGATCTCGGAGAGCGGGTTGGTCTGGTCCATGAACTGGCTGAGCTGCGACGAGCCGAAGAACTCGCGCACGGCAGCGGCAGCCGGCTTGGCATTGATCAGATCCTGCGGCATCACCGTGTCGATGTCGACAGAGCTCATGCGCTCCTTGATGGCGCGCTCCATGCGAAGCAGGCCGACGCGATACTGGTTCTCCATCAGCTCGCCGACCGAACGGACGCGGCGGTTGCCGAGGTTGTCGATATCGTCGATCTCGCCCTTGCCGTCACGCAGCTCGACCAGCGTCTTGATGACCGAGAGGATATCCTCCTTGCGCAGAATACGCACGGTATCCGGGCACTGAAGGTCCAGGCGCATGTTCATCTTGACACGGCCGACGGCGCTGAGGTCGTAGCGCTCGGCGTCGAAGAACAGCGACTTGAACATGGCTTCGGCGGTGTCGATGGTCGGCGGCTCGCCAGGACGCATGACACGGTAGATGTCGAACAGCGCACCCTCGCGCGACTCGTTCTTGTCGACGGCGAGCGTGTTGCGGATGTAGGCGCCGGTGTTGACGTGGTCGATGTCGAGGAGCGGCAGCTCGTCGATCCCGAGGTCAGCCAGCATCGCCAGCATCTTCGCGGAAATCTCGTCGCCAGCTTCGACGTAGATCTCGCCGGTCTGCATGTTGACGACGTCTTCGGCGATGTAGAGCCCCTCGAGCTCCTCGTCGGTCACCTTCAGGGCCTTGAGGCCCTTCTCGGCGAGCTGACGGGCAGCGCGAGCGGTCAGCTTGCGGCCAGCGCCCACCACCACTTCGCCGGTATCGGCGTCGATCAGGTCGGCAACGGCCTTCATGCCCTTCATGCGATTGGCATCGTAAGGCATGCGCCAGCCATCCTTGGCGCGCTCGTAGATGATCTTGTTGTAGAAGGTATCGAGGATTTCCTCGCCATCAAGGCCGAGGGCGAACATCAGGCTCGTCACCGGAATCTTGCGGCGACGATCGATGCGCGCATAGACGATATCCTTGGCATCGAACTCGATGTCCAGCCAGGAACCGCGATAGGGGATGATGCGAGCGGCGAACAGCAGCTTGCCCGACGAGTGGCTCTTGCCCTTGTCGTGGTCGAAGAACACGCCCGGCGAACGATGCATCTGCGAAACGATGACGCGCTCGGTCCCGTTGACGATGAAGGTGCCGTTGTCGGTCATGAGCGGCATGTCGCCCATGTAGACGTCCTGCTCCTTGATGTCCTTGACGGACTTGGCGCCGGTATCCTCGTCGACATCGAACACGATGAGGCGCAGCGTCACCTTGAGCGGCGCGGCAAAGGTCATGCCGCGCTGACGGCACTCGTCGACGTCATACTTCGGCGCCTCGAACTCGTAGCGAACGAACTCCAGGAAGGCCGTGCCAGCGAAATCGGAAATCGGGAACACAGACTTGAAAACGGCCTGGAGACCCTCTTCCGGACGTCCACCCTTGGGCTCCTCCACCATGAGGAACTGGTCATAGGACGCCTTCTGGACCTCGATCAGGTTCGGCATCTCGGCAACTTCCCGGATGTCTCCGAAGAACTTGCGGACACGCCTGCGGCCGTTGAACGTTTGCGCCATTGCTTCCCTCGTACACCGTGATCGGCAGACCGGAACC
>JARKNW010000004.1 GCA_029976075.1 Pleomorphomonas sp.
TGCGGATGCCGGCACCGACTTCGTCACCAAGACCGTTCTGCCGGGTGCGTCGGCCCCGATCGCCCAGCAGCGCTACATCCCCTACGCCGACAACAGCGCTGTGATCGGCAACTGATTGCCTCCCAGCAAATCGATCGTCACGCCACGATGATCAAACGAGAAGGCCGCCCAAAACCCGGGCGGCCTTTTTTCATGTTCAGAAAGTTCTTTCAGAGGAAATCGTGTTAACGCCCCCGGTTAAACTTCAGTCAACTCTCAAGCATCAGCTTTCGGCTTCAACACACGCAGCAGCACGGCAGTAACGATGGTGCCGGCGATCATGGCGATGATGTAGCCACCGAGATTGGTGACAGCATTGGGGATTGGCAGCACGAATACGCCACCATGGGGCACGCGCAGCTGGGCGCCGACCGCCATCGAGATCATGCCGGCCACGGCAGAACCGGCCATCAGCGACGGAATGACGCGGAAGGGGTCCTTGGCAGCGAACGGGATGGCGCCTTCGGTGATGAAGGAGATGCCAAGGACGGCGGCGGCGTTGCCGGCCTCATGCTCGTCGGCCGAGAAGCGGTCGGCGAACAGTTTGGTGGCAAGGGCAAGGCCGAGTGGAGGTGTCATGCCGGCAACCATGGCAGCGGCCATCGGTTCGTAGAGCTGGCTGGCGATCAGACCGGTGGCGAAAGTGTAGGCCGCCTTGTTGACCGGGCCACCCATGTCGAAGGCCATCATCAGGCCGATGACTGCGCCGAGAGCGATGGCATTGGCGCCCTGCATGCCCTTCAGGAACTCGGTGAGCCAGGCAAGCGCTGCTGCGACCGGCTGTCCGAGGACATAGATCATCAAGAGGCCAACGATGGTCGTGCCGAGCAGCGGCAGGATCAGCACCGGCTTCAGACCGTCGAGATTGCGGCCGAGCTTGATATAACGGTTGAGGTAGTACACCACGTAACCGGCCAGGAAGCCGGCGACGATACCACCGAGGAAGCCGGCGCCAATGGTGCCCGCAATCACGCCACCGACGGCGCCCGGCGCAATGCCAGGCCGGTCGGCGATCGAATAGGCGATGAAGCCGGCGAGGATCGGTACCATCAGCGAGAAGGCCTGCTTGCCGATGGTGAACAACGCCTGGCCGAGCGTACCGGCATGGGCGTCGTCGAAGACGTAGATGCCGCCGAGGGCGAAGGCGAGCGCGATCAGGAGACCACCGGCCACGACGAAGGGCAGCATGTAGGACACGCCGGTCATCAGGTGTTTGTAGGGACCGGAGCGCTGGGCGGCGCGCGCCGCCTTCTCCGCCGCTACCTCGGCCGCGAGATCGCGCTTGCCACCGACGGCGGCGCCGCCCTGCGTAGCCGCCTCGACGAGAGCCTTCTCGACCAGCGCCTTGCCATTGCCGATGGCGGCCTTGGTACCGGTGGAGTAGACGCGCTTGCCAGCGAAACGCGACAGGTCGACGTTGGTGTCGGCGGCGATGATCACCACCTCGGCGGCGGCGATTTCCTCAGCCGTCAGGGTGTTCTGCGCGCCAACCGAGCCCTGCGTCTCCACCTTGACGGCATAACCGAGCGCCTTGGCACCCTGCTCGACGCCTTCGGCGGCCATGAACGTATGGGCGATGCCGGTCGGGCATGAGGTGATGCCGACGATCAGCTTGACGGATGCCGAGGCGGCAACAGCGCCGGCCGGATCGGCCAGGGCAGCGTCGAGCGTCAGCTTGCGAACGGTCTTGCCGGCAAAACGGGCATCATCGGCCACGTCGCCAACCATCAGCACCACGTCAGCGGCGGCAACGGTCGCGGCATCAAGAGGCGTTGCCACGCCGGCCGGCGTTTGCGTCTCAATGTGAAGGGTGGTGCCGGCGGCCTGCGCCGCCTTCTTCAGAGCTTCGGCGGCGATCAGGGGCTTGCTCCCCGTCTCCTTCGCGCCGATCACGACTGCCAATTTTGCCATTCTCATCCTCCGATAAAGAGCTTTCTCGCTGCCCACAGCCCCGGCGAGAGTTCAGGGATATTCTCGGAAACCGTTGCTAGAGGCGGGTGATCTCCGCCCGCTCGGCCAGTGCGCTAACCACCGCGCGTTCAGGCAGATGGGGGCCGATGCGTGCCAACTTCGCGGCAGCGAAAGCGACCGCCTGCCGCGCAGTAGCCTCGAGCGGCTTGTCCTCGGCGAGTGCAGTCGTGATACCGGCCACCATGGCATCCCCGGCACCGACGGTGCTGAGCGCATCGACCACAGGCAAGCGGGCGGTAAGCTTCTCGCTGTCGGTGACGAACAGCGCGCCCTCTTCACCGCAAGAGACGACAACCAGCCGCACGCCACTTTTGACGATGTCCCGAGCGGCACCCACCAGCGCATCGAGGTTCGGCAGCGGTCGGCCGACCAGTTCCTCGAGTTCGTGCCGGTTTGGCTTAACCGCAGACGGCAAGGACTTGCCGGTTGCGGCCAGCAGCGCCTTGAGTGGCGCACCCGACGTATCGGCCACAACCTTGGCACCGGCATCATTCAGCGTTGCGACCAGCGACACCAGCCCCTCGGGCGCGATGCCGGCCGGCATTGATCCACCGATAACAACGATGGCGCCGGCTTTTGCGGCATTGAGCGCGGCGGCGGTAACGCGCTTCAGGCAATCGGCATCGACCACCAGACCGGGTGTGTTGAGATCGGTGGTCTCGCCCGATGCCGTATCGGCGATCTTGATGTTGGTGCGCGTTTCCCCGGCGATGCGGACAAAGCGATCGGTGATGCCCTTCTCGGCAAACAGCTCGACGAAGGCGCCGTCGTTGCGGCGTCCGAGCACGCCGGTTACCGTCACCTGACCACCCCAGTCGGCGGCGCAGCCGGCCACGTTGACACCTTTGCCGCCGGCATTGACCTGAGCACGCTCGGCACGGTTGACACCACCCTGAACGAGGCCGCCGACTTCAATGGTCAGATCGACCGCCGGGTTGAGGGTGACGGTAACGATCGGCTTCATGCCTCTTCTCCCTGCCCCAAGGCGGCGTCGAGCGCCCGGACTTCGCTGGCAGTACGCGCCGCGATGGCCTTGTCGGCCAGCGCCCGGAGACCGGTCATCGACGCCGAACGCAGGCGCACCTTGACGGCCGGGATGTCGCGTGACGTCATCGACAGCTCGTTGACGCCGAGGCCGGCCAGAACAGAGGCACCGAACGGATCGCCGGCGATGACGCCGCAGACGCCGACCCAGCGGCCATGCGCGGCGGCGCCCTCGACGGTCTTCTTGATCAGGCGCAGCACGGCCGGATGCAGGCTGTCGGCCTCTGCCGCGAGCTCCGGATGCTGCCGGTCGATCGCAAGCGTGTATTGCGTGAGGTCGTTGGTGCCGATCGAGAAGAAATCGACATGCTCGGCGTAGATATCGGCCATCACCGCCGTCGACGGCACTTCCACCATGATGCCGAGCGGCACGGCGGGCGCGCCGAGTTCAGCCCGGATTTCCTCGGCCACGGCGCGGACGGCCAAGATCTCGTCGAGCGAGGTGATCATCGGCAGCATGATTTTGAGATTGGCGCCGGTCTTGGCAACTCGGTAGAGGGCACGCAGCTGCGGCCGCATCAGGTCCGGGCGACGCAGAGTGAGGCGCGTGCCACGCACGCCGAGAAAAGGATTCTCCTCGCGAGGCAGTTTCAGATGCGGCGCCTGCTTGTCGCCGCCGATGTCGAGCGTGCGCACGATCAGCGGCCGGCCGCCAAGGTTCTCGACCATGGCGCTATAGGTGGCGAACTGCTCCTCCTCGCTCGGCGTGTGACCGCCATCGAGGAACAGGAACTCGGTGCGCATCAGGCCGACACCTTCGGCGCCCTGGTCGAGGGCGCCGGCCACGTCCGCCGGCTTGTTGATGTTGGCGCCGATCTCGATGGTCTGGCCGTCGGTGGTCGTGGCGGCAAGAGCGCGGCCTTCGGCCTCCGAGGCGGCACGACGCACATCGGCCTCGATAAAGGCGCGGGCCGAGGCGAGATCTGCCTCGGTCGGATCGAGATAGAGCCGACCGGCGGCACCATCGAGGATGGCGGTCGTTCCGGCCTTGGTATCGAGCAGACCGGTACCCAGCGCCACCACCGCCGGCAGACCGAGCGTGCGGGCGAGAATTGCGGTGTGCGAGGTCGGCCCGCCCTGCGCAGTGGCAAGACCGGCAATCAGCTTGGTGTCGAGGCCGATCGTATCCGACGGGGCCAGATCGGCAGCGATCAGGATCGATGGTGTCGAGGGCAGCACGATGGCCGAACCGCCAGCCACTTCCGGCGCCAGCTTGGCCAGTACGCGGCGGCCGACATCGCGAACGTCGGAAGCGCGGGCGGCGAGCAGCGCGTTGGCATTGCTCTCAAGTGAACCTGCGACCTCTTCGACGGCGGCCCGCCAGGACCAGGCCGGGCCATGGCCGCCAACCATCAGGGCCGAAGCCTTCAGCAGGATCTCGGGATCGTTCAGGAGCTCGGCGTGCGCCTCGAAGATGGCGGCTTCTGCCGGCCCGACCTTGACGGCGGCCTCTGCAGCGACCGCCTTCAGCTCACTGAGCGTCTCGGCGATGGCCTGATCGAGCAGCGTCGATGCTTCGACAAGCCCCATAGACACATCGGCGACCTCAACCGCTGCACTCTTCAACACGTGAACCGGGGCAACGACCACGCCAGGCGCTGCCGCAACACCAGAAAACGTTTTCAGATTGGTGGCGGACGTCCACCCCGTGCGACCGACTGGTGCTGGCGCCTTGGCGGCATCCGCCTTTTCCTCGGCCGACAAGCTTTCAATCACCCGCATGAAGGTGGAAAGGGTCACTGCGGCATCGTCGCCATCGGCAGAAATCGTAACGGTTTCACCAGCGCGAAGTCCAAGCTGCAACAGGGAAACCAGCCGCGTCGGGTCGGCGGCATCAGTACCCCGCCGCACTTGAAGACGCGCTCCAGCCGCCTTGGCCGCGTCGACCCAGCGGCTGGCCGGGCGGGCGTGGAGGCCGTTGGGATAGTCGACGGTCCACTCGACCTTCAGCGCCAGATCGGCCGGAATGGCAGTTTCGGCGGCGAACGTGGCGGCAGTCGCCTCGTCCAGCGCGCCAATGATGGCCAGGGAGTCTTCTGTATCGAACAGCTTTTCGAGCGACGCCTCGTCCTGGAACAGGCGCGTCAGCCGGCGCAGTACGGAAATATGGTCGTCCGACTGGGCGGCAATCGCCACGATCAGCTTGACGGTCTGCCCTTCATTCCAGGTGAGACCGCCGGGAACCTGCAGGATGGCGAGACCGTTATGCTTGATCAGCCCACGATCGGCATTCATCCCGTGAGGAATGGCAACGCCATGACCGAGATAGGTTTCAGCCACCGTTTCACGGCGCAGCATGCTCTCGGCATAGGCAGGTTCGATATAGCCGCCGGCGGCCAGAAGATCGCAAGCCTCGCGAATAGCGGCTTCCTTGCTGCCCACCGTCGCCTTGATGCGAGTCAGCTGTGGCGCGAGAAGTGGTTTGGTGCTGATCGACATGAAACTTCCTCTCCCGCGCGTCTCAGAATACTGAAAACCTTTTCAGTTCGATTGACGCAGATAACATGAGCTGGCTTTCCTGGGAAAGCTGGAAAAACCCGTATTGAAGGCCGTCTTTAGACGTGATTGTTTTCGCCGTAAACGGAGAACGATTTTAGACATGAGCGTCGGCATCAAGGATGTGGCTATCGCCGCAGGCGTTTCGCCGGCAACGGTTTCGCGGGTTCTCGCCAACCGCACGGTCAAGCCGGATCTGCGTGAAAGGGTGGAAACCGCAATCCGTCTAACGGGTTACCGGCCCAACCTTTCGGCCCGTCGGCTGCGGTCTCAGCACTCCAATACAATCGGCCTGATCGTTCCCGACATCCGCAACCCCTTCTTCACGACGCTGAGTCGGGCCGTGGAAGATGCCGCCTACAAGGCGAACATGCGCGTCGTGCTCTGCAACACTGATGAAAATCCCACTCGCGAGACCATGTATCTGCGCCTGATGCAGGAAGAGCGGGTGACCGGTGTGATCTATGCGCCAACTCGCGAGACGGCAGCGCAACTCGACCGTCTCAACTTCGATTTTCCGGTGGTGCTGGTCGACCGCCACGGTCCGGCCGGCAAACACGATTCGGTGGTCCTCGACAACCGCCAGGCGTCGGCTGCGCTGGTCGAGCATCTGAATGCCCGAGGCTTCAAGCAGATCGAGGGGCTGTTCGGCAACACCTCTTCCACCGCTCGTGACCGCCTTAGCGGCTACACCGAGGCGATGCACGACTGCGGCCTCGAACCTCGCGCCGATTTCGTAGCCCCCAACCCCGACGCGGCGGCCATAGCCGCGCGACAGATCCTGTCGCGCAAGGACCGACCCGATGCGCTGATCGCATCCAACGGTCTCATTCTATTGGGCGTCGCCCAGGCTATGCAGGAACTCGGCCTGCAAGCCCCGAAGGATATCGCCATCGCCGGCTTCGACAATGAGATCTGGACAGGTCTCATCGGCTCCGGCATCACGGTGATCGAGCAACCGGTGGCCGATATCGGACTCTCGGCGATGCGCCTGCTCTTCGAGCGCATCGAAACGCCCGAAATGGCGCCGCGCGTCGTCATGCTCTCAGGCAAGCTGATCGAGCGTAACTCGACCAAACGCCCATAGAGCAACACCAGCAAAAGCGGGAACCGGTTTTGCGTCCGAAGTTGCGTGAAAGCAAATAGAAGGAGCACGTTGGCGAACCAGGGTTCGCCGGACGTGCTCTCGTACCGACATTGCCGTCCAGGATTCGCCAGTATTATTCGACTAAAGTCGAATGCGTTTCGTGAACGGATGGCGGCTGCGTTCACAACCTTGACGCCTGCCGGCGGGCAGATGCAGGACGGTTTTCCGCAGCAGACCAGGGTTTTCCCTGACCCCATCAAAACCGATCAATTCGCCGCACACGATTTCGCGATCCCTTGTTCAACTTTCCCACGCGCATTCGTCAGCAAGCCCCGGTTTCCCCGTGATCGATCAAGGTCCAGATATCGGTCATCGGCAGCGAACGAGACCTCCTCCTCTCACCTCCCCGCTGCCACCCGACAAAAGACAAGACCTGAAACCGAATTGAAGACCGGAGTTTTGATCATGAAGAAGTTCCTCACCGCCGCCGCTTTCGCCGTTGCCCTGGTTCCCGCCTTCGCCAACGCCGCCTCCACCTTCGACCCGGGTGCCGACAACGCCTCCCCGACGTTCGTCCAGGCTCCTGCCCAGGTCAACTCGGCCAATGCTGCCGCGGCGGCCGCCGATGCCCAGCGCTATGCCACCGTCGCTGACGGCGCCGTCGTCGGCACCCATGGCGCCTCGCCGAGCACGGTCACCGAATATGACCCGGGTGCGGATGCCGGCACCGACTTCGTCACCAAGACCGTTCTGCCGGGTGCTTCGGCCCCGATCGCCCAGCAGCACTACATCCCCTACGCCGACAACAGCGATGTGATCGGCAACTGATCGTCAGCTTAAGCTCAACCGGTCGGCGAAAGCTGACGTTTGTCGGGAAGGCCGCCCCCGCCCGGGCGGCCTTTTCCGTATTTAGCGTTACGACGGGTAGCGTGATGCCGGTTATCATCTGGATGGTGCCAATTGATGCCCGGAGTGTTGCTACCTTTGCTACCCGGTCGGTCTTCGGACATCGCCAGGGCGAGGTAGGCCGCATTCACGAGGTTCTTAACGCAAGGCAGTTTCCTCTGAGGCACCTTGGTTCACGGGATGCGCCGGTACCAAACGGCATACGGAGATCGCAGGCACTTCGGACGTCGCCATGGCACCGGATCCGAGTATGGCGGCCAAGTTGACCGGGGAAGCGGCCAATTAGGAATGACCAAGAGAGAGCTCGGCCAACTATACATTTGTTCCTGGTGAACAAGCCATCACCGGGGATATCTCTTTGATGAGACCTGATACCGAACAAGACAAACACCAACGAAGCGTTGATCCAGCTCGCAGCCCGGCAGTCAAAGGATAGGCAACAAATCAGGAAGTTGGTTCTCAGCTTAATTGACATGCCTAACTCTGGATCGGTTTTTCCTTTGATGGAAAACGCATCCGACAACATCGAACATTCGCCTATCAGCTGTTCGCAAGACTCAGCAGATCAGAGCCAAGCCCCCAAGTAAACAAAAAATACTATATGGCCCGCGCACGACGCGTTGGGTGGATATCCACTTTGATGGTTGAAATATAAGATTAATTTTGGCACCTTGTAATCGTTCAATTCAGGTCGGGCATCATTGGATCGCAATGTTTAGCAAAGTGACGACCGACGACCTTGATCTCAGGGATCTATTCAACGCATCAGCGAATGCCTATGTCATTTTTACCAGAGACTTGGTTATCGCCGGTTGTAACGACGCCTACCTCAAGGCCGTTGGCCGCGACAGCAGGGACGAAATTATCGGACGCCCCCTGTTCGAGGCCTTCCCAGCCGACCCGGCTTCCGATGAATATCGCGCCCTGACGGCGTCGTTCAGTCGTGTGCTTGCCACCAACCAGCCAGATCACATCGCGCTCATCCCTTACAATACATCGAGGCCCGACGAGCCCCCGGTTGTTCGTTACTGGAGTGCTACTCACACTCCTCTCCGAAACAAAGACGGCGAACTTGCCTATATACTCCAGCACACCGAGGACGTGACTGAACTTCAGGCGTTGCGGCAGCGCGACGCGCGCGGCAACATGGCCGAATCCGGGGTCTTGGCGCGCGCACAGGCCGTTCAGACGGCCAGTGAAAAAGTATTCGGGGAAATCGCCCTGTTGCGCGACCTGTTTGAACAGGCGCCAGGCTTTATCGCCGTCCTGATGGGGCCGAACCACGTTTTTCAAGAGGCCAACGAAGCCTATCGGCGACTGGTCGGACGCGACAATCTGATAGGTCGCCCGCTCGCCGAGGCATTGCCGGAAATTGTCCAACAGGGCTTCGTCGAGGTCCTCGATCGCGTTCGTCGAACAGGCGAGCCCTATGCGGGCCAAGCCGTGCCGGTTTATCTGCAGGGCAATGAAAAGACTCAGCCGGAGCTCCGGCACGTCGACTTCGTCTACCAACCGATCCGCGACGCCGCAGGCGATGTGACCGGCATCTTCGTTCAGGGCCACGACGTGACAGAACGTTGGCGTGCCCAACGTGATTTGCAACGCCAGACCGAGCTCCTGCGGCTCGCTCAGGACGGGGGCGGCTTCGGCACCTACGACTGGGACCTTAAGACCAACAGGATCAACGGCACCCGGCTGTTCCGCGAGTTGTTCCATCTGCCGAGGACATCCGAAGGCGTGCCCATCGAAGAAGTGCTCCATCGCATCCATCCTGACGACATGGAGCGCATGAAAGGCTTCGTTGACAGCGTGAGCGCCGACATCGAGACCCAGCATGAGTTCAAGCTGCTGATCGACGACCGCATCACCTGGGTCGGGGCCCGCGGCACCATCGTCCGCGATGCCCATGGCGAGCCCGAGCGCGTACTCGGAGCCGTACATGATCTCACACAGCGCAAGCAGATCGAGGAGCGGCTCGACATGGTGGCACGCGAGAGCGCCCATCGCGTCAAGAACATCCTGACGATCATGCAGATCATCGCCGAGAACACCTTGCGCCGCGCGCCCACGCTGGAAAACGCCCGCAGGAGTTTGGGCGACCGCATCTCCGCCCTCAACCAGGCACAAATCCGCATCCTGGCCGGCCCCAAGGACAGTCGCCTCGAGACCATCGTCCGCGACACGTTCACCATCACCTATCAGCTTGACGACCGCGTCGTCATCGACGCCGATGGCGATGCGGAGCTTGCGCCGCGCACCGGACTAGGGCTGGCGCTCGCCCTGCATGAACTGATCACCAACGCCCTGAAATACGGCGCTCTTTCGGTTCCCGAGGGCAAGGTGGCGATCAGTTGGACCCTGACGCCCTGCCCGACGTCGGGCACGCTCCGTGTCACTCTCGACTGGCGCGAATTGGGGGGACCGCCGGTGACCGGCACGGCCGGCAAGGGCTTCGGCTCGATGCTGATCCGCAACAGCCTTGCCCACGATCAGGCCGGCCGCGCCGACTGGAGCGCCGACCCTGACGGCGTCCGCTGCCGGTTCATCTTCACCGCCAAGCCGGTCACGGGCGAAGCGCGGGAAGACTTGGCGAGCTGACGCTTTCTACTGGATGCCTCAGGCCTCTGAAAAGCTCAGCGTGACATAGCCCGGGCGCGAAAGACCGGCGAGCAACTGACGAACCACCTTGCCGATGGCCGCCTTTTCCCTGGACCGAGCGCAGCACTGATAGTTGCGATAAGAGAAGCTGCTTCTGTAGACGCCGAGTTTCTCGAAATTCATCTCTATGTCACGCAACAACATCACCTGCGCTAGATCGGTAATTCCGTCATAATAGCAGTTGGCAACGTGGACAACTTCATAAAGAGGACTTCCCTTGTCCAGCTCACCCATGCTGTAGAGCGCGAATCCCTCCCGAACCTTGGCAACGATGGACGAAGGAAGGCGCATATTTCTCTCCAGCAAATCTACGCTGGATGATCTTTAAAAAAGCGTCCAATTGTCAATAAAAATTACTCATCGTGAATTCATTATTCGCGACAGACCTATCCGACAAACCGCCTGGCCCTGACATTTATGCCTAGACCAATTGCGGAAGATTAACGAATATAGTCCGCAGTACCGTGCTTCTTCTTCGAAACAGAAGATCAGACGGCGCGTGGCAGGCGGATTTCCACCCTGAGTCCCGATGCATCCTCTCGGTTGCCGATGATCAGCCTTGCCCCGATCCGTTGAGCGGCGAGCTCGGCAATCGTCAGGCCGAGGCCGCTACCCGTCGCGCTCCTGTGGCGACCCCGAAAGAACCGGCGCGTAACCTCGTTGAGTTCGTTCTCGGGAATGCCGGGGCCCTGATCCTCGATGGCAAGTCCGGCGCCGTTCGGCAGAGCGGACCAGACGATGCGACCGGGCGAGATCATGTGCTCAGCCGCGTTTTCCTGCAGATTGCGAACGACGAGATAAAGGCTGTCGCGATCGAGCCGCATCACTAGCCCGTCGAGCGTGCCGTCGATCACCACGATGATTTCTTCCCGGCGCGGCAAGCCGGCCACCACTTCGCGAACCAATGTGCCGAGATTCACCATGTCGCCGTCGGTATCGGCCGTCGGCAGCGCCTCAAGTCGTGCAAGCGCCAGCAACTGACGAACCGGGCGGCTGGCCCGGTCGACTGACGCGATGATCTGTCGGAGTGCGCCATCGCGCGTTGGTGCATCCTTCGCGGCCAGCGCCACTTGCGCTTGGGTCTTCAGGCCGGCGAGCGGTGTCTTGAGCTCGTGGGCGGCGAAAGCGGTCATCTCCTTTTCGTGCCGAAGCGCGGTCTCTACCTTGGTGAAAAGGCCATTCAACGCGACGATCAGCGGGCGCACTTCGTCGGGCGTTCCGGCATCGTCGACCGGGCGGATATCGTTGCCGTCGCGGCTAGATATCTCGCCGGTGACGCGACGAAGCGGCGCCAGCCCGCGGCCAAGGCTCATCCAGATCATCGCGCCAAGCAGCGGCACAGCAAGAAGCGCCGGCCCGACGAGACCGACGATCAGGTCACGCGCCAGCCGGGCGCGCAGTCCCAGCCGATCTCCGACCGCTACGCGTACGCCATGCTCGGGGTCGACCACCGTGTAGACGCGCCAAGCCTCGCCATTCATCAGGCGATCCGAAAACCCCTCCCTCTCTTCGGCGAGATTGCCTTCCGGCGCACCGCCCGACTTGGCAAGCAGCCGGCCACTCATCGACCAGACCTGACATGAAAGCTGCCGGTTATAGGTGAAGTCGGCCGCCGAGGCGGCGGCGACGCCGCCATTCTCCAGGTTGGAGCTCGCCACCATGGAGTGAACCATTCGGGCGGCTTCCTGCAGGCGGGTGTCGAGCACATGCTCGAGATCGGCCCGGTTGGCAAAGTAAATCCAGGCCACCGCGCAAATCCAGATGGCGGCAGTGGCAGAGGTGAGCAGCAGAAACAGCCGGCGACGCAACGAGGTCATGACTCGCCCCTCAGTCGGTAGCCGAGCCCTCGCACCGTTTCGATCGCCGTCCGCCCGACCTTGGCACGCAGGTTGTGGATGTGCACCTCGACGGCGTTGCTCTCCACCTCCTCCTGCCAGCCGTAGAGCCGGTCTTCAAGCTCGGCGCGCGACCGGATGACGCCGGGCCACTCCATCAGCGCAGAGAGCACTGCGAACTCCCGTCGCGACAGCGACACCGCCTTGCCGCGCACCGTCACGATGGAGGTGGCGGGATCGAGCACGATGCCGGCCGCCTCGAGCAAGGGACCGGCGCGCCCCTCGCCGCGCCGGGCAATGGCGCGTAGCCGGGCTGCCAGTTCGTCGAGATCGAAGGGCTTACCGAGATAGTCGTCGGCACCGGCATCAAGGCCGGCAATCCGGTCTGTCGTCTCGTCGAGGGCTGTCAGAAGCAGCACAGGCGTCGCATCGCCCCGACGACGAAGGCTGGCGAGAATGTCGAGGCCGGCACCATCGGGCAGCATGCGATCAAGCACTACCGCGTCGAACCGCGCGGCCGAGAGTGCAGCTTGGGCATCAGCCACTGTGGACACCACGTCGACCGTGGAGCCGGCCAGCCCCAGCCCGACCTTCAGCCCGTCGGCCAGCACGGGATCGTCCTCGACCACCAAGATGCGCATTCCGCTTTTCCCCAGACCTCGCGCCAATCCCCCCGATGGACTCCACTCGCCTTAAGGCTGGCTTAAGGTCGGGCGACACTATGCACCTTGTCCAGCGGAATCAGCGAGGCGACCGGCGGCATGTATCCTTCGATCAAGGCGAGATGGACTCTCATCCTTCTGCTGCCGCTCATGCTTTTTTCGCTCGTCGCCCAAGCCGGAACACCAGCTCCGGCCGACAAGGTATTCATGCTCGGCGCCAGCCGCGACGGTGGCGGCACCTTGCGCCTCGCCTGGACGATTGCATCCGGCGCCTATCTCTATCGCGACAGCTTGAAGGCGACGCTCGCCGGCAGCGATCTCGTCCTCGTCCCGCCGCCGGGCGAAACCAAGGACGATCCCAACTTCGGCCCGGTCCAAGTCTACCATGGCGCTGTCGCCGTGACGCTAGCCGACCTGCCGCAAAGCGGCGCCCTGGAGGTCACCTATCAAGGCTGCGCGGAGTCCGGCATCTGCTATCCGCCGGTCAGAAGCCGGGTCGATCTCGCTGCGCTCACCGTTACTCCACGGCCGCGCGCCTCGCTCCTGACGAACACGCCGCAACCGCCTGCGGTTCCCCTCCCTGCCTTGCCCCCAGGCGGAACGCCTGATGAGGCAAAGGCCGACGCGGCGCTGTCTGGCGGCCTCCTTGCCGTCGTTCCCGCCTTCGTCGGCTTCGGACTGCTGCTCGCCTTCACCCCTTGCGTCTTCCCGATGATCCCCATTCTCTCGGGGCTGCTGGTAGGCGCCGTGCGCCCCTCGGCAGCGCGCGGCTTCATGCTGTCGGCAGCCTACGTGCTGGCCATGGCTGCGGCCTATGGACTTGCCGGTCTCGTCGCCGGCTGGAGCGGCGCCAACATCCAGGCTCTCCTGCAGACGCCTGTGGTGCTGACCCTGTCGGCCGCCGTCTTCGTCCTGCTGGCGCTCGCCATGTTCGGCTTGTTCGAACTGACGCTGCCTTCCGCCATCGTGACGCGGATCGCCGCTTTGCCGGTGCGCGGTGGTTCGCTCGGCGGAGCCGCCCTGCTCGGTTTCGGCTCGGCTCTGGTGATCGGCCCCTGCGTCACCCCGCCGCTCGCCGCCGCCATGCTCTACGCCATCGACACCGGCAACGCGGCGCGCGGCGGCCTGGCGCTGTTCTCCCTCGGCCTCGGCATGGGGCTGCCGCTGGTGCTGGCCGGAACCTTCGGGGGACACCTGCTGCCGAAGTCCGGTCCTTGGCTTGCGGGCTTCCGACGCCTTTTCGGGCTGATCTTTCTTGGCGTCGCCGTCATGCTGGTCACGCGGCTCATGCCGGGAGCGAAGACCCTGGCACTGTGGGGCGTATGGGCCATTGTCGCCTCCACATTTCTCGGCACCTTCGACAGGTTAGACCGCACAAGCCCCTGGAATGCCCGCGTCACCAAGGCCGCCGGCCTTTCCGCCGCGCTCTATGGAGCAATCCTGATCGTTGGAGCGGCTGGTGGTAGCAGCGATCCTTTGCGTCCACTCGCCTTCCTTGCCGGTCGCGATACCACCGAAACCGCCGCCCTTCGCCTGACGCAGCCGGCCGACTTCGACCGCGTCTTCGCCACAAAGGCGTCTGCCGGCAAGCCGGTGCTGGTTCTTTTCACCGCCGACTGGTGTACCGTCTGCAAATCCAACGAAAAGATCCTGGCAAGACCGGACATCAGTGCCCGTCTGGCACGGACGCCGCGCATCGCCATCGACATCACCGCCCAAAACGCCGAAGCCGAGGAACTTATGGCACGTTTCCGCGTAGTCGGACCGCCAGCCTTGTTCCTGCTCGACGCTGGCGGGCGTGAAGTTCCCGGTTCCCGGCTGATCGGCGCGGTCAGCGCCACCGATCTCTCCGCCCGCCTCGCCACTTGAACCCCGCACGAAAGGATTCCCATGCAACGACGCACTTTTCTCGCCGGCGCCGGCGCCACGTTGGCCGCCGCTCTTGGCATGGGAAGCTGGCCGGCGCTGGCCGCCAAGGTGAGCCTCGACGACGTCCTTCACGATCCCGACGCCCCGGAAGGCGGCAATCCCAAGGGCGACCTCACCCTCGTCGCCTTCGTCGACTACAACTGCCCCTTCTGCAAGAAGGCCGAGCCGGACCTCGCCCGCGCGGTGCGTGAGGACGGCAACATCCGCCTCGTCTACAAGGACTGGCCAATCCTGACCCAAGCCTCCGTCTACGGCTCCCGCATGGCGCTGGCTGCCCGCTATCAGGACGGCTACGAACGCGCCCACCGTGCGCTGATGTCCATATCGGGCCGGAGCGTGTCGCAGGAGGACATGGAAAAGGCCATCGCAGCTGCCGGCATCGACATGCCGCGCCTGAAGGCGGATCTCGACGCCAAGGCGAAGGACATCACTGCGCTCCTGGCTCGCAACATGGATCAGGCGGACGCTCTTGGACTTCAGGGCACGCCGACCTATCTTGTCGGACCGCTTCTTGCTTCGACACTCGACTACGACGGCTTCCGGGAAATCATCGCCGAGGCGCGTCGCCAACAGGCCGGAGACAGCAAATGAGACTTGGGGCGATCATTGCCATCCTTACCCTTCCGTTCCTGCTGGCCGCCTGTATAGGCTCGCCCTACAGCGCCGCCGACCAGACAGTCGTCTACCTCCGGCCCAATGGCAGCCCGGGGAGCTATGCCGGCGGACCGGCGCCGCAGTATCTCCGGCAGGAAGTGGTCGACCCGACCGGCGCCACCCCCGGCACCATCGTCGTCGATCCGGCCAACCGCTATCTTTACTACGTCGAGGATAACGGCATGGCGATCCGCTACGGCGTCGGTGTCGGCAGGGCCGGCATGGAATGGTCGGGGCAGGCCAAGGTGGCCTTCAAGCGCGAATGGCCGCGATGGACGCCCACCAAGGACATGATCGCCCGCGATCCCAAGCGCTACGCCCAATGGGCCGACGGCATGGACGGTGGCGAGGGCAATCCGCTCGGCGCCCGTGCTCTCTACCTGTTCGAGGGGGGCAAGGACACGCTCTATCGCATCCATGGCACCAACGAGCCTGCCTCGATCGGAAAGGCCATGTCGTCGGGTTGCATCCGCATGATGAACGAGGACGTGATGGATCTCTACGACCGCGCGCCGGTCGGGACGCCGGTGATCGTGCTGCCGGCCCATCAGGCTCTCAGCTGAAACCGACCGCAACCGGCAGTCCATCCCAGGCCCCGGCCGGCACGAGCCGGCAACAGGAGGCCCAGGATGGGCGCCGGCTCGAAGTGAAGAACCAGAATGTGGGAGACGGACCAGTTCTCTTCGAGCAGCGACAAGTTCGAGTATGCTCGAAGTGACTATGGCCGGGCCAAATGTAGCTCGTGTGACAGCGGCGACCAAAGCCGCCACAATCTCGCCCTTTTTACGCCAGCTCGGAGAAACCACTAAAGCATTACCCCTAATAGCTAATCGCTGTCGCTCCGGCCTGCCGCGTAGGCGGCCAGAAAGACATCCACGCCCGAGATGACGGCATGACGACGCTCGGCGTCGCTCATCGCCGTCTCGTCCCCGAGCATGGCGCGAAGCTGCAAATCGCCCCTCACAAGACCGATGAAATGCTTGGCCACGTCGCGGCTGTCCGCGCGGCGCAGCAGCCCGGTCGACATGGCCGTGTCGAACAGAGCTGCCAGACGGCCGATCAGCCGGTTCGGACCGTTCTCGTAAAACAGCATTCCGAGCTCAGGAAAGCGCCTCGCCTCGGCGCTGACCATCCGGTTGGACGCCACCGTGTCGGGATGCAGCAGAAGCTCGAGAACGGCAGAGGCCAGCCGCTCGACTTTCTTGCGCAAGTCGTCGGCCCCGGTAACACCGGACAGGGCACCCGACGCAAATCGATCGCCAGCCGTGGCCCAGATCACCGCCGAGAACAGCTCGTCGCGACTGCCGTAATGCGCATAGAGCGTCGCCTTGCTGACACCGGCCTCCTGGGCGATCGCCTCCATGGTGGTTTCGGAAAAGCCCCGGCTCAGGAAAAGCCGATTGGCCGCCTCGAATATGCGCTGAACCGTGCGCGCGCCCCGCGTCCGCAGCTTGTGCCCCTCAGCCTCTGCCATCCTCGTCTCGCATTCGTTATTGAACGCACTCGTTCAGTTATTGACGTCCATTGACAATACTCCTAGCTTTTACGGCGGGAAATGAAAACCGGATCGTTCGCTATCTTCTTCGGACGCCCCGGCCCGGTGCGATGCAGCACCGACAGGAGAAGACCATGGGCAACATCGTCTGCGACACGTTCGGTATCCGCTACCCCATCCTGCAAGGGCCGATGGCCTGGGCCTCCGACAGTCGGCTCGCCGCCGCCGTGTCCAACGCCGGCGGCCTCGGCATCATGGGCCTCGGCTTCTGTCCGCCCGCCATGGTCGAAGCGGAAATCCGTGCTGCGCGGGCGCTCACTAACGCCCCCTTCGGCATGAACGTCATCACCTGCCTGCCCGACGCGGAAAAGCTGATGGATATCGCGTTGCGCGAAAGGGTACCGGTGATCGAGATCGAAACCTTCCCGGACTTCTTTCCGACGCTGGCGCAGCACGTCGAGGCGTTGAAGTGTCATGGCGTCGTCACCATCGGCAAGGTGGCGACGGTGGAGGAAGCAAAGATCTACGAGGAGGCTGGTGTCGACTTCCTGTCGGTGAAGGGTTGCGACGGCGGCGGCCACATCTTCGGCTTCACCGGCACCTTCTCGCTGATCCCCCAGGTGGTCGATGCGGTGTCCATCCCGGTGATCAACTCGAGCGGCGTGGCCGACGCACGTGGTGTTGCCGCCTCCTTCATGCTGGGCGCGGTGGGCGTCGAGGTGGGCAGCGCCTTCCTGGTCGCCGAGGAATGCCCGATCCACGCCAATTACAAGGCAGCCATCGTCGCCGCCACCGAGGGCGACACGGTGCTGACGGGCGTCGATGCCGGCGATGGCGTGCGCGGCATCCGCAACAGACTCACCGACGAGATGCATCGCATCGAGCGGTCTCTGCCGCCGGAGCAAGCCTCCGAGCGCATCCGCGAGATCGGCCGGGGCGTGTTGCGCAAGGCCGCCGTGGACGGAGACACCGAAGGCGGCAGCCTCGTCGTCGGCCAGAACCTTGGCCTGCTCAGAGCCATCGCGCCGGCCAGCGCCATCATGGACGGACTGATCGCCGGTTATCGGAAGATCGCGGCCTGAGGAGAAAGACCATGAACACCTACGAACTGCGCACCTACACGCTGAAATCGGTCGAAGCTGCTGAATCCTACCGGACGATCTGGATCAAGCATATCGAAAGCCTCAAGGCCTTCGGCATCGTCACCCACGGCGTCTTCACCGTCCCCGACGCGCCGACCAGGATCGTCGCCCTCGTCGCCTATCCGGCAGGGACCGATCCAGCCGAGGCAACCGCGCGCTACATGGAGAGCGATCTCTTCAAGGCGGACATGGCCGGGTTCGACTTTTCGGACTTCTCCTCCGTGGAGCCAACCTTGCTGGCACCCACATCCTTCTCGCCGTTGAAATAGCGGATCGGTTCGCGACTCTCGCCCATTCCTAAGCGGCCAGCTGCCTTACCGAGAGTTGCTGGTCGCATTGGACGACATAACTGAGACCGCAAGCTGCCTCGTCGTGACGACAGCATTGTATTCAACGCGGGATAATCCGAATTAACCTCGAATCCGGACTGCTTTCAGCAGCGTAGATCAAACCCGTGTAACCGAAAATTATAACCCTTGAGAACAATATTGCCTGGGGACGCTGCGCATCGAAAGCACGCCGCTGGCGATGGGCCGCGATCAGTTCGGGGTTCACACATGCTGTCGATCAGGTTCCAGCTGCGCTCTCTCCTCGTAGTGTTTACCACGCTTCTTCTCGCCCTCTCGCTGGGTACCTGGTACAGCCTGACATGGATCAGGGCGCTTCAGGACGAAGGCGCCACCCTTGCCGTCCACGCCAATGAAGCAGCTGACGCCAGCGCCGTCGGCGCCCGCCTCTACCGCATCATCGCCGACACCGAGATCAACCGCGATCTCGACGCCAGCCGGCGCGACTGGGCGAAGGCGATCGAGGCTGAGCGCGGCGTCATCAAGCACTTGAAGACCTGGATCGTCGAACCCGATCAGGCAGCGTCACTGAGCGCCGGCGAAAAGGCCCTTAGTGAGCTTGTTGCGCTCTATGAAACCGAGATGCTGCCCAAGCTCGACAAGTCCGCCGAGATGACCCAGGACGTTCGCGATCTCGATGGCAAGATCGATGACGTGGTCACCGAGATCGCCAAGAACTTCGCCGACCTCAGGGCCCAGGCGGAACAGCAGGCGAGAGCGGTCGACGCCTCCTTCGACAGCGTGACAGCCACCTTCCAGACCGTGACGATCTCTCTCCTGCTGGTGGCTTTCGTCGCCATCTTCATCGTCAGCTTCAAGATCGATCGTGGTGTCTCAAGTGGCGTTCTGACCATTTCGCGTTCGCTCCAGGCCATCTCCCGCGGCGACCTGACGGCGGCCGGCAAAACCCAGCGGCGCGACGAGTTTGGCCTGATGGTCGAGGAACTCGACCTTGTCAGACGCAACCTTCTGGAAGCCGAAGAGCTGCGCAACGACATGTCCAATAGGCAGGCCGTGGAACGCGAGCGCCTCGAGCGCACCGCCACCCTCACCCGCAACTTTGCCGCCCGCATCGAGGCCCTGTCCGACGGCTTCGGCAAGTCCTCAGGCGAAGTGGCCAACAGCGCGCGCAACCTCTCCGCCACCGCCGAGGAAACCGCCATGCAAGCCCAGCAGGTGGCTGGCGCTGCCGAGGAAGCCTCGACCAACGTGCAGACCGTAGCAGCCGGTGCCGAGGAGCTTTCGGCCTCCATCCAGGAGATCGCCAAGCAGGTCTCCCACTCCTCGGAGATCGCCCGCAACGCCGCCAACGAGGCCGAGGCTTCAGCTAAGAATGTCGAAGCGCTGTCGGCCTCCGCCCAGCAGATCGGCGAAGTGGTGACGCTGATCAACAATATCGCCGCGCAGACGAACCTGCTCGCCCTGAACGCCACCATCGAGGCGGCCCGTGCCGGCGAGATGGGCAAGGGCTTTGCCGTCGTCGCCGCCGAGGTGAAGCAGCTCGCCGAGCAGACTGCCAAGGCGACCGGCGAGATCGGCCGGATGATCGGCGAGGTTCAGTCGGCCACCAACCTTGCCGTCGAGTCCATCTCGAGCATCGTGCGAACCATCGACAATATCCAGCACACCTCCGAAGCCATCGCTGGCGCCGTCGAGGAACAGGGCGCGGCGACGGACGAGATCGCCCAGAACACCCAGCGCGCCGCCGCAGGTACTTCCGACGTGACGCAGACCATCACCGGCGTCGGCGCCTCCGCCGAACTGACCGGCACCGCCGCCACACAGTTGATGACCCTTTCCGCCGAGCTGGACAGCCAGTCCCGCGACCTCCGCCACCAGGTGCAGGACTTCGTGAAGGAACTCAGCGCGGCCTGAAACCTCAGGCTTTGAGGATAAGACGCTTCTGGGCCTCGTATTCCTCATTGGTGATGGCGCCGGACGCCCTCAGGGCGTTGAGTTTGTCGAGCCTGTCGAGGTCGGCATTGCCACTACCATTGGTGGCAAGCGCCGCCAGTTGGTCGATTTCCTTCGGTGGAAAGCAGTACCAGACGATGACGGCGACCGTACCGATCGGGAAGCACAGTGCCAGCAACTGCAACCAGCCGCTCCGGTTGGTGTCGTGAAGACGACGCGTCGCCAGAGAAATCGACGGGAAGAACGTGGCAAGCGACCACACCACGTTGATGATGGGGATCAGCGAGACGACCAGCCCAACGAGGAAGTTGAACAGGATCGCCCACCAGAACTCCGACCGGCTGGCACGCCCCGAGAAGTTGAAATAGTTCGAGAAGTAGGCGCGGATGGCCTGGCCGAACCCCATCGGACGACCAACCTCGCCGAACCTGTTGGGGCCTTCCGGTGGCTTCCTGATGATGAAGATGATCGGCAGGACGATGAAGACGAAAACGATCACCCAATGCCAAATGCTCAAGCCACCCATGTCAGCCCCCTTGAGATCGGTGTTTCCTTCAGGACCTGAACACTCCGAAGGCGCGCGGCCTGAAGCAAAACCCATGCGCGCCTGCCCCCAGGAATCGCGCAATACCCGATCAGTAAACATCGTTTTGGCAACGATGCAATCTGTGAGTAGCGATCCATAAGGCAGTGCGCTGACATCACTGCGATCAGCGACCGCCCCCCCTTGCCGGAAACACGCGCCTCGCCTCAGGCACCGTCCCGGCAGACCCGTTTTCGCCTCAAAGGACCGGCACAAGCCCCTCACCGCCAGCCATGTTCTGGCTGCGGCCCCGACGCTTGCGAAATCCTCTAACCCTCGATCCGGATTTCTGTCAGATGTACGGGAATCCACGAGGGTCCTTGATGATCGCCGCCATCCTTATCTTCGCATTGACCTATCTCGTCATGGCCGTCGGCAAGCTGCCCGGCTGGCGGCTCGACCGGGCCGGCGCCGCCCTGCTCGGCGGCAGCCTGATGGTCGGCACCGGCGTTCTCACCCTCGACGAGGCCTATCGCGCCATCGACATGGAGACGATCACCCTGCTGCTCGGCATGATGATCGTCGTCGCCAACCTGCGCCTTTCCGGCTTCTTCCGCCTGGTGAACGGCTTCGTGGTGCCGCGCGCCCACTATCCCATCCTGCTGCTGACGGCGATCGTCTTCACCACCGGCATCCTCTCCGCCTTCCTGGTCAACGACACCATCTGCCTGGTGATGACGCCGCTGGTCATCGACGTGATCGAGCGCCTAGACCGAAATCCGGTGCCCTATCTCCTCGCCGTCGCGCTGGCCTCCAATGCCGGCAGCGTGGCGACCGTCACCGGCAACCCGCAGAACATGATCATCGGCTCGCTGGCCCACATCCCCTACGGCACCTTCGTCGGCACGCTGGCGCCGGTAGCCGTGGTCGGCCTTCTCCTCACCATCGTCCTGATCGCGCTGATCTACCGCAAGGAATTCCTGACCCGCGAGAAGCTCACCGCCGCCACGCCGCAGCCATCAGCCCGCTACCACAGCGCCGTGGTCTGGCGCTCGGTGCTGACGGTTCTGGTGATGATCGTGCTGTTCTTCCTCGGCCTGCCGATCGCCCAGGTGGCCATCCTCGCCGGCGCGCTGCTCCTGGTCACCCGGCGGATCAAGCCGGAGAAGATCTATTTCGACATCGACTGGCCGCTGCTGGTGATGTTCACCGGCCTGTTCATCGTGGTCGCCGGCCTGGAAAAGACCGTGCTGACGCCCGATGCCGTAGCACAAGTCGGCAAGCTCAACCTCGCCAGCCTGCCGATCCTGGCCACCGTGACGGCGGTGCTCTCCAACATCGTCAGCAACGTGCCGGCCGTGCTGGTGCTGAAGCCCTTCGTCGCCGGCCTCGCCGACCCCGAGCGCGCCTGGCTCGCCATCGCCATGGCCTCCACGCTCGCCGGCAACTTCACCCTGATCGGCTCCGTCGCCAACCTCATCGTCGCCCAACGCGCCCGCCAACGCGGCATCATCATCGCCTTCTGGCCGTACTTTACGGTGGGGGCCCCGCTGACGCTGCTGTCGATTGCGTTTGGCGTGGTGTGGCTGGGGTGGACGGGGGCGTAGAGGGATAGGGGAGATCGTTGGGAACCGGGCGAACGATGAACCGCCGCATCCCGCGCCACCTCACTTGAGGCGATGTTCTCGCTCCACCGTCACTGGCGGAAACTGCACGAAGTCCACAGCGTCAAACCTTACGGTAAACTCGATCCGCTTCTGCCTGGCCCACCTCATGGCTGCATCTGCGCTAATCGCCGGCACCCTTGTTGCGAGGCTGCAGTGCGGAGTCCAACTCCCCACGCGGTAGTGCTCATCGCAAATGGCGGGATCGATGTGTCGATGCAGTTGGGCATGAAGCTTCAGGAGATCCTGATCGTGCTTCGGTTTGGCCCATAGCACCAGAAGGTCATTTTCAAAGTAGCTGATCTCGGCGAAGGGTATGCAGAGGCTGGACTGCGAGCCGAAAACCTCATCGAGCACCTCGTCGGCCCCGGCCAGTTTCTCTGTGAGGATGGCCAGCGTGATATGCGGCGGATAGGCGAGCTGCTTCATCGAAGCGGCAGGCTCAAAGGCGCTCGCCTCATCCCAAAGGTTCAGAATCGGAGCGGCCGTCTCGTTGAGGCACTTGATGCTGATCCCGTACGGCATCGCTCGTCGTCCTGCGCGCAATAACTAAGCCAACACTCGAATCTCATGGCTGCATCTGCCGCTGCCCCAAGTTCTACGAAGCGATCTGAAGCTGCCAGCCTCGCTACCGACGCACTGCCCTTTCATCCAAAGTCACTCTTTTTCTTCTGAACAGATAGGGCGGGTAATCGTCTCTTCTTCGATGATTTCCGGCATTCTAAATGGCATGGCACAAGGATCGGGTGCGAACTCGAAAACTATGTAGTCATCGTCGTGCTCGGTCCCACTCGGTTCGAATTTGATACCTGAGATGGTCTTCCCTTCCTTCAGGGATAGCTCAAAGAGTTCGGCCCCGGTGAAATATTTAAACTGCTCATGATTCAACCGACCAGCGAGATACTCCTGGATGCCTCGTGATGAAATTTTCACAATATCGACTCCAGTTCCACTGCTAATCCATTGGGATGAAAGATATTGACCGCGCCCCTGGGGATCGAACATCCCCTGCTGGTGCCAAGAACGAGCTTCATAACTCTCTAGAAAAGGCACGGGCAGTAGATTCTTTACAGCTATGACTTTCGCATACTCGGCTTCGGTGATGCCGTCACGTCTATCGAAGATGAACAGTCGCCAAATGAGGTGATCGCTCCAAGTATGAATTAGGCTTCTGTTCTGGTGTCCTGGGGTAAACACAAACACACCGTCGATGGCTGATTCAGCGAGAAAGGTTCGGATTACTTGCTGGCCGGAAACTGTAGCATGATGGCCGCCGATTGGGTTGACATCACGCAGTAATGAGCAGCCAGCATCACACAGGAAAATCATGCGAGAAATACCTGGCGGCACGGCGGCCAGCTGCTCACGTTCCTTGTCTTTCAACACTTTCCAAACAGGATTGCTCCTGATGTCGTGAGCTTCGCTTGGCATAGATGAAAACGTGTTGCCGTGCGAGTGGATTTCGCGATCGCTCCATTCGACCACAACGTCAATCTCATTGTCGGTCAGCCTTATAGCACTTTTTGGCGTCGAGCTCTTGAGCCAAGCTGCCAGTTGCTCCTTCAGCACTTCAGTGAGCACGAACTTGTGGGTGATTTTTCGCCTACGGAAGTAACTGGATCTCGCTGCTAACGAGAATACACCGTGAGCTGATGACCGTGCGGGACGGTAACCGCTCTCGACTTGAAACCTAAATTTCAGATGCCGCCCGCTTCGCTTCACCACTGTGTTTGCGAACCCGCTAATGATATTAGCGGCGCGCTTCATCACTACCTCACCGGATAGTGCGACGTCAGATACCGCAGCGATCTCAACGTGAGCGGGTCCGCTACGAAACAGATCGTTGCTAAAGATGTCAGGCTCTTTAGGTCCCACACGCCTCTCGATCTCAAGGTCGGCAACTGTTGATATTGCCCAAGTCAGGGCAAGCTCGTATTCGGTTGGAATAGCCTGATCGGGATCGACGTGATCGAGCCGGTGTACCAAATCTCGCGCCTTGGACCTTGTGAGCCAAGGAGCAAGCTCATCAAGCATCAATTGTATCGCGCGGCGAGTGAAGATGGGCATGCCCATTTATACACAAAGCTAACACCTACGTCATCGGTTTGGATGAGGCGTTATTGTAATTAGCCGACATGCGCCGAAGTACATGGAACAACAGGCAGACAAAAAGTACCGCTAGCCAAGTCACTGATCTTCCCCTACCCCAAATCCCTGAACCGATATCCCACCCCCGGCTCAGTCACGATCAGCCTCACCTCCCCGTCATCCTCCAGCTTCTGCCGGATCTGCCCTACGTACACCCTCAGATACTGCGTATCGCCCTGATGCTCCTCGCCCCAGATGGCCGTTAGCAGCTGCCGATGGGTCAGCACTGTGCCGGCGTTGCGGACGAGCAGCGCAAGCAGATCGAACTCCTTGCGCGCTAACCGCACGTCCTTGCCGGATTTCAGCACGCGGTGGCGGGCGAGGTCGATCTCGAGGTCGCCGGTGGTGATGAGGGGGGCTTCGGGCTCGCTCGGCCGGTGGCGCAGGGCGGCGCGCAGGCGGGCGAGCAGTTCGCCGACGCCGAAGGGCTTGTTGACGAAGTCGTTGGCGCCAAGGTCGAGCGCCTCGATCTTCTCGGCCTCGCGGTCGCGCGCCGACAGGATGACCACCGGCGTGCTGAGCGTGCGCCGGATGTCGGTGAGCACCGCCTTGCCGTCCATGTCCGGCAGGCCGAGATCGAGGACGACGATGTCGGCCGGCGCGTCGCGCATGGCGTCGAGCGCCGCCTGCCCGGTGTCGGCACGCCGCACCTGATAGCCTTCGAGCTCCAGCACCGGCGCGAGGAAGCGATGGATGGCCGGCTCGTCGTCGACCACGAGTACCGTCTTGTCGGTCATGGCGCCTCCTCGATCGGCAGCGACAAGGTGATGCGCGTGCCGTGGCCGTTGCGGATCGGGCTTTCCGCCGTGGCCGTGCCGCCATGCAATGCCAGGATGCCCTGCGTGATGGCAAGGCCGAGGCCGCTGCCGTCACCGCCATCGGCCAGATTTCTGGCGCCGCGCACGAACTTGTCGAAGACGCGCGGCAGGATGTCCGGCGCGATGCCCGGCCCGTCGTCCTCCACCGCAAGGCGCAGCCAGTCGCCGTCCGCCTCGGCGCTGAGGGTGACCTGCACCTTGGGGCCGCCGTGGCGGGCCGCGTTGGCCACCACGTTGGAAAGCGCCTGCTCGATCAGGCTGGCGTCGGCCTTCACCATGGGCAGGCCCGGCGGCACCGAGAGCGTCAGCCGCCCCGACATGCCGCGCCGCCGCGACTGATCGGCCAGCCGGTCGGCGATCTCGCCGATATCCACCCAGTCGCGTCGGATATCGAGGGCGCCGGCTTCGAGCCGCGTCATGGACAGAAGGTTGCGCACCATGCCGTCGAGCCGCTCGCCCTCCTCGCGGATGGAGGAGAGAAGGTCGGCGCGCTGCTCGGGTCGGAGGCGGTCGCCGAAGTCGATCAGGCTGGTGGAGGCACCGAGAATGGAGGCGAGCGGCGTGCGGAAGTCGTGGCTGATCGAGGCGAGCAGCGTGTTACGCACACGCTCGGTCTCCGCTTCGCCACGCGCCCGGTCGGCCTCCTGGGCCAGATAGGCGCGGTCGATGGCCGAAGCGGCCTGTTCGGCAAGGGCGTGCAGCAGCGACAGCTCGTCTTCCGCAAGCGTGCCGCCGGGGCCGACCTCGACGCCGAGCACACCCACCGGCCGCCGACCCACAGTGAGCGGCAGGAACATGAACGGGCACTCGCCGAGGAACGGACTGCCGGCACCGGCCACTTCCTTGCAACCGAAGGCCCAGTCGGCGGCCGACCGGGCGTTTTCGTCGAGCGTCGTGCCCTCGGGCGTGACGGCGGACAGCGACAGCCGTTCGTCATCGCCGATCAACACCACGGCCGGTTTGCCGGTGAGGGCGCGGACCTCAGAGGCCACGGCCTGGGCCACCTCGGCGCGGCCGGCGGAATAGGACAGGCGTCGCGTGAAGGCATAGAGCCGCTGAACCGCCCGCTCGCGCGCCGTCGCCACCCTCGCCCGCTCGCGCGACTGGCCGGCCAGCGCCGCCGTGATCACCGCCACGATCAGGAAGGCGACCAGCGCCAGGAGTTCACGCGGCTGAGACACCGTCAGCGTGTAGAGCGGCGTGATGAAGAAGAAATTGTAGCCGAGGAAGGCGGCCACCGCCCCCAACACCGCCGGCCAGATGCCATAGCGGATGGCAGGGAACAGTACCGAGAGCAGGAGTACCAGCGCGATGTCCGTGAGGTCGAACCAGCGCTGCACGGTGTCGGCCAGGATCAAGCCGACGGAAACGCTGACCAGCGCTTCGACATAGCCGACGAACGGCCCCGGCCGTAGCCACTCGGCGCGCGTCGCCAGATTGAGGTCGACGGCTGGCGGATTGGCGCTCCCCATCGCCGGGGGCACGAAGCGTGGTGGTGTCTCAGCCATGGGTGTGTCTGACTGCCTCCGAAGTCAGATACAAGTCGTAGCTGGAAATCGCGGCTTCATCAACGAACGACGCCGATCATGTTTACTGGCCCAAACCTGCACCAGACCTCCACGAAATCTGGAAACAACAAGGCGTAAAGCAGGCCGGAACAAGACTTTCCCGCCGTGCAGCCGAACTTCAGTTCGACTTCAGTTTGCCGACATATGGCTCGACGCAGAAACACGTCGGGGGCGTGCTCCGGCCCCGGCAAAGCAAGGTGCACTCAGTTCTTCATGGCCGACTTTCTACCTTTTTCCCGCCCCTCCATGGGCGGGGACGAAATCGCCGCAGTGGCCGAGGTGCTGCGCTCCGGCTGGATCACCACCGGCCCCAAGGCTGCCGAACTGGAGGCCAACTTCGCGGCACTGACCGGCGCCCGTCACGCCGTAGCCGTCAGTTCGGCCACCGGCGGCATGCACGTGACGCTGCTGGCATTGGGGATCGGTCCCGGTGACGAGGTGATCACCCCGTCGCTCACCTGGGTTTCCACGCTCAACATGATCGAGCTTCTGGGCGCCACGCCGGTGATGATCGATGTCGACCGCGATACGCTGATGGTAACGGCCGAGGCCATCGAGGCGGCGATCACGCCGCGCACCAAGGCCATCATCCCCGTGCATTATGCCGGCGCGGCGCTCGATCTCGATCCGATCCGCGCCGTCGCCCGCCGTCATGGCATCGCGCTCGTCGAGGACTCGGCGCATGCGAGCGGCACCACCTACAAGGGCCGGCACGTCGGCAACGTGGGAACGGCGATCTTCTCCTTCCACGCCATCAAGAACATGACCTGCGCCGAAGGCGGCATGATCGTCACCGACGACGCCGAGCTCGCCGATCGCATCCGCAGCCTGAAGTTCCACGGCCTCGGTGTCGATGCCTTCGACCGGCTGACGTTGGGCCGCGCGCCGCAGGCGGAGGTGATCCGGCCGGGCTTCAAGTACAATCTGCCCGATATCAGCGCCGCCATCGCGCTGGTGCAGCTCAAGGCGCTCGCCGCCCACAATGCCCGCCGCGCAGAGCTGGCCGCCCGCTACTTCTCCCTGTGGGACGACCTGCCGCTTCAACCGCTCGCCCAGGCCGAATGGCCGCACCAGCACGCCTGGCATCTGTTCATCGTCCGCGTCGACGAGGCGCACTCAGGTATCGATCGCGACGGACTGATGGCGGCGCTGAAAGAGCGCGGCATCGGCACCGGCCTGCATTTCCGCGCCGCCCACACCCAGAAATTCTATCGAGAGCGCTATCCGGCGCTGCGACTGCCCAACACCGAGTGGAACTCCGCGCGCATCTGCTCCCTGCCGCTGTTCCCCGACATGCACGATGCCGATGTCGACCGGGTGGTCTCCGCGCTCAAGGAGATCGTCAAAGCATGAACCGCCTGGACATGCCGCCCATCACCAAGGTGTCGGTGGTCATCCCCGTCTACAACGAGGAAGAAAGCCTTCCCGAGCTGATTGCTCGCACCACTGCCGCCTGCGACCGGCTGACTTGCGATTACGAGATCCTGCTCGTCGACGACGGCAGCAGCGACCGCTCCGCCACCCTGATGATCGAGGCGGCCGAGGCGCCGGGCAGCCGGGTGGTCGCCGTCATCCTCAACCGCAATTACGGGCAGCATTCGGCGATCATGGCCGGCTTCGGCAATGTGTCGGGCGATCTCATCGTCACGCTCGACGCCGACCTGCAGAACCCGCCGGAGGAGATCCCTCATCTGGTGGAGGTAGCCGCCAACCACGACGTGGTCGGCACCATCCGCGCCAATCGCCGCGACAGCCTGTTCCGCAAGACCGCTTCGCGGATGATCAACCTCTTGATCAAGCGGACCACCGGCAAGGCGATGAGCGATTACGGCTGCATGCTGCGCGCCTACCGCCGTCCCATCGTCGAAGCCATGCTGAACTGCCACGAGCGCAGCACCTTCATCCCCATTCTCGCCAACACCTTCGCCCGCCGTGCCACCGAGGTAGAGGTGCACCACGCCGAGCGCGAGCATGGGGAATCCAAGTACAGCTTCATGAAGCTGATCAACCTGATGTACGACTTGGTGACCTGCCTCACCACCACCCCGCTGCGCCTGCTCAGCGTGGTCGGCTCGGTGATCGCGCTCGGTGGCTTCTCGCTCACCGTTCTTCTTCTGGCGCTGCGCCTGTTCTTCGGCCCCATCTGGGCGGCCGGAGGCGTCTTCACGCTGTTCGCCATCCTGTTCTTCTTCATCGGCGCCCAGTTCGTCGCCATGGGTCTGCTCGGTGAATACATCGGCCGCATCTACAACGACGTTCGCGCCAGGCCGCGTTACTTCATCCATACCATCGTCGGTCAAGACTCGCGTTTTGCTGCACAAGGCAACAAAGAATGAAAGCTGTCGTATTTGCCTATCATGATCTCGGCTGTATCGGTCTGAAGGCCCTGGTCGAGGCCGGCTATTCCATCGCGGCGGTGTTCACCCACGCCGACAACCCCAATGAGAACCAGTTCTTTGGCTCGGTGGCCCGCACCGCCGCCGAACTCGGTATTCCGGTTTACGCACCTGAGGACGCCAACCATCCGCTGTGGGTGGAGCGCATCAGGGCCATGGCACCCGACGTCATCTTCTCCTTCTACTATCGCCATCTCCTGAAGGGCGGTCTCCTGGCGTTGCCGCCGAAGGGCGCCTTCAACCTGCATGGGTCGCTGTTGCCGCGCTATCGCGGCCGGGCACCGCTCAACTGGGTGCTGGTCAACGGCGAGAAGGAAACCGGCGTCACGCTGCACCGCATGGTGGCGAAAGCCGATGCCGGTGCCATCCTCGCCCAGAAGCGGGTAGCAATCGACGACAGCGACACCGCGCTCACCCTGCACCACAAGCTCAAGGCTGCGACCAAGAACCTGCTCACCGAGGTGCTGCCGAGAATCGCCGCGGGCACCGCCGAGGAGACCGAGCAGGACCACGCCAAGGCCACCACCGTCGGCCGCCGTACGCCCGAGGACGGTCGCATCGACTGGCAGAAACCTGCTCGCAGCCTCTACAACCTCGTCCGTGCCGTGACCCAGCCCTGGCCAGGTGCCTTCAGCTACGCCGGTACCACCAAGTTCATCGTCTGGCAGGCGAAAGTACGCGACGATATCGCCCCGGCGCGTCCCGGCACCGTGCTCAGCACCGCGCCCTTCGTGGTCGCCTGCGGCAGCGGCGCGCTGGAGATCACAGCCGGCCAGGGTGAGGAAGGCATCTACCTTCAGGGCGCGCAGCTTGCCGAGAGCCTGGGCCTTGTCAGCGGTGCGCTTCTCAACTCCACCCCCGTGGTCACCGCCAAGCGGCGGACCCGCGTGCTGATCCTCGGCGTCAACGGCTTCATCGGCAACCACCTCACCGAGCGGCTACTCAACGAGGATGGCTACGAGGTCTATGGCCTCGACATCGGTTCGGACGCCATCTCCCGCTTCATCGGCAACCCGCGCTTCCACTTCGTCGAGGGCGATATCTCCATCCACAGCGAATGGATCGAGTATCACATCAAGAAGTGCGACGTGATCCTGCCGCTGGTGGCCATCGCCACGCCCATCGAGTACACGCGCAATCCGCTGCGCGTCTTCGAGCTGGACTTCGAGGAAAACCTCAAGATCGTCCGCTACTGCGTCAAATACGGCAAGCGGATCATCTTCCCGTCGACCTCCGAGGTCTACGGCATGTGCACCGATGCCAACTTCGACGAGGACAAGTCGGATCTGGTGGTCGGGCCGATCAACAAGCAGCGCTGGATCTACTCGGTCTCCAAGCAACTGCTCGACCGCATCATCTGGGCCTACGGCCAAAAGGAAGGCCTGCGCTTCACGCTGTTCCGGCCGTTCAACTGGATGGGGCCGCGCCTCGACAACCTCAACGCCGCCCGCATCGGCTCGTCGCGCGCCATCACCCAGCTGATCCTCAACCTCGTCGAGGGCACGCCGATCAAGCTGATCGACGGCGGCGCCCAGAAGCGCTGCTTCACCGACATCAAGGACGGCATCGAAGCGCTGTTCCGCATCATCGAGAACCGCGATGGCCTCTGCGACGGAGAGATCATCAACATCGGCAACCCGGACAACGAAGCGAGCATCCGGGAGCTCGCCGAGATGCTGCTCGCAAGCTTCGATAAGCACCCGCTTCGCGGCAACTTCCCACCGTTCGCCGGCTTCCGCGAGGTGGAAAGCGCCAGCTACTACGGCAAGGGCTACCAGGACGTGGAGCACCGCAAGCCGAGCATCCGCAATGCCGAGCGGATCCTGAAGTGGCATCCGACCATCGACATGGTCCACACCATCGACGAGACGCTCGACTTCTTCCTGAAGACGGTGGATCACAACGCGCCATCGCTTGAATCCGTCGAGCCAAAGGCGCCCTTTCACGTCGTCAGTTCAAAATCCTCACTCGTCTCCGCAAGATGAAAAAGGTCGGCCTGCGCATCGATGTCGATACCTTCAGGGGAACGCGCGATGGCGTTCCCCGCCTCATCGACCTGCTCGACTGGCACGAAGTGAAGGCGAGCTTCTTTTTCTCTGTCGGGCCGGACAACATGGGCCGCCATCTCTGGCGCCTGCTGCGCCCGGCCTTCCTCATGAAGATGCTGCGTTCCAAGGCCGCTTCGCTCTACGGCTGGGACATCCTGCTCGCCGGCACCGCCTGGCCCGGCCGCGCCATCGGCACGGCGCATGCGGAGGTGATCGCGGCATCGGCCAAGGCTGGTCACGAGATCGGCCTGCATGCCTGGGATCATTTCGCCTGGCAGACCTGGGCCGGCGTCTGGAACAAAGAGCGCATGGTTCGCGAGATCGGCAAAGGCCTCGACGTTCTTTCGACGATCGTCGGCCACCGGATCGACTGCTCGGCCGTCGCCGGTTGGCGAGCCGATCAGACCGCCATCGAGGCCAAGCAAGGCTTCGGCTTCCGCTACAACAGCGACTGTCGCGGCACCGCCCCCTTCCGCCCGCGCCTTGCCGACGGCTCGCTCGGCACTCCGCAGATTCCAACGACGCTGCCGACCTGGGATGAGGTGGTGGGGCGCAAGACCACCGCTGCCGATTTCAACGGCTTCATTCTGGACAAGCTGACGAAAGCTGAGGGGACACCTGTCTATGTCATCCACGCGGAAGTGGAGGGCATAGCCATGGCCAATCAGCTCGATGAGCTGCTTGCCACGGCAAAGGACGCGGGCATTGTCTTTTGTCCTCTCGGCGATCTTCTGCCTGCGGACATCTCCATCCTGCCCGAGGGGCAGGTGGCGCGCGGAACCATTGCCGGCCGGGATGGCTGGCTAGGGATACAGAGCTCCGGGGAAAGGACAGTATGACCAAACGCTGGCAGCTCCTCCTGTGGTTCGCACTGATCCCGCTCACCTATGTCCTGCCGCTGCCAGGTCGCCGCCTCTGGCTGCCGGACGAGCTACGCTATGGCGAGATCAGCCGGGAGATGCTTTCCGGTGGCAGTTGGATCTCGCCGCATTTCCTGGGGCTGCGCTATTTCGAAAAGCCTGCCGGTGGCCTCTGGGCCAATGCCATGGGCATGGCGCTGTTTGGAGACAACAACTTCGGCGTTCGAGCGGGGGCAGTCCTCTCGACGCTGATCGCTGCCGGTCTCGTCTACTGGCTGAGCATGCGCCTCTGGAGCGACCGGCGGACCGCGCTGGTCGCCGTGGCGATCTACCTTTCGTCGTTCCTGGTCTATGCCGTGGGAACCTACGGTTCGGTCGACGCCGCCGTCACGCTGTGGCTGGTGGCCGCCATGGCCGCCTTCTGGGTGGCGACCGAGGCAAGGACGCGAAGAGGCCGGATCGGCGGCTATCTTCTGCTCGGCGCTGCCTGCGGCTTCGGTTTCATGACCAAGGGTTTCCTCGCCCTGGCGGTGCCGGTCGTGGGCGTGCTGCCTTTCGTTATCGTCGAGCGCCGCTGGCGTCAGCTCATCATTTATGGTCCGCTTGCCATCCTGAGCGCGGCGCTGGTTTCGGCGCCGTGGGCAATTGCCATTTGGCGGGAAGAGCCGGATTTCTGGAGCTATTTCTTTTGGATCGAGCACATCCAGCGCTTCGCCGACAGCGCCAATGCGCAGCACAAGGCGCCCTTCTGGTACTACCTGCCCATGCTGGTGGCCGGAACCCTGCCCTGGCTGGCGCTTCTACCCTCCTCGCTCACCTTCGGCTGGACCGGTCGACGAGATGACCGTTCGCTCATCTACCTCCTGGGTTGGGTGGTGATGCCGTTCCTCTTCTTCTCCATCGCCAAGGGCAAGCTACCGACCTACATCCTGCCCTGCATGGCACCACTGGCCATGCTGATGGCGCGCCGCGCCACGACGATCGGCAACAGCAGGCTGTTCGTCGTCAATGGCTGGATCAATCTGGTGTTGGGAGCGGCACTTGCCCTGATGGTGCTCATCGTCCTTTCCCCTTGGGGCATAGGCTTCAGGTCCATCTACGCGCCGGGCGAAGGCGGCAAGGTGGCGCTCGGCGTCCTGACCTTGCTCATCTGGGCAGGCATCGGCTGGCTATCGCTACGGGAACCCGGACGACGCTGGCACTGGGCCGCCCTCTGTCCGGTTGGCGTGGTTCTGGTGGTCGGCAGCGTGATCCCCCAGTCAGTCATCACCGGCAAGAACCCGCAGTGGTTCATCGGGCAGGTTTCCCCGGAGCTTCAGATGAGCCGTTACGTTCTGGCGAACGGTCCCGCCTGGGCGTCGGCCATCGCCTGGACGCTCAAGCGTGACGATGTTCTGATCTACGGCTGGCCCGGCGAAGTGGCGCATGGCCTCAGTTATCCTGACAGCGCCGGCCGCCTCGTCAAGAACAGCGATTTCGACAACTGGCTCGGTATGCATCGGCATGAGGGAAACGTATCGCTCGTGATACCGCTGGCAACACCGGACCAGCCCGTCGCAATGACGACGCCTCCCGACAGGATCATTCGTGAGGGACGATTGGTGCTTCTCTGGTATAAGCAGCAATGATCGACATTCTCACCGTCAACATCCTGACCTGTGCCGGCCAGCTGGCGCAGAAACAGGCGGCCAGCGGCGAACCTAAGCGGGGATCACACCGGCGTCACGCGGTGATCTGGCTCGGCATCAGTCTCCTCTGCCTGGGCTCGGCCATGCTGCTCTGGCTGTCCGTGCTGCAACGTGTGCCGGTCGGCATCGCGTACCCCATGCTGAGCCTCAACTTCATCCTGGTGACGCTGGCCGCCCGCTGGCTATGGCGCGAAACGATCACCATGCGGCAGTGGCTCGGCATCGTGCTGATCGTGCTAGGCGTCATCTTCGTGGGACGCGGCGCATGACCGACATCATTCCCAAGGGTTTCGCCCCGGCCCTCCTCAGCGTGCTGCTCGCCAGTAGCGCCCAGCTCCTGATGAAATGGGGCATCGCCGCCCTGCCGCCGATGACCGCCCCCCTGACCTTCGTGCCGGCCCTCTGGCACGTCTGGCCGGCCACGCTCGCCGTCGCCACCGGCCTCTTCTTCTACGTCGCGTCCATGCTGAGCTGGTATTTCGCCCTGAAATCCTTGCCGCTCAGCATCGCCTATCCGCTGATCAGCCTCAGCTACGTCATCGTCTGGCTCGCCGCCATCGCCCTCCCCGTATTTCCTGACACCTTCAGCTTCGGCAAGGCCGGCGCCATGGCAATGATCCTAGCGGGGATCTATCTGGTGTGCGGGAAGCCCCGGAGACAATGACAGGCGGGATTTTCTTGCCGCGTTCTTAGTAGCCGTCCGACGGCGTTCGACAGCTACAAACCGTCTACGCGCTCGCCTAACTCATAGCCAGCTGGAATGTCTACTGTATAAAGAAAACATAAAGATAATAAACCCAAACATAAAGCCGATTTTATTTGCGTCCAGTTCGACGAATAAATACCTGCAAGGCAAGGACGGTACGGAGTTAGCCTTGCCATGTCTGGTTCTGCGGCACACGGCCATCATGTTCAGAGTTTCTGGGCCTTGGCGCTCGGGTCGATCGGCGTCGTCTACGGCGACATCGGCACCAGCCCGCTCTATGCGCTCCGGGAGTCGCTTAATCATGCCGCCGCCGACGGGCTGACACGATCCGAAGTCATCGGCATCGTGTCGCTGCTGCTGTGGTCTCTGACGCTGATCGTTACCGTCAAATACGTGCTGTTCATCCTAAAAGCCGACAACCGCGGCGAGGGAGGCACCTTGTCGCTTCTGGCACTTGCCCAAGCGACTGTGGGTCGGCGCACGTTGACGCTGACGGCGCTCGGCGTGGCCGGCGCTGCGCTGTTCTATGGCGACGCCATCATCACACCGGCCATCTCCGTTCTTTCGGCCGTCGAAGGACTGGAGCTCGCCTCGCCCAGCCTCAGTCGGTTCGTGCTGCCGCTCACCACCGTCATCCTGATCGGCCTCTTCGCCATTCAGGCGCGGGGCACCGGCAGCGTGTCCAGATGGTTCGGGCCGATTACTCTTGTCTGGTTTGGCATCATGGCCGTTCTGGGGCTCGAGCACATCCGCGACGATGCCTCGATCCTTCTGGCGATCAACCCCTTGCAGGCGGCCACCTTTCTCGCCGAGCACGGCCTCGGTTCCTTTGCCGTAATGGGATCTGTGTTCCTCGCCGTCACCGGCGCCGAGGCGCTCTACGCCGACATGGGCCATTTCGGCCGCAAGCCGATCCAGTGGGCCTGGATCGCCGTCGTCTTCCCCTCGCTGGCGCTCAACTACATGGGCCAGGGCGCCATGGTGCTCGCCCGCCCTGAAACCATCGAGAACCCGTTCTTTCTGATGGCACCGGATTGGGCGCTGGTGCCGCTCGCCGTGCTCGCCACGGTAGCCACCATTATCGCCAGCCAGGCCGTCATCTCCGGCGCCTTCTCGCTGACCCAGCAGGCAATCCAGCTCGGCCTGCTGCCGCGCCTCGAGATCCGTCACACCTCGGCCTCGCAGGTCGGACAGATCTACATGCCCAAGGTCAACTGGCTGCTGCTGGTCGGCGTACTGTTCCTCGTTTTCACTTTCCACAGCTCCAGCGCGCTTGGCAACGCCTACGGCATCGCCGTCACCGGCACGATGGTCAGCACCTCGCTGATGGCCTTCATCGTCTTCCACTACGCCTGGAAATGGCCGCTATGGCGGGCGGTGGCAATCATCGCGCCGATGCTGGCGGTAGAGATGGTGTTCCTCGCCAGCAACCTGATGAAACTGTTCGATGGCGGCTACGTGCCTGTGTTGGTGGCCACCGCCATCGGCATGGCCATCTGGTCATGGATGCGTGGCACGCGGCTGACGCTCGCCAAGGCCCGGGCCGAGGCCATTCCCATGGGCGACCTGATCGGCATGCTCGGCCGTTCTTCGCCCGCCCGCGCCAAGGGCACCGCCGTTTTTCTCACCGCCGACCCAACCATAGCGCCAAGCGCGCTGATGCATAACCTCAAGCACAATCATGTGCTGCACGAACAGAACCTGATCGTCACCGTCGATTACGCGATGACACCCCACGTGCCCGAAGACGAGCGGATCGAGGTCTTCCCGCTTGATGATGGCTTCAAGGAAGTATGTGTGCACCTCGGCTACATGGATGATTCCAATCTGCCGATGGCGTTGGAAAAAGCCCGCAAGCACGGCCTGAAAATCGACATCATGTCGACCAGCTTCTTCATCAACCGCCGCTGGTTCAAGCCTGCGGTCAACTCGGCCATGCCGCGGTGGCAGAACCGCCTCTACATCTCGCTCACCAAGTCGGCCACCAATGCCTCTGACTTCTTCCGCCTGCCATCCAACCGGGTGATCGAGATCGGCCAGCAGTTCAGCATTTGAGGCGCATGGCCGAGACCGCCAAGTTGAATCCTGGAAGTAATACGGACGATCACCATCAAGACTTCAAATGTAACGCGCCATCCGAGCGGCACATTCGCCCGAACTTTGAATGACTGCGACACCAATGAAATGACTACGCCGATTAATGGAAGTTCAAGCAATATATGGCACGAAGGGTGAGGCAGAATAGATTTTCCGGAAGCGGATACGACTTCCTTCAACCGAGTTTACCTTCTGTTTGCCTTGGGGGCGTGTATGGGAGCAATCGGCCCGGCGATTTCACGGGACGACGCACTGAACGAACGGCCGTACCAACAGGAGATACGGGCCGAACAGTTGAACATTGCCCTCAATAATCTCCCCACCACGCTCATCGCCTCCACTCTGATATCGGTATCGGGCGCGATCGTCCTCGATATCGAGTCCAGTTATTCTTGGATTCCCTGGTGGCTCACTACCGTGATCGGCACATCGCTGTTGAGGGGACTTTGGCTCCTCGGCCATCGCAGCGGATCCGGAGCAATACGCGACCCCGAGAGATGCCTGGGGCAGATGCGTCTTCTGGCCTTCATGGCAGGCCTGACCTGGTCTTGCGTGCCGCTTCTGCAGATCGGCCACATTGAAACAATGGCGGGGGCGTTCACGGCGTTCCTCATGGCCGGGATTTCCGCAGGCGCGCTCATTCAGAGCATGACGCTCGCCGATCAGGGTACCGTGTTCTTCACGCCTATCCTGCTGGCTACCGCCGGCACGTTTCTGGCCCAGGGCGACTTCGCCTGCGGTGTCATCGGGGCGAACACCTTGCTTCTGCTCACCATGATGGTTCTCCAAGCGCGACGCGGTTCGGCACGATTCTGCCAAGGTGAGGAGGCGCGCCTCAGCTCGCTGGCACTGGCCAGCTCCGTCAACGAGTCGAACCGCAAGCTGGATTACCTCGTCAATCACGACAGCCTGACCGGCCTGCACAATCGAGCCGCATTCAACGCCGAACTGTCGGCCCGTTCTGGAAGCGGACAAGCAAAGGGCTCGGGGCTGGCGCTCGCCATCATCGATCTCGACAACTTCAAGCTGGTCAACGATACGCGTGGGCATCTGGTCGGCGACAAAGTGCTGATCGAAGCCGCCACGCGTATCTCCCGTGCCTGTCAGCCGACCGAGTTCATCGCCCGACTCGGCGGCGACGAGTTCGCCATCATCATCAGTTCCGTCGATTACGAGCAGCGGGCAGAGGCGCTCTGCGAACTCGCCGTGGCAGAACTGGAAAAGCCATTCGTTGCCGAGGGGGCGACATCGGCGATGGGCGCGTCGATCGGTCTTGCCCTTTTCCCCCAAGATGCCGGTGAGCTGTCCGAACTCTTCGCCGCTGCCGACATCGCCCTCTATGCAGCCAAAGGGGATGGAAAGCATCGGGTATCCCGCTTCGATGCCGACCTTCGCATCAAGCTCGAGAGAAGCCAGCGCATCGAGGCCGAGATTGGCGACGCCTTGACGCATGGCGACCTTAACGTGGTTTTCCAGGAACAGAACAACCTGTTAAGCGGCAAAGTGATCGGCCACGAAACCCTGATCCGCTGGGCCCATCCTGAACTCGGAGCCATCAGCCCGCTGGAAATCCTGTCGGCGGTGCGCAATGCCGACATGGGCGACCAACTGACGGAGTTCGTCACCAAGGAAGCCTGCCGCCTGTTGCGCTCGCTGACCAAGGCGGGCGACACCACCTCCACGGTAGCCATCAACATCTCGCCGGCCGAGTTCCTGACCGGCAACCCGGTGGGCATCATCCTCGAGATCATCGACCGCTTCGCCATCCGCCCCGAGCGCTTCGAGGTGGAGGTCACCGAGGAGACCATTCACGACCTTAAAGGCGTCACCGCCGAACTCAACCGGCTGATGTCGGTCGGCGTGAAGATCGCCATCGACGATTTCGGCGCCGGACACTCCTCGCTGGTCAAGTTGGCATCCCTGCCCTTCGGCAAGCTGAAGATCGACCGCTCGCTGATCTCCGGCATCGATAACCGTGAGCGAAACGCGCAGCTCGTCAGTACCCTGATCAGCTTCGGCGAGCGACTGAAGTTCTCCGTGTTGGCCGAAGGCGTCGAAACGGCGCAGGAAGCCGAAACGCTACTGCGTCTTGGCTGTGCGCAGGTTCAGGGCTTCCACTATTCCCGCCCTGTGCCGGCGCAAGACGTGGTGGAGCGGACGAGGCAGGAAGCCCGAAGGGCGAAAGAGATGCGGCAGGTTTCGTGACGGGCGGATGCTTGTCGCGGAAGGCGAACGGGACGCCCAGAGGTCAGTCGGCGCGCGGACAGGGATGGCGCGCGTTGCGAATTTCGTTGTCGGCGAGCGGTGCGCGGCGCAGGATATCCTGGTAGTGCTGCCGCGCCCAGTCGCCAAGTTCGGGTGAAATGCGCCCCATCGTCTCGATCGAGGGCGCCATCCAGTTCCACCGCGAGTAGCCATCGTCCCTGAGGCCATGGGCGCTTGGGGGCGCGTCGGCTGACGCTCGCCTTTCCCGCAACTCGGCCGTCAGGGCATGCCCCTCGGCCATGCCGAACAGAAAGAACCTTGCCGCCTCATCAACCGAAAGGCCCCGCGTCCGGCTGCTTTCCCATCCACGTTCCGTGGTCACGATGTCGAAGCGACCGCCGACGACCTCGACATGCGGCGAGCCATCATCTGTCCGCTCCCTCCTGATCCGGACGCAGGGGCCAAGTTTCGCCCTGCGCCAGAGATCTTCCACGAGAGCCTGAAGCTCGGCGATCCCATCTTCCAGCACCACAACCGTGCCCCTTTCGAGCAAGCTGCCCCAGCATGACCGGATCAGCGCTGGAGTCCAGCCCCGCCTCACACCGCCGTCAGATGCTCGAACAGGATGAACGAGCCGAGGCCGCACAGGGCGATGCCGGCTGCGATCTCGGCAATCTTGCCGAAGCGCTCGCCGATCAGTCGGCCGATCAGCATGCCACCGGACGACATGCCGAAGGTGGCAAGACCGATGGCGATGGCCACGACCATGATGTTCACGTCGAGAAAGGCCAGCGACACGCCCACCGCCATGGCGTCGAGGCTGGTGCCGATGGCGGTGGCGATGAGCACGGCGAGTGATCGGCCGGTCGGCGCGGCTGCCTCCTCCTTGCGGAAGGCGGCGTGGAGCATGTGCAAGCCGACCGCCGCCAGCAGCACGAAGGCAATCCAGTGGTCCACCGCCTCCACATAGCGACTGGCAGCGAAACCGGCGGCCCAGCCGATCAGCGGCGTCAGCGCCTCGACGATGCCGAACACGACGCCGGTGCGCAGCGCCTCGCGGAAGGGCGGCCGGCCGATGGCGGCGCCCCGCCCGACCGACACGGCAAAGGCGTCGACGGACATGCTGACGGCGAGCACGGCAATGGAAAATGGCGACATGATCAAGGCTCCGACGGACAACGAACCGGGCGCTCCAGCCCAGCTTGTCCGCACAAAGCAGGTGGCGCCACGGTCTTGTCGGGCCGATCTCTCTCGGCTGATCGTGCCATGCGCATCCGCGCAAGCCTGTTGACACGATCCCGCCCGCAGGCGGTGACTACTCCCCGATGCGGTGGCGTTTAGCAGTCGGAGATTTTTTGTCAAGTTTTTGAAATTATTATACAATACTATTTTTCATCTTTAGGCAAGAAAACGTCAGTCCCCGCATGCGCGACGGGCCAAGCCCATCGAGCGTCGGCAGAAACTGGCCGCCAATGCCACTCTCTGAATTGAGGCCGCTTCGCGCGATGCTCCTTTGGCCGGGGCACATGAGAGGTCGCACCAGTTTGATTGCGCCAGCACGCGCTCCTACTATCCCCCGCGTACCCGCCAATCTGCGACGGGAGAGCTCTTGCCGGAGCGGCGGACAGGGGAAATCTCGATGGAGGAAGCGGATTGCATCGTGGTGGGTGCCGGCGTGGTTGGCCTCGCCATCGCCCGCGAACTTGCCCGCGCCGGCCGCGAGGTTCTGATTGTCGAAGCCGAAGGCGCCATCGGCACCGGCGTCAGCTCGCGGAACAGCGAGGTCATCCACGCCGGAATCTACTACCCCACCGGTCTCGTGAAGACGCGCCTTTGCACCGAGGGACGGGCGCGACTCTACGCCTTCTGCGCGGACTATGGGATACTGCATCGGCGCTGCGGCAAGATCCTGGTGGCGACCACCGACCATGAGATCGCCAAACTGGAGGCGCTCAAGGCCCAGGGTAACGCCAACGGCGTCGACGATCTCCGCTGGCTGTCGGCCGCCGAGGCGCGCGCGCTCGAACCGGAGCTCATCTGCGTCCGGGCGTTGCTGTCGCCGTCGACCGGCATCATCGACAGCCACGCCTTCATGCTGGCCTTGCAGGGCGACGCCGAAAGCCATGGTGCCGTGGTCGCCTTCGAAACGCCAGTCGTGGGAGGGCGCGTCGAGGCTGGCCGGCTGGTGATCGAGACCGGCGGTGCCGAGCCCATGCGGCTTGCCGCCCGTACCGTCGTCAATACGGCCGGCCTTGGCGCACAACGCCTCGCCCTCGCCATCGAGGGGCTGCCGGCGGCGACGGTGCCGCCGCTCCATCTTGCCAAGGGCAATTATTTCGCGCTGGCGACGCGCGCGCCCTTCTCCCACCTCATCTACCCAATGCCGGTCGCCGGCGGGCTTGGCGTTCACCTGACGCTGGATCTTGCCGGGCGCGCCCGGTTCGGCCCCGATGTCGAATGGATCGACGCGGTCGATTACGGCGTCGATCCCGCCCGATGCGAGTCCTTCTATTCAGCCATCCGTGCCTACTGGCCGAACCTGGCGGACGGGGCTCTCGTACCGGACTACTGCGGCATCCGCCCCAAGATAGAGCGCCCTGGCGGATCGACGACCGATTTCATGATCTCCGGCCCCCAGACCCATGGGGTTGCAGGCTTGTTCAACTTGTTCGGCATCGAGTCGCCGGGTCTGACGGCATCCCTCGCCATCGGCCACCTCGTGACAAGCCTTGCCACCTGAACGGACGCAGGCCTGCTGGTTTCTGAGCCATTTCGAAATGGCAGCGGCCCCACGCCATGCTCTGCGCCACTCACCACGCAATCAGCGGCGCCTGCCGCAGCCAGGCACCGCTCTCCACCTGGTCCAGAACGAAGCGCGCCACGTCGGCGAGGGCTGATGCCGCCGGTGCCGCCAAGAATGGGGACCTCGAGCGCTGTCCGATCTGATTGGATCAGATCGGCGCTCTAAGCTTCTGCTCCTTAAACATCATCCTGCCGATCCTCGTTTCACTCCGGTCGGATGATGCTCTTGGGTTGGGGCGGTTGTCTGTTGGTGTTCTGCATATTGGACATTTGGAGTACCTCGGGAGATCTGGGGGGGACGGGTATGACGAGGCGCCAAGAGGCGGCGACAAGCTCCCGGGGCCGCCTGAGCCCTTTATCGAGAAGACGCCATGCTCTCATGGAGACGCAACGCGCCCCTTCTCATTGAAAAACATCCGCCGTCTACGCGAAAATTCGTACCCGCTCTTTCGTTTCCAGTTGTATCCTCACCCTGGCGACGGACGACTTCGGCGAGGGGACGCCGAGTGACGGCGCAATCGGGATCAATCGGAGCCAACCATGCCAAACTGGAAAGCGGGCGCCCTCCTGGCGCTCGGATTGCTCGGCTTCATGCCTGCCGCGCTGGCCGACGCGACGCTGCCCACCAAGGACATCAAGGGCGCTGCCGACAACCCGCTGGTGCCGCGCTACGAGGGATCGTTCATCGTCAGCTCCGCGCAGCAGAAGTTCACCGATTTCAATCTGCCGCTGTCGCCGCTGGAGGCGACGGACAAGGTCGACGCCAGCAACAACAACGTCTTCGCGCCCAAGCAGTCCAAGGATCTTGAGGGGCAGTTGACCCGGCTCGTCTATGTCGAGCCGGAGGACCGCTCGCCGCTCGAGGTCCTGCGCAACTATCAGGATGCCTTGAAGAGCGCCGGCGGCGAGGTGCTTTGGGAATGCAAGGGCGAGGACTGCGGCGGTTCGTCGGTGCGTTCAAGTTCCGGCGGTGGCGGAGATACCAGCCTCACCATGCACTTCTTCAAGGAGAAGGACCTGAAGGACGAGGCCTTTTCCAACGGCGCCTGCGCCGTCACCTCTTCGATCACCGACCAGCGCTATTTCTCGGGGCGACTGCCGGGGAACAGTGGCGACACATTCCTCGCCGTGCAAACCTACACCATCCCAAATGGCGAACCCTACTGTGGCGCCTTCAACAACCGCACCATCGCCATCGTCCACATTCTGGAGCCCAAAGCGCGCGAGCAGAAGATGGTGGTGGTCAAGGCCGAGGAGATGGCCAAGGATATCAACGCCTCCGGCCATGTGGCGCTCTACGGCATCCTGTTCGACACCGACAAGGCGACGCTGAAGCCCGACTCCGAGCCGACGCTGACCGAGATCGCCAAGCTCTTGGCGGACAACCCCGACCTCAAGGTGGTCATCGTCGGCCATACCGATAACGTCGGTGCCTTCGACTACAACATCGACCTTTCCAAGAAGCGGGCGGCCGCCGTGGTAGGCGCGCTGACCAAACGCTTCCAGGTGCCGGCTGAGCGGATGAAGAGCGCCGGCGTCGGCATGGTGGCGCCGGTGGCCACCAACGCCAGCGAGGACGGCCGCGCCAAGAACCGCCGCGTCGAGGTCGTCAGGCTCAATTAAGATCAACGACGTTTGGGAAGGGCGCGGATGCGTCCTTTCCCTTTACGCGGCAAAGCCCTCGCGTCCCCGGGTGATCAGGTCGCGGAAGGGGCGTGAGACTTCGGCAAGGCGGTCATCCCAGTCGGGATTGGGTCGCTGCCCTTCGATTTCGGCAAAATAGACCTGCATCAGCGTGGCAATGCAGAAGGGATCGATCAGCGCCCGTTGCAATGCGACCGCCAGAAGCAGCGCGAAGGCCAGCGTCCAGCCGGCCGCCTCGCCCGGCACCAGATAGACGAAGGCCGCCGCTGGCGAGATCAGCAGGGCAAACAGCACCACAGTCAATAGCCAGCGAAACAACATCAGCCAGACGGCATTGCGCAGGATGGCCGGTGCATTCTGGGCGTAGAGCACGATGCTTTCACGCGCCGTGGTCCATGGATCGGCTGACGCGACCCGGATCTGCCGGGCCAGGATCAGTTCGTCAATGAAGCTGGTCGAAAGGCGTACCACGGTATCGACCAGCCGGACGAAACCCGAGAGGCCCGGCATGCCCACGAGATCGGTCAGCCAGTCGAGCAAACCCGTGACGGCACGGACCGCGCCCTTCACCAGTTGGTCGAGCACGAAGAGGAGGCTCACCTCGCCAAAGCGTTCCCGCACGATGGCAAGCGCCGCCGCCACCTGCCCGTTGCCGGCTGGCAGCGGCGCGCCGTCGAACACCTGCGTCAGCGCCGCCACGTGGCCAGCGGTGAGAAGATAGAGGAGATAGTCGCGGATCCACCAGAGGACGATACCGAGCACCACAAGGCCGATTAGGCCACCGTAGATCGTCCCAGCCTCCGTTGGCACCGAACTTGTGATGTGTCCAAGCCCCCAGCCGAGGAAAGCACCGACGGACACCGCCACCATGCCCCCCAGGACGATCAGGAGATTGACGACAAGGCGTAGCACAAGGAAAGGCCAGGTCCGCACAACAAGGCCAAGCGATCGCCACAGCGAAAACGACCAGAGCATCGATTCCTCCAAGTTGGCGGACGCAAGGCCGCTCAGCCTCGTTCCTAGGCGCCGATTTCACGGCGAACTGCAGCCTCTCCGTCCCTGAAGACAGCGCTTTGCCTAAGGGAATCTTTCCCGCCTCGCCATTTGTAGCCACTCGTTCATGAATCCATTATTCTCGTTGGGCAATATAATTGTTGCTAAGAATACAGAAACAAGAGGCGCTCATAGTGTCGGATGTCTTTCGATGTTCGAGATACGCCTCAAATGCGGGCCACCATTCGCCGTTTCCAATCGACAAGCACAGATTCCCGTACCGCCGTGCGGGAATTTCGCGATGGCGTATGGCAGGCCGACATGGCCCTGGTACTGTTCTTCTGTTCCAGCGCATTTGAACTCGACGATGTGGCCGACGAGATGGCTCGCCAGTTTCCCGGCGTGCAGGTTTTTGGCTGCACCACGGCCGGCGAAATCGGCCCCGAGGGCTATCTCAACTACAGCCTCAGCGGGGTCAGCCTGCCTGGAGACACGTTCGCAGCCGTCGGCCACCTCGTTCCCGACCTGCAGCAGTTCAAGCTCTCATCGGCTCGCGCCCTTGTGCAGTCTCAACTGACGGAACTCGACGGCAAGACATCATCTTGCCCCGAACTCACCAACAGGTTCGCGCTGTCGCTGATCGACGGCCTGTCCATCCGCGAGGAACTGGTCTCTCGTGCCTTTCAGGCTGCACTCGATGATATCTGCCTGGTGGGTGGATCGGCGGGTGACGATCTCAACTTCCGTCGCACCCATGTCTATGCCGACGGTCGTTTTCAGCATGACGCGGCGGCGGTGATCATAGTCGCTACCTCACGACCGTTCCGAGCCTTGAAGATCCAGAACTTCGCGCCAATGGAAGAGCGCCTCGTCGTGACGGCGGCCGACCCCAACCGCAGGCTGGTACAAGAGATCAACGGGCTTCCCGCAGCGGTGGAGTATGCCCGGGTAATCGACGCCCCGCCGAAGAGTCTGGGGCCCACCAGGTTTGCCGAAACGCCAATCGTCGTTCTGCTGGCCGGCACCTATTACGTCCGTTCCGTACAGTCCGCCCATCCGGACGGCAGCCTCACGTTCTACTGCGCCATCGACGAGGGGATGGTGTTCCGTGTCGCCTGCATGACGGACATCCTTGCCAACCTCAACGCATCGCTCGAAGAAATACACGGCAGCATAGGGCGACCAGACTTGATCATTGGGTTCGACTGCATCCTGAGGAAGCTCAATATCTCCAGTAAATCCTTAACCAGGGACATCGAGAGCATATTGGACGAGAATAATGTTATCGGCTTTTCCTGCTATGGGGAGCAATACAACGGCATTCACGTCAACCATACTCTGACCGGCGTTGCGATCGGAGATCTGCCTTGAGCAAGTTCGACAAGATGAGGCGCGACTCTCCTTTGAGCCTCGCTTTCAGGAAACTCTCCAGGGAACAAGAGGATGGCTGAGCGTCGACCTTTCGGAGCCGACTCCGATCCCAAGCTTTTGTTGGGCGAGATTGCCCGGCAAAACAAGGTCATCAACGCATTGATGAACCGGCTGGAGCGCAATGCCGCCGGCGACTATCGTACCGAGTTCGATGAACTGCAAACCGCGGTAGTTCTGAAGGGCGAAGTGCGTCGTCGCACCGCCGCGCTGGAAAGCGCTCTGCGAGACAACGAGCTGATGACGCGGCAATTGCGCGAGTCCGAGTTCAAGCTCCTCAGCGTCGTCAACCAGCCGCTGGTTGGCATCTCCACCTCCGAGGAGGGACGGTTCACCTTCGCCAACCAGAAGCTTGCGGACATCTTCGGCTATGAAGTGAACGAACTGATCGGGCGCGACGTTCTCACCCTGGTGGCGGAGTGCGACCGGTCGATGGTGGCCGAGCAGATGCGACAGCGGCTGTCCGGCGAGGTGCCAGTTGCCGGCTATACCTTCCGTGGCCTGCGCAAGGACGGCGTGGAGATCGACGTCGAACTCCATGGCAGTGTCCATAATCCCGGCAAGAAGCCAACGGCTGTTACCATCATGCTGGATGTCAGCCAACGCAGGCAGGCTGAACGGCGCGCCGAGGAGCTGCACGCCCTGCTGCGCGAGCAATCGGTTCGCGATGCGCTGACAGGCCTCTACAACCGGCGCTATCTCGACGTGGCGCTGGAAGAAGAGTGCAAGCGGGCGCGAGAGGCCGGCGACGTGTTCAGCATCGTCATGTGCGACATCGATCATTTCAAGACGATCAATGACAAGCACGGGCATCAGGTGGGAGATGATGTGCTTGCCATCATCGCAGCGCTGATTGGCAAGCGCTGTGGCCCGAGCGATCTCGCGGCTCGCTATGGCGGCGAGGAGTTTCTTGTCGTGCTGCCCGGCCAGGCCAGCGCAACGGCAGCTGTCTGGGCCAACGAACTGCGCAAGGAACTGCAGGCACAAATCATGAAGCCGCAGGCCAAAGCCTTCAAGATGACTGCATCTTTTGGAGTCGCGTCGTTTCCCGAGCAAGGCTGCTGCTGCAACGATGTCATCAGCTTCGCCGATCGGGCGCTCTACGCTGCCAAACGCGGCGGTCGCAACCAAGTCCGCATCGCCGAAGCGCCGCGAATGCCCGGCGGCGTCCCTCCATCGTCGGATCCTGCTCTTTCAGTTACAGCCGGTATGCGACGCTGAGAGCGGAGGGGTGGAAAGGGGCACTGTCTCTGGACAGTGCTCTACCCGCTCGCCGTCGCGCCTCAGGATCTGCCAACGAGAAGATGGAGTGGTGGGCCCGGCAGGACTCGAACCTGCAACCAGACCGTTATGAGCGGCCGGCTCTAACCATTGAGCTACAGGCCCATCAAAGACATTACCGATCACCAGACAAGTAGCACCGTCTTGGGATTCAGCTCCGTTCAAGGGCGCCTGTTTCTGCCATCCCCAGGAAACGGAATCAAGGCGCTTCGTCCGGGAAAAGAACGATGGTGGCGGCAGACCCTAAAACCCTCTTTCGATGGGCTGCCATGGGCAGAGTATCAACCCGTCAATGCTACTGCAGGCAAACCGGCGGAATGTGACGAGCCATACACCCGGCTGATTGGCGATATTTACTTGTGCGTTGCGAAGAGCTACGCCCACAGGTAACAACGGTTCGAAGCTATGCAGTGCCAATGCCTCGATCACGTTTTGAGTCTGGAACTGCCTATCGTCAAGGAAGCGAAGCTCTCCGATGCCTGTCTGCATCGAAAGGGTTCACGGTGTCTCGATCGCGGGTTCGACAATGGTGTCTATGGATGTCTGCATAGTTTCGGCCCGCCGACCTCAGCTATTGTCCATCACAGTCGACAGTTTCAAGGAAACCGTCTTTTCAAACTTCGTTATACAGAACGTCTACGTGAATGTAGATCCCGTATTCGGGAGCGAAGAAGACCATGAAGCTGTCGTCTCCCTAATTCGGAAGCAGTTTCCTACTGCGACCATTTTTGAGCCCGAAGCTCCCGGGTTTGGAGCTGCGGTGAAGCGTCTGTGGTCGGCAACAACAGCAGATTACGTTTTTCATCTCGAAGATGACTGGATTACCCTCCGGAGGGTCGGTGAGGAGATATTGCGTCCCTTTGATGACTCCCGCATACAGCAGGTGTCCTTCCACACTGCAGACCAGAACTGGGACGTTGTGGTGAAAGGTCACATCCACGCCAAGCGTGACTATTTCCGGCCGTTCGGGATCAAGCTTCCTTTCTATCGTACCGTTCCGAAGTTCACGACATCCCCATCCATACTCAGGGGAGGCTTTGCCAGATCCGCCGCGGCTCTCATGAACCCGGCGCATGACCCGGAAAAGCAGTTCTACTCCTCCGTCAACATTGGTTTGGAAAAACTGGCTCGCCCCTTCCGGAACTTCATATTCTCGCCAGAGGGAACCCCTGTTATAAGGGATATCGGCAGAGAGTGGCGAGAAGCCCAAGGAATTCGAAAGATCATCACAAACGCGACCTCGACTTGGTCCGTTTAAAACGATGAGGGTTTACGAGTTACATTGGCCTGTCTTCTTAGGCTCCATTCCGTGCAATATTGGCATAGCGAGTAAGCAACATGGATGCCTGGGAGAAAGTGGTGCGTCAGCGCTTGAACGTTCTGGAACTGGCCGAGCGACTGGATAGCGCAGAGGAGCCTGGCGTCATCGTGGCATGGACAGGACGTGCTTATACGAATGGGAGAGCCGGTTCCAGCTCGAAGGCCTCGCGACCTGAAGGACTCGCGGACTATACCAAATCCATCAAAAGATTCCGGAGCTCAGGTAAGCCGGACTTCCGGGCCTGAGAGATCATTTTTCGATCCAATCCATCAAATGCCGGGACTAAAAAACTAACCAACGTGATGTAGTCTCGCTTCGCAGGATTGACCAATAGGCATCGAGCCTGCTCATTTGCCTATCGCAAGAGGCTCTGATATGAGAGGGGCACCGAGGTTAAAAGTCGACTGTTTGCCACATGAACATCTATACGACGTATTTCGACAGTAATTACTTTGTTCGTGGTGTAACTGTCATCGACTCCTTGATCGAGCATACACCAGGGCCTTACCGAATTTGCGTCATTGCGCTCGATGCTGACTGTGCTCAGAATCTTCCGCGTTACTTTTCCCACCTACCCGCGGGCGTAGAGCTTTCAGTCCTGCATCTTAGTGATTTGGAAGCTCGATATCCCGAGCTCGCTGTCGCGAAGCAGAACCGCTCTCGGACTGAATACATTTTCACATTAACGCCTTTCGTTTGCCTCAACGCTCTTGATCAAGCTGGTTCTGGAGAATTTGCGGTCTACTTCGACGCAGACATGCTGTTCTTCGCCGACGCCAACCTGGCCCTTACTGAGGTCGGTAGTTACGATGCAGCAATAACCGGACATAGATTTCCAGAGTATAACAAGCACCTGGAAGCTTATGGGCTTTATAATGTTGGATGGATGGCTTTCCGCAGCAGCTATAACACCAAAACCTTGCTCAACCTTTATCGGGAGCAATGCATTAACTCGTGCGGCCTTGAGCCAACTGACACCACTTTTGGCGACCAAAAGTACCTGGATAGTTGGCCGGAATCTCCATTCAACGTCAAAGTACTAACCCATCTAGGAGTTAATACAGCCCCTTGGAATGCCATGAACTATGTCTACTCTGGCCCACCGGCCTCTCCCAACGTAGACAATCATCCATTGATCATATTTCATTTTCACAGACTTAGAAAACTATATGCGACCGTTTACGAAGCACACTATGAGGGCTACGGCGCAATACCTGAAGCATTGCTACCCATATATGCCTTTTATCTGGACAAGCTGTCTCAATCGGAAACCAGAGTAAAGACGCTGGACATTTCGGTTGAACGTAGCCTGCATGTAGGATCGTGTGCCCCAAAACGTCGATTTTCTCGCCTGCGGAAAGCTGCTCATCAAATATCCGCAGGAACGCGGGTGCTGTTCAAAAGAGGGCACCAGCTTTCACTGGTCCGGAGTCTGATTTATGTCCGATAGTCGTCCTTCCGTTGAGGTTCCGTTTGCTTACCCAGGCGGAGAAAATGAGGTTCTCGCGGAAGAGATAAGCGCAGCAATCAATGGCGTCATAGCTTCCGGGCACTATATTCTCGGACCGGAGGTGGCATCCTTTGAAAAGGCACTCGCTTCTTATTCAAATGCATACGCAAGTGTGGGAGTAGCTTCAGGCACAGATGCCTTGGTATTGGCGCTTCTCGCGGCGGGTATTGGGCCCGGAATGGAGGTCATTACCGCCTCTTTCACGGCCGGGCCGACGGTAGCAGCCATAAACATGATCGGGGCCGTACCTGTTTTGGTAGATATCGAGGAAGCGACTTTCGGTATAGACCCCGAAGCCGTCGAGACCGCAGTCTCGGATAAGACACGAGCAATTATCGCGGTGCATCTTTATGGACATCCAGCAGCACTAGGCCAGTTGAGAGCTATCGCCCACCATCATGGACTCACACTGATTGAGGACTGCGCCCAAGCTATCGGTGCCCGGCATGAGCTGGGGCCAGTCGGCTCAATCGGAGATTTTGGCTGCTTTAGTTTCTACCCCACAAAGAATTTGGGGGCTATCGGCGATGGTGGCGCAGTTTGCGTTGCTGGTTTGGACACACTTACCAAGGTACGTGCACTACGAGCCTATGGCTGGTTAAGAAAGCCCCAGTACGCGGATCTGACAGACGGTCGCTGTTCGCGCCTGGATGAACTGCAAGCCGCCATCCTAACCGTCAAATTTAGACACCTAGAAAGCTGGACAGAAGCCCGCCGGACTGCCGCAGCTCGCTACAAGGCAGGTCTGGAAGATCTACCGGTCTTGCTGCCATATGAGTTGCCTAATTGCCGTCACGTCTATCACGTTTATGTCATACGCACCGACCGACGGGAGGCATTACAAGGATACCTGAGTAACCGCGGTATTCGTACCGCACTTCATTACCCCTATCCGGTACATCAACAGCCGGGACTCGCCTATTCTGCCCGCATAGCCTCTTCGATGGAAAAGACCGAAAGGCTGACGGGCGAGATTCTCAGCTTGCCAATGTTCTCGACCATATCGGATCGACAAACCAGCCAAGTCATAGAAGCAATACGGAGCTTTTTCAAAAATGGCTGACTCCCTTCCCTCGATCGGCGATCTTGAGGTCGTGTCCGCCCCTGGATTCCGTGACGCCAGAGGCGTACTTTTTCCACTTGAGGTACAAAACATCGTACCGTTTTCAATTATGCGTCTTTTCTGGATAACAGATGTGCCGGCTGGGACAAGACGAGGCGCCCACGCTCATAAGGCCGCCTCCCAGTTCTACATCTGCTGTAAAGGAAAGGTCGATGTGGAAGTCTGGGATGGGAAAGACAGGGCCAATTTTGTTCTAAATACTGGCGAAACAATTCATATCCCTCCCATGCTATTTTCGACCGAGTTTTTTTCGGCCCCAGATAATGTTCTCTTGGTGGCTTCCGACCGCTTATATGATAAGGACGACTATTTACATACACCGGATGCCTACATGAAGTATTTGGCAGAACTACACCATCATCGACTATGCCCATAATCTCGTTCAGGAGATAATTGGAATGGAAGGACCTCGGCAGACGGCCGAGCTAACATTTTGATCGAGAAAATCACCTTTCGCTTGCTCGTTGTGAGACAGAGGCAAGTCGATTACTTTCGTGTTGGAAAACCCACGAGAGTAGGTGGAACGCCCGGAGCGTTTGCAATGGCTGCTAAACTGGGCTGCCGTGCAGCGCGTTACCCTAAGTAGAAACTCGTGCGCTGATAGGATTGAGCTGGTCTATGGCAAGGTTTGCTCCCATCGCTCTTTTTGTTTTCAACCGGCCGGAGCATACTAGGCATACGCTTGATGCGCTCTCTCGAAATTATAACGCCGCCCAAACCGATCTCTATGTATTCAGCGATGGATCGAGGGATGAACGTGACGCTGATTCTGTTGCAACCGTTAGGACTCTTATCAATAACATTCATGGATTTGCGCGATGTACCGTAATCGAACAACCAGTTAACTTAGGACTGGCCAATTCGATAATTTCCGGCGTCTCAGAAATACTTAAAACTTACGAGAATATCATCGTCCTAGAGGACGATCTGATAACATCAAGACATTTCATTAATTATATGAACGACGCCCTGCAATTTTATAAAGATGATGCGAAAGCCTTTTCGGTAACGGCCCATACCTTACCGTCCACGCACCTCAGAGTTCCTGAGGACTATAAGTTTGATACGTACGCAGGCTATCGTTGCTCTTCTTGGTCCTGGGGGACTTGGAAAGACCGGTGGGAGGCGGTCAACTGGAGCATGGGGTATTATCGTAAGTTTCTCCAAGATAGACATGCGCAAGATGAGTTTGCACGAGGAGGAAAAGATCTTAACAAAATGCTTCGGCTTCAATTTGAGGGGAGAATAGATTCCTGGGCTATTCGGTATTGCTATGCACACTTTCAAAATGACATGCGCTGTATTTACCCGACAAAGACGCTAGTCACAAACATCGGTCTGGATAACTCTGGGGTTCACTCTCACCCAGATGAGAGATTTGTCCACCCTTCGCTTGATAATGAATGGCGCCCATCGAAATTTTGCCCGGCGCAACTTGTCGACCCAAGAATTTCTGCCGACTTTAAGATGGCCATGGAGGGACCAGCCAAAACTCCAAGGCGAGAACCGAAGACCTTTGGGCAACGTCTGAGCCGAGTGCGCACGAGTTTGCTGAAACGACTGAGTTGGCTGCACTCGCAGCCAGCTAATAAAAGAAGCAACGTTGACGTTTTATTTGCTAGTACCTATCAACGGCGAGACAATGCATCTCTCGCGGCCTGGTTGTTGTTCACCGGCATCCGAGCCGTTAGACCAGCCTCGAGATTTCTGTGTCTCTATCGGGATGACCGAGACGGTAGTGTTGTTGGCTTAGATAGGAACTCGCCTAGAGGAATGCTCGCACGATACCTGGAGCGTAGAGAGCTTTCAAAGCTGGGGAGGGATACCGGTCTCCAGTCTTCTTTACCTGCCATTCGGCCGAATCCGGTTCGGATCCGCCTAGATCGATTTCAACCATCCTTATTGCATCTTCACTCCGTAAAAGGGGGCTTACTGGACGCCGAGGAGCTTCGTCGGCTTGATTGCCCTATTGTCTGGACGCTGCATGACGCTTGGGCATTCACGGGAGGGTGCCATTACCCCGATACTTGCCAGAAACTTCTCAGCACTTGCGGGGAGTGTCCTCGCTTGGAGAGTCATGCCCCTGATGACCTCTCCCACAAACTAATGCTCCAAAAAATCGCGTCCTACAACGATCTAGACCTAACGATCGTAACGCCGAGCACATCACTCGCCGCAGCCGCTCGACAAAGTGCATTATTCGCGCAACGCAAAATAGAGATAATCCCCAATGGCATCGATACAGATCTTTTTTACCCTCGCGCGGGGATTTCCATTCGTCATCGGTTAGGGATTCCCGATCAGATCCCTATGATAGTGTTTGGAGGAAGCCATTCTTATCCAAAAAGCAACGAGACGGGCCTGCTAGTTCGGGCGCTGGCAAAGCTAGACACCTCCTTTTCTCTTGTAACGCTGGGACGCCAATCGTTAGGATCCCATCACCTCCCCCCCCATATCCGGATTCATGAAGTTGGGGTCATTGACGATAGCGAGTTCCTTGCCGAGATTTACTCTGCTGCTGATGTGTTTGTCTGCACTTCGCAAGAGACTTATTTTCATATGGATCTGGCCAAAGCCCTAGCGTGCGGAACCCCATGTATTGCCTTCGCAACGGACGGGCTATCAGAGATGATTACGCACAAGGTCAACGGCTGGCTGGCCACACCTTTCGATCCTAGCGCTCTCGCTGAGGGTATCAGGTGGCTGACTGGCCACTCGTGCCCAGACGATCTGAGGGCCGCAGCTCGAGCGAAAGCCGTTACAGAATACCGGCTAGACGTGACCGTTGAAAAGTATGCAGATCTCTACGCCAGAGTTCTTCGGGAGTGGAGAAAAATGAGGCGCGTCCAGACAGCCCCAAAGCGGTTCCAAACTCTGAAGTGCTGATCTCAGGCTGATTACACAAAGCGGTTCGACTTGTCGGTCTTGGTTTATGCGAAGCTTACACGGTCTGACACGCTTCGGCGATATGTAATGCTTCATGGCTCGCCTAACTCGCAAAATGGTTGAATAGGATAACGCAGGCTTATGCAGAACGTCACCGTTCCCCCCCAAAACCTGCCTCATCACCGCAAGAAGGCGCTCATCGTTGAGCGCAAACTTTTACGCAACCGAGGGCACCACCACACACAAATTGCCGCCATTCAAAGTTTGCTCTTGGATCATGACATTATGCTAATGGCTGGTGCCGGATACGACGGCTTTTTGCCCTATCCGTCAATCTCGATCACAGCAGATGTATGTAGAAAAGGAAGGTTCGAAAGGCGCAACGCTCACGGATCGATTTCTCGTAGGTTCATAAGCCGATTTTGGCAAGTCTTGCCAGGTCAGAAAAGGTGGCACTCAGGCTTTGGGGCTGAGCTCCTCCGCGCTCTTTTGGATTTCGAACTCGGTGGGCGAGATATTATAATCATCCCTACGGCCACCATTGACGATCTGTCCTCTGTTATCGAAGCTTACATGCATATTATTGATGCAGATCGTCCGCGTTGTTACGTCCGCTTCCTTGATCCACATCTAGGAGAGTCCTCGGACCACCTCCGGGAAGCAGAAATGAACAGATTGCTTGCCCTACTTCCCAAGGAGATACATCTTTATTGCGAAACAGAAGAGATGGCGGACTACATGTCCGGGCGTTTTCGTCACCAATTTGGTGGCGGCTTTTACCTGCCATGCACATTGGATCCCCGAACTGACTGGAACAGGCCGCAAAGGCGACCTCAGGATCCATTCCGGGTTGGCGTGTTTGGCATGCCTCGCAAGGAAAAAGGCTCAGCGCGAATTGGAAGTATCATTAAACTCATTAATGACTGCCAGCCGACCTGCAACGTCGAGTTTGCCGTTCAGGGACATGAAAGCGACTTCCAGCCCGAAGGAGTCTATGGGACACTGACCGCAACAGGTAGCCAGGTTACCATCAATCGACTCATCGGAGCGCTCGAGCCAGACGAATTTCGCAGCAACTTCTTGTCATGTGACGCCATCTTGCTTCCGTATCACACGCCAATCTACAGTTTTCAGGGCTCTGGACTTGTTCAGGATGCAGTCGCCGCAGCTATTCCGATCATCTTCTCGAGCGGAATGTCTATGCAACGTTTCCTTAAATGCGGCAACTCAGTGCCTGCATCGACCGACAAAGAATTCGCACGAGCCATTCTGACCTTGGCGACTGATCGCAAGGCACTGTTAGTTGGATGCCGCGCCGCAAACGAGGTGTTTCGCGAGATACTCGCAAACCATCCAATGAATCAGCACTGACAAGTTTTTGCTTGGCGCGATTCGAAATCAGACGTCACAATTGCCGCGTTTAGAGCGTGCGTCCAAGCCCGGCTATGTTGGGACTATAGCCTATTGGCCTGTGGATCGTTCAGGGTGTAGATAAGTGGATAACATCTTGTAAGGACCAGAGTTGGAATGAGAAAACTCTTAAACTTTGTACTTTCGCCATTCGGCCTCGAAGTTTCACGAAAGAAACGCCCTCAACATCGCGAATACTATTCACTTAATGATTTAGACAGAAAGCTCGAGGCGTATCTCCCGCATAGGGATGGTTTTTTCGTTGAACTCGGAGCGAATAACGGACTAGACCAGTCGAACACACTCTATTTTGAAAGAAATAAAGGATGGAGAGGAGTACTTGTCGAACCAGTGATACACAACTACTTCATGTGCAGAGACAATCGATCTAGTCTCAACAGCATCCACTGCAATGCATGCGTCTCGTTCGAATACAAGGAGCGATTTGTTCCGATATCATACGCTAATTTAATGACTATTCCGCTCTTAGAATCATCGGACATCACCGATAAGGAGGAACATCTCCAAAACGCTCGATCCTTTTTGAAACGGCACGAAGATATTGTGACGTTCGGCGCAGAGGCAAAAACTCTGAACGATATTCTTGTGCAATCAAAGGCTCCGAGCCATATTGACCTACTATCTCTAGACGTCGAGGGCGCCGAGCTAGAGGTGTTGCGTGGCATAGATTTTCATACGTTTGACTTTGCATTCATGTGCATCGAGTCTAGAAATCTCGAACGGATATCGGCATATCTTAACGACCGGGACTATGAAATCGTGGACAAGTTTTCTGAGCATGATTATCTCTTCTGCAAAAGAAATACACACAATATGTCATGAGACAGTAATCCCCTGACTGTACAGAGACGGTATTCACCTGACAGTGCCGCGTTTTGAAGCGGCGTCAGACTGAACAGGTCGGTTAGGTGATTTGTGTCCTCTTAGGCTTCATTCCGTGCAATACTGGCATAGGGAGGAAGCAACATGGATGCCCCGGAGAAAGTGGCGCGTCAGCGCTTGAGCGTTCTGGAGCTGGCCGAGCAGTTGGACGGTTCGATTAACCGGCTTTTCCGGGCGTCGAGGGGATCGTCGGAACGCCTCGGCGCAGTATCCTGAAGGGGGGCGTCTGTGGGAGCAGCCGGCTTCGTTGGGGGCCCATCTCCCATGGGCCTTCGACTACGC
>JARKNW010000094.1 GCA_029976075.1 Pleomorphomonas sp.
CATGGGGTCGTCGACGCGCACGCAGCCGTGGCTGAAGGCGCGGACGTCGCGGTTGAACAGGCTGCGGAGCGGCGTGTCGTGCAGGTAGACGGCGTGCTTGTTGGGGAACATGAACTTGATGTTGCCCAGCGCGTTGGCCTCGCCGGGCACCTGGCGGATGCCGACCGCCTTCACCGCGTTCTCGTCCCAGATGACGCGGGTCGGGTCGATCAACTGGCCGTCCCAGGTCACCTCGTAGCCGTGGCGGGCGAAGTAGCCGGCCGGATCGGCCTGGATCGCCGGCAGCATCTCCTTGACCTTGATCGATTCCGGCACGTGCCAGTAGGGGTTGACGACCAGATACTGCATCTCGCCGCTGAACACCGGCGTCTGGTTGGTGGTCTTGCCGACCACCACGCGCGCCTCGTGCACCTGCACGCCATGGCGGACGACCCGCACCTTGAACTCGGGAATGTTGACGAAAACGTAGTCCTGGCTGAGGTTACGCGGCATCCAGCGCCACATTTCCATGTTGGCGATGATGTCGCCCTCGACGTCGCGATGGGCGCCGTTGAGCACGGCCAGCGTGCGGCTGCCGACGACGCCGTCGGCGGAGAGGCCGTGCTCCTTCTGGAAAGCCTCGACGGCGGTGACCAGCGCCGTATCGTAGACCTCGGGATCGGTCTCCGCTTCCGGCGCGGCAACGCCGAGCCGCGTGCGCAGGGCCGGCACGCCGATGTCGCTCATGCCGGGCTTCAGCGATTTCGACAGCGCCACCGGCTCGGGCGCCGGCGCGTCCTTTTCCTTGGAAGCGCGTACCTCGGCCAGCATGGCCTTCAGGCGACGGAAGCCGTCGGTTGGCGGGTTGAAGCCGTCGAGCGCGGCGGCGACGTCGGTGGCGTTGGCCACCGTCGCCAGCGCCTTGTCGGCCGGAATGCGCTCGGGCGTACGGGTGATGTCCTTGGAGATGGATAGCGGCGCGACGCGGCCGCCGGATGCCTGCTCGGCGAAGGTCGCCACCGCCATGGAGACGCGCAGGTCGGCGTTGGCGACCAGTTCGGCGGTGGGGGCGGCGAGATCGGCCTCGGGCAGGACATAATCGATCGGATTGAGGCCGTCCTCGATCACCTCGGACAGGCGGGCGATCACCGCCCTGGCCTTGTCGGAATAGTGGTCGCCGACCACCCAGAGCGGCTGGTTGCCGCGGGCGGCGTAGACCTTGGCGACGGCGTCGGCGCGGCGGCGGGCATCGCCGGTCGCCGAGGCGATCACCTTGCCGATCTCGGCGACGATCGCCTGATCGACGGCGGCGGCCGGCGTCGTCACGACGGTGGCAGGCGTCTCGACCGTGGCGGGGGTCTCAACGACGGGAGCGGGTGCCTCGACCGTGGCGGGCGTCTCGACGACGGGGGCGGGCGCGGCAACGGCGGCCGGCGCCTCGAGGGCGGGCGAGGTCGCGGCTTCGGGCAGCGGCCTGGTCTCGACCGCCGTCGGCGCCGCCGTCTCTGTCGCGGGCTTGGCCTTGAGCGGGTCGAAGCCCGTCTCGGCGGCGGCCGGCAGGGCAAGGCCGACGCCGATCACGGCGGTGGACAGGAGCAGTCTGGACAGCGAGGAGGTCATCACGTTCACCACGGCCGGTTCCCGCGCGGCGCGAGGCCGGCCGGGACGTCTCAAGTTTGTTTGACGCTTCGATGCTGCGTCAGCAAGGACGCAACATCGTCAAAAGTCGATTACGTGCTTTTTGTTACTCGGCGGCCACACCCGCTTCGTCATCGCCGGTTGCAAGCCCGTATTCCTTGAGCTTGCGGTAGAGCGTCGAGCGTCCGATGCCGAGCCGGCGCGCCACCTCGGCCATGCGGCCGCCGTAGTGGTCGATGGCGAGACGGATCATCTCCTCCTCGATCTCGGTGAGCGGCCGGACGTGGCCGTCGTCGGCCAGCGAGCGCATGAAGCCGAAGGGCGCGGGGTCGCGGTGGTCGGAGGCGGCGACGGCGACGCCGATCAGCCCGGCGTCTGAGACGGCGGCCGGCGGGCTGGCCGTTTCCACGACGACCGGCTCGGCCGGTGGTGGCGCGTCGGCGCCCTCGACGCGGCGGATGGCCGAGACGTGGCCGGTCTGGGCGGCGATCTGCGGGAATTCGTCGACGGTCAGTTCGCCGCCGTCGCAGAGGATGACGGCGCGGAACACCGCGTTCTCCAACTGGCGGATGTTGCCCGGCCAGTTGAAGGCGCTGAGCATGGCGACGGCGTCGGGCCGGATGCCGGCGATGCGGCGCTTGCCTTCCTCGGCGGCGAAGCGGGAGACGAAATGCTCGACCAAGAGCGGGATGTCCTCGCGGCGGTCGCGCAGCGGCGGCACGAAGATCGGGTAGACGTTGAGCCGGTAGTAGAGGTCCTCGCGGAAGCGGCCCTCCTTGACCATATCGAGAAGGCGGCGGTTGGTGGCCGAGATCAGCCGGAAGTCGACCTTCTGGCTGCGGCGGGCGCCGACCGGCTCGATCTCGCCCTCCTGGATGGCGCGCAACAGCTGCACCTGCACCTCGAGCGGCAGTTCGCCGACCTCGTCGAGGAACAGCGTGCCGGTGTGCGCCTCCTGGAACTTGCCGGTGTGACGGTCGACGGCGCCGGTGAAGGCGCCCTTCTCGTGGCCGAACAGCGTGCTCTGCACGAGGTTCTCGGGAATGGCGCCGCAGTTGACGGTGACGAAGGGCTTGGTCCGACGTTCGGAGGCATTCTGAATGGCGCGGGCAACCAGTTCCTTGCCGACGCCGCTCTCGCCCTCGATCAGGATGGGGATGCCCGAGGTGGCGGCGCGTTCGCCGAGGCGCAGAACGCGGGCCATCTCCGGGCTCTTGGTGATGATGTCGCGGAAACCGAGGCCGGAGGTGGCCGGCCGGCGGGCGCGACGAATCTCGCCCTCCAGCGCCGTGACCTTCAGCGCATTCTGGATCGAGACGGCGAGGCGCTCGTGGTTGACCGGCTTGACGATGAAGTCGAAGGCGCCGGCCCGCATGGCGCCGACCACCGTGTCGATCGAGCCGCGCGAGGTCTGGACGATCACCGGCAGGGTTTCGCCGCCCTTGGCCAGGCGTTCGAGCACCGCCATGCCGTCGAGGTCGGGCATGACCAGGTCGAGAATCATCAGCTGGAAGTCGCCGCGCGCGGCGGCCAGCATGGCAAGACCGGCCTCGCCGCCGTCGGCGGTGACCGCCTCGTGACCGAAGCGCTTGACGGCCTCCTCAAGGAGGCGGCGCTGAATCGGATCGTCGTCGACGATCAGGATGCGAGCGGCCATGGGTTAGTCCGTCCTTCCGCGTCTGTGCCAATTCGGGTCACTGTGCGGGGCGAAGGGTTAAGAGAAGGTTAGGCCGCCGTCATTGACCGCCCCTTTTTCACCGACATTTCCGTTGATCGTCGACGGTCACAGCACGTAGTCTTGCGCATGGCGCCCCGCGCCGTATCTGGAGTTGCCGTTCGATGAGCCGTTTCCGTCTGCCCCGTCCGCTTTTCCATCCCGCCGATACCGGTGCCGCCGCCGAGGCGCTACCCGAGTGGGATCTTTCGGCGCTCTATGCGTCGCCGGACGATCCGGCCATCGAACGCGACATCCAGGCGGGGGGCGAGGCGGCAGCCTCCCTCGCCAGCCGGGCGAAGGGAAAGCTCGAGACGCTTTTGAAGGCGCCCGGTGGCGCCGCGGCTTTCGCAGCGTTGATCGCCGACTATGAGAAGCTGCAGGATCTTCTGGGACGCGTGATGTCCTATGCCGGCCTACTTTATTCCGGCGATACCACCGATCCCCAGCGCATGAAGTTCTATGGCGATGTGCAGGAGAAGATCACGGCGATTTCGTCGGGTCTGCTGTTCTTCGAACTCGAGATCAATCGCATCGACGACGGCCTGATCGAAGCGGGCTTCGCCGATCCGGCTCTCGCCCACTACCGGCCGTGGCTCACGGACATCCGCCTCGACAAGCCCTATCAGCTTGAGGACCGGGTGGAGGAGCTGTTCCACGAAAAGTCGATCACAGCCTATTCGGCCTGGAACCGGCTGTTCGACGAGACCATTTCCGGTCTGCGGTTCCCGGTGGACGGCAAGGAACTGGCCATCGAACCGACGTTGCATCTGATGCAGGAGGCCGATCCGGCCAAGCGTCAGGCCGCGGCCGAAGCCTTGGGCAAGGTGTTCGGCGAGAACATCGGCATCTTCGCCCGAATCACCAATACCTTGGCGAAAGACAAGGAGATTTCCGATCGCTGGCGCGGCTTCAAGGACATCGCCGATTCCCGCCATCTCGCCAACCGCGTCGAGCGGGAAGTGGTCGATGCGCTGGTGGAAGCGGTCCGGGCCGCCTATCCCCGCCTCAGTCATCGCTATTACCAGCTCAAGGCGCGCTGGATGGGCAGCGAGACGATGCCCTACTGGGACCGCAATGCGCCCTTGCCCGGTGCGGTGACCCGGCAGGTGTCCTGGAGCGAGGCAAAGGCGACGGTGCTCGACGCCTACGGACGGTTTTCGCCCGAGATGGCCAATATCGCCCGGCGGTTCTTCGACGAGCGCTGGATCGACGCCCCGGTGCGGCCGGGCAAGTCTCCCGGCGCCTTCGCACATCCGACCGTACCGTCGGCGCATCCTTACGTGCTGCTCAACTACCTCGGCCGCACGCGCGACGTGATGACGCTTGCCCATGAACTCGGTCATGGCGTGCACCAGGTGCTAGCCGGCCGGCAGGGCGCGCTGATGGCGCCGACGCCGCTGACCCTGGCCGAGACCGCTTCGGTGTTCGGCGAGATGCTGACCTTCCAGTCGCTGCTGCGCAATGCGGCGACGCCGGCCGAGAAGCGCACGCTGCTGGCCTCCAAGGTCGAGGACATGCTCAACACCGTGGTGCGGCAGATCGCCTTCTATTCCTTCGAGCGCAAGGTGCATGCCGCCCGCCGCGAGGGCGAGCTGACGGCCGATCGCATCAACGAAGCCTGGCTCTCCGTGCAGGGCGAGAGCCTCGGGCCGGCCATCACCTTCGGCCCCGGCTACGAGACCTTCTGGGCCTATATCCCGCACTTCATCCATTCGCCGTTCTACGTCTACGCCTATGCCTTCGGCGATTGCCTGGTGAACTCGCTCTATGCCGTGTTCGAGAAGGCGGAGGCCGGTTTCCAGGAGAAGTATTTCGCCATGCTGGAAGCGGGCGGCACCAAGCACCATACCGAACTGCTCAAGCCGTTCGGTCTCGATGCCACCGACCCGGCGTTCTGGCAGATGGGCCTTTCGGTGATCGAGCGGATGATCGGCGACTTGGAAGTGCTCGATGCCGGGATGGCCCGGCAGGGCTGACGGGACCGCCCATCGTTCATAAGTATTTGCGCGGAAATGCAAGAACCCGTCGGCTGGCCGGCGGGTTTTTCCTTTTAGGCCAAATACTTATGTCAGTATTGTCCCGAGGGGCATCGGGGACCGGTTTCACACTGGCCGAACGTTACGTTGCATTACGCAAGGAAAAGGCTCTAGGAGTTTTTGCGGAGGTCCGGCCGGCCTCGACTCGCGTTCCGGGGAGGGAAGGCGGGAGAAGGGCGCCAGAGGCGCCTCGCTCGATGCCGGCGCATGAGAGACACCCTGGAGAAGCTCAATGAAGATTGCGGTGTTGAAAGAGCCCGATCCCGAGGAGGGGCGTGTTGCCATCACGCCCGAGACGGCCAAGCGCTTCATCGGCCTTGGCGCCACGGTTCTGGTGGAGACTGGCGCGGGATTGCGGTCGCTCATTCTGGACTTTGATTATTCGATGGTCGGGGCCGTGGTGGCGGAGACAGCGGTGGATGCGGTGCGCGATGCCGACATCGTGCTGACGGTACGACGCCCGTCACAGGACATTCTGGCCCATCTCAAGAAAGGCGCCCTCGCCATCGCCATGATGGATCCCTATGGCGATAACGTCGCCATCAAGGCCATGGCCGATACCGGCGTCACCGCCTTTGCCATGGAGTTCATGCCGCGCATCACCCGAGCCCAGGTGATGGACGTTCTGTCCAGCCAGGCCAACCTCGCCGGTTATCAGGCGGTGATCGACGCCTCCTACGAATATGGCCGCGCCATTCCGATGATGATGACGGCGGCCGGCACTGTGCCGGCGGCGCGCGTCTTCGTGATGGGCGCCGGCGTCGCAGGCCTCCAGGCCATTGCCACCGCCCGCCGGCTCGGTGCCGTGGTGACGGCGACCGACGTGCGCCCGGCTGCCAAGGAGCAGGTGGAAAGCCTCGGCGCCAAGTTCGTTGCCGTCGAGGACGAGGAGTTCAAGCAGGCCGAGACGGCGGCGGGCTATGCCAAGCCGATGTCGGCCGAATACCAGGCCAAGCAGGCAGCCCTGGTGGCCGAGCACATCAAGAAGCAGGATATCGTCATCACCACGGCGCTGATCCCCGGCCGGCCGGCGCCACGCCTCGTCTCCGCGGAAATGGTGAAGTCGATGAAGCCCGGCTCGGTGCTGATCGATCTTGCCGTTGAGCGCGGCGGCAACGTGGAAGGCGCCCGGCTTGGCGAGATCGTCACGACGCCGGAAGGCATCCGCATCGTCGGCCACAAGAACGTGCCCGGCCGCATCGCCGCCACGGCTTCCCAGCTCTATGCCAAGAACCTCTACGCCTTCGTCGAGACGCTGGTCGACAAGGCGCAGAAGGTTCTCGCCGTCAACTGGGACGACGAACTCGTGAAGGCAACCGCGCTGACACGCGACGGTGCCGTCATCCATCCCGCTTTCCTGAACTGACGCGGAGACCATCCGATGTCTTCTATGCTCACGGCCGAACAGGCCCTTGAACAGGCGCGGCAGGCCGCGCGTGCCGCAGCCGAGGCTGCCCGCGCAGCCGAAGCCGCCGCCAACGCTGCCGCCGATGCCGTCGCTTCCGGCCAGGCTGGGGCCGCTGCCGACGCGGCCGGTGCGGCTGCCCACGCCCTGTCGGGCGGGGTGATCGATCCCTTCGTGTTCCGCCTCTCGATCTTCGTGCTGGCGATCTTCGTTGGTTACTTCGTGGTGTGGTCGGTGACACCGGCCCTGCATACCCCGCTGATGGCGGTGACCAATGCCATCTCCTCGGTGATCATCGTCGGTGCGCTGCTCGCCGTCGGCGTCGAGTTCCTGGCGCCCGGCACCGGCGTGTCGCGCGGTTTCGGCTTTGTGGCCGTCATCCTGGCATCGGTGAACATCTTCGGTGGCTTCCTGGTCACCAGTCGCATGCTCGCCATGTACAAGAAGAAGCATTGAGGGCACGGACATGACAGCCAATCTTTCCGCCGTCCTCTACCTCGTCTCCGGTGCCCTGTTCATCCTGGCGCTGCGAGGCCTTTCCAGCCCGGTGACGGCCCGGCGCGGCAATCTCCTGGGCATGCTCGGCATGGCGATCGCCATCGGCACGACGCTCGCCTCGATCAAGCCGTCGTTCGGCGCCTACGCGCTGATCATCGTCGGTCTCGCCATCGGCGGCGGCGTGGGCGCCTATATCGCCCGCAAGATCGCCATGACAGCCATGCCGCAGCTGGTCGCCGCCTTCCACTCGCTGGTCGGTCTTGCCGCCGTGCTGGTGGCGGCCGCGGCGCTCTACGCGCCGGAGGCTTTCGGCATCGGTCTGCCGGGCTCGATCCACGGGCAGGCGCTGGTCGAAATGAGCCTCGGCGTCGCCATCGGCGCCATCACCTTCACCGGTTCGGTGATCGCCTTCCTGAAGCTCGATGGCCGGATGAGCGGCAAGCCGATCATCCTGCCGTTCCGCCATGTCGTGAACGCCGGCCTCGCCCTGCTGCTGGTCGTGTTGATCGTGGTGCTGGTCAGGACCGAGAGCCATTTCGTGTTCTGGCTGATCGTGCTGGTGTCGCTGGCCTTCGGGGGCCTCATCATCATCCCGATCGGTGGCGCCGACATGCCGGTGGTCGTCTCGATGCTGAACAGCTACTCGGGCTGGGCGGCGGCCGGCATCGGCTTTACCCTGGGCAATACGGCGCTGATCATCACCGGCGCGCTGGTCGGCTCGTCGGGTGCCATCCTCAGCTACATCATGTGCAAGGGCATGAACCGCTCATTCATCTCGGTCATTCTCGGCGGGTTCGGTGGCGAGACGGCAGCGGCCGGCGGTGTGGTCGAGCAGCGTCCGGTCAAGCAGGGCTCGGCGGAAGATGCGGCCTTCATCATGAAGAACGCCTCCAAGGTGATCATTGTCCCGGGCTACGGCATGGCGGTGGCGCAGGCCCAGCATGCGCTGCGCGAAATGGCCGACAAGCTGAAGGCGGAAGGCGTCGAGGTGAAATACGCCATCCACCCGGTGGCCGGCCGCATGCCGGGCCACATGAACGTGCTGCTCGCCGAGGCGTCGGTGCCCTATGACGAGGTGTTCGAGCTCGAGGACATCAACTCGGAGTTCGCCACCGCCGACGTCGCCTTCGTCATCGGCGCCAACGACGTCACCAATCCCGCAGCCAAGACCGACAAGTCGTCGCCGATCTTCGGCATGCCGATCCTCGATGTCGAGAAGGCGGGTACGGTGCTGTTCGTCAAGCGCGGCATGGGGTCGGGCTATGCCGGCGTCGAGAACGAGCTGTTCTTCCGCGACAACACGATGATGCTGTTCGCCGACGCCAAGAAGATGGTGGAGACGATCGTCAAGAACCTCGAATGAGGGTTGAGCCAGCTTGAAAAATCCAACCTGAAAGAGGGGCCGTCGCAGGCAATGCGGCGGCCCTTTTGCTGTCTGATGCCAGTCCGCAAGGATGCCGACGCATCACTGGTATCAGGCGGGGCGGTGGTGGAAGATGCCCCAGGTCAGGTGATGGCGGCGGGCGTTCCAGAGGAGCAGGACGGCTACCACGGCGAGCATCGCCACGTCGCCCACCGGGTAGGCAATCCAGATGCCGAACTCGCCGGCAACCACCGGCAGGAGCGCCAGCAGCGGCAGGCCGATGACATAGGTGCGGACGAGGTTGAGGATCGCCGCGCTGCCAGCCATGCCGAGCGCCTGGTAGTAGCCGCCAAGGATCATCAGCGGTGCCGACAGCACATAGGTCACGGTGGTGACCGGCATGATGCGCGCCACCTCGCCGATCACCTGAGGGTCGGCGACGAACAGCGAGCCGACCGGCCGGGCGAGGAACAGGAACACCGCTTCGAAGGCGGCGGCATAGACCACGGCGATGCCGAAGGCGACCTTCAGCGTCGTTCCGACGCGATCGTGCAGGCCGGCGCCGAAGTTGTTGCCGGCGATCGACTGGCAGGCCATCGTGACGCCGAGGAGTGGCAGGAAGGCGAAGGTCATGATGCGATTGATGACGCCATAGGCCGCCACAGTGGCGGCGGGGTTGGCGCTCGACCAGAGCTGGATGTCGGTAATGACCATGGCGCTCGACAGGCTGATGCCGAGGAGGCCGAGCGACGGCGGCGCGCCGAGGGCCAGCATTTCCTTCCAGTTGGCGATCAACGAGCCCGTGCCGCGCGCATAGAGCGGCAGCCGTGTGCGGCCGGAGAGCCGCAGATAGAACACCGCGCTGATTGCCACCACCTGGGCCAGGACGGTGCCGGTGGCCGAACCGGCGACGCCGAGGCCGAACGGCCCGATCAGCACGTAGTTGAAGACGATGTTGAGCAGCGTCACCGATATGGCGACCAGCGCCATCATTCCGACCTTGCCTTCGGAGCGCAATGCGTCGCCCTGGATCGACAGGAAGAAGCTGAAAGGTGAGAACACCACCATGATGGTGGTGAAGACGATCCCCATGTGAGCGATTTCCGGGTCGCCATCCGACAGGGCCTGCGTCAGCGGGCTTCCCAGGAAGAGCAGCGCCAGGATCAGCACCCCGCAGACGATGAGGGCCAGCAGTTGCGCGGCGTTGACGCTGCCCTCGGCGGCGCGGATGTCGCCGGCGCCAATCTCGCGGGCGACAATGGATGCCATCCCCGAGGACACCATGCTTTGCAGCGCGACGATCAGCATCATCACCGGGAACATCAGCGTTACGGCGGTGAGCGCCTTGGGGCCGGCGAGGCGGCCGAGCAGCAGTGCGTCGACCACGGTGTAGAGCCCACTCACCGTCATGAACAGGACGATGGGCGCGGCTGTACGCACGAAGACCCGCGTCAGCGAGCCGTGCAGATAGGGATTATGGGCTTGTTGTTCGGACATGACCTCGCCTCTAAGCGCACTCCGGAGCGGAGCCCTGAAGGGAAAAGGGCCCGTGCTCTACCGCTTTGTATGACGCGTCCGCTTGATCTGGATTGCGCGCGGATGCCTGGGGAAACGAGACGAGGGGCCCGCATTGCCGCACGTCGGAGTGCGAAAAATCGATGAGACAAGGGAACTGGCTTCACCAATGCTTGGGAGCACGCGGGCGGCCGGCGCCAGGGACCGGCGGCTGCATTAGCCCCGCTCGGTATGGTTGTCAATATCACGCCGACCGGCAAGCTGCCGATGAGGGCGCTCCCTGCGGCGGTCGGTCACGCCTGCCCGTCGAGATAGGCCTCGAAGGCCTTGAGCGTCGTCTCAGAGACGTAGTGCTCGATGCCTTCGGCATCCATTTCGGCAGCTTCGGCCGGCACCCCGACAGCGATCAGCAGGCGGACCACCAGACGGTGGCGTGCCTTGACCTCGCGGGCCATGGCGGCGCCGGTCTCGGTCAGGAAGACACCGCGATAGGGGCGCGAGATGACGAGGCCCTCGCGCTTCAGCCTGAGCACCGCCTTGTTGGCGGTGGGGTGGGTGACGCCCAGCCGGCGGGCGATGTCGGTGATCCGCGCCTCGCCGAACTCCTCGGTGAGGTCGGCGATCAGCTCGGTATAGTCCTCGAACAGGGCCGTCGAGCGAATGGCGCGCGCGTTGGTGAAGCGGTCGGCGTCGGTCGGTTCCGTAGCGGTCTCGGGGCCGGGCGCGAGATCATCCCTCGACATGTCCTGTCCTTCGCGGGTCCTGTTTCCTGAGCCTGCGGCGGGTTTCCCGCCGTGGCGCTTCAACGTCGCGGCACACTATGCAGCCCCGGCTACGATTTGCAATCGACAATCAGGGGCGAATCCCCAGGGGAACCGAAAGCGGCGCGGCAGATTTTATTGCAAGTCAGTCGCATCTGGCTTGACAGAAATGTAGCCGATGCTATATTTCCAAGCATAGGAAAACTTCCGGTGTCCGCCATGTCCGTTCTCTCCCAGTCCATCGTCAGCGTAACCCCCTCCGGAATGACCGGCCGCACGTCGCTGGCCATCACCGAAGCGCTGGCCGGACGGCTCAGGGGACCAAGGGCCATGCTGGCCTTCATGGGGCCGGCGGTGATCGCCTCCATCGCCTACATGGACCCCGGCAACTACGCCACCAACATCGGGGCCGGCGCCGGCTACGGCTACGCGCTGATCTGGGTGGTGGTGATGGCCAACATGGTCGCCATGCTGTTCCAGGCGCTGTCGGCCAGGCTCGGCATCGTCACCGGCCGCAACCTCGCCGAAATGAGCCGCGACCATTTCCCCTTTCCGGTGGTGATCTTCATGTGGATCGTCTCCGAGATCGCCGCCATGGCCACCGACCTCGCCGAGTTCCTGGGGGGAGCGATCGGCCTGTCTCTGCTGTTCGGCACTTCGCTTCTCACCGGCATGGTGATCACCGCGCTCGTCACCTACGCGCTCCTGATGTTCGATCGCGGCGGCTTCCGGCCGATGGAACTGATCATCGGCGGTCTCGTCGGCGTCATCGGCGTCAGCTATCTGATCGAGATGCTGATCGCCCCGATCGACTGGGCGGCGGCGGCCACCGGCGCCGTCACCCCGGTTCTGCCGGACGCCGGCGCGCTGACCCTTGCCGTCGGCATCATCGGCGCCACCGTCATGCCGCATGCCGTCTATCTCCACTCCGGCCTCACCCAGCACCGCGCTCCGGTGCGCAACGAGGGCGAGCGCCGCAAGGTCCTCAAGTTCTCCAACATCGAAGTGGTGGCCGCGCTGGCCGTCGCCGGCCTCGTCAACATCGCCATGGTCATGATGGCCGCCTCGGCCTTCCATGCCGGCCACAGCGACGTCGCCGAGATCGAGACCGCCTACCACACCCTGACCCCACTGCTCGGCGCCGCCGCGGCCGGCGTGTTCCTGGTGTCGCTGATCGCCTCCGGCATCTCCTCGTCGGTGGTGGGAACAATGGCCGGCCAGATGATCATGCAGGGCTTCGTCCGCATGGAGATCCCGGTGTTCGTCCGCCGCCTGATTACCATGGTGC
>JARKNW010000098.1 GCA_029976075.1 Pleomorphomonas sp.
CTCCTGGTCGCCGGGGCCGAGGCGGTGAAGGAGACGACGCGCAAGCTCTACGCCGAGAAGTTCGGCCTGCGCATCTTCGAGGGCTATGGCGTGACCGAGACGGCGCCGGTGCTGGCGCTCAACACGCCGATGCACAACCGCGCGGGCACGGTGGGGCGGCTGTTGCCGGGCGTCGAACACAGGCTGGAGCCGGTGGAGGGCATCGAGGCCGGCGGGCGGCTCTCCGTGCGCGGTCCCAATGTGATGCTCGGCTATCTCCGGGTGGAGAACCCCGGCGTGCTGGAAGCGCCCGAGGGCGGCTGGCACGACACCGGCGACCTCGTGGCACTCGACGACGACGGCTTCGTCGCCATCAAGGGCCGCGCCAAGCGCTTCGCCAAGATCGGCGGCGAGATGGTGTCGCTGGCCGCCATCGACGCGCTCGCCACCCAGTGCTGGCCGGACGCCCTGTCGGCCGCCGCCAGCGTGCCGGATGCCAGGAAGGGCGAACGGATCATCCTGGTGACCGACCGGACGGACGCCACGCGGGACGGGTTCATGGCGTTCGCGCGGGAGCGTGGGGCTACCGAGCTGATGATGCCGAGCGAGGTGCTGGTGGTGCCGGCGCTGCCGCTGCTCGGGTCCGGCAAGACGGATTTTGCCGGGCTGGGGAGGCTGGTGAAGGAGAGGGCGGCGGCGGTGTGAGGGTGGGTGGCTGGTTGAACGTTGGGGCTTCGGGGGAGCGTGATAGGGCCCTCGGAGCCCCTTTCTGCCTGAGGTCCCCGCCTGCGCGGGGATGACAGGAAATTGATATGAAACAGTTGGTTAGCGCCTTGCGCGGCTCCGCTGCAACAGCGCTGCAAGACGTAGCTCCCGCTCCTATAACACTGTCATCCTCGCGCAGGCCGCTTGAATTCACGTGTGAATTCAAGGTGTACCTCAGGCAGAATAGGACGCGCGGCCGATATAGGGCTCCGGCTCGATGCATGCCGACTTGCGGCTACCGCTTCTTGAAGGCGCTGGCGTAGGGATCGGAGTTGTAGGTCGTCGAGCCGTGGCCGAAGGTGTATTCGGTGACGGACCCATAGAGGTTTTCGCGCGCCTGGGAATAGGGATTGCCGTTGCGGTAGGTCGTGTAGCCGCCGCCCAGATTCTGCTCGGTGACGTAGGTGTTGCCATGGGAATCCGTGCGGCAGGGGCTGGTGATCAGCGCACAGTCGGCGTGGGCCGGCGCCGCCAGAATCATGGCCAGCGTGGCGAGGGAAAAAGCCTTTGACATCATGATGATCGCTCCATGGTTGATGGGTGCCGTTCGTTCGACGCGTTTGGTCGGACGGCGCAACGCGGTCCGTCGTCACGGCCATTGCCAATATGCCGGGGGCACTTCGGCGAGTTTAGTCCTCTCCGAGGAAGCTCTCTCTTAAGTCGAGATGCAGGCGGAGAGCTGAATTTCGCCTTGTCGAAACTGCACCAGAACCTCTTCAGTGAATTCCGGTTCACCAGAAAAGCTTCATTTCTTGCTGAAACGCAGTTCTGGATGCAAAACCGCGCATTAGTTCGCTGCAACTTAGCTGGACAGCGCGCATTGTTGACTCCCGGTTCTCGTTAGATCTGCTTGTCGCACTCCCTTTTGCTGATTGAGTGTCCGGCCAGTCTGATCGGACTTGCGGAGAACGCTTTGCTGTGTTCTTTATATGTTCTCTCGTTTCTGCAATCAATAGGGGATTTATCTTGATATGCAATTTTATGTAGAGTGTTGGCGGGCGTCGAAGTTCCAGGGCGCTGTTCCCTTCAACACCGCCGGACGGGCGCTTGCAGCATCGATCTAGATCTGGCCCGATGCCCGTCAGTTGCCGGCAGGTGGTGCTTCGGTCGATCCCTGCTGTGGCGTGGAGGCGGACGCGGCGAGCTGCCGGGCAAGCGCTTCAAGGTAAGGCCTGAACAGGGACGCGTAGAACAGCGCGCCCGCATGCGACGGGTGGTTGTCGTCGAAATAGAGCGGCTTGCCGTCCACGATGCTGCTGCAAAGGCCCTGCGGGCAAAACACGCTGGCGGGATCGACGGTGCGGAGGTTCCGGTGTCCGAGCGCCAATGTATCCAGCAAATTCTGGGCGTCCGCCTGCGCGCGGCGATACTCCTCCAGAGACATTCCCGGAATGGAGAAAGCCGGAAGGCCGAGCCTCGAGCGGAACCAGGCACGCATGCCGATCTCGGAAATATCCGTATCGTACATCGGGATGGCGATCGACGTGACGACCGTGCTCTGGCTCCACTGTCCCAAGGTCTTGTCAAAGGTCGCGTACCATGAGTTCGACCGAATATCCGGATTGCCTCCATTCAGGAAAGTCGGCCAGCGAACAACGGCGATGACGAGCCTGGGCTTGTACCTGTTATACTGATCCATCAGGAACTCATTCTGCGGTATGCAGAAATCGTCTTCTTGACCCACGGGCTTGGTGAACAGTTTGCAGGCGCTCTTGCCAAGAAACAGTCCGTGAAGGCCGTACTGCGCTGCGATATCGCCGACCTCGGCGGCGACGGACTCCGAATGGGAATCGCCGACGATGACGAACGAGACCTCGCTGGACGCCATAGCTCCAACCGGACACGGCGTGGTGACGGGCCTGCCCTCCGGGCATGTTTTCAGGATGAGGCGGTCCGTCTTCTTGGTCGTATCATAGGTCTGGAAAATGTCCTTCGGCAGGCGCTGAGGGAGTCCCCGTCCGTTGAAAATCAAGGCGCCTGTGCCGACCAGCGCAACGACACACACGGCCAGCGCAACGAACAGACTGCGCTGGCTCGCCAGCAACCGCCTGTGGCGGATTGGCATTTCCCAGAGGTTATAGCCGACGAAGGACAGGACGAGCGACAGGCCGATGACGGCGAAGCGCGTCGTCGCGTCCTTGAGCGAAAAGCCAAGCCCCGCGGCAATCACGATCAGCGGCCAGTGCCAGAGATAGAGAGCGTAGGAGAGGCGACCGACCCAGGCGAACGGCGGCAGGACCATCGCCCGGTTGACCGGTCCGCCGTTGGCGACGATCAGCGCGGCGGCGCCGAGAACAGGCGCCAATGCCAGATAGCCAGGGAAGCTGTTCGATTCTGACAGGGAAATACTGGACCAGACAATGGCAGCAAGCCCCGTAAGGCCGAGCACTGCACGACTTGTCGGCGACGCCAGGCGATCCTGAAGCGGCAGGATGGCGATCAGGCCGCCGATGCCGAGCTCCCAGAAGCGGGTCGGCAGCAGGAAATAGGAAGACGACCAGTTGGCGATGCCGCCGACGATGCTGAGCGCGAGGGAGACGGCGACCGTGCCGGCAATCAGCCACGATGGCCGGTAACCACGCCGTGCCGCCAGCATCAACAGCCAGGGGAGGACGAGATAGAACTGCTCCTCGACGCCGAGCGACCAGGTGTGCAGCAGCGGCTTTTCGATGCTGCCCGGATCGAAATAGCCTCGTTTCCCCATGAACGTGAAGTTCGATGCCGACAGCGTTGCCCAGATCAGGCTTCGTCCGAAAAACCGCTAGGTTTCCAGCATCATGGCGAACCAGCCGAGGACGGCGGTGGCTGCCAGGACAATGATGAGATTGGGATAGATACGGCGGAAGCGGCGCTCGTAGAAGTCGATCAGGCTGAAGCTGCCGGCGTCGATGCGGCGGGCGATTAGCGAGGTGATCAGGAAGCCGGAGGTCACAAAGAACACGTCGACGCCGACAAAGCCGCCCGGCAGCCAGCTGACGTCGAGATGGAACAAGATGACGACGGTGACCGCCAGCGCCCGCAATCCATCGATATCGGCGCGGTATCCCACTCTGGTTCCTGACACGGCAGCCGTCACATCGCCCGCCACGTTTGCGCATGGCGGTCGGATACACCTCAGCGCGCGGGTTATAGGGGGGATGACCGGATTGGAAGCGATCTTCGGCTCGTTTGGAGAAAAGAGCGGGACGGCATTCCCAATAGCTCGCAGAGTTTTGGAGAGCTCACGATGCAGGGGGAGCAGGAAGGATTGACCGCCTGCACGCCGCCGACGGTCCGGGTGAGGACGGGACCGAATAAACCCCATCGTCCCTAGGTTTTCACAACGAAGGGCAACGCGTGGGGCGAACCTCGCGAAGCCCGGGTCCCCCATCGCCGCATCGATCCTGCGATGCTCTAGTGAGGCTCACCGATGACCATTGCGAGCGAAGCGAACCGCTCCGGCCCCTATGACTGCAACGGGGCCACGACGCATTTTCCCTACGGATTTCAGCTCTATGACCAGGCACACATCCGCGCCATCCTGACGGCTCCGGATGGGGCCGAGACGACAATGGCGCTGGGGACCGACTACACGGTGTCGGGCGTTGGCGATACCGGTGGTGGAGAGATTGTCACCTCAGTCGCCCCTGGCGCCGGACACAAGGTGACGCTGATCCTCAACGTACCGTTCACCCAGAATGTCGACCTCGAGAACCAGGGAGCCTATTTCGCCGAAACCATCGAGCGTGCCTTCGACTTGCAGACCCAGATGTCGCTGCAGCTCAAGGAACAAGTGGCGCGCTCGGTGGTGCTGCCGGTCACCTCGTCGGTGTCGGTCGACAAGCTGACCGGTGCCGTGCTCTCGCTGTCGGAAATCCAGCCGGACATGCAGACGCTGGCGCCGATCGCGGCGGATATCAAGACGGTAGCGGGCATTTCCAGCGAGGTGGTGGCGGCGGAGGGACATGCCAATACCGCATCGGCGGCCGCCGTGGTCGCGACAAGCAAGGCGGCGGAGGCGGCGGCGAGTGCCGAAGCGGCCGCAACATTCGATCCCGCAAGCTTTTATCCAAGGGTGGAATTTAAGGCTGATGGCACGGCAAATGCCCCGGTAAAGTATGGTCTTGGCGGTGAGGTTTCGGGAAGTAAGTTCATCATAAGTGGATCTGTAGAAGATCAGCCGCGTCTAGAATTTTGGAAAAATGGCTTCACCAAATGGGGTCTCTCTATTGGTATAGATGGCCTCTTTAGGCTCTACAATTCCAGTGTTGGAACGGTTGTTAACTTGAGTGATGTGTCAGCCGCGGCGGATTTTACGAAGATGCCAATGGTGGCCGGTGTATCACTAACGTCGCTACTCGGCAGTCTCAAGAATGCGCGCATGATAACCGTGTCCGGTGACGTTCGCCCTTCTTCAGGGGCCACCAAATGGTTGGGCATCTTGGTTGGGGGAGCCAACGATGGGGGGGCTAGTACCGGCAGCAACTGCGGCATAGGGGCCCCTGGCGGGGCAGGATGTCTGTTCTTTACCAGCGTTTCTGACGCCGCTCAGTATCCCATTATCATTGGCGGCAAAGGGGGAAACTCTATTGCCGTAATCGCCTCAACTACATTCACTGCGAACGGAAATGGCGGAGTGGCCACGAACGGCTTGATTAACCTCGCTGGTGCGCCGTGTGGAGACGGAACGATTACCGGGCGAAGCAGCAATGCTGGGCAGATTGCAATTGGTCCGGCCGGTGGTGACGGCCCGTTTGGTCTGGGGGTTGGCGGTGGTGGAGGCATTGTGAGCAACTGGACTGGCTTCGTTACTCATAACGGAATCTCGGCTCGAGGATACGGAGCCGGTGGCGGAGCCGCCGCAGGGTTGGATAGCTCCGGAGTCGGTGGAGCTGGAACACCGGGCTGTCTTTTTATCTTGGAGTTCTGAGCATGAAGCAGGCCCACGTTGTTGAAGGCGGCACTGTCGTAAACACGATTGTTGTACGGGATGACGCTAATCCTGCAGGGTTTGGTGCAGTGTTCGCACCGGAAGGAGTTACGATCGGTTGGACATTTGATGGCGTGAACTGGTCCGCTCCCGCCAAGCCGACGCCTTCATTTGAAGATCTCCGCAAGGCCAAGTGCGCCAGCATAACCGCATCTGCGGATGCACTTCTTTCCATGGGGGCGCCGGTGGCCGGTGAGATGCACATCGCCCTTGATGATGGCAGCCGCGCTGACCTCACGGCCATGGCGGCGACCGCCACGGCCGCGTCGGCCGGCGCCACTCCCTGGCCGGAGGCCTATTCACGCGGCTGGATCACCATCGAGAACATCCGGATTCCACTGGCCACTCCAGCTCAGGGGCTGGCACTCGCTGCGTCGGTCGGCACTTACTACGCGGCCATCGTGCAGCATCGGCGCGATCTGAAGGACGCGGTTCTCACGGCGGAAGACGAGGCTGCACTGGCAACGATTGACGTCGCTACCGGCTGGCCGATCGCACAGGCCGGCGGGGCATGACCAAACCACCCTTCCAAGACGCCGATCCCACCAGCGAGGTGCTGCTCCGGCTCGGCGAACTCAGCGCCAGTGTTCAGCACCTGCTCAGCGATTTCGGGGACGAAAAGATAGCTGCTCGGGACAATCGCACCGCCATGCACCGCCGGCTCGATGAGCAGGCGCGCGAGCTTTCCGCCGTCAAGACGGAACTCACCCTTAGCCGGCAGGTGGTGGAGGGCCTCGCCAGAACACAGGCGGATATCGTCCTGCCGGCCGTCGGCGACTGGCAGGACATGAGGAAGACCGGCCTTGCTCTCGTTGGCCTTCTTGCCCTTGGCGGTATCAGCCTCGGGGCCACCATGGCCTGGTTTTCCGATCAGGCTTCGGGGCTGGTGCGCCACTGGTTGAGGATTGGCTGAACGGCAGCCCGGCAACCCCTCCCATTTAAACTCCAGTCATTTCTGGAGCGGGCTTCCACGCAACCCCAGGTGGAAGCTGGCCCCGACCTTTGCTGGAGTTGCTCTGGCTGGAGTTCATGAATGAAGCGACCGAGGCTCGTTCCCCATGCGTCGAGAGTGCTCCGGCATTCCTGGACCTCTCATATCCTGATCGTCGGTGGCCTGCTTACCGCCGCCGAGGCGGTGCTGCCCTATCTCTCCGGCGTTGAGCTGATCCCGCCGGCCGTTTTCCCGTTCGCGGCTTTCGGGGTGGTCTTTGCCGCCTTCGTGGTCCGTTACATCCTGCAGGAGGCCTTGCGCGATGGCGACGATTAAGCTTGCCCCGACGCGACGTGCCCAGGTGGCGATCGCCGCCGCCATTCTCGCGGCCGGTGCCGGCGGCATGGTGGCGCTGTCTCCTGGCGCTTCGCCGGTACCCGATGACGTGGCGCTGGCCGTCGACGTGCTGGTGAAGCCCTGGGAGGGGCGATCGCTGACCGCCTATCTCGATACCATCGCCCAGCCCCCGGTCTGGACCATCTGCGACGGTGACACAACGGGCGTTAGGGGCGGCATGGTGGAGACGTCTGCTGGCTGCGACAGGCGCCTTGCCGCCAAGATCGTGCGCGACTATCGCGCCAAGCTCACCGCCTGCATTCCCAACTGGGGTGCCGCTCCGCTGAGCTGGCGAGCCATGATGATTTCGCTCGCCTGGAACATCGGCGTCCATGCCGCCTGCGGCTCGACAGCGGCACGGCTCGGCCGAGACGGCCATTGGGAGGAGAGCTGCACTGCCGCCACTGCCTTCAACCGGGCCGGCGGTCGCATGGTGGTTGGCCTTGCCAGGCGACGCGGCATGGGAGATGCCACACGCATCGGCGAGGGCGAACTCTGCACCTCGGGGCAGCTCTGATGCTCGGCCTCATGGACAAGGTCGGCAGCACTGCGGCGGCCATCGCCGGCGTCGTGGTGGGCACCCTCCTCGCCACGTTCCTGATGAGCCTCTATGTCTGGCTGATCCACGATCCGGCCGTCGCCTCGGCCGCGCGCGAGGGATTCGTCATGGCGTCCGAGAAGCTGGCGTTGCAAGGGCAGATCGAGGAAATGCGCCGTCAGTTCAAGGTGGCGGAAGCGGCCGCCGCGAGCGATCGAGTGCGCGCCGAGGCGGCAAACAGGGAAGCGGATGATGCCTGGAAGCGATATGAGGCGGCGGTGGCGGCTGACGCGGGCGATGATGGCTGCCGCGTCAGTGATGGCGATCTCGACTGGCTGCGTCGGTCTCGAAGGCCGCTTGACGGCAGCGTCGACTGAAATAGGCCGCCAGAGCGCTGGCGTGACCCTGCCGGCGCTACCGGCGCGCTGCCGCGACAGGATGCAACGCGTTACGCCGAAAGCCGGCGAAAAATGGCGCGCCGTGCAAAAGCGATGGGAGATTGTCGCCGATAGCGAGGATCGCAGGGTTTCGGGCTGTGCCGCTTTTTATGACGATATCGGACAAAGCTTTTCGTTGCCTAGCCGGTTCCAATAGAACGTGTGGCTAATCGTCGAAGGAAAGCGAGTGGCTGTTGGGACGGGCAGGGCAACCAAGTTGGCTAGTCCGTCTGAGATAGAGCCGTTGAGGAAGGGTTGCGCTTTCATACCAGAGCCGTCAGATTGTTATAGAGGTGGTCTGGGAAAACTGAACAGGTCGGGTAGGTGGTTTTTGGCTTTGGAACTCGGCAGTATGCCGACGGATTGGAGCCAAGATGACACGACGTCCCCGCCGCAATCACAGCCCGGCCTTCAAGGCGAAGGTCGCATTAGCCGCGATCAAGGGCGAGAAGACCATGGTCGAGCTGGCTCAGGAGTTCGACCTACACGCCAACCAGATCAAGCAGTGGAAAGATCAGTTGCTTGAAGGCGCCTCCGGTGTCTTCGACGAGGGGCGCAAGGAGGATAGTGGGCCTGCGGTCGACGTGAACCGCCTTCACGCCAAGATCGGCGAACTGACACTGGAGAATGATTTTTTAGCCGGCGCGCTCGGCAAGGCCGGACTGCTGAGCGGAAAGCGATGATCGACCGAACCCATGAGCTGCCGGTGAGCCGGCAGGTCAAGCTGCTGGGGATCAGCCGGGGCAATGTCTACTACCTGCCGCGACCGGCGTCGGCGGCTGACTTGGCGTTGATGCGGCGCATTGACGAGCTGCACCTCGACTATCCCTTTGCCGGCCAGCGGATGCTGCAGCATCTTCTGAAGGCCGAAGGCTTTGAGGTCGGGCGCCAGCACGTCGGCACGCTGATGCGCAAGATGGGC
>JARKNW010000128.1 GCA_029976075.1 Pleomorphomonas sp.
CGTAAGCGCCCGGCGAACCCACCTTGACGCGAGATTCAGGAAGGGTTGGCCTGCCAGCGATGAGGAAGAAGTTCGGTGATTTTACTGAACGGCTGGGTAGGCAGGCGCGACAGGACATCCTTCAGATAAGCGAAGGGATCATGGCCGTTGAGCTTGGCGGACTGGATCAGGCTCATGATCGCGGCCGCACGTTGGCCGGCACGCAGACTCCCGGCGAAGAGCCAGTTCTTCCTCCCGGTGGCAATCGGGCGAATGCGGTTCTCGACCCAGTTGTTGTCGATCGGCACTTGACCGTCGTGCAGATAATGGATGAGCGCCGTCCAGCGCCGTAGACTGTAGTCGATCGCCTTGGCGGTTGCTGAGCCGTTGGGTACTTGTTGCCGTCGCCCCTTGAGCCAGGTTTCGAATTCATCAAGGATCGGTTTGGCCTGTTCCTGACGTAATCGTCGCCGATCGTCATGCTCGAGTTCGGCCAACTCGCGCTCGATGGCGTAGAGCTTCTGGAAATACGCGAGGGCCTCGCCGGCGATCTGGCTCTGATGGCCGGCGTGCAGATCAAAGAATTTCCGCCGCGCATGGGCCACGCAGCCGGCTTCGGTGACGCCCTCGGCAATCAGCGCCTTGTAGCCCGAGTAGTCGTCGCACACCAGGGTGCCGCGCCACTTCCCCAAGAAGTTCTGCGCATGCTTGCCGGCCCGGCTTTCGGCGAAGTCATACACCACCGCCTTGATTGGCTCGAAGGCGCCAATACTGTAGGACCACAGGTAGGCGCGATGCGTCTTTCCCGCGCCGGGATCGAGCATCGCCACCGGCGTCTCGTCGGCATGCAGTACCGGATGCGCCAGCATCTCGTCTTTCAGGGCATCGACCAGCGGTTGCAGGACCACGCCCATCTGACCCACCCACTGGGCCAGGGTCGATTGCGGGATGGGTAATCCGGCCCGACCGAAGATGCCTTCCTGGCGATACAGCGGCAGGTGGTCCAGGTATTTGGCGATGAGCACCTGGGCGAGCAGCCCAGCGGTCGGAATCCCCTTGTCGATCACATGCGCCGGAACCGGCGCCTGTACCAGCGTTGCGCACTGGGTACAGGCCCACTTACCGCGGATGTGCCGTTCCACCGTAAAGGTGCCCGGGGTGTAGTCGAGCTTCTCGGCGATATCTTCGCCGATGCGCTTCATCTGGCAGCCACAGGCACAGGTCGTTGTTTCCGGTTCGT
>JARKNW010000130.1 GCA_029976075.1 Pleomorphomonas sp.
GTCTCGCCTCCGCCGGCAGGAAGTCGCGGTAGGTTTCGTCGAGGATCAGCCAGATGCCGCGCCGCCGGCAGAGTTCCAGGAGGTCGGCAAGAAGGGCCGGCGGATAGACGGCGCCGGTGGGATTGTTGGGCGAGACGACCGCGAAGGCCCTGACGTCGGGCGTGATCGCCTCGTCGAGCGCCTCAAGGCTTGGCAGGAATCCGCCCTCCGCCGGACAGTCGACGAGGCCGATGCCGATACCGAACATGCGCAGCGAGGTCTCATGATTGAAGTAGAATGGGTTGGACAGCAGAACGCGGCTGCCCGGTTCGGCGACGGCGAGCGCTGCGCAGATGAAGGCCTGGTTGCAGCCGGCGGTGATGTGGATGTTGTCGGCGGCGATTGCCGCCCCGTAGAGGGTGCTCTCGTCGGCGGCGAGCGCGTCGCGCAGGGCGCGCTCCCCCTCGATCGGGCCATAGGCGGCCGTCGACGGATTGGCTGCCGCCGCCCGCAAGAGCGCGATCAGCTCGGGGTGCGGCGGATAGCCCGGCACGGCCTGCGACAGATCGACCGTCGGCCCCAGGCCGCCGTCATAGGCACGGGCCCAAGCCTGAACGGAGGGAATGGGCGGCGGAGCGAGGTCGGCGACGAGAGGATTGAGGCGCGGCATGTCCGGGATCCTGTGACGGGGTCTGTTTCAGGCATCGGGCGATAGGGTGGCGGGCCGGCGCTGCGGCGAGCGCGGCGACAGCTTGGGTTCGGGCAGGGCGTCGGCGTCGAGCGTTGCGAACATCCAGTCGACGAAGGCCTTGACGATCGGCGCGGAACGCATCTCGTTGCGGCAGGCGATGAAGAAACTGTCGTTGGCCGCCACCGAGAGGTCGAAGGGTACCACGAGATCGCCGTCGGCGATCAGACGGGCCGCGGTGATGGTATCGCCCACCGCGACGCCCTGTCCGTGCACGGCCGCTTCGGTGGAAAGGCGCGCGTCGCCAAGGAAATGCTGGCGGCCGCGTGGCAGCTCGGCGGCGTCGGCCGCGGTGAGCCAGGTCGCCCACTCGTCGCCACGGTCGCCGTGCAGCAACGTGTGATGGCGAAGGTCGCGCACCGAGCGCAACGGCCGGCTGGCGATCAGGCTCGGCGAGACCACTGGAAACAGGCGAAGCGAGCTCCATAGCCGGCTCCAGCATCCATCGACGCTGCCTCGACCGTAAAGAATGACCAGATCGACTTCCGGATCGCCGACGCGTGCCGGGTCGTTGCCGGCCGAAAGGTTCAGCGTGATGCCGGGGTAGGCGTCGGTGAAGCCATGGAGGCGTGGCAGCAGCCAGAAGGACAGGAGGCCGGCGACGCACATGATGGTCAGCGTACCGCTTGCCTCGGGCCGTTGCAGGCGGGCCGTCGCGGCGGCGATGTCGCCGAAGGCCTGGGCCACTGCGGGCAGCAGCAAGGCGCCTTGCGCCGTCAGCCGCATGCGGCGGCTGCCGCGTTCGAACAGCGAAGACCCCAGCGTCTCCTCGAGAGCCCTTATCTGATGACTGACGGCGCCGTGGGTGACGCCGAGCTCGCGCGCCGCCGCCGACACCGAGCCACGGCGGGCCGTTGCCTCGAAGGCACGCAGCGAGTTGAGCGGCGGCAGCCGGCCGGGAATTCCTTGGTCGCCCATCGGATCCGTCTGTGAGAAAAATTCACATGCCTGGATAAATCAATGTGAGTTGCATTTCAAATGGATTTGCCTTTTGATTGGGCAAACAAGGGGCAAACCAAGCTCCGGGGAACAGTTTAACAGGTCCGCCAAAGCGGTCGCCGGCGTGCTGTCAGTCGTCTACGGGCGCGGCAGGTCGCCATGTGACGCGCCGGGGAGACATCAGTCATGGTCTGGGATGCCGAGCGGCTCAAGGCGCTGCGGGAGAAGTACACCGGCAAGCCGGGCGAGACCTACGATCCCCGCTACGCTCGGGTCGCGGCCCGTATCTTCAAGGGTGGTACGCGTGCTGCCCCCTTTGCGGGCATGCCCACTTTGCTATCGGCGCCGGCCCGCTCCATCGACTGGAACGCGCCCGATCTGGCGGATCTCGACGTTGCCCTTCTCGGCATGCCGATGGATCTCGGCGTCACCAACCGTCCCGGTTCGCGGTTCGGACCGCGAGCGCTCAGGGCAATCGAGCGCATCGGTCCCTACAACGAGGCGCTCGACACCGCCCCCGTTCACGACATCTCTGTCGCCGATGTCGGCGACGTACCGTTTCGCGGCCGCTTTCGCCTGGAGCAATCCCACGAGGATATCGAGCGGACGGTCGCCGCCATCATCGCAGCCGGCGTGCTGCCGTTGTCGGTGGGGGGCGACCATTCGATCACCCACCCCGTCCTGCGCGCGGTCGGCGCCGAAGCGCCGGTCGGTCTCATCCACATCGACGCGCATTGCGACACCGGCGCGCCGTTCGACGACACCAAGTTCCATCACGGCGGCCCGTTCCGCAATGCCGTGCTCGACGGTGTGCTCGACCCCACCCGCACCATTCAGATCGGCATTCGTGGCTCGTCGGAGTATCTCTGGGAGTTCTCGCGCGACAGCGGCATGACCGTGGTCGATGCCAAGGACATTTCCGGCCTTGGCATCCCTACTATCGTCGACATGGCGCGACAGGTGGTCGGCGACGGCCCAACCTACCTGTCCTTCGATATCGACAGTCTCGACCCGGCTTTCGCACCGGGCACCGGCACCCCGGAAGTGGGAGGCCTCACCAGTCGCGAAGCCTTGGCGCTTGTCAGGGGATTGAAGGGGCTGAACCTGGTCGGAGGCGACGTCGTCGAGGTTGCTCCGCAATATGACGCGACCAGCAATACGGCCCAGATCGGCGCCCAGATGCTCTTCGAGATCCTGAGCCTGCTGGTGTTCAGCCCGGCGCTGAAAAAGAGTAAATGAATTCTAAAGAGGGGAACCGGCCGCAGATGCCGAAAACGGCAACGGCCAGAGACAAGGGGACCAATGTGATGACCAAGTTCACCGACATATCCATCAGCCGGCGCGCCTTGCTCGCGGCCGGTGCCGCCGGCGCAGCCGTGCTCGCCATGCCCAACGTGCTGCGTGCGCAGGACCGGACGCTCAAGGTCGGCGCCTACGGCGGCTACTTCAAGAACTCCTTCGACAAGAACATCTTCCCCGAGTTCACCAAGGCGACTGGCATTGCCGTGGAATCGGTGGCCGAGCCGACCGGCGAAGCCTGGCTCGTCCAGCTCCAGCAGGCGGCCAATGCCGGTGAAGCGCCGGCCGACGTGTCTATGATCTCGCAGACCTCGATGCTGAAGGGACAGGCGACCGAACTCTGGGCGCCGCTCGATCCCGCCAAGATCAAGAACCTCGATGGTCTGATCCCGACCTTCATCAACAAGTACCCCGACGGTCGCATCGCGGGGATCGGCGCCGTCGCCTGGTATGTGACGCTGGTTTCCAACACCGACGTTTACAAGGAGGCCCCGACTTCCTGGGCCTTCCTCTGGGATCCGTCCAACGCCGACAAGCTCGGCCTGATGGCGCTCGTCTCCAACTCCTTCCTGCTGGAAGTGACCGCCAAGACTTTCTTCGGCGGCACCAATGCGCTCGACACCGAGGAAGGCATCCTCAAGGTGTTCGCCAAGCTGGCCGAACTCAAGAGCAACGTCCGCCTCTGGTATCGCGACGAAGCCCAGTTCGAGCAGGCCCTGAAGTCGGGCGAGATCCCGATGGGCCAGTATTATCATGACGTGACGGGCCTCGCGATTGCCGACGGCTTCCATGTCCGCTCGACCTTCCCCAAGGAAGGCGGCATCCTCGATTCCGGCTGCTGGGCTCTCTCCAAGGCCTCGAAGAAGGTCGAGGAAGCGCATCTCTTCATCGACTACATGAGCCAGCCCTCGATCCAGGCCCTGGTGACGCGCAAGGTGGGCACCGCGCCGACCGTCAAGCGCTCGCTGACCGACCTGACGGATGTCGAGTTCGCCGCCGCCTCGTCGGAAATCGATCCGATCATCCCGCGTTACGACATGCAGGTCCAGAAGGCCGACTGGCTGAGCGAGAAGTGGACGGAGCTGATCGTCGGCTGATCGACCTCGCCATATCCGGCGCCTCGCTTGAGCGGGGCGCCCCTTTTTCTCGCGACGGAAATCCTCATGTCGGGACTGGTACTCAAGGGCGTCAGCCGTGAATTCGGCACCGTCAGGGCGGTCAATGACGTCGATCTCGAAGTGCCCAATGGTCGCTTCGTTTGTCTGCTCGGGCCATCAGGCTGTGGCAAGACGACGCTGCTCAGGATGATCGCCGGCCTCGATCTGCCCACCACCGGCACCATCTCGATCGATGGCGAGGACATCACCCGCCAGCCGACCCACAAGCGCAATCTCGGCATGGTATTCCAGTCGCTGGCGCTGTTTCCGCATCTGACCGTTGGCGGCAACATTGCCTATGCGCTCAGGATTCGCGGCCTTTCCAAGGAAGAACAGGCGCGCCGCGTCGAAGAGCTGCTCGCCATGGTCCATCTGCCGGGTTATGCCGACCGAGCCGTTGCCAAGCTTTCGGGCGGACAGCGCCAGCGTGTTGCCATTGCCCGGGCATTGGCTGTCAGTCCGCGCCTCTTCCTGCTCGACGAGCCGCTGTCGGCGCTCGACGCCAAGCTGCGCGAGGCGATGCAGGTTGAGCTCCGCCAACTGCAGCAGCAGCTTGGCATCACGACCATCGTCGTCACTCATGATCAGCGTGAAGCAATGACCATGGCCGATACGGTGATCGTCATGCAGGGCGGTGAGATCCGTCAGGCGGCATCGCCGGTCGAGATCTATCGCAAGCCCTCCGATACCTTTGTTGCCGACTTCATCGGTTCAACCAACCTGATCGACATCGCGCGGAACGGTGACCGCACCGTGCTGCTGGGACGCCCGGCCGCCATTGGCATGCCCTATGGCGTTTCGAAGGCCACACTCTCGGTTCGGCCTGAAGATGTCGAGCTCACCGCTCCGTCTCCGGAGCTGCCTGAAGCGAAGATTACCTTCGTTCGCGATCTTGGCGGCGCCATCGAGTTCTTCCTCGATGCTGGAGGCACCCAGGTCATCGCCGTGACCAGTCCCCGTGCCCGGCCGGAAGTGACCGTCGGCGATCGCGTCGGTCTCCGTCTCGATCCCGCCCGCTCCGTGGTGCTCACCCGATGAGACGCGAACCCGCCCGCGGCCTTGTCCAGCATCTGCCGGTGATCTTTCCCGGCCTGATGCTGACCGTCTTCTTCATCGTGCCCTTCGGCACCATGGTGGCGGTCAGCTTCTTTCGCCGCCAGCAGGGCGGCTTCTACGTGCCGGATTTCGTGCTGGCCAACTATGCACGCTTCCTGACGCCGTTCTTCGGCAACGTGCTGGCCTTCTCGCTCTACCTCGCCATTGCGGTAGCGGTGGTGGCGCTCGTGATCGCGGTGCCCTTCACTTATCTGATCGCCCGCTCGCGGCGACAGACGCAGGTGATCTGGCTGGTGGCACTTCTGTCCATTCTGTCGCTGTCGGAAGTGATCATCGGCTTTGCCTGGTCGACGCTTCTGTCGCGCACCGCTGGTATCACCAATCTCCTTGTCGCAATGGGCCTCATGCAGGCGCCGCAGGCGCTGGTGCCCGGCTTTGGCGCCGTGCTTACCGGCATGGTCTATCAGGCGATGCCCTATGCCGTGCTGGTGCTCTACCCGTCCATGGTGCGCCTCGACCCGACGCTGACCGAAGCGGCCCGCACGCTCGGCGCTTCGCCGCTCAAGGCTTTCTTCACGGTGGTGCTGCCGGCGCTCAGGACGACGCTGATCGCCACGCTGATCATGGCCTTCATCTTCGCGCTCGGCTCCTATCTTCTGCCGCAGATCCTGGGCAGGCCGAGCCACTGGACGCTGTCGGTGTTGATCACCGATCAGGCGCTTTACCAGTCGAACATGCCGTTTGCGGCCGCCATGGCAGTGTTCCTTGTGTTGGTGTCGCTGGCGCTCGTGTCGCTGACGATGTTCGCCAGCAAGAAGATGGAGGCCTGAGATGGAACGCTTCCTCTCCCGCCTTTATCTCGCGCTGGTCGGCATCTTCCTCGCCGCCCCGATTGTCGTGGTCGCCGGGGTCTCATTCAACGAGAAGCAGAACCTGTCCTTCCCCCCACAGGGTTTCTCCTTCCACTGGTTCGCCGAGATCTTTGTCGATCCCGAATGGTTCAGGGCGCTGATCGCTTCGGTGCTGCTCGCCGTCACCTCGGCGGCGCTTGCCGTCGTCATCGCCTTACCGCTCGCATGGTTCCTCTGGCGGCGCATCGCACCTTGGGCGCAGGTCTTCCAACTGCTCGGCGTCGCGCCCTTCACGCTGCCGCCGGTGATCACCGCACTGGGCTTTCTCACCTTCTGGGCGACGTCCGGCTTTTATGGCCAAGTGTGGACAGCGGCGATCGCCCACGCCATCTTTTTCGTGACGCTGCCGCTCGTGACGTTGACGCTCGGCTTCTCGTCGATTGACCGGTCGCTGACTGAGGCGGCTGCCACCATGGGGGCGGACGACCGCACGGTGTTCCGCACCGTCGTGCTGCCGCTGATCCTGCCCTATGTGGTCTCAGGCTATGCCTTCGCCTTCGTGCTGTCGCTCAACGAATATATCGTTGCCTACATGACCATCGGTTTCGTACGCGAGACGCTGCCGATCAAGGTATTCAACGCGCTCCGCTATGGCTACACGCCGACCATGGCGGCGGTGTCGGTGCTCTTCGTGGCGGTGACGGCGGCAGTGTTCGGCCTGATTGCCCGCTTTGGCGACCTGCCGAAGCTGATGGGCGCCATGTCGACGAAGGATTGAGACCCTCGGTTATATTACCTTGCCGGGGTTGAGGATGCCGAGCGGATCGAGCGCTGCCTTGAGGCGCTCCATCAGCGCGATTTCCGCCTTGGAGCGGCTATGCCCCAACCAGCCGCGCTTCAACGCGCCGATGCCATGTTCGGCGGATACTGAACCCGAGAAGCTCCGCGTTACGCCATAAACAACGCTTTCCACCGCATGATGACCGGTCGGACCGGCCTCGGGCACGGACGCCATGACGTGGATGTTGCCGTCGGCGGCATGGCCGAAGAACACGGCCCGGCTCGCTGGAAGCTCTCGTGCAAGCGCCGACCGGCAGGCCTCGACGAAGCGCCCGACTTCGCCGGGTGGCAGACCGACATCGAAGCTCTCGTGCTCGCCCAGCACCGGCTCGATTTCAGCCGATGCGTCGCGGATCGCCCAGAAGGCCTCCATGTCGGAGAGTGATTGCGCCAGCATGGCATCCTCGACGAGACCCGCCTCGAAGATACCTTCCAGGAAGGTTTCGAAGGCGGCGCCGTCGCGAGTCGCATCGCGGCCATGACCTTCGATGAGGAGATAGAGGCCGTGCTTGTGGGCAAAGGGATCGCGGCGACCGGGGACATTTTCGGTGACCATCGCCCAGTAATCCGGCCACATGACCTCGAAGGCCGAAAGCATCGGCCCGAGATCGGCACGCGCACTGGCAAGGATGTCGGCGGCCGCTTCGAAGTCACGAATAGCGACCAGTGCCAGTCCGGTCCATCGAGGTAGCGGCTGAAGCGCGAAGACAACGCGGGTCACCACGCCGAACAAGCCCTCGGAGCCCGTGAACAACTGCTTGAGGTCGGGGCCGGCATTGTTCTTCAGCATCTTGTTGAGCGAGCCGATCACCGTGCCATCGGCCAGAACTGCCTCGAGGCCGAGCACGGACGCGCGCGTCATCCCATAGCGCAGCACCCGGTTACCACCGGCATTGGTTGAGACGATGCCGCCCGCTGTCGCTGTGCCGCGCGCACCGAAGTCAACCGGGAACAGCAACCCTTCGGCCTCGGCGGCTCGTTGCATCGTCTCCAGCGGCGTTCCGGCTCGCGCCGTCAGCGTCATCGCGCGCCCATCGATTTCCTCGATACCGGTCAGGCGTTCGAGCGACAGGGCCAGCGTGCCAAGTGCGGGCGTCGCTCCACCGCAGAGACCTGTAAGGCCGCCTTGGGTCGTGACGGCGAGGTGATGCCGCGATGCGATGGCAAGCGCCTCGGACACTTCCTCCGTCGAGGCTGGGCGCAATACGGCAAGCGGCTCTTGTGGCGACTGCACGGATGAGTCTGCATGGTTGCGGGCGGGGATGTCGGTGCCCCCCAGAAACCCCGCCGGGCCGAGCGCTGCCCTCAGTTCCGAAAGTGCCTGTTCGCTCATCTTGCCACCCCGTCTCTCGATTGGGTCGGCATAGCATGTACGCCGACCATGACGACAGGCGGATCGGAGCTGGATCAGGAATAAACGCGCACGAAATGATCCGGCTGGTGCTCGACCAGACGGCCACCAAGCAGTGCCGTATCCTTGACCAGGCCGAGGTCCTTGAGCTCTGCCTCGCTCCAGCGCTCATGAAGATGCGGCACGGCATTGAGCAGCGAGCGGGTGTAGGCGTGCTGCGGGTCGCCGAATACCCGATCGGTCGCCCCCATTTCGACGATGGCGCCCTTCTGAAGGATGATGATGCGGTCGGAGATGTAGTTGCCGAGCGCGAGGTCATGGGTGACGAAGATGATCGACAACCCCTTGCGCTTGAGATCTCCCAGAAGATTGAGCACGTCGATGCGTGTCGAAGCGTCGAGCATCGAGATGATCTCGTCGGCGACCAGCAGGCGGATGTCGAGGACGAGCGCCCGGGCGATCAGCAGTCGCTGCAACTGGCCGCCGCTCATCTGATGCGGGAACTTGTCGAGAGCGGCGACTTCCAGCCCGACAGCGTTGAGAGCGCCAGTGAGTCGCGCCTCCCACGCCGCTGAATCGAGATCGCTGAGAAACTCGCGACGGATGGTGCGGAAGACGCGACCAACCTTGAAGATCGGATTGAACGAGCTGAAGGGGTCCTGGAACACGCCCTGCACGCGTCGGTAATAGGATTTAAGGTCGGCACCCTTGAGCTTGGAGATATCCTCGCCCTCGAAGGTGATGCGTCCCTCGCTCACCGAGGTGAGGCGCAGGATCATCCGTCCGACGGTGGTCTTGCCCGAGCCGCTTTCGCCGATCAGCGACACCACCTCGCCTGGTTTCACCTCGAAGTCGACGTCGTGGATCACCTTCGCCTTCTTGCCGCCGAAAGCGCCGGAACGGAACACCTTGGATACGTTCTCAACCTTGAGCATGGGCGTCCGCCTTCCAGCAAGCGACCTGGTGGCCGGGAGCGATCTCGATGAAGGGGGGCTCTTCGACGCACTTGCCGAAGGCCAGCGGGCAGCGGTCGCGGAAGCGGCACCCCACCGGCGGAGAGAGCAAGGAGGGTGGCCGCCCCTTGATGCCGGGCAGTCGCTTGTCCTCAAAGCGAATGCCGACTTCGGGCAAGGAGCCGAGCAATAGCCGGGTGTAAGGATGGGCTGGGGCCTCGACGATGGTGCGCGTCGGCGCCTTCTCGGCCAGCTTGCCCGCGTACATGATCAGGATGCTGTCGGCGACCTGGGCGAGGATGGCGAGGTCGTGGGTGACGACGATCATCGACTTGACATAGCCACGATCGCGAAACTCGACCAAGGCGCCGGCCACCTTCTTCTGCGAGGCGACGTCGAGCGCCGAGGTCACCTCGTCGGCGATCAGCAGCGATGGGTCGAGCAGTGTCGACAAGACCATGACGACGCGCTGCTTCATGCCGCCGGACAACTCGATCGGATACATGCCGAGCACATCCGGCTTAAGACCGAGAATGGCAAGGCGCCGTTCCAGTTCGGGACGCAGCGTCGCGCCCTTGAGGCCGCGCGATGCCAAGAGCTCGTCGATCATCCGGCCGATGCGGCGCGTCGGGTTGAGCGCGCTCATCGCATATTGCGGAACGATCGACACCTTGCGGAAGCGATAGGGGTTCATCGCCCGGTCGTCGGCGATCGGCAGCACCGCGCCATCGAGCACCACCTCTCCGCCGACATATTGCATGCGCTCTTCGAGGCGGATCAAGGCCTTGCCGAGCGTCGACTTGCCACAGCCGGATTCGCCCGCAAGGCCCATGATCTCCCCATCGGCAACCGAGAAGCTGACGCCATCGAGCGCTTTGACGCTGCCGGCCAGCGTCCGGTAGTGGATCTTGAGGTCTGATACCGCCAGCATGTCAGAGCGCCCTCAGCTTGGGATTGAACACCTCGTCGAGGCCGACGTTCATCACGTAGAGCGAGCCGACGATGGCGGTGATGGCAAGGCCCGGCGGTACGAACCACCACCACATGCCGAGCTGCAGCGCGGCGTTCATCACCGAGTAGTTCATCATCAGGCCGAGCGAGATGGAGTCGGTGGGCCCCAATCCGATGAAGTCCAGCGTTGCGGCGGTGAGGATGGCGCCGCCGAACAGCAGGATGAAGGTCATCACCAGATAGGAACTCATGTTCGGCGCGATCTCGCCAAAGATGATGCGGAAAGTGCTTTCACCGTTGAGTCGGGCCATGCCGACGAAGTCGCGCGAGGTTAGAGAGAAAGTCTGGGCTCGGATGGCGCGTGCCGCCCATGGCCAGGAGGTGAGGCCGATGAACATCGCCTCGGTGCCGAGGCCGCGCACGCTGAGATAGGCCGCCACGACCAAGAGGACCGCGAAGGTAGGAATGACCAGCACCACGTTGGTCAGCATGTTCAGCACTTCGTCGACGAGTCCGCCCCGATAGCCGGCAAAGAAGCCGACCAGCATGCCGATGGCGGCCGCTGTGAAGCCGGCAAGGATGCCGACGATAAAGCTGGAGCGCAGACCATTGACGAACTGCGAGAAGACGTCCTGGCCGAACAGCGTCGTGCCGAACCAATACTCGGCCGAAGGGGGTAGCCCGGGCGGTGCATCGAAGGTCAGCGGTTCGTGGGTCGCCAGCATGGGGCCGAAAATGGCGCCCAGCAGGAAGATGGCAAAGACGACGGCGCCAATCAGCAGCTTGGTGTTGCGAAGCGCAAAGTAGAGAACTTCATTGCGCCCGCTCTTGGCTGCGGGAGAGGTCGGAGCAGAGCCGGTGGTGCTGGTCATGCCGCATCTCCTTGCAGTCCGACGCGGGTGCGCGGATCGACGACGACGTAAACGATGTCGACAATCAGATTGGCGAGCAGCACACCGATGATGATGAACAGGAACACGCCCTGGATGACGAAATAGTCCTGGTTCTGAATGCCTGACAGTACCAGCCAGCCAAGGCCTGGGTAGGAGAAGACGATCTCGGTGACCAGCGCACCGCCGACCACTGCGCCGAGCTGCAGCGCCAGACCGGTGATCTGAGGCAGCATGGCGTTGCGGAAGGCATATTTCCGGACGAGCCGCTGTGGAGCGCCAAGCGCCATCAGATAGTTGGCGTAGTCGCTTTCCAGCTCATAGATGATCATGTTGCGCATGCCGATCGCCCAGCCGCCCAGCGCCACCATGAACAGCGAGGCGAACGGCAGGACCCAGTGGTAGACAAGGCTGCCGAAGAACTGCCAGGACCACTCGGCCTTGAGCGACTGATCGTAGCCGAAGGCCAGTGGGAACCAGCCGAGCGTCGAGCCAAGGACCCAGGCGAGCAGGATGCCGAGCCACATGTAGGGCGTGGCGGTCAAGAGATAACCGAGCGGCAAGACGCTGTTGTCGAGCAGCTTGCGCCGCGCCGCCAGGGCCCCGATGACGTTGCCGACATACCAGGACAGAAGGATCGATGGCAGCAGGAGACCGAGGGTGTAGGGCAGGGCGCGGCTGATCAGCGTCGTCACCGGCGTCGGGAACAGCATGATCGAGCGGCCGAGGTCGCCGTTGAGCAGTGCCCACCAGAAATTGAGGTACTGCTGCCAGAGCGGCTGGTCGAGATTGAAGGCCGCCATGAAATAGGAGGTCAGGGCTGCGTTGGCATCCGGCATCAGAGCGATGCGTGACACGAGCGCGTCGACAGGATTGCCCGGCATGAAGCGGGGAATGGCCCAGTCGATGGTAACCGCGACGATAAACGTCAAAAGATAGATGAGAATCTTCCGGGCAAGGTAGCGCAGCACGGTCGAGGCTCCGGAATGGGAACAAAGGATCCCCGGCGGGCCCGGACGGCGACAGGCGTCGTCCGGGATCTTCGCAAGATATCTTTTGTTCGGTAAGGCGGTGCGTCCCGGCAGCGTTGGCTCCCGGGACGTGGATGCGACGACTTATTGGCCGGCTGGCTCGAGGTGAGTGATGGTGTCGAGACCGGTCATCTGCAACCAGTTGCGCCAGGAGATCGGGATGAACTGACGGTCGGTACCGTCAGCCGGCCAGTTCTTCCAGGTGGTGGTGCTCATCTGCGCCCAGGCACCGTTGTACCAGAGCGGGATCATCGGCAGCTTGTCCATGAAGCTGACCTGTAGCTTGGCCGTGATTTCCTTCATCTTGTCGATGTCGGTACGCGGTGTCTTGGCAAGCTGCACCGTCAGGTCCCACGCGTCCTTGTCCTCGAAGCGCGCAAAGTTGTAGTTGGTCTGCGAGCTCAGGATGGGCAACTGATAGAGGTAGCGATAATAGGTGTAGGGCGTGTCGCTGAGCGGCTGGGAGTTCTCGATCATCAGATCGAAATTGCCGGTATTGCGCTCCGACTGGTAGGTATTGAAGTCCGGGTACTTCGGCGTGATCTTGATGCCGACCGCCTTGGCATCGGCCGAGATCATCTGCACCGCCTGCATCCAGTCCGACCAGCCCGAGGGAACCTCGATCTTGAGATCGATCGGCTCGCCCTTCGGTGTCTTGTAGAAGCCGTCGGATCCCTTCTTGTAACCGGCCTTGTCGAGGATTTCGGCTGCCTTCTTCGGATTGTAGTTGAAGCCGTGCTTCTTTACCGCTTCCTTGTCGATGTACTTGTCCCACGCTGGCAGCAGGCCGGTCGGGCTGGCCGGCAGCACGACATTGCCGTAGTCGACCTTGGCGATCTGATCGGTGTTGATGGAGAAGGCCAGGGCACGACGGAAAGCCGCGTCATCGAGCGGCGCCTTCTTGGTGTTTGGCAACAGCCAGGAGGTGACGGCCGGCAGCATGTAAGGCGGCTTGTCGTAATAGGTATGCAGGCCGTAGCCACCGCTGATCAGTGTCGCCACGCCCGGCAGGAAGTTGTTGTTGAGGTCCTGCTTGCCTGAGAGCAGCAGGCCGAGGGCGACGTTGTTCGACGAGTTGACGATGTCGATGATGTACTTCGGCTTCGGATCGGGCGAGATACCGGCCTTCGAAGCCCACCAGCCGTCCGGCGTCTTCTTCCAGACGACGCGGGTCGTCGGATCGTAGCCGGCCTTGTCAAATACATAGGGGCCGGTGCCGATCGGCTCATCCGGCGACCAGGACGTGATGTCCTTTTCGTTGGCGTGATCCTTCCACTGGGAAGGCTTCATCATCGGGATGTTCCAGGTGGCATTCGCCCACGCCTGGTAGTTGGGGGTTCCGTCGAATGTCACCGTCACGGTGTTGCCGGAGGCCTCGACGCTCTTGATGCTCTTGTAGAGATCGGTCCACCAGATGGTCGGCAGCTTGCCGAGATCGATGTTCCATTTCACGTCGTCAGCGGTGAAATCGCCGCCGTCGCTCCACTTGATACCGGAGCGGATGGTCAGCTTGTAGACCGTCGGGCTTGTCCACTCGCCCTTCTCGGCAAGCCAGTCGATATACTTGTCGGCGATCGGGTCGTAGCGGAACAGCGTCTCGTTGACGAGGCCGATCAGGCCGTTGGCGAAGTTGCCAAAATAGGGGTTGAAGCCGACGATGTTGCCCCACTGGGCACCGCTCATGTAGAGCGTCTCGTTGCGGGGATACTCGCTCGATTGCGCAAGCGCCGAGCCGGCAACCGTCGCCATCAAGGCGGCGGCCGACACGACGGTGAAGGTGCGGCGATTGATACCAAATGACATCTCGTTCCTCCCTTTCCTCCAGCGGCGGCAGCCTTCCGCCGCGAACGAACGCACCCGCAACGGCTCAGCCGTGGGTTGCGTGGTTTGCGAGATGGTCACGGACGCCTACAGTCAGGAAACGGGAATTACCCAAACGATCCAACCGAACGGCCGATGACAGAGCAGCGGCGACTGCTGACTCCCCTCGCTCCACCCCGGACGGCAAGCCACTGAAATATCGCGGAAATCTCCTCAAATTTCCGCAAAGAAACAATGCGTGGCCTGCCGGCGCGCCTTCCGCGGTCACCCGCGGTGTTCACACCTGTAACGTTACAGTAGAATTATCCAAGCGCGCAACGATACGCAAGCCTCAGTTCTGTTCCTCGCCCAAAGGATGTAGTGTGATTGATTGGGAGGCGTGGCGCTGCCGGCAACGACCGGAATTTTGCGCTGCAAGTGCAACATGATGCCTGATCATGAGACGTGTGGGGAAAGCACGGCTGCCCGGTCGCGATTGTCCGATCGACCGACACTGAAGACCATTGCCCGCCTTGCCGGTCTTGGTGTGACGACGGTGTCGCGCGCTCTGCACGACGCACCGGATATCGGTGAGGAGACCAAGGCGCGCGTCCGCTCGCTGGCCGACAGCCTGGGCTACCAGCCGAACCGGGCCGGTGTTCGTCTGAGGACCGGGCGCAGCCATGTCATTGCATTGGTGCTCGCTACGGAATCCGAAGAACTGGGCATCAACTCTCAGCTGATCTACGGCATCTCCGAAGTCTTGTCGGCCACCCCCTACCAGCTGGTGGTGATGATGCATGACCCGGCATCCGATCCGCTTGCCCCGATCCGCAACATCGTCGAGGCAGGTGCCGCCGATGGCGTCCTGTTTGCCCGCATTGAACCGGACGATGCTCGTGTCCGCTTTCTCATCGAGCATGGCGTGCCGTTTGTAACCCATGGCCGCACCGACATGGGCATCAACCATCCATATTTCGATTTCGACAATGACGCCTATGCGGAAAGTGCCGTGCGCCGGCTTGTAAGCCTCGGTCGCCGCTGCCTGATGTTGCTCCCGCCCCCGACACATTTGAGCTACGCTCGCCACATGAAAACGGGCTTTTGCCGCGGGATCGAGCTGTTGGGTCTCGATGAAGTACCGATCGGCGCGGTGAACACCGACAGTCCTCACGAGCTCATTCAGGCCAGGGTGTCCGAGGCGATGCAGGGAAGGACGAGGCCGGACGGCTTTGTCTGTGGCAGCGCCATGGCGGCATTGGCCGTCACTGCCGGCGCCGAGGCCTTGGGCTATGTGCTCGGCCGCGACTTCGATGTTGTGGTGAAAGAGTCTTCCAATCTGTTTCGCAAGTTCCGGCCCGCCATCGAGACGGCGCATGAAGACTTTCGAGCTGCCGGACGCTGGTTGGCCAAGGCGATCGTCGGCCGCATCGAGGGCACCGCCGATGCGGGCGTCCACTTCCTCGATGTCCCACGGCTGATAGGCGTCCAACCGTTGGAAGAGAAGGTTATTGCCGGTATCTGACGGTCATCTTGGATACGGCAAAGCGCCCGATCCGGTCAGGGAAATCGAGCGCTCGACGTCGGCCTGGGGTGGGCGGCCGGTAAATTGTCCAGCCCGTCAAGACGGGCAGCCGCTCAGCAGCCCAGGGTCCGCTCACGGTAGAGGCCGCGTGCCGCATGACGCTCACGTGCCTCAAGGCCATAACGATCATTTGCGACCGGGATGTAAACGAACTCGCGTTCTGCGGCGGTAGGGGCGCGAAAGGTCTTGGTGAGGTGCTTCAGGGTGCCGAACATGATCTTCTTCCTTTCCCGTTCCAGGCGGTTTCCTGGAACCTGTGTTTCTCTTCTTCTTTGCACCCTGAATATAGCGCCGATACTGTCTCCCTCCAATGGTTCAAGGCCGTCGTCGCGAGTCGTATTTTCTTTGGGGATGCTTCAGTTTTCCTATCAGTCTTAGAAGCCTTCCAATACGATCTTGCCGCGTGCCCTGCCGCTCTCGATGATCGCGTGAGCATGGCGGAGGTTGTCCGCATTGATCGGCCTGAGCACCTCGGTGACCGTCGTACGCAACCGACCGGCGTCGACGAGATGCGCGACTTCGGTGAGCAACTTCCCCTGTTCGGCCATGTCGGGTGTTTCGAACAGTGAGCGGGTGAACATCAGTTCCCAATGTATCGAGACCGCCTTGCGCTTGAAGCTTGTGACGTCAAGGCTTTCGGGGTCGTCGATCAGGCCGAAGCGCCCCTGAGGTGCGATCAGTTTGGCAATCTCGGCGAGATGCCGATCCGTGTGAGTGGTCGAGAACACGAAGGCCGGTGCACCGATGCCGAGGGCGGTCACCTCGTCGGCGAGTGGCCGCGAGTGATCGACGACATGATGGGCGCCCTGCTCCCGTGCCCAGGCCGTCGTCTCCGGCCGCGAGGCGGTGGCGATGATCGTGAGATCGGTGAGTGCCCGAGCAAGCTGGATGGCGATCGATCCGACGCCTCCGGCTCCGCCGACGATCAGGATGGCATTGGCGGCGCCTGGCACGCGGCGCCGCACGTCGAGTCGGTCGAACAGCATCTCCCAGGCGGTGATGGCGGTGAGTGGCAAGGCAGCAGCTTCGGCATTCGTCAGTGACTTGGGTCTGTGACCGGCAAGACGCTCATCGACAAGATGAAGTTGGCTGTTGGCGCCGGGGCGAGCGATCGATCCCGCGTACCAGACTTCGTCTCCGGACTTGAAGTCTGTCACGCCAGGGCCGATGGCGACGACATGGCCGACGGCATCCCAACCCAATACTTTCGCCGCTCCGGATGCCGGCGCAGAGCTTGCGCGCACCTTGGTGTCGACCGGATTGACCGAGATCGCGGCGACTTCGACCAGAAGGTCACGTTCGCCGGGCACTGGGGTTGGCAGATCAACATCGAAAAGTGAATCCGGGCGGTCGATGGGACCGGCTTGACGATAGGCAACGGCTTTCATGACTGCTTCCTTTCCTGTGGATATGAGCCATAGGTGCTCTTATGATTGTTCTCTGCTAATACGCACAACAGGCGAAGGTACTGCAGAAAAGGATAGTGTCATGGCCAAGGTGAGGCATTCACGCTTTGACTGCGCGCCCGGCTGCTCGGTTGAAGCGGCCATCGGGCTGATCGATGGAAAGTGGAAGTCGGTGATTCTGTTCCATCTCCTCGACAGGACGCTACGCTTCGGCGAGTTGAGCCGCATCCTCGCGTCCGTGACGCCGCGCATGCTGACCAACCAGTTGCGTGAGCTCGAAGAGGACGGACTGGTGGTGCGAACCGTCTATCCGCAGGTGCCGCCCAAGGTGGAGTACTCGCTGTCGCCGCTCGGTCGCTCGATGGAGCCGGTGCTCATGGCCTTGAAAGCCTGGGGAGACGCCAATATCGGCCGCTTTGGCAAGCCGAACGGGATCGATCCGCGTGACAAACAAAACCCACCGGTACCCGCCGGTCAGACGACCGGTGGGCACCAGTGGGCGAAGTTCGATCCGGCGCCGATCGAGTGATCGTGCCGAAGCGATAGATCAGGCCTGCTTCGGACCGCGATTGAGCAGCGCATAGAGAAGGATGGCGCCGAAGGTTGCGGTGCCGATGCCGCCCAGCGTGAAGCCGCCGATGTTGAGGGTAAGGTCACCGGCACCAGCGATCACAGCCGCCGCCGTGGTGATCAGGTTCTTGGTCTCCGAGAAGTCGACCTTGTTCTCTACCCAGATCCGGCCGGCAGTCGCCGTGATCAGGCCGAAGATGACGATGGAAAGGCCGCCGATCACCGGACCCGGAATGGTGCCGATCAGGGCACCGAACTTTGGCGAGAAGCCGAGCAGGATGGCGATCACTGCGGCCACCACGAAGATCAGCGTCGAGTAGATCTTGGTGACCGCCATCACGCCCATGTTTTCGGCGTAGGTGGTGACACCGGTGCCGCCAAAGGCGCCCGACAGTATGGTGGCGATACCGTCACCGAGGAACGCCCTGCCTACGTAGCGGTCGAGGCTATGGCCGGTCATGGCACCGATCGCCTTGATATGTCCAAGGTTTTCGGCAACCAGAATGATTGCCACCGGCGCGATCAGGGCCATGGCGCTCGTCGAGAAGGTGGGGGCTGTGAAGGTGGGCGTGCCGAACCAGGGAGCAGCTTCGAGCTTGGCGAAGTTGATGGGCGCGTCACCGAAGGAAGCGGCGCCCAGCCAATAGACGATGTAGCCGACCAGACCGCCGATCAGCACAGGAATGCGGCGTAGCATGCCCGGTGCGTAGACGGCCGCCGCACCAACGGCGACGATGGTGACGAGGCCGACCGTCCGGTCGAAACCGGTTGCCGAGATGCCCTTGACGGCGATCGGCGCCAGGTTGAGACCGATGGCTGCGACGATCGCGCCGGTGACAACCGGCGGCATCAGCGTTTCGATCCACTGGTAGCCGATCTTGACGACGATGAGGCCGATCAGCGCATAGACGGCACCGGCCGCGATGATACCGCCGAGGGCCACGGAAATGTTGATGTTCGCACCAGTGCCGGCATAACCGGAGGCGGCCATCACCACCGCGATGAAGGCAAAGCTCGAACCGAGATAGGAGGGTACGCGGCCACCGACGATCAGGAAGAAGATCAGTGTACCGATGCCCGAGAACAGCACGGCGACGTTCGGATCGAAGCCCATGATGATCGGCGCCAGCACCGTCGAGCCGAACATGGCAACCACATGCTGGAAGCCGGCGATCAGGGTCTGCGGCCAGGGCAGGCGCTCGTCGGGCGCGACGCGATCGGCGGTGGTCAGCTTCCAGTGCGGAAACCAGCCTTCGGTTGGGCTTGTTGTCATGATTATCTCGTCTGTTGTCCCAGGTCCGTCCCCCCGTGGGCGACCGTTTGGGAAAGGCGAGATGGTCACTATCCCTAAGACAGGCGAAGGCGAAAGAGCAGCCTTCTACGACCGCAGCCGGTGGCTCGGCACGTGAGATACTGTTTTTGAACACGAAAACGCACATTTTGACCAGATGGTCAGAATTCAACCCATTGGTAATCCACAGAAAAATCAGCGTCGTCGACGCTCAGTCCCGACGGGCACCGTAACCGAATCGTCTTGACAGGGTCGTTCGCTTGCCGGCAGGTGGAGCTGTGCTAGGTGTTCCGACGGTATTCGGCCGTCGGGATGAAACGGGAACGGGGAAGGATCACGATCCAAAGCCCCGGCCGCCCCCGCGACTGTGCGTGGTGAGCCTCCGTCCTGAACGCCACTGGGTTTTCCCGGGAAGGCGGACGACAGGCAGCGATCCACGAGCCAGGAGACCGGCCTTGCACGACATTCGGATTCCGTCGGGTGAGACGGAAAAGGAGACCGATATGCATATCGAACCCGGCCTTGTGGCCGACGGTAAACTTTGGCTCAGCTATCTGACGGCAACAGGTGCAGCAGGTTATGGCCTGAAGCTCGCATGGCAGTCGGTGCGTGAGAACGGCCTTTTGTCGCTTGGCCTGCGCAGTGCTGCCACCACCGCCCTCGTCTTTTCGTTCTTCGAAGTATTGCCGCACTATCCGGTCGGCGTCTCAGAGGTACATCTCATCCTCGGCTCGACGCTGTTCCTGATCTTTGGAGCGGCGCCCGCGGCCATCGGACTTGCACTGGGGCTGCTGATCCAGGGGCTGTTCTTCGCCCCCTTCGACTTGCCGCAATACGGCATGAACGTCACGACGCTTCTGGTTCCGCTGTTCGGGCTTCTGGCGCTCGCCCGCGGCGTCATCGCCCCGGCTACGCCCTACGTCGATCTGAAGTATCGGCAAGCGTTGGCTCTCTCTACCGCCTATCAGGCCGGTATCGTTGTCTGGGTTGGCTTCTGGGCCTTCTACGGGCAGGGCTTTACGGTCAGCAACTTCGCAGCCATCAGCTCGTTCGGCGGCGCTTACATGCTGGTGATCCTAGTTGAGCCGCTGGTCGATCTCGCGGTTCTCGCCGGTGCAAAGCTGCTGCATGGCCTGCGCGGCAGCTTCCTCGTCGAGCGCCGTCTTTACGACGCCGCCTGACCCTTTCTCTGCCGAGTTCTGACCGCGCCGCCCGGGGAAGCCTGGGCGGCGCGGTTTGCATTTCTCGGCAGCGCCCACGTCCGGTGTTGTTCACGGATGGGTGGCAGGTCACCTAAGGCCGACGTCAGGTGGTCTTGACAGTTACGAGCCTTTCCGCATAACGTCGTAAACGTTTACGGGAGCGAAAAGGCAGGGAGGAAGTCCTGTCTAGATCGGGGTCTTCGGGCGTCATCGCCGTGTCGGCAGGCATGGATGGCGAGCGGTGAACCATACCCCTTCGAGATCAGGATGATCTGCCAGACCACCATCCATCGCTCTCGGTCTCGCCGGTCGCCAACGGGCCGGAACCGGTCGACCAACTGGAGGAGTAGGGAGCATGAAGACATCGGCAATCCTCGGGGCGGTGTTTTATGCCGGCGCCGCGACGCTTGGCATGGCGGCACACGCCGCCGACCCCGTGACCATCACCATCTGGTGTCAGGATGACGAGCGTCAGCCCGGCCTCAACCTCGCCAAGGAGTTCGGCGAGAAGAATCCCGACATCAAGGTCGTCTACCGTCAGATTCACTTCGATGACGTGACCTCGGAGGCGATGCGCGCCTATTCGACCGGCCAGGCGCCCGACATCATCGCCATCGACAATCCCGAGCACGCGCTCTTCGCCTCGCACGGTGTCTTCCTCGACCTGACCGATCGCATTGCCAACTCCAAGGTCATTCACAAGGAAGACTATTTCCCCGGCCCGCTCGCCTCGGTCACCTGGAACGGCAAGCTTTATGGCGTGCCGAAGGCCACCAACACGATCGCCCTTTACTACAACGCCGACATGTTCAAGGCGAAGGGGCTCGATCCGGACAAGCCGCCGCAGACCTGGGACGATCTGGTCGCGGCCGCTCGCAAGCTCAACGATCCCACAAAGAATGTCTACGGCATAGCCTTCTCGGCAAAGGCATCGGAAGAGGGGACCTTCCAGTTCCTGCCCTGGGCACAGATGACCGGCGGCGGCTATGACAAGATCAATACCGAAGGTGCCGTCCGCGCGCTGACCATCTGGAAGACACTGCTCGACGAGAAGCTGGCCTCGCCTGATACCTTGACCCGTGGGCAGTGGGACTCCACCGGTACCTTCAACTCCGGCAATGCCGCCATGGTGATCTCGGGACCGTGGGAGCTCAACCGAATGTCGCAAGAGGCGAAGTTCGACTGGCGCGCGACGCTTCTGCCCGAGCCGCAAGTCGGTGCGCCGCGCTCGTCGGCCATGGGTGACTTCAACTGGGCGATCTTCAAGAGTTCCAAGCACCCCGACGAGGCCTTCAAGGCGCTTGAGTATTTCGTGTCGCAGGATCCGCGCGTGTTCCCCGACTGGGGCCAGCTCGCCGCTCGCGCCAACATCGAAATCCCGCCGACCGGCGATGCCAAGAAGGACGCAGCCGTCAAGGTCTTCATGGAGCAGCTGAAATACGCTCAGCCCCGCGGACCGCATCCGGAATGGATGAAGATTTCCAAGGCCATTCAGGATGCCATTCAGTCGGCACTGACCGGTCAGGCGAGCCCCAAGGATGCGCTCGATCAGGCCGCCGCCACGATCAAGGGCATCCTTGGCTGATTGTCCTGGAAGGGCGTTCCGACGTCTCGCCGGAGCGCCATCCCTTCTGTTGACCGCACCGCCCGCCAAGGGTGATGCTCTGCGCCGGCGGTCGGCCGCGCAGATGCGGGGAGGACCGATGCGACGCCTTTATTCCAGTCTCGTCGATGGCCGGGGATTCGATCTCTGCCTGATCGGCATCCCGCTCGCCTTTCTCATCGTGCTGTCGGGCGTTCCGCTGGTCTACAACGTGGTGATGAGCTTCCAGGCCGTGGACATGTTCAGCCTCGGCAGCTTCATCCGTCCCTGGGTCGGCTTCGACAACTATCGTCAACTGATCGCCCAGCCGGAATTCTGGCCGATCATGGGCCACACGGCGATCTTCCTCGCCGCCTCCATCGCTGGCCAGTTCCTGTTCGGCTTCGCGTTGGCGCTGTTCTTCTGGACGAATTTTCCAGGCGCCTCCTGGCTGCGCGGCCTGTTCCTGGTGTCCTGGGTCATGCCGGGACTGGTAGTTGGTGCTGTCTGGAACTGGCTGCTTTCGGGCGACTTCGGCGTCTTCAACTTCGTGTTGACCCAGCTCCACATCATATCGGGCAATGTCTTCTGGCGCTCCGACCCGGCCTTCGCGCTATGGAGCGTGATTATCGCCAACATCTGGCTCGGCACGTCCTTCAACATGATCATGCTGTCGGTTGGCTTGTCGTCGATCCCCGGCGACCTCTATGAGGCGGCCGAACTTGATGGTGCTGGCGCGCTCACCCGCTTCTGGACGATCACCTTGCCGATGATGCGCTCCAGCATCGGGGCACTGATTTCGCTCGGCCTGATCTTTACGCTCCAGCAGTTCGACCTGTTCGCCGCCATTACCGCTGGCGGGCCGAATAACGCGTCCAACGTCGCGCAGTACTGGGCCTGGGACCTTTCGTTCAAGCAGTACGATTTTGCCAAGGGCGCCGCCATCTCGGTGATCATGATCGTCGTGGTGATGGTGGCCTCGATCTACTACGTGCGGTCGACCCGTCATGAGGTGCGAGGATGAGCGAGACTACCAAGAACCGGCTGCTGCTCGTCTTCGCGTTCCTGCTCGCCGCCATCTATCTCTTCCCGCTCTACTGGATGTACATCACCGCGCTGAAAACCGGCTCGGAAATGTTCAGGACGCCGCCCTCCTTCTGGCCGGACGATCCCCAGTGGTCGATCTTCCCCTTCGTCTTCCAGCTGAAGGGCATGAGCCAGTTCCTCTGGAACTCGACGGTAATTGCCTTCGGCTCGGTGGCGCTGATCTCCATCCTCGGCACGGGGGCTTCCTATGTGTTGGCCCGTTACCGCAATGTCTGGGTCGATGTTGGTCTGTTCCTCGTTCTGATGCTGCAGGTGCTGCCGGCGTCGCTAATGATCACGCCGATCTTCGTGCTGTTCACGCTGACGGGCATTCTGGATTTCCCGCGCACGGCGGTGATCCTGGCCATCGCAGCGAAAAGCATGCCCTTCTTTATCGTGCTGGTGCGCGCCACCTTCATGAGCGTGCCGATGGAACTCGAGGAAGCGGCGCTGGTCGATGGCAACTCGCGCGTTGGCGCCTTCTGGTCGATCGTCTTGCCGCTCGCCCGCAACGGCATCCTCGTTGCCGCCATCCTCATCTTCATGCAGGCCTTCGGCGAGTTCGTTTACTCGAAGTCGCTGATCCAGGAAATCGAGCTGCAGCCAAGCTCGGTCGGCCTCAACGCATTCATGGGCCCGAACACCAACGAATGGAACCGGATCATGGCTTTCGCTTCGATCTACGTGACGCCCATTCTGGCGACCTTCGTGCTGCTGCAGCGGCGCATCGTCTCTGGCCTGACCTCCGGAGCCCTGAAATGACCAAGCAGATCGAGTTTACCGGCGTCAACAAGCACTACGGCGCCTATCACGCCCTGAAAGACATCGACCTTTCCATCGACAAGGGCAGCTTCGTCGCCCTGGTCGGCCCGTCTGGTTGCGGCAAGTCGACATTGCTACGTTCGCTGGCCGGCCTGGAGAAGATCACCGCTGGTGACATTTCCATCGCCGGTGAGGTGGTGACAGCCCTGCCGCCGCGCAAACGCGACGTCGCCATGGTGTTCCAGTCCTACGCCCTCTATCCGCATATGACCGTCGAGGAGAACCTCACCTACTCGCTGCGCGTTCACGGCGTGGCCAAGGCGGAGCGAAGGAAGGCCGCGGTCGAGGTTGCCGCGACCACCGGCCTGTCGGATCTGCTTCATCGCTATCCGCGCGAGTTGTCCGGCGGTCAGCGCCAGCGCGTCGCCATGAGTCGGGCGATCATCCGCAATCCCAAGGCCTTCCTGTTCGACGAACCGCTCTCAAACCTCGATGCAGCCCTGCGCGTCCATATGCGCAAGGAGATCCGCGCCCTGCACGACCGGCTTGGAGCGACCTCCGTCTATGTCACTCATGACCAGATCGAAGCCATGACCATGGCCGATCATGTCGTCGTGCTCCGGGCGGGTGTCATCGAGCAGCAGGGGCGTCCGCTCGATCTCTACGATAAGCCGGCGAATAAATTCGTTGCAGGCTTCATCGGCTCGCCCGCCATGAACTTCCTGCCGGCCACGGTGGTCGATGGTGGGGCTGTGACGATCAATATCGGCAATGGCCCGTTCAATCTGGCAATTTCTGCCGTCGCGCCGGCCGGCGCCAAGGTGCTGATCGGCATTCGGCCCGAACACTTGATCCTGACCGCGCCGGGCGCTGGTCGTTTCGACGTCCCTATCGCCTTTACCGAGTCGACTGGCTCCACGACCTTCGTCACCACGGCGACGATACCCGAACTGATGGTGGTGGAGACTGGTCGCCGCGCTGTCGCCAACGGTGATCGGGCTGGCCTGTCTTTTGCCGACGCCAGCGTGCATGTCTTTGACGCCGAAACCGAACGGCGCCTCTGAACCTTCCCGATAGCAGTCTGAGAAAAACCCCGGAAGCCGTGCTTCCGGGGTTTCTGCTTCGGATCGTCGCCGTGGAGAGGCGCAGCCGTCAGGCCGGTGGGAGGGTGATCCGAAGCGGGCCGGTGGCGCGGAGGGTAACGCCGCCGGAGCGTTGTTCGAGGTTATCGCTGCCCTCGACGGCAGCGACATGGCCAATACCGACGAGCCGGAGCGCGTAGGAATGGTCGCGATCGGGCGCGGCGGTGATCACGCCCCCCTCTCGCCGCACGGTCAGCGTCAGAGCCGGCGCGCCTGTGCGATAGTCGGGCACCGTTGCCGTGGCGCTGTCACCATCCGCCAGTTCATAGAGAGCGAAGGTAACGCCGTCCGCATAGTCATAATCCGGTCGATGGTCGTTGCCGCCAAAGGCGATGAGGCTGTTCGGCCGCACGTAGAGCGGCAGGCTCATCACGCCGTGCGTCTCGCGTCGCCAGCCTGGCCCCTCCACCACTTCACTCGTCAGAAGCTGGGTCCAGCGGCCGGCCGGCAGGTAGACCGCCACTTCACCATCCTTGTCGAACACCGGTGCGACCAGGAGCGAGGATCCCAGCATGAACTGGCGGTCGAGCGTTTCTGTGCCAGGGTTGTCGGGAAACTCCAGCAGCATGGCTCGGAGCATCGGGACGCCCGTCTCCGAAGCCTCGACGGCGGCGGCATAGAGGTAGGGCATCAGCGAGCACTTGAGGCGCGCGAAATCCCTCAGCACTGCCTCGGCTTCCTGATCGAATAGCCAGGGAACGCGGTAGGACTTGGAGCCATGCAGGCGGCTGTGGCTGGAGAGCAGCCCAAAGGCGCACCAGCGCTTGTAGACGTCGGCCTCGGCGGTATTCTCGAAGCCACCGATGTCGTGGCTCCAGAAGCCGAAGCCGGAAAGACCGAGCGAGAGACCGCCACGCAGGGTCTCGGCCATGGCAGGATAGTCGGAATAGCAGTCTCCGCCCCAATGCACCGGGAAGCGCTGGCCGCCGACGGTGGCCGAACGGGCGAACAGCACGCTTTCGCCACAGGCGTCGATCAGCGCATCGTGCACCACCTTGTTGTAGAGGAAGGGGTAGTAGTTGTGCATCTTCACCGGGTCCGAACCGTCGTGCCAGACGACGTCGGTCGGGATGCGCTCGCCAAAATCGGTCTTGAAGGCATCGACGCCCATGGCGGCAAGGCGCTTCAGATGCCCGGCATACCAGGCGACCGCCTCGGGATTGGTGAAGTCGACGATGCCCTGGCCGGCCTGCCAGAGATCCCACTGCCAGACACTGCCATCCGGCCGCTTCAGGAGATAGCCCTTGTCGGCCGCCTCATCGAACAGCTTGGACGCCTGGGCGATATAGGGGTTGATCCAGAGGCAGATCTTCAAGCCCTTTCCCCTGAGACGGTTCAGCATGCCCTGGGGGTCGGGGAAGACTTCCGGATCCCACTCGAAATCGCACCAGTGGACGCCGCGCATCCAGAAGCAGTCGAAATGGAAGACGTGCAGCGGAATGTCGCGCTCGAACATGCCGTCGACGAAGGAGTTGACTGTACCTTCGTCATAGTCGGTGGTGAAAGACGTCGTCAGCCAGAGGCCGAACGACCAGGCGGGTGGCAGGGCCGGTCGACCGGTGAGACGCGTGTAGCGCTCCAGCACTGCCTTCGGCGTCGGACCGTCGATCAGGAAATACTCCAATGCCTCGCCCTCGACGGCGAACTGCACCTTTGACACCTTTTCCGATGCCACCTCGAAGCCGACCCGTCCCGGATCATTGACCAGCACGCCCCAACCCCGATTGGTCAGGAAGAAGGGGATATTCTTGTAGGCCTGGGTGGTGGAAGTGCCGCCATCCTGGTTCCAGATATCGATGCTCTGGCCGTTCTTGACGAAGGGGGAGAAACGCTCGCCAAGCCCATAGACCAGCGTACCGACTTCGAGATCGAGTCGCTCGAACACACGGGTCGGCTCGCCGGCGACGCTGGCATGGCCAGTTTCCCGGAACCCAGTCCCGGTTAGCCGCTTGCCGCCCCGCGTCACCTCTGTCCGCCAGTCGCCATCCTTCGAAACGGTCAGCGTCAGGCCGCCCGATGTGAAGGAAAGGGTGTTCTCTTTGTCTACGATGGTCGGTCGAAAGCCATCATCGGTGAAGAGTTCGAAGGCGGGACCGCGCTTCGCTGTGCCCTTGTGATGTTCGATACGTACGCCGATGACGCCTTCCATCGGTGCGCTCAGCGTCAGCGTCAGGGTGGGCGCATTGATCTGATCGGCACGGCCACGACCGCGCACGGCAAGCGCCAGGATCTCGGCCGTTCTGGCATCGGTCCGCACCGCATGCACGTGATGCGGATTGAGGATGCTCATGCCTGCCGGCAGCAGCCAATTGCCGTCGCTGAACTTCATTGCCTTCCTCCCAAGGCGCTCCACAGCATAAGGGAGACGCACAGCCACCACTCGTCGCCAAGACCTTCGCAGGGCTTGCGATTCCACGGACTTCCTCTGTTCCGTAAACGTTTACGACGATAGCGACGAAGGCGTCGTCTGTCAAAGGGCTTTTGTATCGTAGGAGTGTCTTTGCCATTGACGCCAAATAGGCGGATTTCCTCGACGAAACCGAGCGTTCCGTCTATTGATCGCCTGCTGGATTTGTCTGAAGACGAGGTGGAAGGCGGTCGTCTCCTTGAACAGGGCGGGCGCTGAACGGGAGGGCAGGGTATTGGGCATCAAGGAGCTGGCGCGCCATCTCAATATTTCCATCGGCACGGTGTCGCGCGCGCTCAACGGCCATCCCGAAGTCAACGCCGAGACGCGCAAGCGCGTCCTGGAAGCGGCGGCGGAGCTCGGTTACGCCCCGGATCAAGCGGGGCGCAGCCTTCGCCAGGGCACACTCAACGTTGTCGCCCTGCTGCTGTCCACCGATCTGACCTCCAAGACCGACACCATGTTCTTCATGGAGCTGTCGCGCGGCATTCAGGACCAGTTCGCCGAGCATGGACTCGATCTGGTCATCCATCTGAACAAGCCGGGCATGGACATGCTCGACCGTGTGAAGCGCATCGTCGAGCGCCGGCAAGCCGACGCACTGATCCTCGCCGAGACGCGCGACGACGATCCGCGCCTCGACTATCTCGCCAGTCGCGGCTTTCCCTTCGCCACGATGGGGCGTTCCTGGTCAGGCGGCAGCCATCCCTGGATGGACCTCGATTTCGACTTTGCCATGCGTGCCGCCATAGATCGGCTTGTTGGCTTCGGTCACCACCGCGTCGCGCTGGTCACTGGCGACCCAGGCTATCGGCTCGACACCATGTTGCAGGATGCCTTCCGGCGCGAACTTGTCGGGCATGGCCTCGCCGTCGATGAAGCCCTCATGATCAAGACGGACACGCATGAGGAGGGCGGCTACAAGGCGATGGCCGATTTCCTGGCCATGACGGAGCCACCGACGGCGGTGATTTTCCCGCACTATCGCGCCGTGGTGGGAGCCTACTCCTACCTGTCCGAAGCCGGACTGCAGCCGGGACGGGACTTGGCCATTCTCAGTTGTTCGGCCGATACGGCGATTGCTCAGTTCATGGCGCCGCCGCTCACCTGCTTCAGGCTTGATCTCTACGGCCTTGGCCGTCGCCTCGCTCAAGCGCTGCTCGCCTCCATGCCGCGCTTTGCCGAAAGCTATGGCCATGCCGTGATTCAGGAGATCTGGCCCTGGGAGCTGGTTGGCCGCGACAGCGACGGCTTCCAACCCGGCTGAACTGTAGGAGAATGGTCGCCATTCCGGATCGCGATCGACGGGCGTAGAGCTTGTCGGAGGGCATCGGCAGCCGATTCGCCCAGCTCCGGAGGCGACTATGCGCGAGGAAAGCCTGTCCTTTCCGTCCTATCCGACTGAACCATCTGGTCGCGACGAAACGGTCGAGATCAGGGAGGGAGTATCGGACCAAGGGCGCATCTTCGAACTGTCGACTACGGCTGTGCGACGCGACAACCCCTCGCGCCAGAGACGGATCGAAGAACCGCTCGCCGCTCCGCGTGCCCACACAGGCTCGCCGCTCTTTGACGCGCTTTTTGCCCAGGCGATCGAAGATGCCGGACTCAATGCCGTCTCTTCGATCCGCGACGGCGCCTATCGCTACGGCGAGCCGATCCCCTGCGAGTGCTTCCAGGCCGGCGAGAGGTGGACCTACGTCTGGACGCGCGATGTCTCGTACGCCGCTCATCTGGGCCTCGCCGTCCTCGATCCAGAGCGGGCAGCGACGACGCTTCTCTACAAGGTCAGTCCCTTCCGCGAGGGCCTTTCGCTGCCCGAAGGGCTTCCCTCGGATAGCCTGCAGATCGTCCAGGACACCGGTTCCGGGGGCAGCTGGCCGGTCAGCACAGATCGTGTTTCCTGGGCTTTCGGGGCCGAGGCGTTGCTCAAGACCCTGCATGGTGATGCCAGGAGCGCCTTTGCCGACACGGCGCTTCGCGCTCTCTCCGGTACCATAGAGGCGGACCGGCTTGCCGCGTTCGATACCGTCGATGGCCTTTACCGGGGCGAACAGTCTTTCCTGGATTGGCGCGACCAGACATATGCCCCCTGGGCAGCTTCCGATCTCACGACGATCGCCAGCTCCAAGGCCCTCTCGACCAACGCCTGCCATTTCAAGGCGCTCGATCTCGCGGCGCGCCTCGCCAATGAGAGCGGTGAGAGGGCAATGGCCGAACGCTATGCGGGCTGGGCCGCCGATCTCCGTGTGGCCATAGATCGAGGCTTCTGGCTGGAAGAAAAGGGGCTTTATGCGTCGATAACGACGCCGGACAGCCCGGCGCTACCGGTCGAAAAGTTCGATATGCTCGGTCTTTCCCTGGCGATCCTGTCCGGCATCGCCGACCGCGACAAGGCGCGCCGGATTTTGTCGAGCTACCCGCATGTTCCCTTCGGCGTGCCGGTCTACTACCCGGCCCAGCCCGACATCTTCTGCTACCACAACCGCGCCATCTGGCCTTTTGTCACCGCCTACGAGCTTCTGGCCGCCGTCGAGGTGGACGCGGTCGCCGCCTTCGATCATACCTTCGATTCCCTGGTCAGGGCCGCGGCGCTCAATCTCGACAATGTCGAAAACCAGGAATGGCTGACCGGTCGTACCTGGTTCGATGATGGTCCCTGCATTTCGTCGGCCCGCCAGCTGTGGTCGGTCGGTGGTTACCTCGGGATGGTGATGACGGCGATTTTCGGTTATCGGCCGGAGGCTGGCGGTCTCCGTGTCGCGCCTTTCCTGACCACGCATGCGCGGGATCGGCTGGGAGCCGGCAGGGCTGAACTCCGCGATCTGGTCCACCATGGCCGGCGAGTAACCATCGTATTCGACCTGCCGCCTCGAGCAACAGAACGGGGACGTTATGTTCTGCGGAGCCTGCGTCTCAACGGCGTGGCTGTGAAGGGCCGCATCGATGACGACCAGCTTCTGGATAACAACCTCGTCGAGGTCGTCTTTGGCGAGCTGGTTCCGGATGCGTCTCGCCTATCGCTGATTCCGATCGTCGATGCCTCTACCCACGACGATCCAAGCGTCTTCTCCCCGCGCGAGCCTGCCATCACCGATCTCGTTATCGAGGATGGACGAGTGCGGCTCAACTTTGAGGGGCAGGTGCCACGCTCCGGCCGCAGCGAGCCGCTGGTCTTTAGCGTGCTGCGAGATGGAAAGATCGCGGCGACCGATGTGCCAGACATGGCCTGGCACGATCCCCTGCCGCTTAATCCTGGTATTCGCCGCGCCTATCGCGTCATCGCGCGCTTTGCCGAAGGGGGCAACGCATCCCACCCGTCGCTTGAAGCGGCCATTGAAGAGGGTGCCGTTCTGACCTTGGGGTGCGATGGAGCGGGCGTTGAGCGAAGGGATGGTTGCCTTGTCTTTGCCGATGTGACCGTGAGAGAGGCTGGGGACTATCGGCTGACGCTTCTCTATCGAAACCATAGCTTCCATATCCAAACCGGCGTCACCAACGCCGTGAAGCGCATGCGGGTATGGGGTGCCGATGGACGGATGGTTGCCTCCGGTGTCGTGCAGATGCCGCACATGATGCCGGTCAACCCGCTTCGCAGATCGACGATGCTGCCGTTGTCACTTCCGGCAGGATGCTATCGCGTCGAAATCGATGATTTTTTCAACATGAGTTATCTTGCGGCAAATGCGACCTATATCAGTCCAGGTGGTATGACGGGGCCACGTAACGAGGCTGATATTCGCGCCCTTGAAATCATCCGTATCGGCTGAGTTGCGGCGCGCATTTGCGAGGGTTTGCACCCCCAGGTAATGCCTTCTGACGATGCCGTTGAATATGCCTAAATTTGTGACCGTCGATAACTTGACAAAATTTTGGGCACTGATACGGCTCTAGAAACACAATCCAAAGTCAGAGGGGATCACCATGGATTACCGTCTTTCCCGCCGCGCCGTGCTGGCGTCGGGCCTTGCGCTCGGCGTTGGCGGCCTCATCCTGCCGGTACGTGCCGCCACGCCGCTGAAGGTGGCCGGCATCCACGCCTCGCCGGTAGAGAACGCCTGGAACTCCTGTTTGCACAAGGCGTTGCAGGACGCCGCCGCTGAAGGCGCCATCGAGTACACCTTTTCCGAAGGTGTCTCGGGGACCGACTATCCGCGTGCCATGCGCGAGTATGCCGAGGCCGGCAACAAGCTGATCATCGGCGAGGCTTATGCCGTCGAAAAGGAAGCACGACAGGTGGCTGCCGACTATCCGGACACGGCCTTCGTGCTCGGCTCGTCCGGTGCCGCCGCCGGCGACAACTTCGGCGTTTTCGGAACCTGGAACCACGACGGTGCCTATCTCGCCGGCATGCTGGCCGGCAAGATGACCAAGTCCAACGTCGTCGGCTCGGTCGGTGCCATGCCGATCCCCGAAGTCAACATGCTGATCAATGCCTTTGCCGCCGGCGTCAAGGCAGTCAACCCCGGGGCCAAGCACCTCGTCACCTTCATCGGTACCTTCTTCGATCCGCCAAAGGCGCGTGAGGCTGGCCTTGCCCAGATCGACGCCGGCGCCGACATCCTGTTCGGCGAGCGTATCGGCACGGCCGATGCGGCCAAGGAACGCGGTGTCAAGGCAGTGGGCTCGCTGATTGATTACACGCCGCGCTATGCCGGGACCGTCTTCGCCAACGCTCTCTGGGGCTTCCGGCCGATCCTCAACGCGGCCGTGGCCGATGCCGCTGCCGGCAAGCCGGTCGGCAAGGATTACACCGCCTTCGGTCTGATGAAGGAAGGCGGCAGCGACATCGCCTACGTCAAGGGCGTGGCACCAGCCGACGCCGAGGTGGCCATGGAAGAGGTGCGGGCAAAGATCAAGTCTGGCGCCTTCGAAGTGCCGCGCGACACCGCCGAACCCAAGTAAGCCGGCATGACAGGCGATGCGACAGCTTTGGCCGAGGCGATCCGCAGCGGGCGCCTCACCGCCAGCGAGGCCATGACGGCTTCGCTTGGCGCTGCCGCATCGCGTTCCGATCTCGGCGCGCTTTGCCACGTTGATGCCGATCTCGGTCAACGGGCCGCTGCCGCCGCTGATGCGGAACGGAGCGCCGATCCCCAACGTTTTGCCAACCGACCATTCTGCGGTGTGCCGACACTGGCCAAGGATCTCGGCGGTCCCTTTGCTGGCCTGCCGGTTGTTGCGGGGTCGCGGCTGTTTTCTCGTGACAAGACCGATACGCCTGACTCCGATCTTGCAAAGCGCTTCCGCGCCGCCGGTCTGCTGCCCTTCGGTCTGACCACCGCGCCTGAGTTCGGGCTGGCGCTCGCCAGCGAGCCGGCGATAGGCCCGCTTGCCCGCAACCCGCTCGACCCCACACGCACGCCTGGGGGCTCCTCGGGTGGCGCGGCGGCGGCTGTTGCCGCAGGCATCGTCGCGATAGCCCATGCCACGGACGCCGGTGGCTCCATCCGCGTACCGGCCGCCTGCTGTGGCCTCGTGGGTTTGAAGCCGAGCCGGGGCGTGATGCCGGCAGGCCCTGCCTTCGGCAATCATCTCGGAGGTATTGCTTCGGAGCTTTGCGTGTCGCGCAGTGTGCGAGATAGCGCGAGCCTGCTGTCGGCCGTTGCAAGCAACACGCGCGGGCCTTTCGCCGATGTATCCCTTGCGGAACCCAAGGACGGGGTGTTGAAGATCGGCATTCTCCCGGAAACCGGATCGGATTTCCCGACAGCCCCCGAGCGATCCGCCGCCGTCGAGGCTGCTGGGAAGCTTCTCGAGACCTCCGGTCACCGGTTGGTTCCGGCTGTCTGGTCGGAAGTTGCAACCATGGTCGCCGCCTCGGCGCGCCTTTTCTCTGACATCGTCTGCACCAATCTCGCCGATCTCTCCGAGACCGACGGAATCGACTTCTCACTCGCCGAACCGCTGACCCAGGCTTTCGCCAAGCGGGGAAGGGGCCTCTCCGCCGCCGCCTTCTGGCGCTCTCAGACGGCGGGCGTTCTGGTGTCACGCAACCTTTGGCGACTGTTCGACCGGATAGACGTCCTGCTCGCCCCGATGCTGGCGAAGGCACCTCCGCCGATAGGATCGTTTCCGTCAGACCATGACGACACCGAACTTCACCTCAGGCGCATGACCGCTCTGGCACCGCTCGCCACGCTTGCCAACATTTCGGGCTTCCCGGCGCTGACGATGCCGTTTGGCGCCGACAAGGACGGTTTGCCTCTGCCCATACAGATGGTTGCCCCGCTCGGTGCCGACCGACTGCTGTTGTCTCTCGCCTCGGCACTGGAGCGCGACGGTCGCTGGCAACATCCCTTTCCCATCGCAGGATTGCCGTCATGACCGAAACGGTTCTCGAGATCGACCGCGTCAGCAAGAGCTTCGGCGACAACAAGGCCAACGACGCCATTTCCATGACGCTGGCGCGGGGCGAGATCGTTGCGCTGCTTGGCGAGAACGGCGCCGGCAAGACCACGCTCATGAGCATCCTGTTCGGTCATTACATGCCCGATGAAGGAAACATACGGGTCCATGGTGCCAATCTGCCGCCCGGCAAGCCGCGCGCTGCTATTCATGCCGGCATCGGCATGGTCCACCAGCATTTTTCGCTGGCGCCCAATCTGACGGTGCTCGAGAACGTCATGACCGGCACCGAAAAGCTGTGGCGCTTCCGTTCGGAAACCGGTCGCGCCAGGGCGAAGCTGAAGTCGCTTGCCGAGCGTTTCGGCCTTGCCGTCGATCCCGACGCCCGTCTCGGCGATCTGTCGGTTGGCGAACAGCAGCGCGTCGAGATTCTGAAGGCGCTCTACAACGACGCGCGTATCCTGATCCTCGACGAGCCGACGGCGGTTCTGACCAATCTTGAGGCGGAGACACTGTTCGGCACCCTGAAGGAAATGGCCCGGCAGGGACTGTCCCTGATCTTCATCTCGCACAAGCTCGATGAAGTGATGGCCGCTGCCGATCGTGTCGTCGTGCTGCGCGGTGGCAGGCTGGTTGCCGAGCGTCGGACGGCGGATACCTCGAGGGGGGAACTGGCCGAGCTCATGGTCGGTCATCGGGTCACCAGGCCGATGCGCGAGGCCCACGAACGCGGCGAGGCGGTGTTGGAGGCGGCCGCCGTTTCGGTGCGCATCGATGGCGTCGATCGGCTGAAGGAGGTCAGTTTTCGACTGCATGCCGGTGAGGTATTGGGCATCATCGGCGTCTCCGGCAACGGCCAGACGGCACTCGCCGGCCTGCTATCCGGGACGCTGACCCGCAGTTCCGGCGACATCCTCCTCTATGGCGAGGCGATCGGAGATCTCTCTGTAGCCGACACGGTTGCAGCCGGTATCGGCCGCATTCCGGAGGATCGTACCCGTGAGGGAGCGATCGGCGAGATGGCAATCTGGGAAAATGCCGTGCTCGAACGCCTCGATGAACGCCGGTTTTCGCGCCATGGTCTCGTCGATCGCAAGGCTGCAATAGCTTTTGCTGATGGCATCGTTGGCAATTTCGACGTGCGGGGCGGTGGTCCGCTCACCCGCACACGCCTCCTGTCGGGTGGCAACATGCAGAAGCTGATCCTCGGCCGGAATCTCATCGAGCGGCCGCGCATCCTGATCGCCGCCCAGCCGGCACGCGGTCTCGACGAGGGAGCCGTCGCCGCCGTTCATGAACGCATTCTCGACGCCAGAAAGGCCGGCACAGCCGTGTTGCTCATTTCCGAAGACCTTGACGAGGTGATCGGGCTCGCCGATCGCATCCAGGCGATCGTTGGCGGCCGGCTATCGCCATCGGTTTCCGCCGACGAGGTCGATGCCCGCGCCCTCGGACTGATGATGGCGGGTGCCTGGAAGAAAGAGGCTGCCTGATGCGCTTTGAACGCCGCGAGCATCGTCCTCTCGCTCTGGTCATCCTGACTCCTCTGCTCGCCGTGGCCGCCGCCCTGGCCCTTTCCGGCATTCTGATCACCGCCGCTGGCGCTCCGGTTCTCGAGGCCTACTGGCGCATCCTGATGGGGGCGTTCGGGTCTCGCCTGTCGACCACCGAAACGCTGACGCGGGCGACGCCCCTGATGCTCACCGGTCTTGCCGCCGCCGTGGCCTTTCGGGCGCGTGTCTGGAACATCGGAGGCGAGGGGCAGTTCTATCTCGGCGCCATCGCCGTTGCCGCCGTCGGTTCCCAGCTTCTGGCGACTGCTCCCGGTTATCTATCGATCCCCCTGTTGTTGGTGACCGGGGCCATCGCCGGCATGGTCTTGCTGATCATCCCATTGTGGCTGAGGCTCCGCTTTTCGGTCGACGAGGTGGTGACCAGCCTTCTGTTGAACTTCGTCGCCGTGCTTGTGGTATCCATGCTGATCGACGGACCGCTGAAGGACCCCTTGGCGTTCGGCTGGCCGCAGAGTCAGGCGGTGCCGGATGTGGCTATGCTGCCCAAGCTGGTGTTCCGTTCACGTCTGCACTGGGGCTTCGGCATCGCGCTCATCCTGGCTTTCGTCATCCACTTCGTTCAGAGCCGTACCGTGTTCGGACTGAAGTCGCGCGCTGCCGGCCTCAATCCGGAAGGGGCGGTGTTCGCCGGCGTGCCGCTTGCCAGAACCTTGCTTCTGGTCGCCTGCGTGTCCGGTGGCCTCGCCGGCCTTGCCGGGGCGATCGAAGTCATGGGCGTCAAAGGCTACGTCACCACCGATCTGTCGCCGGGGTTTGGCTATTCCGGCATCGTCGTTGCCATGCTGGCCGGCCTCCACCCGCTTGGTGTCGTGCTGGCGGCGCTGTTTACAGCCACCATGTTCGTGGGCGCTGACGGCATGAGCCGTGCCTTGAAGATTCCGAGCTACATCGCCGATGTCACTGTGGCGTTGTCGCTGATCACCATGCTGGTGGCGGTGTTCTTTGCCCAATACAGGATCCGTCGATGAGCACCTTTCTCGACATCATTGCTTCGGTCGGCCTCTGGGGGGCGGTGCTCAGGATCGCCACGCCGTTGATCTTCGGGACCCTTGGCGCATTGCTGTGTGAACGGGCCGGTGTGCTCAACCTGGGCATAGAGGGCATCATGACCTTCGGGGCGATGATCGGCTGGCTCGCCGTCTTTCATGGCGCCGATCTCTGGACTGGCCTCTTGGTTGCTGCCCTCGCTGGCGCCGTCTTCGGCTTGCTACATGCCGCCCTGACCGTGACGCTCGGCCTTTCGCAGCACGTATCAGGTCTAGGCGTGACCCTGTTCGCTTCGAGCCTCAGTTACTATCTCTTCCGCCTGATCGTGCCGCTTGCCGGCTCGCCGCCGACCGTCGTTCCTTTCGCCCCGGTCAACGTGCCGGGCCTTGCCGATCTGCCGTTCATCGGGCCGGTGCTGTCGGCGCAAACGCCGCCAACCTATCTGGCACTCTTTCTTGCCCTGCTGCTCGCGTACGTCGTGTTTCGCACGCCGCTCGGTCTCGCCATCCGCATGACCGGCGAGAACCCGCATGCCGCCGAGGCGCAGGGCGTCAATCCGATGGTGGTGCGCTATGGAGCGGTGGTTGCCGGATCGGCCTTGATGGCGGTGGGCGGCGCCTTTCTGACGCTGTCGGCCTTCAATAGCTTCTTCCCGACCATGGTGCAGGGGCGCGGCTGGATCTGCATCGCGCTCGTCGTCTTCGCCTCTTGGCGGCCCGGACGCGCGTTGTTTGGCGCGCTGCTGTTCGCTTTCTTCGATGCCTTCCAGTTGCGCTTGCAGACGGCGGTGGACGGGGTGCCCTATCAGGTATTCCTCATGACACCCTACATCCTGTCCATCGTCGCACTCAGCGTCATGGCACGTCGCGCTCGGGTACCGCAGGCTCTCATGCAGCCTTATCGGCGAGGCGAGCGCTGAGTCTTACGCGTACTGGTGGATGGAAATGGTGCGCCTCGGCAGCAGATAGGTCCACGCAAGCGCGCCGAACAGACTTCCTCTCCGCTTGCCCTTCCTGAACTGAGGGTAACTTGCAAAGCTGTAGCTTGAGTTCAGGCGTCCGGTCCGCGACAGCCAATCCTCGAAATCGTTGAGGATCAGTCCGCGCGCCACATCCCGATCACCCTTGGCCAGACCAAGAGCCACGGTCGCAATCTCGTCGAGGCCATCGACCGGACAATCAGCGGTCTGGCTTCGGACCAGGCTAGCATCCACTCGAGCGATGAGTTCCCGCGGAAATTTCATCGATCTCTCCTTTCGCAAAGCCACCCTACGCCTCTGCAAATAACATGACTTTGCGATATGACAACGTGGACATTTGGCAGAATCGACCAAAGCGCGGCCTTCGGTAACTGAATGGTTGCCGACCTAGTCGGAACTTCCCACTCCCAAAGTGAGGTTAGCCAGACGAGCGGCGCCAAACGCTATGCGTGTATATGAAATCCCCTATATATCGAATCGGAGTCGGGCACCGACGGGGAAATGAAAAAGGGCGCTGCCATAGCCGCGCCCTTGATCAGCATCGTTTGTCGAGAATGAGGTCAGAAGCTGCCGCTGTCACGCAGCGAGTGTTCGACACGCAGGATGCGGCGGGTCAGCGTTGCCGACAACACCAGCCCGGGAACTGCCATCACGCAGACAAAGATCACGATCGGCGTCTCGCCAAGACCGAGCATGCTGCCGATCGCCCACGCAAACGCGACGATGGCTCCGAGCATCTCCGAGACGATCAGCAACGTCGCACCGACCGCCGAGATGACGGCGTCTGTCTTGGTGTAACGAATTTCGTGGGGCAGATCGTCGGTCTTGACCAGCATGTAACTACATCCTGCATGCCGCCGCCTACGCGGCGCGTTGTTGGCGCGCATCAAGGGCCAGCGACGACCCGCTGTCAAGTGCGGAGGGCATCAAACTGAAAATCGTCCGAGGCCAAATGCAACGGCCGGCACGGGATGGACCCGCGCCGGCCGATAAAGTCACTCAGGGGAGGAAGATCACTCGCCCTTGGGCTCGGCAGGCTTCTCTTCCTGCTTGATCTCCTGGCCGGTGGCCTGATCGACCACCTTCATCGACAGGCGTACCTTGCCGCGCTCGTCAAAGCCCATCAGCTTCACCCACACCTTGTCGCCTTCCTTGACGACGTCCTTGACGTTCTGGACGCGCTGCGGGGCGAGCTGGGAGACGTGGACGAGGCCGTCGCGGGTGCCGAAGAAATTGACGAAGGCGCCGAAGTCGACGCACTTCACGACGGTGCCCTCGTAGATGGCACCGATTTCCGGCTCGGCGGCGATACCCTTCACCCAGTTCATGGCGGCGGTGATCGCCTTGAGATCGGACGAAGCGAACTTGACGGTGCCGTCATCCTGGATGTCGATCTTGGCGCCGGTCTTCTCGACGATCTCGCGGATGACCTTGCCGCCCGAACCGATCACTTCGCGGATCTTGTCGGGGTTGATCTTCATCACTTCGATGCGCGGAGCATGCTCGCCGATCGACGAGCGGGCACCGGTGATCGCCTTGGCCATCTCGCCGAGGATGTGCTCGCGACCACCCTTGGCCTGGGCCAGGGCGACCTTCATGATCTCCTCGGTGATGCCGGTGATCTTGATGTCCATCTGCAGCGAGGTGATGCCCTGCGCCGTGCCGGCCACCTTGAAATCCATGTCGCCGAGGTGGTCCTCATCGCCCAGGATGTCGGAGAGCACGGCGAAGCGCTCACCTTCCTTGATGAGGCCCATGGCGATGCCGGCGGTCGGTGCCTTCATCGGCACGCCGGCGTCCATGAGAGCCAGCGAGGAACCGCAGACGGTGGCCATCGACGACGAGCCGTTCGACTCGGTGATCTCCGACACCACGCGGATGGTGTAGGGGAACTCGTGATGGGCCGGCAGTTCCGGATGAATGGCGCGCCAGGCAAGCTTGCCATGACCGATCTCACGACGGCCGGGCGAACCGATGCGGCCGGTCTCGCCGACGGAGAAGGGCGGGAAGTTGTAATGAAGCAGGAAGCGTTCCTTGCGGGTGCCTTCCAGCGTCTCGATGAACTGCTCGTCCTCGCCGGTACCGAGAGTGGCAACCACGAGGGCCTGAGTCTCGCCGCGGGTAAACAGCGCCGAACCATGGGCGCGCGGCAGAACGCCAACCTGGGCGACGATCGGACGAACCGTCTTGAGATCGCGGCCATCGATCCGGTGGCCGGTGTCCAGGATGTTCCAACGAACGATCTTGGCCTGCAGGTCATGGAAAACCGTAGCGACGGTTTCCTTGTCGAAGCGCGGCTCGGCGCCTTCCGGGAACAGTTCGCCCATCACCTTGGCGCGGGCGGCGTCAACGGCGGCGTAACGCTCCTGCTTGGCGGTGATCTTGTAGGCGGCTCGAAGGTCGGTCTCGGCGATGCCGAGAACGGCGGACTCGATCTCCGAGACGTCGGGAGCTGCGAACTCGCGCGGCTCCTTGGCGGCGCGCTCGGCCAGACGGATGATGGCATCGATCACCGGCTGGAAGCCGCGGTGACCGAACATCACGGCGCCGAGCATGGTGTCTTCGTCGAGTTCCTGGGCTTCCGACTCGACCATCAGCACGGCATCGCCCGTACCGGCGACGACGAGGTCGAGCTTGCTCTCGGCCATCTTGTCGACCGGCGGATTGAGGACGTAGGCACCCTCGATCAGGCCTACGCGGGCAGCGCCCACCGGGCCCATGAAGGGCACGCCGGAGATGGTCAGCGCCGCCGAGGCTGCGACGAGAGCAAGTATATCAGGCGCATTTTCCATGTCGTGGCTGAGAACCGTGACGATCACCTGGGTGTCGCACTTGTAGCCATCGGGGAACAGCGGGCGGATCGGGCGGTCGATCAGGCGCGAAATAAGCACTTCGTGCTCGGCCGGACGGCCTTCGCGCTTGAAATAGCCACCGGGGATCTTGCCGGCGGCAAAGGCCTTTTCTTCGTAATTGACGGTCAGGGGAAAAAAGTCCTGGCCGGGCTTCGGCTGCTTCGCAGAAACGACGGTGGCGAGGACCGACGTTTCACCGAGCGTCGCGAGCACCGCGCCATCGGCCTGGCGAGCAACACGGCCCGTCTCGAGGGTCAGCTTCTGGCCGGCCCAGTCGATCTCGACTTTATGGATATCGAACATGCGTTTGTTCCGTTCTTGTCTGGTCCGGCGTGCGGCCCACGGGCAAGACGGCGAGAAGCTCCTTCCGGTTTCCGGAGCGAAGCGCCTGGCAATCCTGCCCCAGGGTGCGGAACACGCCGGAGCGGCGCTCACCCCGGCGGGGCGAAAGCGCCTGTCGTTCTTGCCCGCTTCTGCGGGCGGACCCTACGCCCTTGTTCAGGGCGGCGGGAAACTGGAGCCACCCCGGCATGCCGCGGCGGCGGAAGGGGAGGGCAGCAAGCCGCCCATCCCCCGAAACTCCGTCAGCGGCGCAGGCCGAGGCGGTTGATCAGCGCGGCATAACGCCCGGCGTCCTTGCGCTTCAGGTAGTCCAGAAGCTGACGACGCTGGCTCACCAGCTTCAGAAGACCACGGCGGGAATGGTTGTCCTTGACGTGGCTCTTGAAGTGCTCGGTAAGGTTGGCGATGCGCTCGGAAAGGATCGCGACCTGGACTTCCGGCGAACCGGTGTCGCCCTCGAGGGTGGCGTATTCCTTGATGAGAGCGGCCTTGCGCTCGGCAGTGATCGACATCGGTGACTCCTTGTCGTTGGATAACAAAAATGGCCCGGCCGGGATGTCGTCCAGCCGGGTCGGTGCAACCTGTGTTGTCAGGTTGCGGCTTCTCTACAGGAAAATGCCTCCGAAAGCCAGCGGCAATCCGAAGCCGGCCAAGGGGCCTCAGTCGGGCAGGATCAGGCGGATCGGCTTCAACTCGCCATGCTCCACCTTGGCGATTGCCATCAGTCGGCCGCGCTCGAACACGCCTACGGCGTCTTCTTCCACTGGCGCATCGCGACCGCGCAACAAAACCGGATTGCCATTCCTGAGCCGGACGGCCTGGTCGGATGTGACATCGAGCTGGGGCAGTTCGGCGAGAGCCGCTTCGATGGGGGTCAGAAGCGACAGTGCATCGCCATCCGCCTCGAGGGCGGCCTGCAAGGCATCGAGGGTGACCATGTCTTCCTCGCCGAATGGCCCGACGATGAGGCGGCGAAGCTCTATCACATGGCCGGCCGTCTCGAGGCGACGCCCCATGTCGCGAGCGATGGCGCGCACATAGGTTCCCTTGCCGCATTCCGCCTCGAAGATGGCGGTGTCGGCGTCGGGGCAGTCGATCAGATCGAGGCGGTGGATGGTGACGGGGCGCGCTTCGAGTTCAACCGTCTCTCCGGCGCGCGCGAGGTCATAGGCACGCTCTCCATCGACCTTGATGGCCGAGAAGGCTGGCGGTGTCTGCAAGATCTCGCCCTCGAACTCGTCGAGCACGGCGTCGATCTCCTCCGCCGTCGGCCGGTGGTCGGAGGCGCGAACCACCTCGCCTTCGGCATCGTCCGTCGAGGTTTCCGCGCCCCAGCGCACCGTGAAGCGATAGAGCTTGTCGCCGTCCATCACGTAGGGAACGGTCTTGGTCGCCTCTCCCAGGGCGATCGGCAACATGCCGGAGGCCAACGGGTCCAGCGTACCGGCATGCCCCGCCTTGGGCGTGCCGAAGATACGCTTCATGGCGCCAACGGCCTGCGTCGATGTCATGCCATAGGGCTTGTCGAGCACCACCCAGCCGTGGACCGTGCCTTTTTTCTTGCGTGCCATACCTGGTTCCTGCATGCGCCGGCCGGGGATGGAACCCGGCGAGGCGATAAAGACGGCGGACAACCTTGTCCGGAAGGCGCCGCTCCTACACCGGTGACCGGAGGAAGGCAAGGCCCGGAAGATTGCGGGACCATCGCCACCGTGGAAAGGTGAGAAGATGCTGCACGTCAGCGAATCTCTGGAGTTCAAATGTCGCTCGGTGTCTTTGTCGCGGTACTGGCAGCCGCTCTCGTCCACGCTGGCTGGAATGTGCTTGTCAAAGGAGCTGCCGACAAACTTGCCATGACCATATCGGTGGCGGTCGGCGCCGGTCTGGTCGCCGCGCTCGTTCTGCCGTTCCTGCCGCTGCCGTCACCGGATAGCTGGCCGTTTCTCGGCATTTCGGTGCTGCTTCAGAGCGTCTACTATCTCCTGATCGCCCGTGCCTATCGCATCGCCGACATGAGCCTTGCCTATCCTCTGATGCGCGGTGCGGCACCGGTCGTCGTGGCACTGTTCGGCGCCGTCGTCTTCGGCGAGGTGCTGGTGGGTGGACAATGGCTGGCGGTCGGTCTGATCTCCGGTGGTGTCGTCGCTCTCGCCCTTGGAGCCTTCCGGCAGCAGCCGTTGGCCATCGCCGGCGTCGTCGCCGCTCTCTGCAACGCGATGGTGATTGCCGCCTATACTCTGGTAGATGCGAGCGGAGCCCGGCTTTCCGGCGCACCTATCGCCTACGCCTTGCTGCTCGCCGTGTTGACGGGGGTGGTGACCGTGGTCATGGCGCTCACAGGCGGAGCGCGTCCGAACATTGATCTGCGGACACTGGGGCTCGGCGTGATAGGAGGCGCGGCAACGACGCTCTCTTACGGCGTTGCGCTCTGGGCAATGACGCGGGCTCCGGTTGCTCCGGTTGCCGCCCTGAGAGAAACCTCGATCATCTTCGCCCTGGTGTTGTCGCGGTTGGTGTTTGCCGAGAGGGTTGGTGGCAAACGCTTCGCCGCCGCCTTTCTCGTGATGGCCGGTGTGGCGGCGTTGCGCCTTTCCTGACGTCAACCCGCCGCGGCATCGCGAGCGGTGAGCAATGCGGCTTCGTCGGCCTGTGCCTTCCGAAAGGCTGGACGGCCGGTAACTCGTTCGAGGTAGGCAGCGATCTCGGGCGTCTTTTCGAAAATGCCGAAACTGGTCACCCAGAGGAGGGCGGCGCCCCAAAGCGCGTCGGCCGCCGAGAAGTGGTGCCCCAGCCAGAATGGGGCTGTGGTTTTCACATGCTCGTTGACGATCGCAACCACGGTTTCGTAGTCGGCATAGGGGGAGTTGTTGCGGGGCAGGGGTGGCCGCTTCATCGCGTGATCGACCAGCGCCGGTTCAAAGGCGGAGCCGTAGAACACCATCCAGCGGAGGTAGTCTCCCCGGCGAGGATCATCAACTGGCGGCGCCAGCCCTGCCTCGGGAAAGATATCCGCAAGATAGAGCGCGATGGCGGCTTGCTCGGTTACCACGACGCCACGGTGGCTGATGGCCGGCACCTTCCCCATCGGATTGATCGAGAGATAGTCCGGGTTCCGTTGGTCGCCGCTCCGGATGTCCAGGACATGCAGGTCATAGGGCGCGCCAAGCTCCTCCAAAAGGACTCGGGTGCCAAAGGCGCGGGTCTGCGGCGCGTAGTGAAAGGTAATGCGATTGTCGGTCATGAGGCTCCCTCCGCGTGGTCGCGCCTCGGCGCGTCCACGGGAGCTTCAGTCCAACCGCTGTCAGGATCCGTCAGTTGCGCTGCTGACGGAATCCGTCACTCATCCTTGTGCTCGTCGGAACGGTGCGCCTCATCGAGGTCGCGCGCTACGTCGGGTGAATGCAGCAGCGCGTCGATATGGGCCGTTTCATCAAAGCGATCATCGTAACGGAAGATGAGGTCCGGCGCGAATTTCAGGTTGATCCGATGCGCCACCTGGCCACGCAGCCAGCGCGCGTTGCGGGCCATGGCTTTCTCGGCCTTCTTCGGATCGCCGCCGCCGAGCGGCGTAATGTAGACGGTGGCGTTGCGGAGATCCGGGCTGACGCGAACCTCCGGTATGGTGACCATCATCTTCGTTACTTCGTCGTCCATCAACTCGCCGCGTGACAGGATTTCGGCGAGCGAGTGGCGGATCAGCTCGCCGACACGAAGCTGACGTTGGGAGGGGGCACGTGCCTGTCCCTGGCCTTGGCCATGCTGGACCATCATGAAAACCTCTGTTGGACCATTTCCCGAACGGTGGAATCCGCCGGAGAATGCTCTGAATTCAAGCTGTGGAGCATAGTCTCACGGTGCCGATCGCTTCAATCCTCACCGTATCCGCTCCGGGATTAGCTGCGCGCGGCTTCGAAGACCGTTGCGAAAGCAGTCATGTCCGCCTTGCCCACAAAAGCCGAAACCGGCAGGATCAGCGCCGGCTGGTCGCTGGCGAGAATGAAAAGGTGGCTCGAATCCGCCGCGACACGAACCCCACGGCTCGCGGGGATGTCGACTGCGGCGCCACCAACCGTGCCCATGAGGCGACCATCGGCGAAGTCGATCCGCCCCGCTCCAACGGGATGTCGACGAGCGGCATGGTCTCGCTCCACCTTGATGGCAAAGCGCGCTCCCTGCCAGGCAACGAGGCCGACCGCCCCGAAGGCGGCAAACCACACCGGCCATTCCGCATTTCTGGTGACCCAGGATATCACGACGAGGGGGGGCAGCGCGAAGGCGTAGCCCAGAAGCGAGCGCCAGCCACGATCCGCCGGCCGCAGGATGGCTTCCAATGCCAAAGCGTCGGTCTCCGTGGTCTGGAAGACCAGGCGGCGCGGTGTAGTTGTAGCGTCGGTGGATTCGGCGGCGTCTGTCATGTCATACCGTCGAAAGAAGCACCGGCGTCCCGGGGGACGCCGGTCCAGCATTACAGCGTACGGGCGATTTCCTCGACGCGGAAGCACTCGATGACGTCGCCTGCCCGCATATCCTGATAGGCCTCGAAGTTCATGCCGCATTCCTGACCGGCGTGGACTTCCTTGACGTCGTCCTTGAAGCGCTTGAGCGTGCCCAGCTTGCCCTCGTGGATAACCACGTTGTCGCGGATGAGGCGGACCGAGGCACCGCGCTCCACCATGCCCTCGGTGACGCGGCAACCCGCCACCTTGCCGACCTTGGAGATGTTGAACACCTCGAGGATTTCGGCGTTGCCGAGGAAGGTCTCGCGCCGTTCGGGGGTGAGCATGCCGCTCATTGCCGCCTTCACGTCATCCACGAGGTTGTAGATGATATTGTAGTAGCGGATCTCGATGCCGTCGCGTTCGGCTGCGTCCCGCGCCTGCTTGTTGGCGCGGACGTTGAAGCCGATGATCGCCGCGTCGGAGGCCGAAGCAAGCGTCACGTCGGACTCGGTCACGCCACCCACGCCACCGTGAATGACGCGCGCCGCCACTTCCTCGTTGCCCAGCTTCTCAAGCGAGGCGACGATGGCTTCCAGCGAACCCTGCACGTCGGTCTTGACGACGAGCGGGAACTCCTTCTTGCCGGCTGTCTGCAGCTTGCTCATCATCTGCTCGAGCGAGCCGCGCGAACCCGAGGCACGCTTGGCGACGTTCTCGCGCTTCTGACGGACACGGTATTCGGTGATTTCGCGAGCGCGGGCTTCGTTTTCGACGACGGCGACGCGATCACCGGCGTCCGGCGTACCCTGGAAACCCAGCACTTCGACCGGCATGGCCGGGCCGGCGGCGTTGACGTTGGCGCCCCGATCATCGAGCAGCGCACGGACGCGGCCCCACTCGGAACCGGCGACGACGATGTCGCCCACCTTGAGCGTGCCGCGGTCGACCAGAACGGTCGCCACTGGGCCACGACCCTTGTCGAGCTTGGCCTCGATGACGATGCCTTCGGCGGCGCGGTCCGGATTGGCGCGCAGTTCCAGCACTTCCGACTGCAACAGGATGACTTCAAGCAGCTTGTCGAGGTTGGTCTTGGCCTTGGCCGAAACCTCCACTTCAAGCGTGTCGCCGCCCATGGATTCCACTTGGACTTCGTGACGCAGCAGTTCGGTGCGCACGCGGTCCGGGTTGGCTTCCGGCTTGTCGATCTTGTTGATGGCCACGATGAGCGGAACGCCGGCCGCCTTGGCATGGCTGATCGCTTCCACCGTCTGCGGCATGACGCCGTCGTCGGCCGCCACGACCAGAACCACGATGTCGGTGACCTTGGCGCCGCGCGCGCGCATCGCCGAGAAGGCGGCATGGCCCGGGGTGTCGATGAAGGTGATCTTCTGGCCGTTCTGCTCGACCTGATAGGCACCGATGTGCTGGGTGATGCCACCGGCTTCGCCGGCCACGACGTTGGCGTGGCGCAACGCATCGAGCAACGAAGTCTTGCCGTGGTCGACGTGACCCATGATGGTGACGACCGGCGGCCTCGGCTGCGTATCCCCGGCCTCGTCCGGCGTATCGAACAGGCCTTCCTCGACGTCGGCCTCGGAGACGCGCTTAACCGTGTGCCCCATCTCGGTGGCGATCAGCTCGGCGGTATCGGCATCGATGATGTCGTTGATCTTCAACATCTGGCCCTGCTTCATCAGCAGGCGAATGACGTCGACGGCGCGCTCGGCCATGCGGTTGGCGAGTTCCTGGATGGTGATCGCTTCGGGAAGGACCACTTCGCGCAACACCTTTTCGCGCGGGCCGGACTGCTGGCCGCGACGTTCCTTCTCACGGCGGCGCTTCAGCGCGGCGAGCGAGCGGGAACGCTCGCCCTCGTCATCGGAGAGGGCGGCGGAAATGGTCAGGCGACCCTTGCGGCGGTCGTCATCGCCAGCCTTCTTGACCGGCGCCGGTGTCGGCACGCGCGTCTTCTTGGCGGCGAGCAACTTGCCACGCGGGCTTTCCTCGTCATCGTCGCTGGCGAGCTTGCCGCGCGGGGGGACGACTTCGGCGGTGGGGCGCGGCGTACTGGCCGGGGCCGGCTTCTTCTCGGCGACGGGAGCTTTCGGCGCTGCCACCGGCTCGGCGGGCTTCGGTGGGGTGGGTTCGGCCGGCGCGGCCTTGGCGCGAGCTTCTTCCTCGGCCTTGAGGCGAGCCTCCTCGGCGGCACGAGCAGCAGCTTCCTCGGCCTCGCGCTTGGCGCGCTCTTCTTCCTCGATCTTGCGGCGTGCTTCTTCCTCAGCCCGACGCTTGGCTTCTTCCTCGGCGCGCTTGCGTGCTTCGGCCTCACGGGCGATGGCCTCGGCAAGGGCAGCCTGGCGGGCTTCGATCTCGTCCTGGCTGAGCGTGCGCAGAACCATGCCACCCGGAGCCGGGCGGCGCTGTTCGCGAGGGGCGGCGGGCGCGGCGTCGCGGCGAGGCTTCAGGCTCTCGGCGATCGACTTCTGAAGCTGCACAGTCTGCGTCGGCTGAGCGCCCTCGACGGGGCCGCCTTCGCCGTGCTTGCGCGACTTCTTGGTCTCCACCACGACGGCCTTCGTCCGGCCATGGCTGAAGCTCTGCTTGACCGTTCCCTGCTCAACGGTGCGCCGGGAAAGGGTCAGCGTCTTCTTGGGCGCCATGGACGTG
>JARKNW010000150.1 GCA_029976075.1 Pleomorphomonas sp.
CATCGTCAACTTCGTGGTCATCACCAAGGGTTCGGGCCGCATCGCCGAAGTCGCCGCCCGCTTCACCCTCGACGCCATGCCCGGCAAGCAGATGGCCATCGACGCCGACCTGTCGTCGGGCCTGATCAAGGAAGACGAGGCGAGAAAGCGCCGCAAGGATCTGGAAGCGGAAAGCGCCTTCTTCGGCGCCATGGACGGTGCCTCGAAGTTCGTGCGCGGCGACGCCATCGCCGGCCTTCTGATCACCTTCATCAATGTCATCGGCGGCATCATTATCGGCACGATGCAGATGGGCATCACGCTGTCGGAAGCCGGCCACTCCTACACCATCCTCACCGTTGGCGACGGCCTGGTCAGCCAGATCCCGGCGCTGATCGTTTCCACCGCCGCCGGCCTTCTGGTGTCGAAGGCGGGCGTCTCCGGCGCCGCCGACAAGGCGCTCTCCGGCCAGTTGACCGGCTACCCCGCCGCCCTCGGCATCTCCGGCGTCGTCATGGGCCTTCTCGCCCTGCTGCCGGGGCTGCCGTTCCTGCCGTTCGCCACCCTCGGCGCCGGTGCCGGCGGGCTTGCCTTGTGGGCCAAGCGCGAGAACCTCAAGCGCCGCGTGGCCGCCGTCGCCGCCAAGGCGGAAGCCGATGCGCCGCCGCCACCGCCGGCCGAGGAACCGATCACCACCGCACTCAAGATGGACGACTTGCGCGTCGAGCTCGGCTACGGCCTCTTGCCGCTCATCAACGACAACGGCAAGGGCGGCGAGAAACTGTCCGACCAGATCAAGGCGCTGCGCCGGCAGATCGCCGCCGACCTCGGCTACATCATGCCGCCGGTCCGGCTGCTCGATAACGTGCAGCTCGCCGCCAACGAATATGTCATCAAGATCAAGGAAGTGGATGCCGGCAAGGGCACGCTGTTCCCGGGCCAGTACATGGTCATGGACCCGATGGGCGGCAAGGTGACCATCCCCGGCACCCAGACCACCGAGCCGACCTTCGGCCTGCCGGCCACCTGGGTCGATGGACGCCTGCGCGAGGAAGCGGCCATCCGCGGCTACACCGTCGTCGATCCGGCCACCGTACTCTCCACCCATCTCTCCGAAACGCTGAAGACCAACGTCTCCGAGCTGCTGTCCTATGCCGACGTCAAGAAGCTGCTGGCCGAGGTGCCGTCCGATCAGGCCAAGCTGATCGACGAAATCGTGCCGAGCCAGATCACCGTCTCCGGCATCCAGCGCATCCTGCAACTGCTGCTCGCCGAGCGCGTGTCGATCCGCGATCTCGGCACCATCCTGGAAGGCATCGCCGAGGGCCTGTCGATCTCGCACGCCACGCAGACCATTGCCGAGCACGTGCGCGCCCGCCTCGCCCGCCAGATCTGCTCGGCCAACATGGCACCAGGGGGCTACTTGCCGCTGATCAGCCTGTCGCCGGCCTGGGAGCAGGCGTTCATCGAGAGCATCGTCGGCGAAGGCGACGACCGGCGCCTTGCCATGGCGCCCAGCAAGCTGCAGGAGTTCGTCGGCGCCATCCGCGATCAGTTCGAGGAAGCCGCCAAGAAGGGCGAACTGCCGGTGCTGATGACCAGCCCGATGAACCGTCCGTTCGTCCGTTCCATCGTCGAGCGCTTCCGCGCCCACACCACGGTGATGAGCCAGGCCGAGGTTCACCCCAAGGTTCGCCTGAAGACGGTGAGCTCCATCTGAGGCTGACCGGTCTATCACGGCATGGCCCCGCCAAAGCCGGCGCGCCGTACACGCCCCCCCCCATCCACTCCGGAGCGATCCCGGACCGGTCTCGGAGTGGCCGATGGTCGGCACGTGCCGCGCCAGCAAACCCACCGGAGCGAAGCGGATGGAAAATCCGTCCATTCCGCTTGCAAGAGGTAATGTTATAACATAACGTCAACGTCGGGAGCTGGAGATCGGCATGTCGCCGCCCGCAAGTCGCGGTCGAACCCAAAGGGATTTCTCATGATCAAACAGCTATTCGGCGGACTTCTTGTCGTGTCGGCTTGCCTTGGCACGGCAAATCTCGCCGAAGCCAAGACGCTCAATGTCGTGGCGAGCTTCGGCATCCTCGCCGACGTGGTGAAGAACGTCGGCGGTGACAACGTCAATGTGGTCAGCCTGGTGCCGACCGGCGGCGACCCGCATGTGTTCGAGCCAACCCCGGCCGATGCCAAGAACCTGTCCGGCGCCGATCTGGTCTTCGTCAGCGGTCTCGGGTTCGAGGGCTGGATGGATCGTCTCGTGACGGCATCCGGTTACAAGGGGGAGACGGTCGTCGTCTCCAACGGCATTGCAGGCCGCAGGATGGAAGAAGACGGCAAGACCATCACCGACCCGCATGTCTGGAACTCGGCCGCCAACGTCGTCATCTGGATTGGCAACATCGAGAAGGCGCTCATCAAGGCTGATCCGCAGGATGCCGAGGTATTCCGCGCCAACACGGACCGTTACGCAAAGCAGGTCTCCGGTCTCGACCTCTACACCAGGAAGGCCATCGCCGCCATTCCCAAGGATCGCCGCAAGGTGCTGACCAGCCACGACGCGCTCGGCTACTTCGGTCGCCAATATGGCGTCGAGTTCTTGGCGCCGGTCGGCTTCTCGACGGAGGCCGAGGCCGCCGCCGGCGACGTCGCCAAGCTGATCGAACAGATCAAGAAGGAGCACGTGAAGGTCTACTTCTTCGAGAACTCCAACGATCCGCGCCTCGTCCGCCAGATCGCCGACGCCACCGGTGCCCAGCCGGGCGGCGAGCTCTATGTCGAGGCGCTGTCGCCCAAGGACGGACCAGCCCCCGACTACCTCACCATGTTCAAGCACAACGTCGATCTGCTGGTGGCCGGCATGAACATGTAACATCGTGGGGCGGCGGGTTTCCCGTCGCCCTTTCCACCCCCTGGAGCGTGTCCGGCAAACCCCGCTTCGCCGAAAGCGCTCCGACTATTCATTTCAACGCAATTTCGGATGCAAATCGGTTTCCACTTTTGCTGAAGTTGCTCTCCAGCCGCCGGACGGTCATGAGCTTGTTCCAAGACAGCGCCAGTCGCGTTCTTCGATCGAGGCGTACCGGTTGCCTCCTGGCGACGATCATTGCCTTCGGTCTGTGGCCGCCCGCGCCCGGCCGTGCCGACGACACCACCCGCGCCGAGAAAATCGCCGCCGAACTGAACATCCCGCGGCGAGCCTGGACGATCTGCACCGTCAACGAACTCGGCCTTGCCGTGGAGGCCGAACAGACCGCCGATGCCCCGGCGATCGCCGACCGGGCGCTCGCCCGCTGCTCGGGCGATGAGCAAGCTCTCAGGGCCAAGGCCACCGAACTGCTGGGGGGCGACGCGGCCGGACGCCTCATGGCGAGGCTTGAGACCGAAGCGCGCGACGCGCTGATCGGATCGGCCCGCACGCTTCAGGCCGCGAAGGCCGCCGGTGGCAAGGTCGATCCGGCCTGGCCGCGCGTTGTCGCCCCGTCCCACTGAATACCCCGTATTCGCCCCAGGATGCACCCCGGTTAACGTAAACCGGGCCTTAAGGCATCAGGTTTAATCTGAGCGTATGAGACCCTCTCGTATTGCGTCCGGTCTGATCTCTCTCGTGCTGTCCGCCGCACTGGCGGGCTGCGGCTTCTTCGAGTCCGAAGAGCGGGAGCCTTGGCGCGCCCAGGCGGAAGCCGCCTGCTATGCCCGCAACATGGTCAAGCTGTCGCCGCTGATTCAGCCGGCCAACGCCATCGAGGGCAAGGGTATCTGCGGCATCGATCGTCCCCTGAAGGTCAAGGCGCTCGAGGACGGCACCATCAGCCTCGGTTCGCGCTCGCTGGTTCTCTCCTGCCCGATGACGGCGGCGCTGGAACGCTGGGTCGCCCAGTCGGTCATGCCGGCGGCGCTCGCTCGATACGGCCTGCCGGTAGTCGAGATCAAGAACTTCGGCACCTATAACTGCCGGTCTCGCAACAATATCGCCGGCGCCCGCCTTTCCGAACACGCCTTCGCCAACGCCTTCGACTTTGCCGGCATCGTCCTGTCGAACGGCTACACCGTTACGGTGAAGGAAGGCTGGTACGGCAACGCCACCGATCGCGCCTTCCTGCGCGAGGTGACGCGCGGAGCCTGCGGCACCTTCACCACCGTGCTCGGCCCTGGCGCCGACCGCCAGCACGACAACCATCTGCATCTCGACCTCGCCCGGCACAACAACGCCGGCACCTATCGCTACTGCAAGCCGCACCCAGACGTGCCGCCGCGCGGCGCACCGATGTTCACGCCCGACCGGAACGTGCCGATGGCAAGCAACATGCCGGCAAACCCGGTATGGCCGGCCGCTCAGGGACAGATGCAGGCCGCCCCTGCGGCACCAACCTACGACGCCGGCAATCCGTCCTTCGACGCACCGCTGCCGCCCGCCCCCATCGGCAATGGTACCCAGCCGGCCTATCGGACCGCGCAGCCCAACTATCCTGCGCAGCAGCAGCCCTATCCGGCAGAGCAGCCCTACCCGGCCACCCAGCCGACTTACGCCGACGCGCCCCAGCCGCCCGGTTGTCCACCCGGCTACATCTGCACGCCGGTTGGACAGGGCAGCTATGTGCCGCCCCCGACCGGCGCCGGTAACATCGGCTGGAGTGTCGGCGCCCAACCCGCCCAGAGCTACTCGCCGACCGACATCACCGGGTCGGTTCCGGGTCCTTACTCGGACGATTGAGGTGAGACCGAGGTCACCCTGACCATGAGTATTCAACTCGTGAACCCGCCGTTTGCCGTCGAGGCGGCCTGCGGCGTTTGCGGAGGCCTCTTCGCCGTCTCGGTTCTTGTAGCCATCTACGCGATATTCACCATCCTCGAGCGGACCAAGGCCTTGGTTCCTCAGGAGGGCGATAAAGATCTCAAACCGAGCGTGCGAAGGGCGCGGGAGTTCGATCGCGTGTGGCGTGGCCTCATGGCGCCCGAGGTAAAATGCCTGCGCCAACTCATGTTTGGTGCCTACTTGATGGCGTTCTCATGCGGCGGGATCATTCTCTTGCTCACTGTCATGTTCGGTGAACGAGTATCGACGCTTCCATGAAGCATGGTTCGCTGCGATCTTGATCGCGAAGCAAGCCTCTCAGCCTTTCGTCTTACGCAATTTCCCGATCACATTTTGCTGACTTAGGCCATTAGGGCTGGAAAAAACATCTCTGAAACGCTACAAAATCGGCCCCAGGCAGGCCGCAGCGTTTGTTTGCGCGTCCCGGCATTCTCCGGGCCCTGCCTTCAGCATTTAGGTTTCGTCATGACCACCACGACCGGCCTGCCGGCTCGCCAAGGTCCCGGCTTTGCCGAGACCGTCGCCCTCATCGCCGCCCTGATGGGCCTGACCGCGCTCGCCATCGACACCATGCTGCCGGCGCTGCCGGCCATCGGGAGCACCTTCGGATTGAGCGAAGCCAACGAGCTTCAGCTCGTCGTCTATGCCTACATGATCGGCTTCGGCATCGCCCAGGTCGTCTACGGGCCACTGTCCGACGTCTGGGGACGCCGCCCGCTGGTGATCGCCGGCCTCGTCATCCTGATCGCCGGAGCCGTCGTCTCGGCACTGGCCACCGGCTTCGGCGACCTGCTGATCGCTCGCGTGCTGCAGGGCATTGGCGCCGCCGCCGCCCGCGTCATCGCCGTCTCGATCGTCCGCGACCGCTACGCCGGCCGCGAGATGGCCCGCGTCATGAGCTTCACCATGATGGTGTTCATGATCGTGCCGGTGCTGGCGCCCACCTTCGGCGGACTGCTGCTCGCCGCCGCCGGCTGGCGGTCGATCTTCGCCACCATGGCTGCTCTCTCCGTCGCCGTCGGCTTGTGGTTCTACGTGCGCATGCCCGAGACGCTGCATCCGGAGTTCCGCCGCGCCCTGTCGGTGCGGTCGATCCTCGACGCCGCGCGCATCTGCGTCACCAACCGCGAGGCGGTCGGCTATTCGCTGGCCATCGGCCTGCTGTTCGCCATGCTGATGGGCTTCATCGGCTCGGCCGAGCAGATCCTCGGCTCCGATGGCTATCGTCTCGGCACGCTGTTCCCGGCGGCCTTCGCCTCGGTGGCGATCACCGGCGGCATCGCGGCCTTCGTCAACAGCCGTCTGGTGCGGTCCTGGGGCATGCGCCGCCTGTCGCACGGCAGCCACTTTGCCCACATCACGCTGGCGGCGGTCTTGTTCATCGTCGCCCATCTCTGGAACGGCCTGCCGCCGCTCTGGCTGTTCATGCTGCTGATGGTGGGGATGCAGTTCTTCTTCTCGATTGCCATCTCCAACTACAACGCGCTTGCCCTCGACCCCCTGGGCGAGGTGGCCGGCACCGCCTCCTCGCTGATCGGCGCCTTCACCACGCTGGTCGGCACCGTCGGCGGCGCGCTGATCGGCCAGTCCTTCAACGGCACGGTGGCGCCGCTGTCAGCGGGCTATCTCAGCCTTTCCGCCATGACGCTGCTGATCGTCTTCTGGACCGAGCGCGGCCAGCTGTTCCAGCCGCACCACGGCAACGTCGTGCCGGCCGTTGCCGAATAAGCTGAGCCGCCACGGGACATCGAACCCGATCGGCAAATGCATGATCCCGGGGAGCGCCGGATGCGGACTTGTAGTTCGTGTCTTTCGCTCCCCGAAATATTTCCAGAAATTGCGTCGCCAAAGTCGAACGGTGCCTCGCCGCACCGCTACGCGCTTTTTAGATTAACAACAGACAGAAAAACGAAGGCGCTCGCGAAAGTTTTTCCACCGAGGCGGCACGCTATACGCGCCTTTCCCTATCGACCTTGGTCGCAAACACTCAAAAAGCTGGCTTTCTTGTAGCGGCCGCTACTGAACCGGGAGGAGCCCAGCGTTAAACAGGCTTTAACACGGATCGAAACCACGCCATCCAGTTCGAGCCAGAGCCATGACAAACGCTGCGTCCGCCGCCACGCCACCTCCGCCCATCGTGCCCTGGATGGAGTTCCAGAACCAGGACATGTGGGAGAAAGCCTTGCACCTCGGGCGCAAGGTCATCTGGAAGGGCAAGACCTGCGTTCAGCGCCCCGGCGATGACGTGACCAGCATCTTCCTGATCCGCGAAGGGACCATCAAGGTCTCCGCCACCAGCGCCGAGGGCGTGCAGCGCACCCTGTGGTTCATGGGCCCCGGCAGCATCCTCGGCGAAGCGGCGCTGTTCGCCGGACAGAAGAACACCCACTACATCGACGCGGTCGAGGATTGCGTGGCCTACGAGTTCTCCCACGGCAATGTTGTCGAGAGGCTGCTGGTCGATCACCCCGATCTCGGCGAGGCGCTGCTGACCAACCTCGCCACCAAGAGCTACATCATGTCGACGCAGGTCGAGGAAAGCACCTTCCTCAGCGCCTACCGCCGGATCTGCCGCTTCTTCTACGGCCTCTGCCTGTCGCGCAACTCCCGGCAGATCTCGCTGTCACACAGCGTGATCGCCGAGCTGCTCGGCCTGCACCGCGTCACCGTGTCCAACGCCATCGGCGACCTCAAGCGGCGGGGGCTGCTGGAGGAAAGCGGCCACGACCTCGTGGTCGCCGATGTCGAGGCCATCGGCGCGATCATCAACTCGGACATCTGAAAGCCCGATCCACACCTCGCCGGGCTGGCGCGGAAAGCGGGAAATCCAAGCCGGGACACCACCGACAAGGCTTCCGCACGACCTCTGACCGGCACTTCGACCGACCGACCAATCCTTTTCCCCTGGGCCATCACGGCCCGGGCCGGGCGCCTTCGCGCCCAAACTTCCGAAGAACGCTGCCCATCAGCAAACACAGGAGAACAAAGATGGACAAGAGCTACGTTGCCGAACCCTACAAGATCAAGGTCGTCGAACCGATCGCCGTCACCACCCGGGCCGAGCGCGAGCGCTTCATGGCCGAAGCCGGCTACAACACCTTCCTGCTGCGCTCCGACCAGTGCTACATCGACCTCCTGACCGACAGCGGCACGTCGGCGATGAGCGACAACCAGTGGGCCGGCATGATGCTGGGCGATGAAGCCTACGCCGGCAGCCGCAACTTCATCCACCTCCAGGAAGTCGTTCGCGAATATTACGGCTTCAAGCACGTGGTTCCGACCCACCAGGGCCGCGGCGCCGAAAACCTGCTGTCGTCGATCTGCATCAAGCCGGGCGACTACGTTCCGGGCAACATGTACTTCACGACGACGCGAGCCCATCAGGAGCGCAACGGCGCCAACTTCGTCGACATCATCATCGACGACGCCCACGACTCCCAGCGCGAACTGCCGTTCAAGGGCAACATCGACATCGGCAAGCTCAGCCGCCTGATCGACGAGGTCGGCGCCGACAAGATCCCCTATGTCTGCCTTGCCGTGACGGTCAACCTCGCCGGCGGCCAGCCGGTCAGCATGGCCAACATGCGCGCCGTCCACGAGCTGTGCTCGAAGAACGGCATCAAGGTGATGTTCGACGCCACCCGCTGCGTCGAGAACGCCTACTTCATCAAGACGCGCGAGAAGGAATACGCCGACGCGACGATCGCCGCGATCCTCAAGGAAATGATGAGCTACGCCGACGGCTGCACCATGAGCGGCAAGAAGGACTGCCTCGTCAACATCGGCGGCTTCCTCTGCATGAACGACGACGAGCTCTACCAGAAGGCCTGCGAGATGGTCGTTCTGTTCGAGGGCATGCCGAGCTACGGCGGCCTTGCCGGCCGTGACATGGAGGCCATGGCGCGCGGCATCGTCGAGTC
>JARKNW010000139.1 GCA_029976075.1 Pleomorphomonas sp.
TCGGAAGTGTGATCCCGGGAAACCTACAACGTAGGTGGGCGCCGTGTGCCCAAACCCACGGGTTCGGGCGGGGACAGCTCCCTTCAGGATCATTAAGGCCCCGGGGATATTGATTCCTAACGAGAAGCGCAGCTACGCCACATCACCTATATAGGCGAGACCGGCCATCCGGCAAAGAGCCCAGGGCTGACAAAATTTCAGTCGGAATTCCGGACAAAAAGAAGGGCGGCAGGAAAACCCGCCGCCCAAGTCGCTGCGCGGATCGCAGTATCCGTTACCGACCGGCCGTCATGACAACCAGCGTCAGAAGCATGGTCGCCGTCCCGGCCAGGGCAAGCACGATCAAGGCGGGGTAGCCGAACAGCGCCACCGCACCGATACCAACCAGGAGGATCACCACCATCGTCGCCAATATCTTCCAGGCGCTCACGCCCTGACCTTCGGCTGTCGACTCGTGGCTGACCATGTAATCCTCCGAAAAATCCTGTCGCGCCCCATATATGGAATTATCCGTAGCGAGGCAACGGTGCTTTCGCCGCATCAGCCTTGCGCGGCCTGCATGGACCCTCCGGAAAGAACAAGCGGTAAACCCCAGGTAAACGTGCCCTTTTTTCGCCCCTGCCACCAGTAGACGAAAGCCCATGTGGGACCGACAGTTGGGCGAAGGGCAACAGCGGACGAGCGGCGCGGTCAGACCATCTTTTCGGCAGCCGCCTCGATGCGGGCGGCAACGTCGATTACCTTCTCGGCAAGGCGCCGCTCCACCTCACCCTGCCGTTCGAGCAACGCGTCCCGGCTTTCGCGCAACGAACGCACTTCGGCCTCGAACCCCTTCAAACGCCGCTCGGTCTCCGACAGCTGGTCGAGCACGGTAATGGCGCTCATCACGGTCAGCCGCTGATCGCCGATCTCGCCGAACACGCCACGAATCTCGTTGAGGATGGCATCGAGCCGGCTGGCGAGCCCGTAGAGATGCTCTTCCTGGCCATCGTCGCAGGCCATGCGGTAGGTCTTGCCCGCAATCGTCACCGTCACCTGGCTCAAGGATCAGCCTCCGTGGGTATCGAGAACGGAGCGGATGGACTCCATGGCGGCGACGAGGCGGCGAGACACCTCGCGATTGGCATCCTCGAGACGGCCGGCCTTGGCGAGGGCATCGTCGAGGTCGCCGGCCAGACGCGACCGATCCTCCCCGAGACGGAACAACTCGTCCTCGAGACCGGAAATGGTGCGTTCGCCGGCTAGCCGCCGCTCCACCGCAAGTTCCAGGCGTCCGAGCGCCTGGTCGAGCCTTTCAAAGGCCGCGTCCAAAGACGCCGCTCCGGCCATGACCGCCTCCGGATGCTCACCCGGCCCGACAGAAAATCGTCCGGAGAAATCATCGCTTGTCTGGTCTGGTTGCCACAAACATTAAGACCTGACAACGGTCCGTTAGGGGTGCGATCTGGGAAAATACCAGCTTTCCCCTTTTTTGGCCTGTGAGCGCTTTGGCGGACCCCGGTTGTCATTGACAGATGATACCGCCCTGCTATTGATCGGCCGCTTTAGCCGAAAGACGTAATGGCGAGGCGTATCTGCCGGAAGATACGTATTCGTCCGTCATTCGGCTTGCCCAAGGAGTTTTCCGGCCAAATCCTGTCAGGAAATAACAATGACTGACTCTGCCCGGTACAAGAATATGGCCAACGCCATCCGCGCACTTGCGATGGATGCTGTCGAAAAGGCCAAGTCCGGCCATCCCGGCATGCCCATGGGCACAGCCGACATCGCCACCGTTCTCTTCGGCGACGTTCTCAAGTTCGACGCCGCCGCGCCGTCGTGGCCTGACCGCGATCGCTTCATCCTGTCGGCCGGCCACGGCTCGATGCTGCTCTACTCCGTCCTCCACCTGATCGGTGTCGAGGACATCACCATGGATGACCTCAAGTCGTTCCGTCAGTGGGGCTCCAAGTGCGCCGGCCACCCGGAGTACGGCTTTGCCCAGGGCATCGAGACGACCACCGGCCCGCTCGGCCAGGGTCTGGCCATGTCGGTCGGCTTCGCGCTCGCCGAGCGCATGTTGAATGCCCAGTTCGGCAACGACCTCGTCGACCATCGCACCTACGTGCTGGCCGGCGACGGCTGCCTGATGGAGGGCATCAGCCACGAGGCGATCTCGCTGGCCGGCCACCTCAAGCTCAACAAGCTCGTGCTGATCTGGGACGACAACGGCATTTCAATCGATGGACCCATCTCGGTTTCAGAGAGCGGCGACATCCCGGCCCGCTTCCGCGCCGCCGGCTGGAACACCGACGCCGTTGACGGCCACGATCCCGCGGCGATCCTCGCGGCTCTCGAGCGCGCCAAGAAGTCCGACAAGCCGGTGCTGATCGCCGCCAAGACGACCATCGGTTTCGGCGCCCCCACCAAGGCCGGCACCCATGCCGTCCACGGTGCCCCGCTCGGTGCGGCTGAAATCGCCGGCGCCCGCGAGAGGCTCGGCTGGCCGTACGCGCCCTTCGAGGTTCCCGCCAACATCCTCGCCGACTGGCGCGCCGCCGGCAAGCGTGCCGCCAAGGACCATGCGGCCTGGCTCGCCCGCTACAATGCCCTCGACGCCAAGACGCGCGCCGAGTTCGACCGTCGCGTCAAGGGTGACCTGCCGGCCGCCTTCGCCGAAGCCATGGCCGCCTACAAGCAGAAGCTCGTCACCGAGCTGCCGAAGGTCGCCTCGCGCAAGGCTTCCGAGATGGCCCTCGAGGTCGTCAACGGCTCCATCCCCGAGATGGCCGGCGGTTCGGCCGACCTCACCGGTTCCAACCTGACCAAGACCAAGGGCCAGGAAGCGGTGAAGGCTCCCGCCTACACGGGCAGCTACATCCACTACGGCATCCGTGAGTTCGGCATGAGCGCTGCCATGAACGGCATCGCGCTGCATGGCGGCTTCATCCCCTACGGCGGCACCTTCCTGGTGTTCTCCGACTACGCCCGCCCGGCCATGCGCCTGTCGGCCCTGATGCATCAGCGCGTCGTCTACGTCATGACCCACGATTCGATCGGTCTTGGCGAGGACGGCCCGACCCATCAGCCGATCGAGCATCTGGCCTCGCTGCGCGCCATCCCGAACATGACGGTCATCCGTCCGGCCGATGCCTATGAAACGGCCGAGGCCTGGGAGTTCGCGCTGAACCACAAGAAGGGCCCGACGACGCTGGCGCTTTCCCGCCAGAACCTGCCGGCGGTCCGCTTCGAGGTCAGCGCCGACAACAAGGTCGCCAAGGGTGCCTATGAAGTCGCGGCGGCCGACGGCCGTGCCGAAGTGTCGATCTTCGCCACCGGCTCGGAAGTCGCCATCGCCCTCGACGCCAAGAAGCTGCTCGACGCCGCCGGCCATCCGACCCGCGTCGTCTCGGTTCCGAGCTTCGAGAACTTCCGTGCCCAGTCCGACGCCTACCGCGCCGAAGTGATCGGTGGCGCCAAGGTGAAGGTCGGTGTCGAAGCCGCCCTGCGCATGGGCTGGGACGAGATCATCGGCTCGGACGGCATCTTCGTCGGCATGACCGGCTTCGGTGCCTCGGCGCCGATCGAGCTGCTCTACGAGAAGTTCGGCATTTCCGCGAGCCACATTGCCGAGCTCGTCTCGGTCAAGCTGGCCTAACGGTATTGCTCGGCGGGAATGGCGGCTTCCGCCGTTCCTGTTGGGTGAGGAAAGTTGGGGCGCGACCCGGAACTCGCCGGGTCATCCCCATTCCAAACGAGGATCGGGCCGGAAGATGCCCGCCTCTGCATCAGGAGACAGACAATGGCAGTAAAGGTCGCCATCAACGGCTTTGGTCGTATCGGTCGTAACGTTCTGCGCGCAATCGTCGAGTCCGGTCGCAAGGACATCGAGGTTGTCGGCATCAACGACCTCGGCCCGGTCGAGACCAACGCCCACCTGATC
>JARKNW010000140.1 GCA_029976075.1 Pleomorphomonas sp.
GATCAGGTGGGCGTTGGTCTCGACCGGGCCGAGGTCGTTGATGCCGACAACCTCGATGTCCTTGCGACCGGACTCGACGATTGCGCGCAGAACGTTACGACCGATACGACCAAAGCCGTTGATGGCGACCTTTACTGCCATATTCATCTCCCAAAAGATCTGGTTATACTTCGTGACGCGAGTATCTCTCCAGTAGAGAGGCTTGCAATATTCACGGGAACTATTCCGGAAACCGGATGGCACCGGTTTACGCCGATGGCTTTAGGTTGTCACTTCAGAAGGTGTGAAGGCATCCTGAAGCAAAACGGAGGCGGGTTGCCCCACCTCCGTACTTGAGTTTCGTCCTTTATTCGGCGGCTTTCTTGCCCTTGCTGGGCTTGGCCGCCTCGACTGCCGGAGCGGCTTCCACCGTCTCGGCCCGCTCGGTCGGATCGACATAGGCCCGGCCATAGTAGCTGTCGATCAGGATCTGCTTCAGCTCGGAGATCAGCGGGAAGCGCGGGTTGGCGCCGGTGCACTGATCGTCGAAAGCCTCGACGGCGATCTTGTCGACCTTGGCAAGGAAGTCGGTTTCCGACACGCCGGCCGCCTGAATGGAGGCGGGAATGTCGAGCTGCTTCTTGAGACCGTCCACCCAGGCGATCAGGTTCTCGACACGCTGCTGTGTCCGCTCGCCACCGAGCCCGAGGTGCTGGGCAACTTCGCCGTAACGAGCCCGCGCCTTCGGACGGTCATACTGCGAGAAGGCCGTCTGCTTGGTCGGGTTGTTGTTGGCGTTGTAGCGGATCACGTTGGAGATCAGCAGAGCGTTGGCAAGGCCATGGGGGATGTGGAAGGCCGCGCCGAGCTTGTGGGCCATGGAGTGGCAGACGCCGAGGAAGGCATTGGCGAAGGCGATGCCGGCGATGGTGGCGCCGTTGTGCACCTTCTCGCGAGCGATCGGATCGTTGGCGCCTTCCTTGTAGGACGCCGGCAGATACTCCTTGAGCAGCTTCAGGGCCTGCAGGGCCTGGCCGTCGGAATACTCGTTGGCCAGAACCGAAGCATAGGCCTCGAGAGCATGGGTGACGGCATCGATACCACCGAAGGCGGTCAGCGACTTCGGCATGTTCATGACGAAGTTGGCGTCGATGATCGCCATGTTGGGCGTCAGCTCGTAGTCGGCGAGCGGATACTTCATGCCGGTGGAGTCGTCGGTAACGACGGCGAACGGCGTCACTTCCGAACCGGTGCCCGAGGTGGTCGGGATGGCGACCAGCTCTGCCTTGATACCCATCTTCGGGAACTTGTAGATGCGCTTGCGGATGTCCATGAAGCGCAGCGCGAGATCCTCGAAGTGAACTTCCGGATGCTCGTACATCACCCACATGATCTTGGCCGCGTCCATGGCCGAGCCGCCGCCGAAGGCGATGATGACGTCGGGCTTGAAGGCGTTGGCGCGCTCGGTGCCCTTGCGGACGGCGGAGAGCGTCGGATCGGCCTCGACGTCATAGTAGGCCTCGACGTCCATGCCGTGGGTTTTCAAGAGCTCGATGACGCTATCGGCGTAGCCGTTGAGGAACAGGAAGCGGTCGGTGACCACCAGCGCGCGCTTCTTGCCCTCGAGGTCCTTGAACGCTTCGGCGATGGCGCCGCGGCGGAAGTAGATGGACTTGGGGAGCTTGTGCCAGAGCATGTTTTCGGCTCGCTTCGCGACGGTCTTGCGGTTGATGAGGTGCTTCGGTCCGACGTTGTCGGAGATCGAGTTGCCGCCCCAGCTGCCGCAACCGAGCGTCAGAGACGGCGCCAGGTTGAAGTTGTAGAGGTCGCCGATGCCGCCGAGGGCGGACGGTGAGTTGATCAGGATACGGGCCGTCTTCATCTTGTCGCCGAACCGGGCGACGCGGTCCTTATGACGGTCCTGGTCGGTGTAGAGTACCGAGGTGTGGCCGATACCACCGAGAGCGACCAGCGCGGCGGCGGCGTCAACGGCCGCTTCGAAGTCCGGGCGACGATAAAGGGCCAGCGTCGGCGACAGCTTCTCGTGGGCGAACGGCTCGCTCTCCTCGACGCTGTCGACTTCGCCGATCAGGATCTTGGTGTCGGCGGGAACGGCGATACCCGCGGCGGCGGCAATCTTGACGGCCGACTGACCGACGACGTCCGGAGAAAGGTGGCCACCGGGGAACACGACGTTGCGCACCGCACCCAGTTCGTTGCCGGAGAGGATATAGCCGCCGTGGCTCTGGAAGCGCTCGCGAACCGCGTCATAGACGCTGTCGACGGCGATCACCGCCTGCTCGGAGGCGCAGATCATGCCGTTATCGAAGGTCTTCGACATCAGGATCGAGGCGACGGCGCGCTTGATGTCGCCGAACTCGTCGATGACCACCGGCGCGTTGCCGGCGCCGACGCCGATGGCGGGCTTGCCGGAGGAGTAGGCAGCCTTGACCATGGCCGGGCCACCGGTGGCGAGGATCAGGTTGACTTGGGGGTGACGCATCAGGGCGTTGGACAGCTCGACCGACGGGGTGTCGATCCAACCGATGATGTCAGCCGGGGCGCCCGCGGCGACTGCGGCGTCAAGCACCAGCTTGGCGGCGGCGCAGGTCGACTTCTTGGCACGCGGATGGGGAGAGAAGACGATGCCGTTGCGGGTCTTGAGCGAGATCAGCGCCTTGAAGATGGCGGTCGACGTCGGGTTGGTGGTCGGCACGATGCCGCAGATCAGGCCGATCGGCTCGGCGATGGTGATGGTCCCGCCGAGGTCGTCGACTTCCAGCACGCCGCAGGTCTTCTCTTCCTTGTACTTGTTATAGATGTACTCGGAAGCAAAATGGTTCTTGATGACCTTGTCTTCCACCACGCCCATGCCGGTCTCCTCAGCCGCCTGCATGGCGAGCGGGATACGGGCGGCGGCGGCGGCGAAGGCTGCCTGACGGAAGATCAGATCGACCTGCTCCT
>JARKNW010000143.1 GCA_029976075.1 Pleomorphomonas sp.
CAGAATGCCGACCTCCTGACCAGGACGCTGCGCGACACCTGGCACTTCGAAGGCTTCGTCATCACCGACTTCATCTGGGGCATGCGCGACGGCGGCAAGGCGCTGGTCGCCGGGCTCGACGTCGAGGCGCCGATGCGCCAGCAGCGCGGCGAGCGCCTGCAGGCCGACCTCGACAGCGGCAAGTGCACCTGGGCCGAAGTGGAGCGCGCCGGCCTGCGCATCCTGAAGACGCAGCTGCGCTACTATGCGCAGCGCGACGCCGCAGACCCGGCGCCGTCGGTGGTCGCCTCGGCCGAGCACGTCGCCCTCGCCCGCGAGGTGGCCGGCCGTGCCATGGTGCTCCTGCGCAACGAGAAGGTGGGCGCCGCGCCGGTGCTGCCGCTCGACTCCACCAAACTGGCCTCGCTCGCCGTCGTCGGCCGTCTCTCGGACACCGCCAACACAGGCGATCTCGGCTCGTCGTCGGTGCGGGCGCCGCATGTCGTCACCCCGCTCGCCGGCCTCACCAAGGCGCTCGACGGCTCGGGCGTCCTCATCCACGCCGACGCCAGCGGCGACGCCGCCAAGGCCGCCGCGCTGGCCGCCACCTCGGACGTGGCCGTCGTCGTCGTCGGTTACACCTCGGCCGACGAGGGCGAGTTCGTCGACGGTTCGGTGGCGAGCCGCGCCGATCTCCTCGCCCTCTACCCCAAGGCAGAGAACGACGCGGAACGGGCCCAGCGCGACAAGGTGCTCGCAGCCCTCGGCGGCGGCACCAGCGTGGTCGGCGGCGGCAAAGCCGGCGGCGATCGCCTCTCGCTGGAGCTGCTTCCGGAGGACGTGGCGCTGATCAAGGCGGTCGCCGCCGTCAATCCGCGCACCGTCGTGGTGATCGAGACGGCCGGCGCCGTCATCGTCCACGACTGGAAGGATCTGGTGCCCGCCATCCTGCTCGGCTGGTACGCCGGCATGGAGGGCGGCCGCGCGCTGGCCGACGTGCTGTTCGGCAAGCGCAACCCCGGCGGTCGCCTGCCCTACCCCATCCCGGCCGATGCCAGGGACACGCCCTTCTTCGACCGGGACGCCAAGGCGATCACCTACGACCACTGGTACAGCCACCGCCTGATGCAGAAGAACGGCGTCGAGGCCGACTTCCCGCTGGGCTTCGGCCTCTCCTACTCGGCCTACAAGCTCTCCGACATGCATGTCGAGCCGGCCGGCGAGGATGCCGTCAAGGTCCGCGTCAGCGTCGCCAACACCGGCGCCATGGCCGGCCACCAGGTGGTGCAGGTCTACGGCGCGCGCCGTGATGGCGACCGCGCCGACGAGCGCGAGCTGCTGGGCTTTGCCGTGGTGCATCTTGGCGCCGGCGAGCGGAAGACCGTCGAGGTGAAAGCCTGCCTGCTGCCGCTCGGCCGCTGGGACGCATCCGCCCGCCGCATCCGCGTCGCCGCCGGTCTGGTCTCCGTCGAGGCCGCCGGCTTCTGGGGCGATCCCGATCGCCTCACCGCCACCATCAATCTCAATGGCAAGATCGCCGGCAACTGACCCCTCATTTGCCAGGCCATCCCGCCGCCGGGCATCAGCCCCTGATCCCCGGCGGCGTGGTTGATCCCTTCGGAGATTTCCCATGACCGTTGTTCCCACCTCCCAGGGCGAATCCGCCCTCCCCTGGTCGGCCTCCATCAGCGACGCCCAGCAGCCGCAGGTTCCCTATCGCCTCGGCATCGCGCTCTGCGCCGGCGTGCTGCTCTGGCTCGGGCCCTATTTCGGCACCGCCACCGTGCTGCTGCCGGCGCGCGTCGCCATCATCGATCCCGGCAACAAGGCCAACATCATCGCCATGCTGTCGATCGCGGCGATGGTCGTCGCCACGGTCGCCAACATCCTGATCGGCGCCCTCTCCGACCTGACGCGCTCGCGCCTCGGCCGCCGCACGCCCTGGCTGATCGCCGGCTCCGTCGGCTCGGCGGCCATGCTGATCGTCATGGGCAAGGCCGACAGCGTCGGCCTGCTGCTCGTCGAGTGGTGCATCTTCCAGGTGTTCCTCAACGCCATCGTCGCGCCTCTGCTGGCGGTGATCTCGGACCGGATCGCCCCGGCCCATCGCGGCACCATCTCGTCGATCTACGCCTTCGGTTTCACGCTCGGCATCTACGGCGGGCAATATTTCAACGCCCGCTTCCTCGGCGACCTGATGACCGGCTTCGTCTCCATGGCGGTGCTGATCCTGCTTTCCGGGCCGATCGCCGCGCTGATCATGCGCGAGGCGTCGAGCCGGCCGATGCCGAGGCGCGTCCTCAACCGCGACATGATCCTCGACAACTTCTCCATTCCCCGCCGCAACGCCCGCGACTATTACCTTGCCCTGTTCGGCAAGCTGATGATCACCACCGCCACCTTCGCCATCCAGGGCTACCAGTTGTTCATCCTCACCGACTACCTGAAGGTCGCCGAGGGGGATGTCGGCCGCCAGATCGAGCTGATCTCGATCATCCTGATGGTCACGGCGCTGGCCATGGCGCTGGTGGCCGGCCCGATCTCCGACAAGATCGGCCGCCGCAAGGCCCCGGTGGCGCTCGCCGGCCTGATGGTCGCCATCGGCGCGCTGGTGCCCTTCTTCTCCACCGAACCGTGGACCATGCTGGTCTACGCGCTGGTCGCCGGCATCGGCAGCGGCATCTTCAACTCGGTGGATCAGGCGCTCAACGTCGAAGTGCTGCCCAACGCCGCCACGGCGGCCAAGGACCTCGGCGTGCTCAACCTCGCCAACACCGGCGGGCAGATCCTCGGGCCGGCCATCGCCGCCGTCGCCATCTCGGCCATCGGCTACCAGATGATCTTCCCGACGGTCGCCGCCGTCGCCGTCATCGGCGTCGTCATGATCGCCATGATCCGGTCGGTTCGCTAAGGCAGATCCGGCAAGGGCGCCGCGCGGCCTTGCCTACGGAGTTGCCCGAGAAACGCTCGGCCGGGTCCGGCCGGACCGTCCCGTCCGGCATCCAAACCGGCCGAGACCGGCCCCGACATCCTGGACACACCTGTCTTCCACCAGGATGCCCGGGCCACGCGAACCAGACCGGCAAGGGCCGCTCGCAAGGGCGGCCCTTCGTCATGGCAGGGCATCGGTAACTCGTTATTGATCTTGTGTCCGATTATTTCCCTGGGAAGTCCGACAATGAGTTGACTATCCCAACCGCCACACGCGCCGCCCACAGCACGAGCGAACCAACGCCTCAATCTTTAAGGTCATTTGGCTGACAGGTGCATTCGACAAGCGCCCTTTCGGAAGTTTGGCTTCCAATTGCATCATCGCTTCAGAACTGAGATGTTTCATTTGCCAATCGGGAATAACGTGAGCACATTCATGTACTAATCAATTTTAGGTTTAATTTCTGCTTTGATTCCAAATGCAGTTCTTGTCAAATCTACAAGAACAAGAATGTTTAAAAGGAGAATAATAATTGCAATTGAGTTGCATATCGCCTGAGATCTATCGCCAAAACTAAAAATTGGCTTCAAAACTACAAGAAAAACAGAAGAAGTAAAAACACCAATCATCCAATATGCTGAAGAATGAACTTCATGACGAGCTTTTTGAAGACCTACTCGTTGGTATCTCTCTTCAATCTTATTAAACTCAAGGTGCAAATTTGCCGCAGAAGCCAAAGTTATCGTCATCATAAACCCGACCACACTAAGCATCTGATCCGAGACAAACGACCGAAGAAATGAGTTTTTATCAGAAATGAATTCTGGCGCAGAAATGACGCAACATGAAAGCACTGCTATCATGCACAGAACAATAACATATGCAATAGATTTTGACATACTAAAAAACCGAAAGAAATGTTGTTCTTATCATGTCAATGACACTCCTCTTCCCAACCTCTCCGTCACTAACAACAGGAATAGTTTTGATATTCTTTTTTGAATTGTACTTTTTCTTGTTTTTTGCTTTTGCTCGTATATTTCCACCTCCACGGAGGGCATAATCTACCGTCTCTCTTGTCCTACCAGAGTCCAGATTTAGGCCTTCCTTATTCTTAAGAGTTAAAATAGCTTCCTTCGCTTTTTCATGGTCGCGCAATTTCTCCATTTCTTCGTCGAGCGCGCTTCGACTCCCGAACATATTTGGCGCCAGCAACTCAAAAGTTATTGATGTAATATCCCCTCTATTTTCTTTCTCAAAATCCCAAAATGTACTCGTATCAACAATTGGAGATACACTAATTTCAAATCCGTACTCGTTCAAAGAGTTTATGTACGTAAAAAAAGATGAAATTATAGAGAGCGGCGCCCCAATTTCCCGCTCCTCAAACGCTATTTTCTGCCCATCATCATGCGCGGTGGGATCGACCACCAACAAAGACGCCAGCCATGGTTCTCTAGTGGTTTCAACAAGTCCTTGTTCCGGCGGCTCATTTTCTTCGACTAACCGGGATCTACCTATTCTTCCAACGACTACGCTACCATCTGACAACGAGCTATCGAGCAAATACGTAAACTCTTGCTTCCTATGAACAAATATGAATTTCCGAGAAAAGATGTCTCGTATGGTTTCCTCTCTGCCAAGCTCGAATTTTGGCGAAATAACCGAGAGGAGATCACCCTCTTTCTTGAGGAGAACCATCCTAAAAAGCTCGAACTGCATGCCCCTCCTCCCTCACCCTACGATGGAAGAGTACCAACCAGTGGCAGCATATCAATGCGTTTATAGGCCATAAGGCATCGGTCGCTACAGGGTACGCTTGATGCCCCCCCTACAACCGGATCGCGCGCCTCAGCACCGCCGCGGACGCCGGACACAACCCCTTGGCCTGACGCGTGTTGAGGATCGCCTCGGGCGCATCGGCCCGCTCCACCCGCTTGAAGCCGATCGCCTCGAAGAACGCCGCCGCCGATGTGGTCAGCAGCCAGCCCGTCCGCGCGCCTTCGTCAAACGCCCGCCGCGTCAGTCTGGATACGATGGCCTTGCCCACACCCTTGCCTCTCCAACTCGGCACCACCACCAGCGAGCGCAGGAACGCCTCCGTCCCATAAAGCTCGAAGCCGGCATAGCCGACCACCTCGCCGGAGAGCGTGCGATAGACGAAGAACCGCCGCCCCGGCTCGGTGAGGTCATCGGTCGGCAGTCCCTCCGCCTGAAGCGCCGCCACCATCCCGGCATCCCGGTCGGCCGCCTCGCTATCCCTCAGGCAGATCTCGCCGTCATCCTTGACGAAGTCGGCCATTGGCAACTCCGGCAGCAGGTCCAGCACCATGTCGGAGGGCCGGCAGAGCTTGACGCCGCGCGGGTTCACCACGATCGGCCGGTTGATCAGGATGGGGTGGGCCATCATGGCGTCGAGCAACTGGTCGTCGGTGAGGTCTGGCGCGTCGAGCCCCAACTGCTCGTAGGGCGTACCCTTCACCCTCAGCAGGTCGCGCACCGTCATGCCCATGCGACCGATCAGCTCGGCCAGCAAAACCTTGCTCGGCGGGCACTTCTGGTAGTCGATGACATGCGGCTCGATGCCGGCATGGCGGATCAGCGCCAGCGCGTTGCGCGAGGTGCCGCAGCCGGGGTTGTGGTAGATGACGACGTCCATCACGCCACCTTTTCCTGAGCGAAGTAGCGTCCCCTGGTCCACAGCGCCACGTTGACCAGCGCGATCATCACCGGCACCTCCACCAGCGGCCCGATGACGGCGGCAAAGGCGGCGCCGGAGTTGATGCCGTAGACGGCCACCGCCACGGCGATCGCCAGCTCGAAATTGTTGCTGGCTGCCGTGAAACACAGCGTGGTGCAGCGCGGATAATCGGTGCCGGCCTTCAGCGACAACACGAAGCTCAGCGCGAACATCACCACGAAATAGATCAACAAGGGAATGGCGATGCGCACCACGTCGCCGGGGATGGTCAGGATCAGCTCGCCCTTCAGCGAGAACATGACGACGATGGTGAACAGCAGCGCGATAAGGGTGATCGGCCCGATCTTCGGCACGAAATGGCCGTGGTACCACTCCTTCGACACGAAGCGCAGCAGGATCACCCGCGTCAGCACGCCGGCGATGGCGGGGATGCCGAGGTAGATGAAGACGCTCTTGGCGATCTCGCCGATGGAGATATCGACCTCCGAGCCGGTCAGCCCGAACACCGGCGGCAGCACGGTGACGAAGAACCAGGCGAACACCGAGTAGAACAGCACCTGGAAGATCGAGTTGAAGGCGACGAGGCCGGCGGCATATTCCGTCGAGCCCTTGGCGAGCTCGTTCCACACCACCACCATGGCGATGCAGCGGGCGAGGCCGATCAGGATCAGGCCCACCATGTATTCCGGCTTGTCGGGCAGGAAGATGATGGCCAGCGCGAACATCAGCACCGGCCCGATCAGCCAGTTCTGCACCAGCGACAGCGCCAGCACCTTGCCGTCGGCGAACACGCGCGGCAGGTCCTCGTAGCGCACCTTGGCGAACGGCGGATACATCATCAGGATCAGGCCGGCGGCGATGGGAATGTTGGTGGTGCCCACCGTGCCGGCGTTGATGACACCCTCGACGGCCGGGAAGGCGTAGCCGATGGCGATGCCGAGCGCCATCGCCGCGAAGATCCACAGCGTGAGATAGCGATCGAGGAAGCTGAGGCGACTGGCAACCGAGGTCATTTGGGTTCGCTTTCAGGGTCGGAAGTCTTGCAGGTGCCGGGCGCGCAACTGCCGTTGCCATAGTCGAAGCGGCGGTTCAGTTCCGGATGGCCGGCGCAGCAGTCGTCGACCAGGTAGCGGACGAGGCCGCGCACCGTCGGCACCACGGCGCGGTAGATGATCGAGCGGCTGCGGCGCTCGGACGTCGCAAGCCCCGCCCGGACCAGGATGGCGAGATGGGTGGAGAGCGTGTTCTGCGGCACGCCCAGCTTTTCGGCGATGTCGCCGGCCGCCAGCCCCTCGGGCTCGTAGCGGATCAACAGCTGGAACACCTCCAGGCGCGTCTGCTGCGCCAGGGCGGAGAGGGCATCGAGGGCTTGGGGCTTTTCCATATTTCGACGTTAGCCGATATGTGGATATAAGGCAACATCCGGATAGCTCCCAATTCGATATTTCGATAATCGTCGAATTATCGCAATACACCTGAGGACCGGCAGATGAGCGGTTGTTGTTCCGAAAAGGCGCCAGGCTCGGCCCCGTCCTGCGACTGTGGCGGAGCGTCGGCCACGGCTCCGGCCGCATCGCCCCATGCCGCGCTTTGGCTGACCGCCACCGTCGCCGCGCTTGTCCTGTGGTTCATCGTCTATGAGTTGCTGCAGCCGGTCTCGCTCTGGGCTGTCACACAGTTGCCGGTGGCGCCGGACAGCCACCTCTTCGACGCCCTCGCCTTCTTCCTCTACGACACGCCCAAGGTGCTGATGCTGCTGACGCTGGTGGTGTTCGCCATGGGTGTCGTCCGCAGCTTCTTCTCGGCCGAGAACACCCGCCGCCTGCTGTCCGGCCGCCGGGAAGGCGTCGGCAACGTCGCTGCCGCCTCGCTCGGCATCGTCACGCCCTTCTGCTCCTGCTCGGCGGTTCCTCTCTTCATCGGCTTCGTGTCGGCCGGCGTGCCGCTCGGCGTCACCTTCTCCTTCCTGATCGCCGCGCCCATGGTCAACGAGGTCGCCCTCGGCCTGCTGTTCGGCCTGGTCGGCTGGCAGGTGGCGCTCGCCTATCTCGGCTTCGGCCTTGGCGTGGCGATCGTCGCCGGCTTCGTCATCGGCCGGTTCCATCTCGACGGATGGCTGCAGCCCTGGGTGCGCGAGGTGCGCATGGGCAACGCCGCCTTGCCCGACCGGCGCCTCACCGCCGTCGACCGTCTGCGTGCCGGCCTCGACGCGGTGGTCGATATCGTCGGCAAGGTCTGGATGTGGGTGCTCCTCGGCATCGCCGTCGGTGCGCTGATCCACGGCTACGCGCCGGCCGACCTGCTCGCCTCCATCATGGGCAAGGATGCCTGGTGGTCGGTGCCGGCCGCCGTTGTCGTCGGCATTCCCATGTATTCCAACGCCGCCGGCATCATTCCCATCGTCGAGGCGCTGATCGACAAGGGCGCGGCGCTCGGCACGGTGCTCGCCTTCATGATGGCGGTGATCGCCCTGTCGCTGCCCGAGATGATCATCCTGAAAAAGGTGCTCACCGTGAAGCTGATCGCCGTCTTCGTCGGCGTCGTCGGCCTCGGCATCCTCGCCGTCGGCTATCTCTTCAACTTCATGTTCGCTTGAAAGGAAACATCATGAAAGACATCAAGGTGCTCGGCTCCGGCTGCCCGACCTGCCAGAAAACCGCCGACCTCCTGAAGACCGAAGCCGAAAAGCTCGGCGTCGCCATCAGCCTCGAAAAGATCACCGACTACGCCGCCATCGCCGGCTACGGCATCGCCTCGACGCCCGGCGTGGTGATCGATGGCAAGGTGGTGCACGCCGGCGGACTGCCGAAAGCCGCCGATGTGGACGGGTGGCTGCGGGACTGAGTGGATAACATATTGATATATATAGCTTTGCCATCCTGGCGAAGGCCAGGACCTTGGGTAGGACAAGACGATCGGCCGATATCGCGCACCAAGCACACAAGGGCGCCCGATGCAGCCCTCCCCACCTTCTCGTCCTGAGGTCCTCGCTTTCGCAAGGATGACAGCCTGATATTGAGACAACAAACACTTGGCCGCCTGCAAACCTCCCGTTCGGATTATCATCGGGCGAAAGGGAGTATGCCAGCTCCACAGAACCGAGCGCCGAGCTAACAACCTGTTCCTATATATAACTCTGTCATCCTTGCGAACGCGAGGACCTCGGGCAGAACAAAGCTCACGGCCGATATCGCGCTCCCTCTTCTCCCTCTCCCCTCTTACCGCCCCAATCCCTGCCGCCTGTGCGCCATCATCCCGATGAAGAACAGGCCGCCGACCACGCCGGTGACGATGCCGATCGGCATGTCCTCGGGGGCGGCGACCACACGGGCGAAGGCGTCAGCCAGCACCAGGAAGATGGCGCCGATCACCGCGGACACCGGCACCAGGCGGCGGACGCTGCCGCCCACCAGCATGCGTCCCACGTGCGGCACCATCAACCCGACGAAGCCGATGCAGCCGGAGAAGGCCACCATGGTGCCGGTGATCAGTGCCGAGACGACGAAGATCTCGATGCGGAAGCGTTCAACGGCGATGCCGAGCGAGGCGGCGGTCTCGTCGCCGACGGTCAGCGCCGTCAGTTCCGCCCCGCGCGCCAACAGCCACAGCCCGCCGGCGGCCAGCACGGCCAGCGGATAGATGAGGTGCCGCCACTCGGCAAGGCCGAGCCCACCCAGCATCCAGAAGATGACCGTGTGGCTCGCCCGGGGATCACCGAGGAAGATCAGGAGGTTGGCGGCGGCCATCACCACGAAGGACACCGATACGCCCGAGAGCACCATCCGGTCAGGTCCGCCGACGCCGGCAACCCGCGTCACCACGATCACCAGCGCCGTTGCCGCCATGGCGCCGGCGAAGGCGAATAGCGGCAGCGTGATCAGCCCGAAGATCATCCCGACATGCAACAGCGCCAGGATCGCCCCGAAGCTGGCGCCAGAGGACACGCCGAGGAGGTGCGGATCGGCCAGTGGGTTGCGCGTCACCGCCTGCAGCGCCGTGCCGACGAGAGCAAGGCCGCCGCCGACCAGCGCCGCCAGGATCACGCGCGGAAAGCGGATGTCCCAGACGATCGACGCCCGGCCGGGGCTCCAGTCCACCGTGACAGTGCCCGGCCAGAGATGATCAATGGCGACGCCGGCCACCACGCGCAAGGGGATCGCCGTCGAGCCGACGCTCACCGCCCAGCAGATGGCAAGGATGAGCAGCGGCAGGCCGACGGCGAGGCTGGCCGGCATGGCCAGCCGCCCGAGCCAGCCCGCCCTGACCGGCGCTGTCGTGATGGAGGGATCGAGCGTCGTCATCACATACCTTTCCGCCGCACGGCGGCGGTCATTGGGCCCTTCCGCCGAGCGGTCACTTTGCGGCAGGGTGGAAGGCGGCCGCGAGCTTGGCCACCGCTTCGATGTTGCGCGGCCCCGGCGTCGCCTCGACATACTCCAGCACGGCGAAGCGGTCGTTCTTCACGGCGGATATGTTGCGGAAGGCCGGATTGTCCAGCATGAACTGCCGCTTCTGCTCGGCGGTGACGTCGCCATAGTTGACGATGACAATCACCTCGGGGTCGCGATCGACCACCGCTTCCCAGCCGACGGTGGCCCAGCTCGACGCTAAGTCATCCATGACGTTCTTGCCGCCGGCCGCCTCGATCAGCGCCGTCGGCATGGCATAGCCGCCGGCCGTGAACGGCTTGTCGGTGCCGCTGTCATAGACGAACACGCGAGGCGCCGCCGCCTTGGGATCGACGCCCGCCTCGATCTCGGCAAGGCGCGCCTTGTAGCCGGCGATCAGCTTGTCGGCCCGGTCGGACACTGCGAAGATCTTGCCGAGGTTGTCGATGTCGTTGAAGAAGTCGGCGAACGACGCCTTGTCCTTCTTCATGATGTGGATGCAGCTTTCGGTCAGCTCGTAGACCTTGATGCCGAGCGGCGCCAGCGTCTCCGGCGTCACCTCGCCGCCCACCTTCATGCCGTAGTTCCAGCCGGCGAAGTAGAAGTCGGCATCGGCGCCGACCAGCACTTCCTTCGACGGATACTTGGTGGCGAGCTCCGGCAGTTCGCCGATGCCCTCGCGCAGCGTGGCGTCCAGCGTCTTCCAGCCGGAAACGCCGGTGTAGCCGACCATGCGGTCCTGCAGCTTCAAGGCCAGCATCATCTCCGTGAGGTTGACGTCATTGGAAACCGCCCGCTGCGGCGGCGCGTCGAAGGTGACGTCGCGGTCGCAGCTTCGGACGGTGACGCCGGCCAGCGCCGGCAGGGAAACGAGCGCGGCGGCGAGGAAAAGCGAAGCGGTCTTCAGCACGGTGTCTCTCCTTTGGAGGACGGAAAAGCCTTGCCGGGCAAGGCGAAGGAAAAGCGGGGCACGCCTTTGTCGAGGACGATCTCGGCCTCGACATCGAAGGCGGCGCGGATCAGATCCGAGGTCAGGGCGTCGGGGCGGATGTGGGCAACGAGGTGGCCAGCCGACAGCACCAGCATCTCGTCGCCAAAGGCGGCGGCGAGATCGAGGTCATGCATGGTGGCGATGATGGTGATCGGCAGGGCGGCCAGCAGCTTCACCAACTCAAGCCGATGGCGGATGTCCAGGTGATTGGTCGGCTCGTCGAGGATCAGGAGGTCGGGCTCCTGCACCAGCGCCCTTGCCAGCATCACCCGCTGCTTTTCGCCGCCCGACAGGCTGGCAAAGCCCCGCCCGGCGAGGTGCTCGACATCGAGGCGCGCCATGGTGCCGTCGACGATGTCGCGGTCAACGGCCTCCGAGGCGAACAGCGACGCGCGATGCGGCAGGCGGCCGAGCGCGACGATCTCGCGGGCGGTGAGGCCGAAATCGGCCGGCATCTCCTGCAGCACCGTCGCCACCTTGCGGGCAAACGCCCGCCCGGACATCTGCCAGATATCGGCGCCATCCAGCAGCACACGGCCGGCGGTCGGCCGATTGACCCGGTAAAGGCAGCGCAGGAGGCTCGACTTGCCGGCGCCGTTGCGCCCGACGATGACCAGCCGGCTGCCGCGCGACAGGCTGAAGCCGATGCCCTCCAGAATGGTGACGCCTTTCGGCCCCCAGGCAAGGTCCTGCACGGCCAGAATTGGCTTGGAATTGATCATGGCAAATGGCGATCCAGCGCGCGAAGCGTCGCGTGAGGAAAAGGCATGGCGAGGTCGGATGGCTGGGTTCAGCCGGCCGGATGATCGGGGCGGAAACGGCGCTGGCTACCGGAGCGCTTCCGGAACGAGAACATGATCATCGGCTACCTCCGCCGGCCCACCGCCGGCTGGTGTTTCAGGGATGGACGGCAGGTCTCCTGGCTCGCGGTTCACCGCCGACGCCGCCTTCCCGGTCGTTGAGACCAGTGGCCGATGGCGCAAGCTCGCCGCTCACAGTTGCGGGGGCAGCCGCGGCTTCGGCTCGTCGAGCCGTTCCGCGTTCCCTTTTCACCTTCGTTTCCGAAGGACCGTCGCAGGATCAGGATAGGCGCCCGCATTGAGTCGGGTCAAGGATCGGATGACATCGCCTGTCATTAGGCTGGTCGGCCTCTCGGGGCATGGCATTGCGGGCAGCGGGCAATGGACGCGTTCCTTTCGATATCCGGCTCGGCGTGTGGTTGATTTGTAATGTTATAACATTACGTTTGCAAGCCGCTTTGTCTCGCTCCGAAGCCCGGCGAGGCGCGATCGGACAAAAGGAAACGCGCCCCCGCTGCTCTTCTTCACCGGGGGCGCTGGAGCACCGGGGGACCGGCTCTCCCGAGTCCGCCGAAAGGGGCAACGATCGGCGGCCTCGATTGGGGGCGTCCGCTCGCTCCCGAAGGTTCCGGGAAGGGCCCACGGACGGGTCTCTCATCAAGTCGCATGTAACGTTACATCGTAACATCTTCGCGACAAGACCGATCTTGTCACCGCTGGTTGAAACTCACCAACGCCTTGCTCCAGGAAAGCCGCCGGAAAATCAGTGGGCGACCCTCAGGATAAGGTGTTTCCCGCAGCCTATCGCTCATGCTACGCATTTTCAGGATGCGGTGGAGGCTTTCATGCGGGCGGGCAAGCGAACGGGGATCAGGTTCGGTCTGGCGACCTTCGTCGCCTACCTGTTCTTCGTCGGCAACCTGCTGCATGTGGCGGCGAGCTATGCCGTCGAGACGCCCTTCGGTACCATCATCTGCTCGTCCGACATAGACGACATGGGCCGTGGTGCACCCGACGCCGGCCACGCCGACAAGAGCGATTGCGCGCTCTGCGCCCAGCACCACGCCGCAGCCCTGCTGCCGGCCCTGCCGGACCGGATGCCGCTGCCGGTCCTCCATGCGCTCGATGCGCCGTTGCGCCCGGCCGGCATCGCCACGCCCGCCATCGCGCTCGCCGCCTGGCCGGCCAAACCCCGCGCGCCACCCAAAGGAATGGTCGCGGCCTGACGGCCGCTGTCTGAAACCATTTCCTTTTTCGCCGGAGCCCATCGCCCCGGCCCGCGTGGATTCACCCGCAATGACCGACTTCGCACAGGACCTTTCCAGTCCGGCCGCCGGCCGCAGCCCGTCGAGCCGCTTCTACTCCACCGTCTGGCGCTGGCACTTCTACGCCGGCCTCTATGTCGCGCCCTTCCTGATCATGCTGGCCGTCACCGGCCTCATCATGTTGTGGTCGGCAACGCTCACCGGCCGCAATGGCGAGAACACCGCCATCCCCGAGGGCACCACCGCCATCTCCGTCGGCGCGCAGGCGATCGCCGCCGCATCGGCCGTGACGGGCGGCAAGGTCTCCACCTACATCGCCCCCAACGCACCCGACCATGTCGCCGGCTTCCGCGTCGACGAGGGCGACAACTCCTGGGTCGTGCTGGTCGATCCCTACACCGGCGCCGTCGTCGACAAGGTGCGCCGCAACGGCGGTCTCTACGACATCGCCGACAAGATCCACGGCACGCTACTCATCGGCACGCTGGGCGACCGGCTGATCGAGATCGCCGCCAGCCTCGGCATGGTGCTGATCGCCACCGGCGTCTATCTCTGGTGGCCGCGTGGCAGCCGCACCCTCGGGACGGCGCTGAAGTTCGACCTCCGGGGCCGCCGCCGGCCGCTCTGGAAAAGCCTGCACCAGACCATCGGCGCCTATGCCACCATCATCCTGGCGCTGTTCCTGGTCTCCGGCCTCTCCTGGGCCGGCATCTGGGGCGAGCGCTACGTCCAGGCCTGGAGCACCTTCCCGGCCGCCAAGTGGGACAACGTGCCGCTGTCGGACGCCACCCACGCCTCGATGAACCACGGCGGCGAGAAGGAAGTGCCCTGGGCACTCGAGGAAACGCCGATGCCGATGTCCGGCTCGGACGCCGGCACCATGGCCATGCCGATGGGCGAGGCCATCACCCTCGACAGCGTGGTCGCCACCGCCCGCTCGCTCGGCTTCGAGGGCCGCATGCAGGTGAACCTGCCGGCCGGCGACAGTGGCGTCTGGACCATCTCGCGCGATACCATGAGCAAGGATTCCCACGACGTCACCAACGACCGCACGGTGCACATCGACCGCTACACCGGCAAGATCCTGGCCGACGTCCGCTTCGAAGACTACTCGCTGGCCGGCAAGGCGATGGCGGTGGGCATCCCGCTGCACGAGGGCGATTTCGGCATCCTCAACGTCGCCTTCAACACGCTGTTCTGCCTGACGGTGATCTTCATCGCCGTCTCCGGCGTGGTCATGTGGTGGCAGCGCCGCCCGTCGGGCGCCGCGAGGCTGGCGGCGCCGCCGCTGCCGGCCGAAGTGCCCTTCTCCAAGGGCGCGGTGCTGGTGATGCTGGCGGTGTCCTTCGCCTTTCCGCTCGCCGGCCTCACCCTGCTCGCCGTGCTGGTCGCCGACTTCCTGGTGCTGTCGCGCGTCCCCTTCCTGAAGCGCGTGCTGAGCTGAACAAGATGGGGCCGGTCATCCCGGCCCCTTTCCCCGGGACGGGGCGAGCGGCCAACATCACGCCCGTCCCCATGCTTGGCTGCAGTCCCTCACACCGTCACCACCCGGTCCGCCACCCTTGCCATCAGATGCGCGTCGTGGCTGATGGCGAGAATGCCGACGGCGCGGTTCTTCGCCACCGCCATCAGCGCCTTCCAGATGTCCGCCTGGGCCAGCGGGTCGAGCATGGAGGTGATCTCGTCGGCGATCAGATAGCGGAGACCGGGGGCCAACGCCCTGAGGATGGTGATGCGCTGCATCTCGCCACCGGAGAGTTCGTGCGGATAGCGGGAGAACCACGCCGGCCGCACACCGAGCTGCTGCATGGCCTCGGCGTCCGGGCTCCAGGCTTCCGTGACGATGCGGCCGATCGCCCAGCGCGGATTGGTGGCGAACACCGGGCTCTGCGACAGGAACTGCACCGGGTTGAAGCCGCGCGCGGGAGGATTGCCATCCACGACCACCGTGCCCGCCGCCGGCATCAGGTGCCGGGCCAGGAGGCGGCCGATGGTCGACTTGCCGCGACCGGACGGACCGGAGAGGCCGACCACCTCGCCGGGACGGATCGCAAGGTCGAAATCGCGAACGATCAGTGGCCCGCGCCGGCCGTAGCCGAAGCTGATGCCGCGCGCCTCAAGCATGAACCACCTCCGTGAAATCGTGCTGCGGCAAGGCCCGCCACAGCGCACGGGCGTAAGGCGAAAGGCCGGCGCCACCATTTTTCGTGAAGGTTGCCGCATCCTCGGTCGCCACCAGCGCGCCATCCCTGAGCACGGCGACGCGGTCGGCGCTGGCCACCGCCGCCGCGAGGTCGTGGCTGATCACCACCACGCCCTTGCCCGCCTCGGCAAAGCCTCTGAGGAAACCGAACACCTTCTGCGCGTTCGCCGGATCGAGGCCGTTGGTCGGCTCGTCGGCGATGATCAGGTCGGGATCGCCCACCGAGGCGATCGCCAGCATCACCCGCCGCGCCATGCCGCCCGACAGCGTGTGCGGATAGCTGCGGAGGACCGGCTCGTCGAGCCCGAAGCGGTTGAGCGCGGCGATGGCATCGGACCGCGCAAAATCCTTTCGTCCCGCCCGTTTCGCCGCCCAGCCGAGCTGCCGGCCAACGGTCGCCAGCGGATCGAGATAGCTGATCGATTGCGGCACCAGCGCGATGCGCCGGCCGCGCAGCGCGGCGAGCCGCCTGGCGTCGAGCCGCTCGCCCTCGAAGCGGATCGAGCCGGTGACCACGGCGTTCCCCGGCAGCAGGCCGAGCATGGCATGGGCGAACAGGCTCTTGCCCGCCCCCGAGGCGCCGAACAGCGCCACCATCTCGCCACGCGCCACCTCGAGGTCGAGATAGGAGAGGCAGTCGATATCCACCTGGTCGAGCAGGCCCTGGTAGCGGCGAAAAGCCACCGACAACAAACTGACGGACAACAGCGTCATGACTGGCTCCCCCGGGGGTCGGTGAGCGTGCGAAGGCCGTTGCCGATGGCGTCGAAGGCCAGCACGGCGAAGAGCAGCGCGAGGCCCGGGAACAGGCCGAGCCACCACTTGCCGGCGGTGAGATAGCGCAGGCTCTCCGACAACAGCACGCCGATGGCCGGCGTCGTCGGCTCGATGCCGAAGCCGAGGAAGGTGAGGCCCGCCTCGTGCAGGATGGCGTGCGGGAACATCAGCACCAGCCCCACCAGCATCTGCGGCGCCAGATGCGGCGCGAAGTGGTGGCGGGCGATGTAAACAGGCGACTTGCCGAAGTTGCGGGAGATGATGACGAACTCGGCGCCCCTGAGCTGCAGGATCTCGGCGCGCAGGATGCGGGTGAGGCGCGGCCAGTGGGTGAGCGCCACCGCGACGATCACCGCGTTGGTGCCGCCACCCAGCGCGAAGGAAATCAGGATCAACAGAACCAGATGCGGCAGCCCCAAGGTCATGTCGACGAGATAGGCGACGACGGCGTCGGCCCAGCGCGGCCCGCTCGCCGCCACCAGCGCCAGCACCAGCGCGATGATCGTCGATGCCGTGGCGGCGAAGAAGCCGACGCGGAAGGAAAGCGCCAGCCCCTTGAGCGTGCGGGCCAGCATGTCGCGGCCGAGCGCGTCGGTGCCGAAGGGGTGGGCAAGGCTCGGCGCCGACAGCCGCGCCCGGAAGGCGGTGATGACGCCGGCATCGCCCGAGAAAACCGCGAAGGCGATCACCCCCAGAAGGGCGGCGACACTGACGGCGGCGACGATCAGCACCGTCTTGCGGGTGCCGAAGCGCTGGGTGGGCGCGCAGCAGGCGCAGTCGTCGGCAACGGCGGTCATGGCGCCACCTCCCTCGGGGCGTCCGAGCCGATGTCGATGCGCGGATCGGCGACGGCGTAGAGGATGTCGGCGATGGTGTTGCCCACCGAGACGAACAGCGTCGTGCCCATGGCGATGGCGAGAAGCAGCGGCACGTCGCCGCTCACGCCGGCCTCGATGGTGGCGCTGCCGAGGCCGGGATAGGCGAACACCTGCTCGGCGAGGATCGAGCCGCCGAACAACTCGCCCAGCGAGGCGAACAGCACGGTGATGGCCGGCAGCGCCGCGTTGCGCGCGCCGTGCCGCAGCGCGATGTCCCAGCGGCTCGCCCCCTGCGCCGCCGCGTAGGTGGCGAAGTCCGAGGCGAGGATGTCGATCATCTTGGCGCGGGTGTGGAGCGCGATCTGCGATATGCCGAGGATGGACAGGGCGACGAGCGGCAGGATCAGGTGATGGAGGCGCTGGAGAACCGTCGCCTCGCCCGGCAGCATGCCGATCGGCGCCGCGCAGCAGACCGGCGTCCAGCCGAGCGCCACCGAAAAGCCCATCAGCAGCAGGATGGCGATCCAGAAGGTCGGCGTCGAGGCCAGAACATAGGCGTAGACGCGGATCACCCGGTCGCACCAGCCGCCCTCGTAGGTGGCGGCGGTGACGCCGAGGGAAAAGCCGATGACGCCGGAGGCGAGCCAGGCAAGGCCCATCAGCACCGCCGAGGCGGCGACGCGACTTTGGATGACCTCGCCGACCGGCGCGTTATAGGTGGCGCTCCAGCCGAAATCGCCCGAGGCGAGGTTGGAGAGCCAGTTGAGGAACTGCACCGTGACGGGCTGGTCGAGCCCCCAGCGAGCGGCGATCAGCGCCCGCTGCTCCGGCCCGACCTTGGCGA
>JARKNW010000149.1 GCA_029976075.1 Pleomorphomonas sp.
CACCCCATAGACGAGATCGCGGAGGAAGAGGGAGACCTGGGGCACGTAGGTGATGATCATGAGGAAGGAGAGGACGGCGAGGACGAAGGGGATCAACTGCTTGATCATCTGGTCGAGCGAGATTTTCGCCACCGTGCAGGCGGCGAAGAGATTGACCCCGAACGGCGGGGTGATCATCCCCATCGCGAGATTCACCACCATGATCGTCCCGAAATGCACCGGATCGACCCCGAACTTCGCCGCCACCGGCACCAGGATCGGCGCCAGGACGATGATCGACGCCGAGGTCTCGATGAACATGCCGATGATGAACAGGGCGAAGTTGACCCCGATCAGGAACATGCCGGCCGAGGTCAGATGCTCCTTCAGGAAGTCGCCGATCGCTTCCGGCACCCCTGCCCGGGTGATCAGCAGGCTGAACAACCCGGCGTTGGCGATGATGAACATGATCACCGCGGAAGAAATCACCGACTTGCGGAAAATGATGTAGAGGTCGGCGAACTTGATCTCGCGATAAACGACCATGCCGACGATCAACGCGTAGAAGACCGCGACCACCGCCGCTTCGGTCGGGGTGAACACCCCGCCGTAGATCCCGCCGAGGATGATCACCGGCATCATCAGGGCCAGCGCGGCTTCCTTGCTTGCTTGCTTGAAGGGCATTCGCCCGAGATGGTCGTCCTTGCCGTAGCCCTTGTACTTGGACCAGAGCCAGACGAAGACCATCAGGCCGCCACCGATCAGCAAGCCGGGACCGAAGCCGGCGATGAACAGTTCGCCGATGGAGACTTCCGCGGAGACGCCGTAGAGAATCATCGGGATCGACGGCGGGATGATGACGCCGAGTTCGGCACTGGTGGCTTGCAGCGAGGCGGCGAAGGGGACCGGGTAGCCGTGCTTGACGAGCGCCGGGATGAGGATGGCGCCGATGGCGAAGGTGGTCGCCACGCTGGAGCCGGACACCGCGGCGAAGATCATGCAGGTCATGACGCAGGTGATGGCCAGCCCGCCCTGCAGTCCGCCGACGATCGATTTGGCGAAGTTGACGAGGCGGTTGGAGATGCCGCCGACTTCCATCAGGTTGCCGGCCAGGATGAAGAAGGGAATGGCGCCGAGGGCGAACTTGTCGATCGCGGAGAAGATCTCCTTGGGCACGATCAGCATCGGGATGTTGGTGAAGAGATGAATCCCCGTCACGCTGGCGAAGCCGATCGAGATGGCGATCGGGACGCTGAACGCGAAGAAGATGATCATCGAGACGAACATGGCGGCAGTCATGGGAGTTCCTTGTGCTTGCGGTGGTAACAACGGACGCGTGTTGTTTTTGTCGTCGGTTTATTGTTGGGTTTCGAGGTCGGCGTGGCGCGGATCGAGGAAGTTGGCGATGGCGGCGATGATGGCGAAGAAGGCGCCGACCGGCAGCGCGGCGTAGCCGACGCTCATGGGCAGGAATTCCATGCCGCCGATTTCCTGGAAGCGGGTGCGCCAGGCGATGTCGATGCCGTACCAGACGAGGACGGCGAGGAAGAGCACGGAGACGACGGTGATCAGGAGGTGCAGCGGACGACGGAAGCGGCCGCTGAGGCGGTACATGAGGTCGACGCAGACCTGGGCGCCTTCGCGGAAGGCGACGACGACGCCGAACATGACCATCCAGATGATGACAAGCCGGATGGCGATTT
>JARKNW010000168.1 GCA_029976075.1 Pleomorphomonas sp.
ACCCTCGCGTCATCGCTGGGGCATGCGGAGTTCGACAGCTTCATCCGAGCCAAGGCGCTCTGGCACGAGGAACTGGCGATGATCAAGAAGTCGACGTTGCAGAAGTTGAGGTCAAACGTGTTCAAGATGCTGCATGAAGCCGACCTCCTGTCGGAGGCGGGCTACATCATGCCTGCTGTGTTATCCGAGCGTGTGGCAGCGAGGCTCGGCGCCCGCACGCCGAGCGACCTGCGCTTCTTCCCGACCATGACCGCTACCGAGCAGGGGGCTGCATCGTGATCCCGAAGACCCTGCCCGAGCAGGAGGAGCACCTGTTCAAGGTGCTCAGCGGCCGGCGTTTCCTGCAGATGGAGGGGCTGAGCAATGAGGTGCCATTCTTCATCTACCCCTACTCGCCGGAGGACGCGCTCACTGTTGCCGCAGCGAAAAGGCGGATCAAGAACCGGCTGGCCGGCGCCGGGGTCACAGTCTTTGAGATCAACCTCTACGACCTATCGGTCGAACTACTCAAGGACCGCAACGTCTGGGACCGAGTGCTGGCGATCGAACCGAGCATGGATAAGGACGACTTCCGCGAGATGCTCCAGGGGATGCTCGATCCGCAGCTGCACATTGCTCCGGCCATCCGCGATCGCCTCGCCCAGGAGCAGTTCGACATATTCTTCCTCACCGGTATCGGCGAGGTCTTTCCGTACATCCGCTCGCACAATGTGCTGAACAACTTGCAGTCGGTGGTCACAGACAAGCCGATGCTCATGTTCTTCCCGGGCCGCTACGAGCAATCCAAGACGTTGGGCTCATCGCTCGTCCTGTTCGGTCGACTCAAGGACGATCAGTACTACCGGGCCAAGAACATTGTGGATCAGGAGGCGTAGCACGATGAAGCTCGATCAGATTTTCGCCAAGAGCATCCAGCGCCCGATCGACGGCGTCATCAAGGCCGATGACGCCGCACACCTGGGCACCGAGGTCGAGGAGTACGTCCTAACGAACGAGGTAGCCATCGGTCTGGAGGGACTACTGGAGGAATACACCTCCTACACCAACGCAAACGGCGTCTGGATCTCCGGCTTTTTCGGCTCCGGCAAGTCACACCTGCTCAAGATGCTGGCCCACCTGTTGGGCGACGTCGAAGGCCAGGACTTCCCACGCCAAAGCATCTCGGACAGTTTCCGCGCCAAGTCCCCCGATGCGTTCCTTCCTGGCCTGCTCAACAAGGCCGACCGTATCCCTGCTAGGAGCCTGCTGTTCAACATCGACCAGAAAGCCACGCTGATATCCAAGGATCAGACCGACGCGCTGCTCAAGGTGTTCGTCAAGGTCTTCGACGAGTCGCGAGGCTACTACGGCAACCAGGGCCATGTCGCTCGCTTCGAGCGCGACCTGGATAACCGCGGTCAGTACCAGGCCTTCCAGGAGGCGTTCGAGCGGATCGCGGGCATTCCGTGGACTCAGGGGCGCGAGCAGAGCGCACTGGAGGGACCGAGCATCGACCGGGCCTTCGCCGAGGTCAACGGCGGCACCGCCGACGGCATCATCCGGCAGTACAGCGCCTCGTACGCGGTCTCGATCGAGGACTTCGCCGATGAGGTGAAGGCCTGGCTGGACAAGCAGGGGGACCCGGCATTCCGACTTAACTTCTTCGTGGACGAGGTGGGCCAGTTCATCGGCAGCGACACCAAGCTGATGCTGAACCTGCAGACCATCGCCGAGTCGCTCAACACCAAATGCGGCGGCCGAGCGTGGGTATTCGTGACCTCGCAGGAGGACATGGACAAGGTCATCGGCGACCGCACCCGCCAGCAGGGCAACGACTTCTCCAAGATCCAGGCCCGCTTCAACACTCGTCTCAAACTGACCAGTGCCGA
>JARKNW010000155.1 GCA_029976075.1 Pleomorphomonas sp.
CGGCGCCGATGATGAGGATGGTGTCGATATCGGTGCGTCTGGGCATCTTCACTCGCGTGTAAACGCGGCCGGTGCGCGGGGCACCGACCGGGGCGGGCAGCAAGAAGGGTGATCGTCGTTCGGACCGTTGCCGGGCTTATAGAGGAAAAGCGCGCGGCCGCAAACCCCGCTCCGCTTTGAATTGGCGGCTTTGTTAGGCAGGTTTGCAACAAGGCAGGGCAAGTGGGCCCGGACCGGCCTCTTGACCCGCCGGCGTCGCGTCTGCGCATTCTTGGTTTCGCGGCTTGGACGATGGAGACGCGGCATGACGAACGGCGATCTGACCATCCGACTCATCGATGCGAGCGATGTCGATGCTTTCCGGAGCATCCGCCTGGAAGCGCTGCGTGCCGAGCCGTCCGTCTACGCCAGCAGCTACGAGGATTGGGCTTCGCTCTCCACCGAGGAATGGCTGAAGCGCATGAGCGAACCGGTGTTCGTTGCGTTTCAGGGCGACGATCCCGTGGGTTTGACCGGGTTGCTGCGACAACGATCCGCCAAGATGGCGCATCGCGCCACCATCGTCATGGTCTATGTGCGCGAGGGTTTGCGCAGAACCGGGCTTGCCGGCAATCTTCTGGACGCCGTGGTCGATCTTGCCCGCGAGATCGGCATCCGGCAGCTGGAGCTGACCGTCAGCGCGGAGAACCCAGCCGCCATCCGCTTCTACAGACGCGAAGGCTTCGTCGACGTCGGCCGCATTCCCCGGGCTTTGCTTCATGAAGGCAGGGAGATCGACGAGCTCGTCATGGTGCGCCGTATCGGCTGATCGGTCGTAGGGACTGCCGGCGGCGGATCTTCAGCTCGCCGCCTTGGGTTCGCCGGCCTCGCTGCCGTCGAAATCGCGAATGCCTTGGCTGATGGCCCAGCAGGCGAGACGCACGTGCTTGGGAATCGGCACCCGCCGACCGCTCCGCTCGCCCCGCTCGTAATACTGGATCATTCTGCGCTTGAGGCCGAGGTGTTGTGCCGCCTCGTCCTGCGTCAAGCCCTGGCGCTGCCGCCAGGCGCGAAACGTCTCTGCGTCCATACCGCTTTCACACCCTTACAACCCGGAGGAGAAAGTGCCCCAAGACGGGTGATTTGTCCATTACGTCGAAAGCCAAGCCGGCAAGCAACTGGAATGCATCTCCTGCTGCCATGAAACGGCAGTGGGTGGCATTAGGTTCCATTCTGGGGACACCGGAGGCCGCATATGGACGCCCTCGAAGACTTCATCATCCGCGCCAAGGCGGCGACCTATGCCGGTGGTGGCGCGCCGGCCCCAAGCTGTCGGCCAGGCTCGCATGATCTGGCCTATGCCGACGGCGACTTCCGCTATCTCGACAGTTACTTCGGCGGGACCGACTTTTCCGGGCAGGAAGTGGTGTGGCAGGGTGGGCGGCCGGTGTGGGCCATGGGCTATCACGGGCGGGTGCTGCGCAACGACCTGATCAGCGGCGCGCAGGCCGGCGCCACCATCAAGGCGGCGCTGAGCGCGCTCTATGGTGAGCATCGTTTTCTCGGCGGGTTCCGCTTCCGACAGAACGGCCACGACTACATCGACATCGTCGATGGCGATTATCGCGCCTTCTTCGGCTTCGAGGAGATCAGGGTGCGTGATGTTCGAGCCTACGGGTTGCGCTATTTCGGTGGACTGATCCGGGATTGACCCCGTGTCCGCCAACTCCGAGGCAACGAGCTACCGGATAGCCTCGTCTGTCACCTTCGGCCGGCTGGAACTGACCTGGGGATATGCTGTTATAGTTCACAAGGCGAATGGAGGTCCGGGCATGCAGTGGAGAGGTCGTCGCCAGAGCGACAACATCGAGGATGTCAGAGACGGCGGCGGCGGCTTTTCGGGTGGTGGTCTGCGCTTTCCCGGTGGCGGCTTTCCCGGTGGGGGAGGGCGCGGCGGCGGGCTTTCCATCGGAGGACTGATCGTCGTCGGTCTGGTGCTATGGTTCCTCGGCATCAATCCGCTGGTGCTGCTCGACGGCAGCATGGATAGTGGCTCTTCTTCCTCCGGTCGGACGGCGGCGATCGACCGGCCGCGCGCCGGCGGACATGACGAGATGCGCGACTTCGTCGCCACCGTTCTGGCCGACACCGAAGACACCTGGACGGAAATCTTCAAGGCGGAGGGGCAGCGTTATCGGCCGACGCCGCTGGTGCTGTTCACCGGGCAGATCCGCTCGGCCTGCGGCTTTGCCAGCGTGGCGAGCGGGCCGTTCTATTGCCCCGGCGATCGCAAGGTCTACATCGACCTCGCCTTCTATGACGAACTGCAGCGCAAGTTCGATGCGCCCGGCGATTTTGCGCAGGCCTACGTGATCGCTCACGAGGTCGGCCATCACGTGCAGGATCTGCTCGGCGTGCTGCCGGCCTTCAACGAGAAGCGTCAGCGGCTTGGTCAGGCCGATGCCAACGCCCTTTCGGTGCGGGTGGAGTTGCAGGCCGACTGCTATGCCGGCGTCTGGGGCCACTACGCCGAGAAGAAGGGGCTGCTGGAACGCGGCGATCTCGAGGAAGCGCTCAACGCCGCCACCCAGATCGGCGACGACGCCATCCAGAAGCGGACGCAGGGCTATGTGGTTCCCGAGAGCTTCAACCATGGCTCGTCGGCCGAGCGGAAACACTGGTTCAAGATCGGTTTCGACACCGGCGACGCCGGATCCTGCGACACCTTCTCGACGACGCGGCTCTAGGAGCGCCTCGTACGGGAGCCTGGAGAGCTGCCTCAGCCACTCACATCTGTCCGACATTGACCATGGATCCGCCAGTTGGTACATTGATACATGTGTACCAAATGGAGGCGGCGATGGCTGGGCCGGTTGTGGAGCGGGTGCAGACGGGCATTCGCATCGAAAAGCGCATTCTGAAGGTGCTGAAAGCGCTGGCCGAGCATGCGGACATCACGCTCGGCGATCTCGTCGAGGGCATCGTGCTGCATGCCTTCGAGGGAAAGACGCCGTTCTCGCCGGAAACCCTGAAGGTGATCGCCCAGCTGAAGGCCATCTACGGCCTCGACCTCGATGCCGGCGCCAGCCACAAGCTGGTCGAGCGGGAGGAGGGCGGCGGTGACTGACGCGACGCTGCAAACCGGGCGGGCGAATGGCTTCCTGCTCAGTACCGCCTTTCTCGACGCGGCGGGCCTCGGCATGGTGTTGCCGGTGCTGCCGGCGCTGATCGCCTCGCTGACCGGCGAGGGCATGGGGGCTGCGGCTGTCGAGGGAGGGCGGCTGAACTTCGTCTATGCGGCGATGCTGTTCCTGTTCTCACCGCTACTGGGTGGCCTGTCCGACCGGTTCGGCCGGCGTCCGCTGCTGATCCTCGCCGTTGCCAGCTTCGCTCTCGACCATCTGATCTGCGCGGTGGCGCCATCGCTTGCCTGGCTCTATCTCGGCCGCCTTCTCTCTGGCGTTTCCGGCAGCATCAGCCCGGTGATCGCCGCCTACATCGCCGATACCACAGCGCCCGACGATCGTGCGCGTCGGTTCGGCCAGATCGGCATGGCCTTCGGCGCGGGCTTCGTGCTGGGGCCGGCACTTGGCGGTCTCGTCGGGGAGCTGTCGCCGCGCGCGCCTTTTCTCGCCGCGGCGTTCCTGTCTTTCATCAATGCGTTGATCGGCTGGGCCTTCCTGAAGGAGAGCCTGCCGGCCGAGAGACGACGCCCGCTGGGTTTCAGAAGCGCCAATCCGTTCGGCGCCCTGCGGTTCATTGCCGGCGCCGCCGGTATCGGTCTGCCGATTGTCGTGCTGGTGCTGATGCAGATCGCACATGACTCGTTGCCGGCCGTATGGACATTTTCGCTGAAGGAACGCTTCGGCTGGGGTGAGCGGGAGATCGGTCTGACGCTGACGCTGGTGGGCGTGGTGATGACGGTGGTGACCGGTGTCGTTGTCGGTCCCATGGTGAAGCGCTTCGGCGAGCATGGCGCGGCGATGGTGGGGCTCGTGATCGCCAGCGTCGGCTTTCTTGGTTTTGCCTTCGCGACCTCCGGCCTCATGACCATCCCGTTCATCGCAGGCTTCGCTTTCATCGGCCTCGTCGGGCCATCGCTGTCGGCGTTGATGAGCCGGCGCGTCGCCGCCGACCGGCAGGGCGAGTTGCAGGGAGCGATCGCTGCGGTGAAGGGCATCACCATGGCGCTGGCGCCGATCCCGATGACCGAGCTGTTCGGCTATTTCACGTCGGATACAGCACCAGTTCGCTTTCCCGGCGCGCCGTTCCTGCTGTCGGCGGTGCTGATGGCGGTGGCGCTTGTGGCGATCGGGGTGGATGGGCGGGTACGCCGTCGTGACGCGTCGCACAAATAGCAATCAAGACAGATGGTTTGTGTCGCATCTTCCGAATGCCAAACCGAGTGGGTCGGCTTGCTTTTCACACGCCAGACGGTAAAATTCACGAAGACTCTCGCTACGGGCGAGTATTTGTGAGCGCCGATAATGCTCCTGATCTTGTGGATTGTTGTGGTCTTGTTAGCGCTCGTTTCCTTGTATCTCTATGCGGATACGCGGTTCATCATAAGGCAGTTTATCCCCCTGGAATTCCAGGCCCCAACTATCTATCCGTTCCATATTCAATATTACTTATTCTCGTCTGGAGTTCCTTTAAGGGTACAGAAGAAGTATTTGCTGGCTGAGGCTTTCTCGATCGTTTTGTTTTTCTGTGTCGCCGCTCTTTTCGCTATGTACGGAAATTATATCCTGTTCGCTCTGTTTGGTGCGGTGTCTGTCTACGGACTCCGGAACGTGATCCGCGATTTCCGGCGTTTTCTCAAAGCAACTTCATGACGCTCGGCGGTTGGTCTGGTCGGCCGGTGTTGCCCATACATGTTCCCACTGGTGTCAACGTTGACGGCGTCGGCACTTGCGGCGGTCCCGTCGATCGGCTGGTGCACGAACGAAAACCGGCCCGAAAGCACGAGGCTTCGGGCCGGTCCGTCGTCAGGTCTTCAAAAGCCTCATACCCGCTCGGGCACCGTCGGCTCGCCCTTCTTCTCGCGGATCAGGTTGACGAAGCGCTTGAAGAGATAGTGGCTGTCCTGCGGGCCGGGGGAGGCTTCGGGGTGGTATTGCACCGAGAAGGCCGGCTTGTCCTTGACGCGCAGGCCGCAGTTGGAACCGTCGAACAATGACACGTGGGTCTGCTCGACGTTCTCCGGCAGGCTGTCGGGGTCGACGGCGAAGCCATGGTTCATCGAGGTGATCTCGACTTTGCCGGTGGTGTAGTCCTTCACCGGATGGTTGGCGCCGTGGTGACCCTGGTGCATCTTCTTCGTCTTGCCGCCAAGGGCGAGGCCCATCATCTGGTGGCCGAGGCAGATGCCGAAGGTGGGAATCCCTGAGTCGATCACCGCCTTGATGGTCGGCACCGCGTAGTCGCCGGTGGCGGCCGGGTCGCCGGGGCCGTTCGACAGGAACACGCCATCCGGCTGGTGGGCGAACACCTCTTCCGCCGTCGCGGTGGCCGGCAGCACGACCACTTCGCAACCCTCGTCGACCAGGAGGCGCAGGATGTTGCGCTTGATGCCGAAGTCGAGGGCGACGACCTTGTACTTCTTGTCGGTCTGGTGGCCGTAGCCCTTGTTCCAGGCCCAGCTCGCCTCGGTCCAGTCGTAGCTCTGCGGGTTGGTGACCTCGATGGCGAGATCGAGACCCTCGAGGCCGGTCCAGGCCTTGGCCTTGGCCTTCAGCGCCTCAAGGTCGAACTTGCCGTCGGGCGCGTGGGCGATGACGGCGTTGGGCATGCCCTTCTCGCGGATCAGCGCGGTGAGCGCCCGCGTGTCGACGCCGGTGATACCGATGATGCCGCGTGCCGTCAGCCAGGCGTCGAAACCCTTGAGAGAGCGGTAGTTGGAGGGATCGGTAATCTCGTCCTTCACCACCACGCCGCGCACGCCGCTCTCGGCCGCCATGTTGACGGTCTCGATGTCCTCGTCGTTGACGCCGACATTGCCGATGTGCGGGAAGGTGAAGGTGACGATCTGGCCGGCGTAAGAGGGATCGGTGAGGATCTCCTCGTAGCCGGTCATCGCCGTGTTGAAGCAGACCTCGGCCACCGCTTCGCCTCGCGCGCCGATGCCGAAGCCCTGGATGACGGTGCCGTCGGCAAGCACCAGGACGGCGGTGGGCGTGGGTTCCTGCCAGGTGGCGGTGGTCATGGCGGACGCTCCTTTGGGCTGAAAAGGCATCTCGGGTCGATACGGCGGCGCACCGAAAGGCCGGCGCGGCGGACCGCCCGGCAGATCTGAGGCTACATAGGCGACAGGGCCGGCGCCGTCAATGACGGGGGCGCCTCATTGAGAGGCATCGAACAGGTCAATTACCCTTGAGCAACGGCCCCATGGTCTCGATCCTGTTGGTCCAGACATAGCCATCGAAACTCGGGGGAACTTGAGCGGCCAGTTCCGGCGTGTCGATGCCGGTGGTGAAGTCGCTCCCTCCATAGGGGCCGACCAGAATCACGTCGCTGTCGGCATCGCGCATGCGCTGCATGAAGCGGTTGGGCCAGCCCCAGACATAGGGAGCGACATCGATCGGCAGGGCGACAAGTGTGTTGCGGCAGGCGCCCGGCAGGATGCCGGTCCAGCCGTAGGCCTCGTAAGAGACGAGGCAGGCCTTGAGGGAGGCCTTGTCGAACCCCTTGAGACCGGCGACCGCGGCCTCGGCGGTCCGTGTCGGTTCCTCGCCGCCATAGACACCGAAGGTGGCGTCCCTTGCCTTGGGGCTGGCGTTGAGCAGGGCGGCCAGTGCCTCGCCTTCCTCGGCGCGGCGGCTCTTGAAGTTGACGAGGAAGGAGCCATCGGGGAAAGCGGCGTAGACCTCGTCGAGGCGCGGCATCAGGCCGACGCCCTTGCCGCGCAGGGGGAAGGTCTTGCCGCCGTCGGCCGTATAGCCATAGCCGACATCCAGGGTCTTCAGGGTCGACCAAGGCGTTTGCTCGGTGACGCCGTGGCCGTCGGTGCGGCAATCGAGCGTCCAGTCGTGCAACACCGCGAACACATTGTCGGGCGTCAGGTGGACGTCGAGCTCCACCACGTCGGCTCCGGCGGCGAAGGCGGCCAGCATCGAAGGTATGGTGTTCTCGATGAAGTCATGGCTGGGCGGCTTGATGCGGCTTGCCGTGCAGGTCTCGGCGTCCACGCCTTCGCGCGCGTAGGTCTGATGAACGCCGCGATGGGCGATGATGCGCGGCGAACCGTTACCGGCCGGCGCCGCCAGCCAGGAGGCGTTGAGACAGTAGACCGCAACGGCAATGACCACGAGGCCGACGAGGATTTTCTTGCCGCGCATGTCGATTCCTCCGCGATGAAGGATCGATAGACGGCAATTGCGGCGTCATCCGGTCAGCGCAGCATGCCGTCGAGGAGGGGCAGACCGATGACCACGGCGAGTGCGATCAGGCAGAGGCAGATGCGACGGAAGGTCGCCTCGGAGGCGACGCCAAACAGGCGCGTGCCGGCCCACAGGCCGATGCCATAGACCGGAGCCGTCATCAGACAAAGCGGTACCAGCGCGGAGACGAACAGGCCGCCGATCAGAAAGTTGATCAGCGTCAGTGCCGTCGACACCTCGAAATAAAGAACGATGTTGGCACGCACGATGTTGGCGGGAATGGCGCCGCCCAGCCAATAGGCGATCACGGGCGGGCCGCCCACCTGGCTTGCGCCGGAAAACAGCCCGGACAGCGCGCCGACACCAATGGTGAGCGGTGCCTTCGGTCGGCCGTGATAGCGCCAACCGGTGAGAAGCAGCACGAGAAGCGCGGCGCAAATGCCGATGATCGCCCGGCGAATGGTCAGGGGATCGAGGTGGGTAAGAAGGTAGACGCCCGTGGGAACCCCGACGAGGGCGCCAACCGACATCACCGCCACCTCGCGCCGATCGGCGCGGCGGAAGGCATCGGGCACCAGGCCAAGGGTCGTGACGGCATCGATGATCAGGATCACCGGCGCGGCGAGGCGCGGACCGATCAGCGCGCTCGCCACCGGCATGAAGATCAGCGCCGCGCCGAAACCGGAGAAGCCGCGGGCGAGACCGGCGATGAAAGTCGTGACGATGAGCAGCGTCAGCGTGGCGGGCGTCAGTTCGGCAGGAAGCGGCATGAAGGGCGACTCGGAGAGGACGCCGGTCCGGCGTTTGTCTCTCCTAGCGCATAGCGCGAAATCGCGGGAGACATTCTCGCCGGCGATGCGAGTCAAAACCTGCCTAGCTAGGCGAACCTGGCCGCGGCGGGCTGACCGAGAGCGGCGCGGATGTCATTCGCGAGTTGATGCTTCAGCGCATAGCGCCGGAGCGTCTCGGCCCGTTTCTTCGAGGCGATCTCTTCGATCGGCTTGAAGTGGGTCTCGAGGGGCAGCGCGAACTCTCCGTCGGCGCGCGGCTCGCCCCCAAGATCCGTCCAGAGATCGTCGAAGTCAGCCTTGATGTTACACTGTCCAGCATGGGCGGCATGGATATGCCGCTTTTGCGACGGGGCGAGAATGGCCGAGACACCGAAGGCCGATGTGAGAGACTGCAGCGCCGTCATGGCGAGATCGCGTGGGCGAAGCTGATGGAGGTCCTTGGTTACCTCGCGCGTGAAGTCCCTGGCGCCGTCGCCCTTGGCGCCCTGCAGGGTGCCGACGAGGAAAACGAGCTGGCCGTCCTTCTTGCAAAATGTGCCAGCGATGCAACAGACGCGTCGCATGTCTCGCCGGAGCTCGATCAGCACTTCGCCTTCCCGCAGGTGCAGGGCGCAGGCCGTGAAAACCAGATTGTATTCCGCGCCGGAGCGGCCGCGAAGAACGGCGATGGTTTCCTCGGTGGAGCAAAGCTTGAGAAGTTGCCGGCCCATAGGACTGGAGAACATCAGGCCGTAGTGATCGACAATGCAGTTCAGGCGATCGGCCATTCGCCAGCTGTAGCGCATGTATCTGGAAAAGGGCTTGATAGCGATAGATGGGTGGCTGGCGACATAGGCGCGGAGCGGTTGCGTGGCGTCGATGTGTTGAAACCACCGGTATGCCGAACGGCGCCACACGAGGCAGCGAAGCAGGAAAAGAGCTCGCCGCCGCAGGGCATCGCGCCGCGTGTGCGGGTAGGCCATAACCGCGTAATCAAAGCTCAAGCGAACAAGCGGGAAGTCCATGACTCAAAAGTATCTTTATGTAACAGCAACGCAACCTGATGGCGAGGAATCCCCCGTTAAGTCAAGGGCAAAAGATGGGTTTTCCCATTTATGACAGAGATGTAAGGTACACATGATAGGCGCAATCACTGCGCGCTTAGTGTACGTGTGAATGTTATTTTCAATGCAGCTCGTTCAATAATCAGCGAAAAGCTCGCAACCGAGCCTGGCGGAGCGCGAAGGACAGTGCCTCCCGCGTCCAGCGCGCCGGACAAGGGATCAATCAGCGGTTCGCGGCAGCAACGCGCCAGATGGTGTTGCCGACGTCGTCGGCGACGAGAAGACCTCCGCGCCCATCCGGCGTGACGCCGACCGGCCGGCCCTTGGCCTCACCCTTGGCGTCGACGAAGCCGGTCAGCACGTCGCGCGGCTCTCCCGACGGCTTGCCGCCGGCAAACGGCACGAAGATCACCTTGTAGCCGGCGAGCGGCTTGCGGTTCCACGAACCATGCTGGCCGACGAAGGCGCCCGCCTTGTAGGGGGCGGGCAGGCCGCTCTCACTGGTGATCGCCAGACCCAGCGAGGCGGTGTGGGCACCGAGCGCGTAATCGGGAACGATCGCCTTGGCGACGAGATCGGGCCGGGGCGGATTGACGCGGCTGTCGACGTGATTGCCGAAATAGCTGTAGGGCCAGCCGTAGAAGCCGCCGTCCTTCACCGAGGTCATGTAATCGGGAACGAGGTCGCTGCCGAGTTCGTCGCGCTCGTTGACGGCCGTCCACAGCGTTCTGCCGGAGAAGGCAAGGCCATTGGGATTCCTGAGACCGGTGGCATAGGGGCGGTGGGCGCCGGTGCGGACATCCACCTGCCAGATCTGGGCGCGATCGCCCTCGACCGCCATGCCATTTTCGCCGACGTTGCTGTTGGAGCCGATGCCGACATAGAGGAAGCGGCCATCGGGGCTGGCGGCGAGATTCTTGGTCCAGTGGTGATTGATCGGTCCGCCGGGCAGATCGGTGAGCTTGGTGCCGGGAGCGACGATGCTTGTCGCACCTCGCCTGTAGGGATAGCGCATGATCGCATCGGTGTTGGCGACATAGATGTTGTCGTCGACGAGTGCCACGCCATAGGGCGAGTTGAGGCCGGCGAGAAAGGTGCTCCTGACATCGGCGACACCGTCGCCGTCAGTGTCGCGCAGCAGGGTGATGCGGTTGGCGCTCGGTCCGCCAGCGCCGGCGCGGGCCATGACGCGACGCATGACGAAGCCGAAGAGGCCGGGGCTGTCCTCGGGCTTGGGCGGGGCGGTGGTCTCCACCACCAGCACGTCGCCGTTCGGCAGCACCAGAATGTTGCGCGGATGATCGAGCCCGGCAGCGAAGGCAGCGACTTTCAGCCCGTCGGCGGCCGTCGGTGTCTCTCCGGCCGACCAGCCGATGGCGGGCGCAATGTTCACGCGCGGAATGGCACTCGTGACGGGTTTGACGATTTGCGGCGTCGGCCCGATGTCGGTGTTCGGCGGCAGGACGGAGTGGTCGCCACAGGCGGCGAGCCCGAGCGTGACCAGCGGGAGCAGCAAGGACAGAGCCGGCGCGGTCATGCGCCTTGAAAGACCAAAACCACGCATGCCCGAGCTCCAACATGTAAGGGGAATTACGCTGGGCGCTTTGGTGGAACCTGTCAAGCTGAGGCATGCGGCCGCTGTCGTTCCATGTCAGGCGTTTATTGCCGAGGGATGGCCGTTGCCAGGAAGTCGATGATCTTGGCGGCCACTTCATCATGAATGGCAGCGCGGCTTCTCGTCCCCCCGTCCTTGCAGACGATGCCGTCACCCGGCGTGTCCTGCTCGATCAGTTCGGCGGCGCCCGGCTTGCAGAGCTGCATGAAGCTGAAGTGCATGGCGTCGGGGATATCGATGTACGTCGTCGTGGGTTTCGGCAGGTTCTCGGCGAGATAGCCGGACTCCATCCGCGACGGCAGGTCACCGATATCGATGCCCGCGCCGAAAATCAGCACCGGCACCTTGAAGGCGGCAAGGCTTTCGGGCGTGAAACCGCGGGCGAGACCCAGATCGAGCGACACGATGGCGCCGATCCGGGGATCGCGCATGTCGGTATCGAGAGAAGCGGCGTTGGCCGGGGTGATGCCCAGTTCACCGGCGAGGCCGCAGGTGCGCGGATTGCTGTAGGTCTTGCAATCCTCGGCAAACCGGCTTGGGCTGAAGTGCGCACCGCCGATGGCGGCCACCGTCCAGCCGCCGAGGGAGTGGCCGATCGCCGCGATGCGCTTCGGCGCGATCGCGCCGGCCATGGCGGGATCGGTGGTGACAGCGTCGATCACCCGGCTGAGGTCATGGGGACGCTGCCATAGCTTGGCGGCCTCAACCGGGGACTTGTCGAAGGTCGTCGTGCCCGGATGGTCGGGCGCCGCCACGACATAACCGTTGTGAACGAGTTCCTCCGCCAGCCAATTGAGGTTGCGCCAGCTGCCGCCATAGCCGTGCGACAGCACGACGAGCGGATGCGCTTCGCCGGTTGGCTTGGCGTTGGTGACGGCTGGGATGCCGTGGAACACACGGTTGGCGCCGACTTCGGCGATCGGGCCTGTCTCGCTCGTCGGATACCACAGGCTGACGTGGAGAGGCCGGTTGCCGCTGGCATCCGGCAAGGTCGTCTCCTTGAAGCCGACGGCATCCGCTGCCTCGGCGGCGGAAAGCGACAGGACCAGCAGGAGCGAGGAAAGGAGCAGTTTCGGCATTTGCATCTCCGGCAAGGATCAAACGAGCCGTCCTTGCCGGAAGGCAAAGCTAGTTGAGACCTCAAACGCGATCTAGGACGCTCAGAGCGCCTTTTCGATCGCCGCGACGATGATGTCGGCGTCGGGGGCGGTGTCGGGCGAGAAGCGGTCGATCACCTTGCCATCGCGGCCGATCAGGAACTTCTCGAAATTCCAGAGCACCTCGGGCGCTTCGGTCGGCGTGATGCCGTAGCCGACGAGGGCGGCGCGGAAATCGGCGCCGGGCAGCGAGCGGGCTTCAGGCTTTTCGGCGATCAGCGCCTTGTAGAGCGGGTGCTTGTCCGGCCCGGTGACGGCGATCTTGGCGAACATCGGGAAGTCGACGCCGAAGGTGGTCGAGCAGAAGGTGGCGATCTCTTCGTTGGTGCCCGGCTCCTGGCCCTTGAAATCGTTGGCCGGGAAGCCCAGCACCTCGAAGCCACGATCCTTGAAGCGCTGGTAGAGCTTGACGAGCACTTCATACTGCGGCGTCAGGCCGCACTTGGAGGCGGTGTTGACGACGAGCAGCACCTTGCCGAGCCAGGGCTTCAGCGTGGTGGGGGCGCCGTCGAGCCTATTGAGCGGCAGGTCGAACAAGGCAGTGGTCATTTGGGACGCTCCAGTTTCAGAAGGGTTTCACGGTCATCAGACCGTAGATCGCAATCAGCGTGACGATCTGGACAAGAAGGGCGATGGCAAGCGGGCCGCTGGCCCCGAGCGCCAGCGCCTTGCGTCCACGCACGCCGGCAACGCCGTGCAGGGCGACGGCGACCAGGCCGAGCCAGGGGAAGACGAAGGTCAGCCAGTTGCCCAGCCAGAGAATGACGAGGCCGGTGACACCGGAAAGGCCGGTGGTGGCCATGGCAGCGACATAGGTCGGCTTCCACAGGCGGGATGGCGTCTGCTGGCGCAGCGTCGGAATGAGGGCGAGGGCCGCCCACAGCACGGTGGTCAGGCAACCGAGCATGGCGAAGCCACGATGGGCTTCGTAGAAGGCTTGGTACATCGGGGCTCCCGGTAGATAAGTGGATTCGCTGAGCGACTGGTCAAACGCTATCTGTTCAGGATGCCGATGTCTTCGCAAGATGCCGTGACAGGTGGCATGGCGCTTTGCATTGCCCCCCGGCCTGCGGATATATGACGGCATGCGTTTTGAACCGTCCCTTCTCGACCAGATCCGGGCCCGGCTGCCGATCAGCCAGGTGGTGGGGAGGCGCGTCACCTTCGACAAGCGCAAGAGCCAGCCGGCGCGCGGCGATTTCTGGGCGTGCTGCCCGTTTCATAAGGAGAAGACGTCGTCGTTCCACTGCGACGACCGGCGTGGCATCTACCACTGCTTCGGCTGCGGGGCGACGGGCGATCACTTCAAGTTCCTGACCGAGACCGAGGGGCTGACCTTCCCCGAAGCCGTCGAGCGGCTGGCCGAGGAGGCGGGCGTCACGCTGCCGAAACCCGATCCGCGCGACCGCGAACGCGAGGCGGTACGCGTCGATCTGGCCGGTGCCTCGGAGCTCGCCGCCAAATTCTTCGAGCAGAAGCTGCGGTCCCCCGAGGGCAAGCCGGCGCGCGACTACATGCTGAAGCGCGGCATTCTCGAGAAGACCTCCATCGAGTTCCGCTTCGGCTATGCGCCCGACGAGCGCGACGCGCTGAAGCGCCACCTGATCCAGAACGGCGTCACGGAGGAGACGGGCGTTGCCGCCGGCCTGTTGATCAAGCCCGAAGACGGCCGGCCATCCTACGATCGCTTCCGTGGGCGGCTGATGATCCCCATTCACGACGAGCGCGGTCGCGTCGTCGCCTTTGGCGGTCGCACGCTCGACCCGGAAGGGCAACCCAAGTATCTCAACTCGCCGGAGACGCCGCTCTTCCACAAGGGGACGATGCTGTTCAACGTCCACCGGGCGCGCGAGGCGGCGCACAAGTCGGGGACGATCATCGTCACCGAAGGGTACATGGACGCGATCTCGGTCTATCAGGCCGGCATCCGCAACGTCACCGCCGCCCTCGGCACCGCGTTCACGGAAGATAATATCGCCCGTCTGTGGCGCTAAGCCGCCGAGCCGGTGATCTGCTTCGACGGCGACAAGGCCGGCGTATCAGCCGCCCATCGGGCGATCGACCGCATCCTGCCGGCCTTGAGGAGCGGCTATTCCTTCAATTTCTGCTTCCTGCCGGGCGGCCAGGACCCCGACGACATCGTGCGCTCGGGGGGCGCCGATGCCTTCCTCGCCGAGGTGGCCAAGGCGCGGCCGCTTTCGGAAGTGTTGTGGGACCGCGAGGTGGCCGAGGCTCGCGTCGATACGCCGGAGCGAAAGGCGGCGCTGGAAGCGCGCATCGACGAGCTGGTCCGCCAGATCAAGGACGAACGGGTGGCGCGGCGCTATCGCCTTGCCCTGCGCGTCAAGATGTCCGAGCTGTTCTGGAGCCACGACCGGCGAGGCCGGGGGGACGGACGCGGCGAGGGGCGTGGTGAGTTTCGGGGCGAGTTTCGCGGCGAGGGGCGGGGTGGCGAGCGGCGCGAGGGGCAGGGGCTTGCCGTCTCGGCCGAGATGCGTCCGCCGACCGAGCCGGATCTTGCCAACATCGAGCGGGTGCTGCTCGGCCTGTCCGTCGAGTATCCCGACCTCTACGAGGCCAACATGGAGCGGCTCGCCCGGCTGGATTTCCATGTTGCCGCTCTTGAGGACTTCAAGCAGGCGCTCTATCGCATCGCCGTCGACTTCGACGCGGATTCGGTTTCCGACTTCTACGAGGGGCTCGATGCCCGCTTCTACTTCGTGCTCAACGAGGTGCATGGCGACGAGATGAAGCGCGAGGACGGCGTCAGCATCGGCCGGGGCCACAAGCTGCGGGAGCGGCTGCCGATCCTGCGCTTCCATCCGCCGGAGAGTTTCGTCGAGACCTGTTTCGACCTTCTGGTCGAACGGCTGTGCCTCAGGGCGCTCACCGCCGATATCGAACGCGACATGAAGACGGTGACGGCGGAGACCGACGAGAGCTTCACCTCCTACATCTACGAGCTGACGCGCGACCTCAATCGGCGGCGCGAGGAACTGATCCGCCGCGAGCAGGAGTTGGCCGAGGAGGCAAAGGCCATCCGCAACGCCACGACGGGCGGCCCTTCATCTCAGCCGGCGTTGTGGAAATAGGCCTGATTCGACGAATCATTCCCGATTCGAAAGATTCTCTTCCGAATCACCCTTGCGGAATCCGTTTGCGCCGCTAAATACACCTTTCCGGGGATTTTCGGCGGGTCGGCAGCGGCCCGCCTATTCGGCTATGGCCTGAACGATGCCGTGCGTTTTTGGGAACGTCAGGGTTAAGTTGGGCTTAAGGCCTCGCCCGTATTGGTAGCGCGAGCCGCGTATCGGGACCTTTTGGGCCCGTGGCGAGTTGAGCGAGCATAGACGCAAGGCGCCCGGCGCCCGGCGGACGGCGGAGATGACAATGGCAACCAAGGCCACCGAAAACGACGAAGTCCAGGATACCGGCGGCGAAGGGCCGGATGGTCCGCTGCTCGATCTCAGCGATGCCGCCGTCAAGCGGATGATCAAGCTCGCCAAGAAGCGCGGCTATGTCACCTATGACGAACTGAACGAAGTGCTGCCGTCGGACCAGAACTCGTCCGACCAGATCGAAGACATTTACGCGATGCTCTCGGACATGGGCATCAACGTGGTCGATTCCGAGGAAGCCGAAGAGGCCCCCGCCGTTGACGACAGCGCCTCCGATGAAGAGGGCGAGGTCGCCGAGTCCACCGGCACCGCCGTCGCCAAGACGACGACCACGCGCGAGCCGACCGACCGCACCGACGACCCCGTGCGCATGTACCTGCGCGAAATGGGCTCGGTGGAGCTTCTGTCCCGCGAGGGCGAAATCGCCATCGCCAAGCGCATCGAGGCCGGCCGCGAGGCGATGATCGCCGGTCTCTGCGAGAGCCCGCTGACCTTCCAGGCCATCATCTTCTGGCGTGACGAGCTCAACGAGGGCAAGATCCTCCTGCGCGACATCATCGACCTCGA
>JARKNW010000170.1 GCA_029976075.1 Pleomorphomonas sp.
CGGTGGCCGACCTCCCTGCGGACCGCTGGTGTAGCCCAGCGCCGTCGACAGATCGTCGCGGAATATCTCGAAGTCGACCGCCCTGCCGAAGGCCTCCAACTGATCGCCAAGGCCGCTCAACCGCTTCCGCCGATCGTCAAAGTCGAAAAAACCGGGCAGTCCAGACATCGCCCGTAAGCGCTGAGCGGAGGCCGTTCAGACTGCCTGGAAGTTCCAGGGCATGAGCTCTTCGATGCGACTGTTGGGCCAGCCGTTGGCGAGGCGCTCCAGCGTGAGCTTCAACCAAGCAAAGGGATCGACGTCGTTCATCCTGGCGGTCTGGAGCAGGCTGGCGATGGTCGCCCAGGTCCGGCCGCCGCCGTCCGAACCTGCGAAGAGTGCGTTCTTCCTCGTAATGGCCTGGGGCCTGATCGCCCGCTCGACGATGTTGCTGTCAATGTCGATGCGGCCGTCGTCAAGGAAGCGCTCCAGCGATTGGCGGCGCGAGAGGGCATAATGAATGGCTTCGGCGAGCTTGGATTTCTGCGAGATGCGCCCGAGCTCTGTTTCCCACAGTCCGAACAATTCGTCGATGATCGGCGCTGATACCTGTCGACGAGCCGATACCCTGAGGCCGGGTTGCTGACCGCGAACTTCGGTCTCGATGGCCCAGAGCCTCTTCATCCGTTCGACCGTGATGGTCGCCAGTTCGGATTCGCCGTTGGCATGAAGCTCGAAGAACTTGCGGCGGACATGCGCCCAGCAACCGGCCAGCATGACCGCCCGGTTCTCTCCCGGCTCCGGCTTCTCCAGATGCTGATAGGCACCGTAGCCGTCGACCTGCAGGATGCCACGATAGCCGGCGAGATGTCGGTCGGCGCAAGCACCTGCCCGACTATCCTCGAAGCGGTAGACGACCATCGGCAGGCCGTCGCCACCGAACGGCCGATCGTCCCGAGCATAAGCCCAAAGCCAAGCCTTCTTGACCTTACCAGCTCCGGGACTGAGGGTTGGCAGCGTCGTCTCGTCGGCGAAGATCCGCTCCCCCTGTTTGATCTTCTGCATCAGATGCTCAGTCAGGGGCTCGAGTTCGAAGCCAAGCCGTCCCATCCATGGCGCCGTCATCGACCGATCGAGCTCGACGCCATCGCGGGCGTAGATGGCCGCCTGCCGATAGAGAGGCAGGCCATCGGCATATTTGGACACGGCTATCATCGCCAGCAGCGCTTCGGTCGGCAGGCCACCTTCGATGATGTGGCTCGGAGCCGGAGCTTGGATCACGCCATCGGCGTTACGGAAGGCATACTTGGGCCGGCGCGTCACGATCACCCGGAAGCGAGCAGGAAGCACATCGAGCCGTTCACTGACGTCTTCGCCGATCTGGATCTTCGTGAGGCCGAGGAAGTCGGCGGGGATCTCGGGCTCGATCACCACCTCGATCCGCTCGAGGTGGGCAGCAAACCCCTTACGCGGACGTGGCGCCCGCTTGGTCCTGTCGGCCACACCTGAAGCCTTGTCGAGATTGGCCTTGATCTCGGCGATGCCGGTCTCGATCTCCTCGAACACGAAGCTCTGCTGTTCAACGGCATCCGGGCCGAGCTTCTCGGACCGCTTGCCGTAGCGAGCGCGTTCCAGTGACTTCAGGAGTGACGTCAGCCGGGCGAGCCGCGCCTCAACATCCATGTTCTGGGCTTTGAGCGCGGCAACTTCCGCTTCGAGACGATCCGCATGGGCGGCCTTCTCAGCCATGGCCAAGGCGAACGCCTTCAGCGCTTCAAGGTCATTAGGAAGGAAGGACAACGGATCACTCATTGCCCAAACCATATCACAGGAGAGACAAAAATGCACGTCTTTCCAATGGATTGAGCAGTATCTTCGGCCTCAACCGGCGCTCTGGGGCCGCCGGACATCGAGCGGGCGGACGCGCTTCCAGTCGAGACCTTCAACCAAGGCCATCAACTGCGATGCGTTCAACCGGATGCGCCCGACCATCTGCCGGGGCCAGCAGAACTCGGACGTCTCCAGGCGCTTGGCGTAAAGACACACGCCACTGCCGTCCCACCACACGATCTTGATCCGGTCCTTGCGCTTGGCTCGGAACACATAGACTGCGCCACCAAATGGATCGGCACCGCTGTCGCGGACCAACGACAGCAAGCCATCCGGCCCCTTGCGGAAGTCCACCGGCTCGCTCGCCAGGAACACCTTGACGCCGGTCGGGATCATGACTGTCGAACCGCACGCAGCACCCGACGAAGAGCCGCTTCACCAATGTCGGCGCCGACACGGATTACGGTGTCGCCAATCACGATCTCCAACACCGGCACCGAGATGGCTGTGACGACCTCTGTCGACGACGGCTTCGTCGGCGCCGTACTCGCTTCTACCTTGGCCAACGCCTTGCGGCGCCAGCCGAACAGTTGCGCCGGGGATATGCCCATCTGTCGCGCGACCGCCGACACGCTCGCGCCGGACTCCAGAGCCGCAGCGATTGCCCGCTCCTTGAACTCGTCCGGCCAGCGGCGGCGCAACGTCGCCACACCAACGTCGCCCGGTTCGACGACGGCCTCGACGACATGGAATGCTCTATCTCCAGGCATAGGCGTACGCATAGAAGTTCATAGGCTTTACAAAATTGCCCTAAATCTACGCGACTGCCCCGGAGCACCGAAAGATGGGGTTCCCTTCACGCTTACGACGATGGCGTGCTGGTCGTCGAAGATACGGTGGGAGAGGAAGCGCTCCTTGAGGTAGAGCCAGAGGCGCTCGACCGGGTTGAGTTCTGGCGAATAGGCCGGCAAATGGACGAGGGTGATGTTGTCGGGTGGCTTAAGCCGCCCGGTGACATGCCATCCGGCTTTGTCGAGTACCAGCACGACATGGACATCGGCGGGCAGGCTTTGTGCGAAGGTATCGAGATAGAGGCGCATCATCTCGGTATCGGCCCTGGGCAGGATCAGAGCGAAGGCGTCATCGGTGCCGGGACGGACTGCGCCGTAGATGTAGACCGACTTGAAGCGCTTGTCG
>JARKNW010000173.1 GCA_029976075.1 Pleomorphomonas sp.
GCTCTCCTCTGCGCCCTGATGAACGCCGCCGATGCCGCCGGTGGCGAACACGCCGATGCCGGCGAGGCGGGCGCAGATCATGGTGGCGGCGACGGTGGTCGAGCCGGGACGGCCGGTGGCGAGCGCGAAGGCGAGGTCGGCGCGAGACAGCTTCATGACGCCGGTCATGGTGCCGAGCTTGTCGAGCGTGTCGGCGTCGAGGCCGATGCGGATCTTGCCTTCGAGGACGGCGATGGTGGCCGGCACGGCGCCGCGACCGCGGATCTCGGCCTCGACGGCGCGCGCTGTCTCGACGTTGTCCGGGTAGGGCATGCCGTGGGTGACGATGGTGGACTCGAGTGCGACGACCGGCTTGCCGGCAGAGATCGCGGCTTCGACTTCGGGCGAATAGACGAGTGGCAGGGATGCCATCATGCCTCCGAATGTGGCCGCACGACAAGGCCACGGAGTGGGCACGCGACGTCGGCGGCGGGTGATGGATCTCCGAGCTTTTTTCTATACGACGAGATGGCCGCCGAGGGAAAGAGGGAAGTCTCAGCTTCGCGAAAAAGTGAGATTGCCCTTTCTTTTCAATGCGACGGCTATGCCTTGGTGCGGTACGGGCTACGCTTTTGCCGTCGCTCCGGCCGTGAGAGCGGCCGCAATCGTGCTGGCTGGAAGTTCCCGCAAGGCGCCGGCCGTGGCGAGCGCGGCCCGCGCAGCTTGCATGCCGACCTCGACGGCGGCAACAAGCGGCGCCCCCGCCGACAGGGCCAGCAAGAGACCGGCCGTCTGGGCGTCGCCGACGCCCGTCACGTCGACCACCTCGGCCGGGCGGGGCGTCAGCTCGATGATGTGGCCCTCATCGAGAACCGCCAGTGGTTTGGAGCCGCCGGTGATGACGGCCCGCCTGGCACCCGCCGCCGCCAGACGCTCGGCGGCGTGGATCGGTCTGTCCACCGGATGTCCGACCAGAAGCTCTGCCGAGGGCAGGTTGCAGATGAAGAGCGCCCCGGAGGTGACGAGCGGCTTGAGACGAGGCGCCTTGGCCCTCGAGATCGCATCGAACACCAGCCTGTCGCCATGGGCTTCGGCGAGCCGGGAGAGTTCATCGGGAGCGAGATTGGCGTCGGCGAAGACGAGGGACGCGCGATCTTTTTCGAGCACGGTTGGGGGCAACACGAAGCGGTCGTAGAGTCCGAGATCTGAAATGGCCGAGACGAGTTCCCCGGCTTCGTCGTGTATGGCGAGATACGTGCCGGTTCGGCCTTCCGGATCGATCACCATGGCCGTGGTGTCGATGCCCGCCGAGGAGAGCTCGGCGATGAGCTCACGACCGGCGGCGTCGGCGCCAACCATCGAGACGAAGCGGCAGGGCGCTCCGGATCGTCCGAGCAATACCACGACGTTCCGCGCCACACCGCCCGGGCGACGGGTCACGATTCCCGGGCAGGAGGTTGCCGGCTCATAAATGAAGCTCGCCCGGCCCAATACGTCCTGATGACAGCCGCCGACCACCAGAAGCGGCCTGAAGCCCTCGTTTCGATTCCCCGCGTTCAGCGTTTTTCTCCCGGTTTTCCGACATTATCCACTCGGCCGGAACACGACGGGAACGAAACCAGACTTGCTTTTTTCTGTCAAGGACATATATGCCGCTTGCCCATAAGAACAAATCGTGTACATTGGCGGGGAATTTGAAATCCCTGACCGGCCGTGAAATAAGGAGCGAAGCCAGTGTCGCAGAATTCACTTCGCCTTGTGGAAGGAACCTCCATGGACAAGACCAAGGCGCTCGACGCCGCGCTCTCGCAGATCGAACGGGCCTTCGGCAAAGGGTCCATCATGCGTCTCGGCAAGGGACAGGTGGTGGAAGTGGAGACGGTGCCGACCGGTTCTCTCGGTCTCGACATCGCGCTTGGCATCGGCGGTCTGCCGAAGGGGCGCATCGTCGAGATCTACGGACCCGAGTCGTCGGGCAAGACCACGCTGGCGCTGCACACCGTGGCCGAGGCGCAGAAGCGGGGCGGTGTCTGTGCCTTCATCGATGCCGAACATGCGCTCGACCCGGTTTATGCCCGCAAGCTGGGCGTCAACCTTGACGATCTCCTGATTTCACAGCCGGACGCCGGCGAGCAGGCGCTGGAGATTACCGACACGCTGGTCCGTTCGGGGGCCATCGATGTGCTGGTGGTCGATTCGGTGGCGGCGCTGACGCCGCGAGCCGAGCTCGAAGGCGAAATGGGCGATCAGTTGCCTGGCCTCCAGGCCCGCCTGATGAGCCAGGCGCTCCGCAAGCTCACCGCTTCGGTTTCCAAATCGAAGACCATGGTAATCTTCATCAACCAGATCCGTATGAAGATTGGCGTGATGTTCGGCAGTCCGGAAACGACAACCGGTGGCAACGCCCTCAAGTTCTACGCCTCGGTGCGTCTCGACATCCGGCGCATCGGCGCCTTGAAGAACCGCGAGGAGATCGTCGGCAACCAGACCCGTGTCAAGGTGGTCAAGAACAAGCTGGCGCCACCGTTCCGCGAAGTCGAGTTCGATATTCTCTATGGTGAAGGCGTGTCCAAGGTGGGCGAGCTGATCGACCTCGGCGTCAAGGCCGGCATCGTCGAGAAGTCTGGCGCCTGGTTCTCCTACAACAGCCAGCGCCTCGGGCAGGGTCGCGAGAATGCCAAGCAGTTCCTGCGCGAGAACGAGGCGCTTGCCACCGAGATCGAGGCGGCTATCCGACAGAATGCGGGCGTGATCGCCGACTCCATTCTCAAGGGAACGCCTGAAGAGGACGCCGACGGAACGGCTCCCGATCTCGAGTAAGGGCCGCCGCTGGCCTTCGGTGTCGCTCCCGCCGGAAGGCGAGGGCGACTCGTCTGGTGCCGGGTTCGAGGAAATCGGAATGCAGTTTCGCAATCCGGCCGGCGTGCATGCGCCGGTCGCGGCTTATAGTCACCAAGTCGAAGTGCCGGCAGGAGCGCGTTGGCTCGCAATGGCCGGTCAGGTCGGCGTGCGTTCCGATGGCACCTTGCCGTCCGGCCCGGCGGAGCAGCTCGAGGTGGCGCTCGACAATGTCCGCCTTAATCTCGATGCGGCAGGCATGACGGTCCGGGACATCGTCAAGATGACGACATATCTGGTCGGAGAGGTCGATCCCGATCGCCGTCGGCAGATATTCAGCGCATTTTTCGGCAACCATAAGCCCTGCATGACGCTTCTTTATGTGTCGGCGCTGGGCACGCCCGCCCTCAGGGCGGAGGTCGATGCCTGGGCGGCCTGTGAGACGAGGGCGAGCTGACGCGTCCGGTTGGGCGGAAGTGGCTGCGCCAGCCTGAAATCGATCTGTTGCAGTTCGTCCGCCGCCGCTGGACAGGCGGATGGCCGGCGGCTAAATAACGCTTTGCCTTGTCTGGAACCGATATGATCGGAGCCGGTCTGGCCTGCGCGTCCTTCCCTCCGGGAGGTTGCCCTGTTGGGCGCCGACCGGCTCGCCGAGACGGTTCTCGCTGGCTGGTATCAGCTTCCTCGATCGCTCGACGCAGGGCCTTGGGTTGCGGGAGCGTGCGAGCGGCTCGCGGATAATGGGGTTCGGGCGGATCTGCCGTGCGGGTAACACGGGCGGTGCCGCCCTAGCGCAGGCAGGCGGATCGTCATGAGTGGTGTGAACGAGATCAGGAAGACCTTCGTCGACTATTTCGGCAAGAACGGTCACGAGGTGGTGTCGTCGAGCCCGCTGGTACCACGCAACGATCCAACGCTGATGTTCACCAACGCTGGCATGGTGCAGTTCAAGAACGTCTTTACCGGCCTTGAAAAGCGTCCCTACAGCCGAGCCACCACCTCTCAGAAGTGCGTTCGCGCCGGCGGCAAGCACAACGACCTCGACAACGTCGGCTACACTGCACGCCATCACACCTTCTTCGAGATGCTGGGCAACTTTTCCTTCGGCGACTACTTCAAGGACCGGGCGATCGAGCTCGCCTGGGGGCTGGTCACCAAGGAATTCGGTCTGCCGAAGGATCGGCTGCTGGTCACCGTCTATTCCGAGGACGAGGAAGCGGCGACCTACTGGAAGAAGATCGCCGGCCTGCCCGAAGATCGCATCATTCGCATTTCGACGTCCGATAACTTCTGGGCGATGGGCGACACCGGGCCCTGCGGCCCCTGTTCGGAGATCTTCTTCGATCACGGCGACCACATCTGGGGTGGCCCTCCGGGCTCGGCCGAGGAAGACGGCGACCGTTTCATCGAGATCTGGAACCTCGTGTTCATGCAATACGAGCAGATCTCCAAGGGCGAGCGCGTCAACTTGCCGCGGCCGTCGATCGACACCGGCATGGGCCTCGAGCGCATCGCCGCCGTGCTGCAGGGCGTTCACAACAACTACGATATCGATCTGTTCCAGGCATTGATCCGTGCCTCGGTCGAAGCAACCGGCGTTGCCGCCGAGGGTGACCGCCTGGCCTCCCATCGCGTCATTGCCGACCATTTGCGCGCGTCGAGTTTCCTGGTTGCCGATGGCGTGCTGCCGTCCAACGAAGGGCGCGGCTATGTGCTCCGTCGCATCATGCGCCGTGCCATGCGGCACGCTCACCTGCTCGGTGCGGAAGAGCCGCTGCTGCACCGTCTCGTTCCGGCGCTGGTGCGCGAAATGGGGCAGGCCTATCCGGAGCTGGTTCGCGCCGAAGCGCTGATCACCGAGACGCTGAAGCTCGAAGAGAGCCGTTTCCGCCGCACCCTGGCGCGTGGCCTTGGCCTGCTCGACGAGGCGACCAGCGGCTTTGAAAAGGGCGCCAGCCTCGATGGTGAGACGGCGTTCAAGCTCTACGACACCTATGGTTTCCCGCTCGACCTGACGCAGGACGCGCTGAAGGCCCGTGGTATCGCCGTCGATACAGACGGTTTCGCCGCCGCCATGGATCGTCAGAAGGCCGAGGCGCGTGCCAATTGGGCAGGGTCGGGTGAAGCTGCCACCGAAACCGTCTGGTTCGGTCTTCGGGAAAAGGTCGGCGCGACCGAGTTCCTGGGCTATGACACCGAGAAGGCGGAGGGCGTCGTCGTCGCTCTCGTCAAGGATGGCAAGGAAGTCACCGAGCTGAAGGCCGGCGAGGCCGGTTCTCTCATCGTCAACCAGACGCCGTTCTACGGCGAGTCGGGTGGTCAGGTCGGTGACGCGGGCGTCATCTCGGGTGCCGGCTTCCGTCTTGCCGTGACCGATGTCGCCAAGAAGGCAGATGGCCTTTTCATTCATCAGGTCACGGTCGAAAATGGCACCGTCAAGGTTGGCGAGCCGGTCGAGCTTACGGTCGACCACGCCCGTCGGGCACGTATCCGCGCCAACCATTCCGCAACGCACCTTCTGCATGAGGCGCTGCGCGAGGTGCTTGGCAAGCATGCGGCGCAGAAGGGCTCCCTGGTGACGCCGGACCGGCTGCGTTTCGACTTCTCGCATCCCAAGCCGATGGACGAGAAGGAACTCGCCGAGGTGAGCCGCCTTGCCAACGCCATCGTGCTGCAGGACAGCCCGGTGACGACCCGCCTGATGGGGCAGGAAGAGGCGATCGCCGAGGGAGCCATGGCTCTGTTCGGTGAAAAATACGGCGATGAAGTTCGTGTCGTCACCATGGGTACGGCGCTGGAAGGTGAAAAGGCCGGCAAGACCTACTCCACCGAGCTCTGCGGCGGCACGCACGTATCGCGCACCGGCGAGATCGGTCTCGTCCATGTTCTGTCGGAAAGCGCCGTTGCGGCTGGCGTGCGCCGCATCGAGGCGCTGACCGGCGACGGAGCCCGTGCCTACTTCGAGGACCAGGAAAAGACGGTCCGCAACGTGGCTCGCGAGCTGAAGGTCCCGGTTGGCGATGTCGTCGATCGTGTCGCTGCTCTGGTCGAAGAACGTCGCAAGCTGGAGCGGGAACTGGCCGATGTCAGGCGCAAGCTTGCCATGGGCGGCGGCGCGGCTGCCGATGAGGTGGCCGAGATCGCTGGCGTCAAGTTCCTCGGTCGTGTGGCCGAGGGCGTCAGCCCGAAGGATCTCAAGGGTCTCGTTGACGAAGGCAAGGCCAAACTCGGCTCGGGTGTGGTGGCTCTGGTCGGCGTCTCCGAGGATGGCAAGGCTGGTGTCGTGGTTGGCGTGACAGCGGATCTGACGGCGCGCTTCTCGGCTGTGGATCTGGTCCGCGTGGCTTCCGAAGCATTGGGCGGCAAGGGTGGCGGCGGTCGTCCGGACATGGCACAGGCCGGTGGTCCGGATGGTGCGAAGGCCGCAGAGGCGCTCGATGCCATCAGGAAGTCGTTGGCTGGCTGAGGCTGACCGACAAGACAAATTGAATAACGCCCGTCCGAGCACAGGCTCGGGCGGGCGTCTGTCTTTGACGAGACATCTTCAGATCTGTTCGATCTTGCGAGCCGTGTCGTCGAGCAGTTCTGCGAGGGCGTCGATCTGCTCGGGCGTCAGCGTGGCGCTCTGCGTTTTCAGCCGCAACGCGAGGCGCATGTTCTCGACGGCACGGATGAGGCGCGGATCGCGCTCTGGCCGGTGATCGGAGCCCGCTTCGGCAAAGCGGGCGAGCACGGCATCGATGGCGGCGCGATTCTCCTCCACGGTGGCGCGGCCTTCGTCAGTGGCGGCATAGAGCTTCTTGTTGCCCTCGGAGCTCACCACCTCGATCTGGCCAGTCTCTTCAAGGAGGGTCAGCGTCGGATAGATGACGCCGGCGCTCGGCGCATAGGCACCACCGGTCCGCTCTTCTATCTCCTTGATGATCTCATAGCCGTGGCGAGGCTGCTCGACGATCAGAGCCAGCACCACGAGGCGCAAGACGCCGTTGTCGAAGAACCGGCCACGACCGAACGGACCGCCGCGATGTCCGGGGCCGTGGCGCTCCGGCCGTTCGCCGCGTTCGCCCCATAGGGGGCGGCCGAACGGGCCGCGACCGCCGCTGGGACGATGATCGTCATGATCTGGGAAATCGTGGGGGAAGTGGAATTTGGGATGCATGGGACACTCCAGTTATTTCGTGATGCAATTAGATATATCTAAACTAGGTCGAATTTCAAGAGAAACACGTTCCATCAGATCCTGCGGGCCTCGACGAGGTCCCGGTTGCCGATCCGACCTTGAGGTAACCGTCTGTTCCCAATAGCATTTCTTTGTTGATCACGATTTCGTGTCTGCCGGGTGCTGTTGCCCGGAGCGCGGTGGTGCTGTGTCTCACACGACTGCTCGGCTATATCTAATTCCGTCGCGCGGCCGTGGATGCGACATAGGCCGTTGGTTCAGCCAAGGACGGGAGACTGAGGTGGGCGTCGAAAGGAAAGTTGTCGTCAGTGAGATGACGAGTGCAGAACGAGAAGCGGTCATCGCACTTTGGGTTCGGTGCGGTCTGACGCGGCCTTGGAACGATCCCGAAGCCGACATGGCTTTGGCCGAGGCGACGGAGAATGCAACCATCCTTGTGGCGCGGGATGGCGAGAACCTGGTTGGAGCCGCCATGACCGGTCATGATGGTCATCGTGGCGCCCTCTATTATCTCGGTGTTGATCCCGCCAATCGTCGTGGCGGTGTTGGTCGGGCGCTGGTGCACGCTGCGGAGGCCTGGTGTCGGACGCATGGCGCTCCAAAGCTCAATCTTCTGGTCCGCATGGAAAATCAGGCTGTGCTCGCCTTCTACGAGGCGCTCGGCTACCTGCCGACCAACAGCATCTCGCTTTATCGGACTCTTGATCCGGAACGAGCCGAGCGCGAGCGGGCTGAAAAGGCTGCCTGGGCGGCGGCGCATATCTAGTCGAGGCAGGGGAGGATGGGCGGACCGTTAAATCGACTAAAGTCTATTTTCTTGCCGCTTTAACCAAGGCATTGAATGCAACGCGCTATTTATTGGTCAGAAATTCCAGGAAAGATTTCTACCGAGAAAACGCTGGTGTCGCGTGATACTACGACTAAGTAGAAATAGACCGAGTTGCCGAAATTAAACATGATATGTTCGTGGTAGAATAAAATCCGTAGATACGAAGGTTTCTCCCGATCCCGCGGCGGGGTAAGGCGAGCCTGAGCGTCGGAGGCCGATATATGCTTGCGCTCGATATCGTGCTGGTGCTGGTTGCAACCGGCCTTGTGGTTGGGACGCAGTTCCGCGTGGCGGCCATGGCGCCGCTGGCGCTGGCGGCTTGTTTGTGCGCATTTCTTGAGGCCGTCACCGTTGGTGCGTCAATGCCGCGCATTGCCTTGCACATCGCGGAGGCGGCGATTTTCTTTGAGACCGCGTATGCTCTGGGAGCCATGCTCGTCTACGTCGGGCTTCCTTTTCGTCAGGTCCGGACGCGCTTCTGAATCCTCGCAGAGTCTTATAACCGAGACGATACTGCTGCCATTTTTTGGCAGCAGCCTGTTGTAGGTATGCTCATCGCAAGGACGCGAGGAGATACCGATGATCACGCCGACCTATTACCTGCTGCATGTTGCCAGTCCCGAGAAGAGCGGCCGCTTCTACGCCGATTTGCTTGGTTGCGAGCCTGTTGAAACCTCCCCAACCTTCGTGTTGTTTGTTCTGGAAGGCGGCATCAAGATCGGGCTTTGGTCGAAGGCGACCGTTGAGCCGGCTTCGGGTGGCGTGCCGGGCGCGCTGGAAATTGGCTTCGCCCTGAAAACGCCTGCCGAGGTCGATGCTTTCCATGAGCGCTGGCTGGCGCGTGGTCTGTCGGTATTCCAGGCGCCCACCGATATGGACTTCGGTCGCAGCATGATGGTGACGGACCCGGACGGGCATCGCATCCGCTTCTTTGCCGTAACAGACTGATCTGCGGCGAACGTGGGCGTCAGGTGCCCATCGGTTTGCCTGAGGGATCCAGTAAAGGTGAAAACCGGTTTTGCGTCCGGAACAGCGCTTCGACTGAGAAACGGAGCTTCTCTGTTGAACCCGAACTCGCCGGAACGGCTCCATTCCGGTTGATATGAGCCAATCGTCTCACAGAGGGTGAAGGCGCGATGGAGGGAAATCAGACCGTGCTTTCGCAGATGTCCAAGGCGAGTGCTTCGGTCTGATCCGGGGTTCTGGAATGCGCGCCCTGCGAGAACAGGAAACCATCGCTGCCCGCGGTGTGGTGCGCGCACATCTCGAAGGCCAGGAACTGAGCGATTGCTTCGAGTGGCAGTGAGTTGCGTTGAAAGCGCTCCGTGAGAAAATGCAGGCGGGCGAGCAGCGCCGTGTGCTCGGATCGGTGCTTCTTGAGTTCGTGCGGGTACATATCGGATATCACCGCTTCCTCGCGGCTGAAGTGGTGGCGCATATCCAGCGCAATTTCGTTGAGGTCGAGGGTGATCGTCGCCTTATCGCCGCTCTTCCTGGCGTTGGCCAACAGTTGGTTGGCTTTCTCCAGAAGGCGACGGTGGTCTGCATCCAGTTCGGCAATGCCCGTTTCAAACAAGGGAGACCAGTGGACGAGCGAGACGCCGTCTTCCCATTGGATCGGGATGTCGTGGCAGGCTCTGTTCTTGCCTGCGGCTTTGGCGCGATAAAGGGCCGCGTCGGCGCGATCGAGCCAGCTTTTCCAGCTGTCGCGGCTGAGGCAGAGCGATATGCCGATGCTGACGGTGATGTGATGGGGCGTTCCGCGATTTGCCGTTCTCGTTGCCTCAAGCAGACTCTCAGCGACGAGAATGGCATCGTTGACACCCGTTCCCGGCAGGATGACGACAAACTCCTCGCCGCCCCAGCGCCCCAGGACGTCGGTTTCCCTGAGAGTGGCGCGCCATGATTTGGTGACGGCTTGCAGGACCGTATCGCCGGTTGCGTGCCCCATCGTATCGTTGATCGCCTTGAAGTCATCGAGGTCGAGGATCAGCAGCGAGGCCAGGGTGCCGTGGCGGACGAGCCGCTGGATTTCGCCTTCGCCGACCTCTTCGAGCTTTCGCCGATTCCAGACGCCGGTCAGCTTGTCGCTGAGGATCATCTGCTGGTTGAGGTACTCGGTTCGCTCCTTGGCCATCAGAAGGAAGCCCACCGTAAGCAAAGTCAGGCCGACGAGTGTCGCCATGTAGAGGAGCGCCTGGGAGAGCTCGCTTATCACCATCTCGCCAGATGTTTCGAAGGAGAGAATGGCCGTGAGCTCCCGATAAAGCAGCGTCGCCATGTTGAGCACGATGGCGGCCAGTATCAGGTATTGTCCTCGCCCAGGTGTCCTCGATCGTCTCTGCCACAAGCGCTGGAATATCAGTGCCTCAGTTGCCATGAGGATCAAGCTGTTGCACATGATTCGAACCGTCTGCTGGTCGAGCAGAATGAACGTTATCAATACTATCGAACCAACGAGCAGCCCGGGTATGCCCCAGTGTTTTCCTTTGTCCTGGAAGACTTCGAACGCCTGGACGACAAACGAGAAGAACAATGCAATGGCGAGCTCAGCGAACCATATGGTCCAGTGACCAAACCTGGGGGCGAGGGTAAACAGTCCGTAGGCCGTGCCGTGCGCGATCAGGGCGTAGGAGAACTCCTGGAGGCCCCATTTCAACTCGGTGGTTTGTGAAATCCGGATGGCTACACCCAGCGTCAAGCTGAGGATAGAGATGAGGATGAATACTGTCGGAATATTGATCATGTGGTTCAGCAACATTGCGAGCGGAGTTGGGCGTTGGTGCTGCCGCTGGACAAAGCCGAGCCGACGTTGGCTGCATGAATGACGCTTGACGAGCTATAAGATATTATAATTGTGAACAATTTCCTATTTAGGGACGGCCCTGCGGTCTGAGCCTTCCTTGATGGGCTTTTGCTTTTTTGCCTCGGCGGCCGCAGTTGTCTGTGCGTCCGGCCGTCAGCTTGCTTTGGAATAGCAAAAAGCCCTACCGACCCCAAAAGGTCGATAGGGCTGGACTGTCTTCGAGGCTGTGTCGTCAGGCGGCGTTGAGGTTCTTCACGAAGCCGTTGACCTGCTTGCGAAGGGTGTCCGACTGGACATTGAGGTTGTCCGACAATGTCATGAGTTGCGTCGCCGCGGCGCCGGTCATCTCGGCTGCGGTGCCGACACCTGCGATGTTCTGCGTGACGTCCGTCGTGCCCGTCGCGGCCAGCTGGGTGTTGCTGGCAATCTCCGACGTGGCGGCACCCTGTTCCTCCACGGCACCGGCGATTGCTTCCGACGAGTGCTGGATCGTGTCGATGGTGCGAACAATGCGGGAGATCGAGTCCACGGCGACGCCGGTGGCGGACTGGATCTCGCTGATCTTCTTGCCGATCTCCTCGGTTGCCTTGGCCGTCTGATCGGCAAGCTGCTTGACCTCGGCGGCGACCACCGCGAAGCCTTTGCCCGCATCGCCCGCTCGCGCCGCCTCAATGGTCGCATTGAGCGCAAGCAGATTGGTCTGGGCCGCAATATTGTTGATCAGATCGACGACCTCGCCGATCTGCTGCGCCGACTGGGAAAGCGATTGGACGTTCTTGGCGCTGGACGCGGCTTCGCTGGCTGCTTCCCTGGCAATCGTCGAGGAATGGGCCACCTGCTTGGCAATCTCCTGAATGGAGGCGGCAAGTTCCTCCGCGCCGGCCGCGACCGTCTGGACGTTCGAGGAGGCTTCCTCGGCCGCACCGGCCACCGACTGTGCCTGGCGGGCGGTTTCCTCCGCCGTTGCCGACAGGTTCTTGGCGGAATCGGCGACCTCATTGGAAGAGGAGGCGAAGGATTCCGAGAGGTGGGTCATGCCCTTGACGAACTCGTCGGTCAGGGTGGCACGGCGCTTCATGAGAGCTTCCTCGGCCTCCTTGGCGCTGGCGGCTGCCTTGCGCGCCTGCTCGGCCGCTTCAAGGCTGATTCTGAACTCTTCCAGTCCATTGGCGATATTGCCGATTTCGTCGGTGCGGGCGACGCCGTCGATGGTGATTCCATAGCGCCCTTCGCGCAGGTCGACCATCTGGAGTAGCAGTTTGGCAAGCGGATTGGTCACCGACCTCTTGATCGCCATGAAGGAGAAAACCGCAACGGCGATCGAGATGACGAAGATGAAGGACAATGTCGTGAAAATGGCGCTCGACGTCTTGGCTTCATTCGCGTCGATCGTCTGTCCCAAATTCTTGATCAGTTGGTCGTTGATCCCGACGGCAACTTTTTGAGCTTCCTCGAGCGCAGGGCCGCATTGGCTCGTCATCATGTTCAAGGCCACGGCGTTCTGGGCCGGATCCGTCGACTGAGCAGCTTTGATCGTATCGGCGCAGACGCCGCCCATGACCGCGTTTACCTTGGTTTCGTAGGCGACCAACTGGTCCCGGGCAAACGGCGATGCGGCCTGAGCCTGATCGATGAAGCCCTTGAACCCCTTCATGGACTCTTCGCGTCTCGTCAGGGCAGCTGCATTGAGCGCATCCGTCGTCGCTGCCGCGTTCATGTAGATCGACGAGACGATGTCGGAAACCCGGCGATTGGCCCGTGCCAGGAAAATCGGGGCCTGAGCCTCGCCGCGCAGTGTGGTGGAATACGCCCCACCAATTTCGTCCATCTGCCAACTGGAATAGCCTGCGCCGCCAATCGCCACGATTGACATGAGAGCGACAAGACCGGTCACCTTGGTGAGGAATGAGAAATTGGAAATCGACATACCAGCCCCCGATAGTTTGGTATGCCATACCTATGAAACAAATTCGTTAACTGTGTAATAATAGGCGATTGCCTGTTTGGTGCTGCATACTTTGAGGACAAACTCGACGAATTTGGTTTGTCTTGAAGTGTAAATGATTGATGTAACGAATTATTAATCGATACTTAGTCGAAAGGCTTTTGTTGAGCGGTTGTGTATTATTTTAGGCGAGGTCTTTGTACTGGCTCGCAACCATTGCTTGGTGTTGTGTCGATATATCTCGCATGTTGGCTGGAGTATCCGGGGTAAATGCGGACAGCCGTACGAGGCGCTGCCGACTTGGGTCGGGCTCGCCTGCGCTACGAAAAACGGCGGACCGTTTCCGATCCGCCGTTCGAACTCATCACTTTGGCTAAGGGCTTACCACTTGGCAATTTCGGCTTCGAGGTTGGAGGCGACCTTCTCAAGGAAGCCGGTGGTGGAGAGCCACTTCTGGTCAGGCCCGATCAACAGGGCGAGGTCCTTGGTCATGAAGCCGCTCTCGACGGTATCGACGCAGACCTTTTCCAGCGTGGCGGAGAACTTGGCCAGTTCGGCGTTGTCGTCGAGCTTGGCCCTGTGGGCGAGACCGCGCGTCCAGGCGAAGATCGAGGCGATCGAGTTGGTCGACGTTTCCTTGCCCTTCTGGTGCTCGCGATAGTGGCGGGTGACCGTGCCGTGGGCAGCCTCGGCTTCCACCGTCTTGCCGTCCGGCGTCAGCAGCACGGAGGTCATCAGGCCGAGCGAACCGAAGCCCTGGGCCACGGTGTCTGACTGCACGTCGCCGTCATAGTTCTTGCAGGCCCAGATATAGCCGCCGGACCACTTCAGGGCTGAGGCGACCATGTCGTCGATCAGGCGGTGCTCATAGGTGATGCCCAGCTTGTCGAACTCGGCCTTGAACTCGGTCTCGTAGACTTCCTGGAAAATGTCCTTGAAGCGTCCGTCATAGGCCTTGAGAATGGTGTTCTTGGTCGACAGATAGACCGGCCACTTGCGCATGATGCCGTAGTTCATCGACGCACGGGCAAACTCGCGGATCGACTCGTCGAGGTTGTACATGGCGAGCGCAACGCCAGCGCCGGGTGCCTTGAACACTTCCTTTTCGATCACCGCGCCATCTTCGCCGACGAACTTGATCGACAGCGTACCCTTGGTGGGGAACTTGAAGTCGGTAGCCTTGTACTGGTCGCCAAAGGCGTGACGGCCGACGACGATCGGCTGGGTCCAGCCTGGCACGAGACGCGGCACGTTCTTGCAGATGATCGGCTCGCGGAAGATGACGCCGCCAAGGATGTTGCGGATGGTGCCGTTCGGCGACTTCCACATTTCCTTGAGGTTGAATTCCTTCACGCGCGCCTCGTCCGGCGTGATGGTGGCGCACTTGATGCCGACGCCGTACTTCTTGATGGCGTTGGCGGCGTCGACCGTCACCTTGTCGGCCGTGGCGTCGCGGTTCTCGACGGAAAGGTCATAATATTCGATGTCGATATCGAGATAGGGCAGGATCAGCTTGTCCTTGATCAACTGCCAGATGATGCGGGTCATCTCGTCGCCGTCGAGATCGACGACCGGGTTCGCAACCTTGATCTTCGCCATGTTGGGGTGACCTTCCGAACGTGTGGCCGGGCATTTTGCCGGTTCGCGCGCCTGCCGATTACGCAAACGCACGGATGCTCCGCCTGTAGCATGACGTCGCCGTCGAGGCCAGACCGGCCATGCAGCTTTTGGGCGAACGCTGACGTAAAGGGAAGGCGTCAGGAGGGAAGCGTCACCACCACCGGCCCGTTGCGGGTGGCGACGATGGTGTGCTCGAACTGCACGGTCGGCGCCGGCGGCTCGGAATAGAGCGTCCAGGCGTCGTTGCCGTCCTCGGCCCATTCGGCGCCCAGCGACAGGAAGGGCTCGACGGTGAAGACGAGGCCCTCGGTGATGACGCGCCGTTCGTGCGGGTCGGGCCAGGTGGCGATGTCGGTCGGCTCCTCGTGCAGTGCGCGGCCGACGCCATGGCTGCCGAGATTGCGCACCAGCGTGTAGCCGTTGCGGCGGGCGAAGGCGCCGACGGCGCGGCCGATGCCGGCCAGCGGCCGTCCGGGGGCGACGGCGCCGATACCGGCCCACATCGCCCGTCGGCCGTCACGGCAGAGCCGGTCCAGCCGGGCCGGCACGGGAGAGACGGCGAAGGAGGCGCCGCTGTCGGCGAAGAAGCCGTCCTTGAAGGCGGAAACGTCGAGGTTGATCAGATCGCCGGCTTTCAGCACCCGATCGCCGGGGATGCCGTGGGCGATCTCCTCGCCCACCGAGATGCAGGCGACGCCGGGAAAGCCGTAGGCCGCCCGCGGTGCCGGCACGGCGCCGGCGTCGTCGAGCAGACGGCCGGCGATGGCGTCGAGTTCGGCGGTGGTGACGCCGGGACGGACGGCGGCGGCCATGGCGGCAATGGCGTCGGCGACGATGTGGCCGATCGCCTTCAGTCCGTCGAGTTCGTCCTGATGGGTGACGGTCATGTCGTCCTTCCCGGCGTCGCCGATATCATTTCGTCTTGCCGATCCAGGTGGCGAAGGCGGCGAGGAAGGCCTTGAGGAAGGTCTTGGTATCCTCGTTGATGAACTTGCCGTCCTGGCCAAGAAGGTCGCCCACCTTGGAGACGTAGGCCTCCGGCTGCTGCATCACCGGCATGTCGAGGAACACCAGCGGCTGGCGCAGGTGATGGTTGGCGCCGAAGGCACCGAGCAGGCCGGGCGATACGCTGACCACGGCGGCCGGCTTGCCCGC
>JARKNW010000077.1 GCA_029976075.1 Pleomorphomonas sp.
CTGTTCACCACCGGTCGCGGCACGCCGCTCGGCGGTGTCGTGCCGACCATGAAGATCGCCACCAACAGCGACCTTGCCAGCCGCAAGCCGCACTGGATCGACTTCGACGCCGGCCCCATCGCCACCGGCGAGACCACCGTCTCAGGTCTCCGCGACAGCTTCGCAGAGGCCGTCCTCGCCATCGCCTCCGGCAAACCGGCCAGAAACGAGACCAACGCCATCGCCGAAATCGTCATCTTCAAAACAGGCGTGACGCTCTGAGACGAAGGGGGAGGGGACATGCTTACGTCGGGTGATTTTGCCAGCATCGGCGAATGCATGGTGGAGCTGGCGCCCACCGCCGAGGGGCTTTATCGGCAGGGCTTTGCCGGCGATACGCTGAACACCGCCTGGTACGTCCGGGCTCTGACGGGCGAGGGCGGGCGCAAGGTGCGCTACGTGTCGGCGGTCGGGACCGATGCGCTGTCGGAGGCGATGCTCGGCTTCCTGTCGGACGCCGGCATCGACACGCAAGCGGTGCAGCGTCTCAAGGACCGGACGGTCGGGCTCTATCTCATCACGCTCACCGGTGCCGAACGGTCGTTCACCTACTGGCGCAAGGATGCCGCCGCGCGGCGCCTTGCCTCCGACGCAGCTCAGCTGAAGGTGGCGTTAGGCGGCGTGGGCACCGCCTATCTCTCGGGCATCACGCTGGCCATCCTCGAACCGGAGGATCGCACGCGGCTGCTGTCGGCGCTCGCCGCGTTCCGGGAAAGCGGTGGCGAGGTGGTGTTCGATCCCAACATCCGGCCACGCCTCTGGAGCGATCGGGAGACCATGGCGCGGGTGACCACCGAGGGGTACAGGGCGGCCACCATCGCGTTGCCGACCTTTCCAGACGAGGCCGATCTTTACGGCGATGGCACGCCCGGCGATACGGCGAGCCGCGTTGCCGCCCTCGGCGTTCGCGAGGTGGTGGTCAAGAACGGCCCCGAGCCGGCGCTGCTGCGCGTTGCCGGCGAGCCGGAGGTCATCGTTCCCGCGCTGACCGAGGTGCAGCCGATCGATACCACCGGCGCCGGTGACAGCTTCAACGGCGGCTATATCGCCGGGCGGCTTGCCGGTCGGTCGCCCTCAGAGGCGGCGACGCTCGGCCATGCTGTCGCGGCGCGGGTGATCCGCCATCGCGGCGCGCTCGCCCCCTTCACGGCTGTCGCCGACCTCGCCGTCTTCTGATCTTTGGAAGCAGGATCTCTCATGTTCGATACCGCTGCCCTCCTTGCCGTCCTCCGCCGCGCGCCGGTGGTTCCGGTGCTGATCATCGATCGCCTTGAAGACGCCGTGCCGCTGGGCACCGCGCTGGTGAACGGCGGCCTGCCGGCCCTGGAAGTCACCCTGCGCACGCCGTCGGCGCTCGAGGCGATCCGGGCGATGAGCGCCATTCCTGGCGGCGTGGTCGGTGCCGGCACCGTGCTCGACCGTGCCCAGGCCAGGGCGGCCGTCGAGGCGGGCGCCAAGTTCCTGGTCAGTCCCGGCGCGACACCCGACCTTCTCGATGTGGCGATCGAACTCAACGTTCCGCTGCTGCCCGGCGTCGCCACGGCCTCGGAGGCGATGGTCGCCCGCGACAAGGGCTACCGCATCGTCAAGTTCTTCCCGGCCGGTCCCGCCGGCGGCCCGAAGTATCTGCAGGCGCTGGCCTCGCCGCTCGGCGAAATGGTGTTCTGCCCCACCGGCGGCGTCAGCCTCGAAAACGCGCCCGACTATCTCAAGCTGAAGAACGTCATCTGCGTCGGCGGTTCCTGGGTGGCGCCGGCCGATGCCGTCAAGGCCGGCGACTGGGCACGCATCGAAAAGCTCGCCCGCGAAGCCGCCGCGCTGGCCGCATAGGGACCGAGGGTCTCGCCCGGCACCCTGCCGGGCCAGTCCATTACGTTCGTTGTCTTTGACGCGCCCTTCGGGGCGCCGCATGCGCACACGTAGTCACGTGTCGCGGCGCGCGTCTTTTCGTCGGGCGGGCTGGGGATATGCATCCGAAAAGTTGCGGGTGGCGGAAAATCTCACTGCTCCGAGCGAAGTATACCTTCCTGCATCGATCGCAGCTAAGCGGTTGGAAGATACGGCGATCGTCGTTTCTGACGAGGGACATCGAGCCGGACTGCCCCTCTTAACGCGACCTCATTTTGCTGTCCGCTACGACTTTTGGCTGACCTTGACAGAGGGGGGATGTGCGATAGCCCCTTTGCTAACACGACGTAGCAAACGGTTACGCACCCAACAGACAGCCATTTGTCCCCGCTTTTGGCGGCGCTGACGGCTGCGTGGCCGGTCGCATCGCCATAGTCGATTTCCCCTGAAACAATCGGACGCCAAACCTATGTTCGCGATGAAGCTTCCCGCCACCCCCGCCCAGATCTCTCCCGCCAAGGACGAGGTGCTTTTCGTCAGCAACGCCGACCTGCGCGAGAGCGCCAACGTCGAATGCTGGCCCGTCGAGGCCAAGTACGAGGCCCTGCTGGAGAAGGCGCTCGCCGCCCATTTCGGCAAGAAGTTGAAGCGAGCGCATCCGATCAAGGCCGACAAGAGCCACGGCTTCATCGCCAACCAGCGCGAGGGCTCGGACGTGTTCGCGACGATCGATCCCGACGCGCCGGTGATCGTGCTCCTGACCGCCTGGCAGTATTCGCACCACATCGCGCCGTCGCTCGCCACCCATCGCGGTCCGGTGCTGCTGCTCGCCAACTTCGATGGCACTTGGCCCGGCCTCGTCGGCATGCTGTGCATGGCGGGCACGCTGACGGCACTCGGCCGCAGCTATTCGCGCCTGTGGTCGGAGAATTTCGACGACGCGTTCTTCCTCTCCGGCCTGAAGTCCTGGCTGGAGACCGGCTCGATCGCGCACGACCTCTCCTACCTCACCGACATCTCGACCGATCATCCGCTGATGAAGAGCGAGGCCGGCAAGGCAGGCGCCGCCCTCGGCGCCTGGTCGCTCCGCCACAAGGAAATCCTCGGCCTGTTCGACACGCTCTGCATGGGCATGATGAACGGCGTCTTCCCGCAGAAGGCGCTCTGCGACATCGGCATGCCGCTCGAGAGCCTGTCGCAGGCCGACCTCTTGGTCGAAATGTCCAAGGTGCCGGACGCGCTGCGCGAGGAGTGCGTCGCCTGGTACGAGAAGCGCGGCATGACGTTCAAATTCGGCAAGGACCCGGCCCGCGAACTGACGCGCGACCAGGTCAAGGAGCAGTGCGCGATGATGATCGCGCTCGCCCGCTATGCCGAGCGCTTTGGTCTTTCCTGCGTCGGCGTGCAGTATCAGCAGGGCCTTGCCCGTTCCTGCGCGGCGTCCGACTTTGCCGAGGGCGCCATCGGCTCCACCGAGCGCTTCCCGATCCCGGCCGAGGACGGCCACATCATCCGCGCCGGCAAGCCGATCCCCTGCGCCAACGAAGTGGATATGGGCACCGCCATCCCCCAGACCATGATGTTCCGCCTGCTCGACAGCCTCGGCCTGCCGTCGGAGACGACGCTGCACGACATCCGCTGGGGCAGCGACTGGAACGGCCAGTTCGTCTGGGATTTCGAGATCTCCGGCGCCGTGCCCTTTGGCCATCTCAAGGGCGGCATCGCCGGCGCCACCGGCTATCGCCAGCCGGCGATGTACTTCCCGAAGGGTGGCTCGACCATCACCGGCCAGGGCAAGGCCGGGCGTCTCCTCTGGGCGCGCGCCCACTACGAAGGCACCGCCGTCACCATGCAGATCGGTACTGGTCACGCGGTCGAGCTGCCGGAAGCCGAGTTCGAGCGGCGGCGCAAGGCCACCTGCTACGAGTGGCCGCTCCTCAATGCCGTGCTCGACGGCATGGGACGCGACGACCTGATGGCCGGCCACCAGTCCAATCACGTCACCGTCGCCTATGTCGACGAAGACAAGCTCGCCGATGTCCTCAAGGCCTTCGTCGCCCAGGCGATCGCCCAGAACATCAAGGTCCAGGTGGCCGGCGACGCCCGGGCACTGCTCTGACAAGGTCGATTTCGCGAGACGATGAAGACGAACCCCAACAGGTATTCAGGCGTCTGGCCCGTCATGCTGACGCCTGTTCATCGGTAGCGGCTCGATTTCACGATCGGAGTGGGCCCACTAGGGCCGATGGTGGAGACCGACCTGCGTCGTGCCTCGAGCATGTCGGATGGTGATTTTTCGGTCTTCCTCACCCGACCGATTTGCGCAACATTCCCGGTGATTGCCGTCGTGACGCTCCTCTTGCCGATCGTCGGGCCGAAGATCGGTGCCTGGCGGCGCGCCCGCCGGGCCATGTCGGCGGCCCCTCTACGGGCAGCACGGTCGAATGACGACCAAGTCGCGCCCGCCTCCGACCCCGGTCGGTGGCGGGCCGATCTGACATGGAGAGCATCTTGGACGAAGAGGCAGCGCAGGATCAGCCGCAGCCCAGAACGATAGAGGAGATTGCCGCCGAGACCGGCGTCTCGGTGACCACGGTCCGCCTCGTCATCAATGGACAGGCCGAGCGCTATCGCATCAGTGCCCGGACGCGCCAGACGATCGAGGCCTATGTCGCCAAGCACGGCTACGTCATCGACCATGCGGGACGAAGCCTGAAGCTGCGGCGCAGCGATGCCGTCGGCTGTATCGTGCCCGACCTTGCAAATGCCCATTTCGCCAGATTGATCGCCGAGCTCGAGGAGCAATGCCGCGGTCGCGGGCTCGTCCTGCTCGCCGCATCGACGCACGAGAAGCCGGAACGGGAGCGCCAGACGGTCAGCGGCCTCATCGCCCGGGGCGTCGATGGCATCATCATCGCACCCTGCGAGCAGCCCGATCCGTCGCGCTTCGTTCGCCGGGGGCAGCGCCGCGTGGCGACCGTGGTGATCGACCGCGCCTTTCCCAAGACCCTGTTTCCCACGGTGGTCGGCGACAACGAGGCGAGCGCCCGCCGCCTGACCGAGCAGATCATGGCCGAGAGCGGCGGCGACGTCTTCTTCCTCTGTGCCCGTCCGAAGATGCCGAGTATCGCCGCCCGTATCCGCGGGTTCGCCGAGGCCCTCGGCGCGGCGGGCGTCGAGGCGCGGCTTCTCTGCGAACCGGAAGAGGATACGGCGGCCACCGGTCGCCGCCTGATGGGCGATCTGCTTGCAACCCTCGGCGGACCGCCCAGGAGTTTCATTTCGTCGTCGCTGCTGATACTCGAAGGGGCCATACAAGCCTTGAGCGACCGCTTCGGCGGCGTTCCCAGGGACATCATTCTCGGCACGTTCGACCACCACCCGCTGATGGAGCTTGCCTCCAATCGAGTGCTGTCGGTGCGCCAGGATACCTCGGGGCTCGCCGACGCGGCCTTCACCTGCCTGGTCGAGCAGATGGACGGGCATTCGGAGGAAGTTGCCGCCGGGCTTCGGGTCATTGCCGGCACGCTCTACGCCGATCGCCAGCCAATCTGAGGCCGGCAGGCGGGCGTCGAGGCCAAGCGCCTGGACCGATTGATGTTTGCGCCGCTTGCCTCATCCGGAAAACGGGGCGGCGGCGTCAGCCGCGCTGCCCGCTTTTTCTCGACAGTGCTTCCAAGCTGTAATAGTGAGGTCGCACTTGGAGAGAGCACCCGCCATGTCCGTTGCCATCGTCATTCCCGCCCGTTACGGCTCCCAGCGTCTGCAGGGCAAGCCGATGCTGAACATCGCCGGCGTCAGCCTGCTGGAGCGCGTCTGGCGGATCGCCCGCGCTGCCAAGGGCGCCTCGCGCGTGGTGATCGCCACCGAGGACGAGCGCGTCGCGACGTTTGCGCGAAGCTTCGGCGCCGAGGCGGTGATGACCTCGGAGAGCTGCCGCAACGGTACCGAGCGTGTGGCCGAGGCGATCGCGGCGGCGGGGATCGTCGAGAATGGCGTGATCAACTTCCAGGGCGACGCCGTGCTGACGCCCCCCTGGATCCTGGAGGAAATGATCGCCGCGTTCTCCTCGCCGGCGGGGTTCGACGTCGTCACGCCGGCGGTGCGGCTCACCGACGACATGCTCGCCGAACTGCGCGTCCACAAGGAAAAGGCGCCGTCGAGCGGCACCACCGTGACCTTCGACCTCAATCACAACGCGCTCTATTTCTCCAAGCAGATCATCCCCTTCATCCGCAAGCCGGGCTTTACCAGCGTCTACCGCCACATCGGCCTTTATGGCTACACGCAGCCCGGCCTGAAGCGCTACGTGGCGCTGCCGCCGTCGCCGCTGGAAAACACCGAGGGCCTCGAGCAACTGCGCGCGCTTGAAAACGGCATGACGGTTCGTGTCGTGGTGGTCGATTATCGCGGGCGGACCCATGCCTCGGTCGATACGCCCGAAGACATCGCCGTCGTCGAGCAACTGATCGCCCGCGAGGGTGAACTGGTCTGACAGCAAGGAGCGTACCGATGCACCTGATCCTGGTTCGCCATGGCAACACCTTCGGACCCGGCGACAAGGTCGTCTGGGTCGGCGCACGCACCGATCTCGATCTGGTGGAAAAGGGGCGCGAGCAGGCGGCCGCCGTCGCCGCCGGTCTCAAGACCGCCGGGTTGCGACCGTCCCGCATTTACGCCGGCCCGCTGAAGCGCACGCGCCAGACGGCGGAGATCATCGCGACCGATCGGGGGCTCGATGCCGGTGCGATCGCCTTGAGCGACGATCTCCGCGAGATCGACTACGGCAACTGGGAGGCCCGCTCCAACGACGAGATTCGGGCCGAGGTCGGCGATCAGGTCATCGACGATTGGCAGAAGCGCTCGATCTGGCCGGACGGCTGCGGCTGGCAGCCCGACGAGGCCGGCGTGATCAATGGCTGGAAACGGCTGTTGGTCCGCATCCGCAAGGAGAACCCCGACGATGCCGTGGTGCTGGTGGTGTCCTCGAACGGCATCTTCAGGCTGGTTGCCAAGAGCCTCGGCCTGTCGCCGGCAGAGGCCAAGATGAACACCGGCGCCGTCGCCCATCTCGTCGGCGACGGCTTCGGCTTCTCGGTCAAGGCCTGGAATGTTTCCCCTGAGGAGCTGTCCGTCTGAGGCTTTCCGTGGCCTCACGCGAAGAACAGCCAGGTCATGACGAGGAACAGCGGGATGAGGATGCCGCAGGACCAGGCCATGTAGCCGAAGAAGGACGGCATCCTGACGCCCGATCCCTCGGCGATCGACTTGACCATGAAGTTGGGTGCGTTGCCGATATAGCTGTTGGCGCCCATGAACACGGCGCCGGCCGAGATGGCCACCAGCGTGGTCGACATCTCGCCCATCAGGTGGCTGGGATCGCCACCGGCCAGGTTGAAGAACACCAGATAGGTCGGCGCGTTGTCGAGGAAGGACGACAAGAGGCCGCTCGCCCAGAAATACATGCCGTTGACCGGCGAGCCATCGGCGGCGGTGACGAGGTTGACCAGCGGTGCGAAGGCACCCTCGTGGGCTGCCCTCAGCATGGCGAGCACCGGAATGATCGTCACGAAGATGCCGGCGAACAGCTTGGCCACTTCCAGGATCGGCCCCCATTCGAAGCCGTTGCGGACGCGCAGCGTCTTTGGCGTCAGGCGCAGCGATGCCACGGCGGCGGCGATCAGGATCAGGTCGCGGCAGAGGTTCTGCAGCTCCACCTCGACGCCGAGCACCTGGAAGCCGATGCCCGGCTTCCAGGAACCCGACAGCAGCACGGCCGCCACCACCACCATCAGGAGCGCGATGTTGAGCCGGCCCTCGACGCCGACGCGGCCGGTGTCGGGCGTCGGGTCGAACTTGCCGCGGAAGTCGGCGTCGTTGCGGTAGAGCTTCCTGTCGATGAGGTAGAAGAGGGCGAGCAGCACGATGGCGGCAAAGCCGGTCTCCTTCAGCATGTGCAGCGTGGTCCAGAAGAAGCCGACGCCTCTGAGATAGCCGAGGAACAGCGGCGGATCGCCGAGCGGGGTGAGCGAGCCACCGATGTTGGAGACCAGGAAGATGAAGAAGACGACGACATGCACATTGTGGCGGCGGCCGTCGTTGGCGCGCAACAGCGGCCGGATCATCACCATGGAGGCGCCGGTGGTGCCGACCACCGAGGCGAGCAGGGTGCCGATGGCCAGAAGCGCCAGATTGGTCTTGGGCGAGCCGTGCAGGTTGCCGGTGATCAGGATGCCGCCGGCGATGGTGAACAGCGCCCCGAGCAGGATGACGAAGGGCAGGTAGTCGAGCAGCACGGTCTCGGCGAGCGGCTCGACGACGGCACCGCCATTCAGAAGCGTGAAGGGGGCGACGAAGGCGAGCGCCCAGGCGGCGGCGATCTTGCCGAAGTGATGGTGCCAGATATGCGGCGCAATCAGCGGGAACAGGGCGATCGACAGCAGGATGCCGACGAAGGGCACCGCCCAGATCGCACCGAGCGCCGCGCCGTCGAGGCCATGGCCGCCGGTGGAGGCGAAGGCGGGAGAGGCGAGGGCCGAAAAGAGCGGCAGCAGGGCGAGACGAGCCAAGGGGGAACGCCAACGCGTGGGGAGAACGGAGATTGCACGAAAGCCCATCAAAATCATCGCCATCACACTACCGTTCCTGTCTGCCACGGTAGTCGACCAAAACACTTCTCGGCATTTATGGCAATGTCGGGTTGATCAGCAATCACACGGAAGGCCGAGGAAGGTCTCTTCCAAGGCTGGCCGGCCCGATGGAATCAATCCGCCTCGTCGACCGGTTCGAGCGTTTCCGGGTTGAGCTTCATGCGCCGCTTCTCGCCGGTTTCGGTGGTGACCTTTACCTTGTAGCAGCCGTCGTCGGAGCGGATCGATTGGACGGTCCAACCCTTGGCCTGAAGCGCCTCTTCCACAGCCGCGCGCGGTTTCCAGTCACTGAGCGGCACGTTGCAATGCGAATAGTCGTCGCTGTCGGCGCGCGCTGGCGCAGACGACAGGGCGAAGAGCAGGCTGCCCGCAAGCGTCGCGGCGAGAGCAAGGCGGTGGGGCATCAACCAGTTCCTCGTTGAATGGCGGGATTTACTTTTGCCCGCCTGTCTGTGAGTTAGAATATCTCATGTCCATCTGACAGCAACCTGAACGGTGCCTTCGTCGCCGATATGGTTTGTCGTTGGCGCGGCGGGAAGGGAACGATGCGGATTCTGCTGGTTGAGGACGACGCCGTGCTGGGAATGGCGGTGCGCGACCAGATCGTCGCCGACGGCCACTCGGTCGACTGGGCGCAGCGCATAGCCGAGGCGGGCGACGCGGTGCTGGCGGCCGCCTACGACCTGATCCTGCTCGACCTGATGCTGCCGGACGGGCGCGGCCTCGATTTCCTGAAGGCGCGCCGGGTGGCCGGCGACGTGACGCCGGTGATCATCCTGACGGCGCGCGACCAGATTTCCGACCGCATCGCCGGTCTCAACGCTGGTGCCGACGACTATCTCGTCAAGCCGTTCGACCTGTTCGAACTATCCGCCCGTATCCGCGCCGTCGGCCGGCGCTACGGCGGCAATCCCAATCCGCTGGTCAGGATCGGCGATCTCGACATCGACCTTGCCGCCCGCACGCTGCGCCGGGCCGGCAAGCCGGTACGGCTGACCGCCCGCGAGTGGGCGCTGTTCGAAGCCTTCGTGCAGCGGCCGAACGTGCTGCTCTCCAAGGCGCAGATCGAAGAGCATCTCTATTCCTTCTCGGACGAGGTCGAGAGCAACACCATCGAGGTCTATGTCGCCCGGTTGCGCAAGAAGCTGGGCTCCGACGTCATCGAGACGGTGCGCGGCCTCGGCTACCGCCTGGGCGTGCCGGCGGGGAGCAACTGATGGCCAAGCGCCTTCTGCCGAGAAGCCTGCGCGCCCGGCTCGCCATCGGCCTGTCCGTCAGCCTGACGCTGTTGTGGATCGGCGCCTCGCTGTTCGCCGCCCACGTGTTCCGCCACGAGACCGACGAGGTGTTCGACAGCACCCTGCGCGAGGTGGCCGAGCGGATCCTGCCGCTGGCCTACGAGCAGATGCTGGCCGACGAGGATGGCGGCGACGGCGGGCTGCGCCTGCCGCCGGTGGGCGGCCACGAGTTCATCTCCTACGTTGTGCGGGATGGCGACGGCCGCGACCTGCTGCGGTCGAGCGGTGCCGACAACATGCACATTCCCGCCGGTCTCGCGCCCGGTTTTGCCACCACCGAGACGCTGCGCACCTATACCGAGATGGCGGTGCAGGGCACCATCGTCGTCACCACCGCCGAGTATCTCGATCACCGCCGCCATGTGTTCGGCGGCGCCCTCGGGGCTTTCATCTGGCCGCTGGCCGCGCTGCTGCCGCTCACCGCGCTGGTGGTCTGGCTCGCCATTCTCCTGTCGTTCCGGCCGGTGATCGCCTTCCGCGGCGCGATCGAACAGCGCGGGCGTGGCAACCTGACGCCGGTGGACGGGGGAGGGCTGCCGAGCGAGCTGTCGCCGGTGGCCGCCGCCGTCAATGCGCTCTTGGCCCGTCTGCGCAGCGCGCTGGAGGCCGAGCGCAGCTTCACCGCCAACAGCGCCCACGAGCTCAGGACGCCGATCGCCGCCGCGCTGGCCCAGACGCAGCGCCTGATCGCCGAGATGCCGGACGCCAACCGCGAGCGCGCCCGCTCCATCGAAAGCGCGCTGCGCCGCCTGACGCGCCTGTCGGAAAAGCTGTTGCAGCTCGCCAAGGCGGAAGGCGGCGGCCTCTTGGCCGAGCAGCCGTCCGATCTCGCCGCCGTGCTGGCGCTGGTGGTCGACGAGGCCAGCCGGTCGAGCGATGAGGACGACCGCATCGACCTCACGACGCCCGACGACGGCGTGCCGTCCGACGTCGACCCCGACGCCTTCGCCGTGCTCGCCCGCAACCTGATCGAGAATGCTCTGAAGCACGGTGCGCCGGACGCCTCGATCGAGGTGTTCCTCGACGCCGACAGCCTCACCGTCCGCAACCACGGGCCGGTGGTGGCGGCGAGCGAGGTGGAGCGGCTGATGCGGCCGTTCGAGCGCGGGTCCAGCCGGTCGGACGGGTCCGGTCTCGGCCTCGCCATCGTCGCGGCCGTCTGCCGGGGCGCCGGGCTGGAGCTTAGCATCGCCTCGCCGGTGCAAGGCTGGCCGGACGGCGTGGCGGCGCGCGTCACCGGACTGGCGGGGGCAAAGGCCGCTTAACGAAGCTGACGGCAAGCTGAACGGCTTTCCGCACGGCTGTCAGGTGGCTGTCAGGTCGCCCCGTCATTGATCTCCTGTCGCAAAAGCACAGGAGTTGCCCCATGAAACCCTTTTACGCCCTGCCGCTGGGGTTCGCCGCCGCCGTCGCGCTGCCGGCGCTGGCCATCGCCAAGCCCGTCACCGTCACGGCGCAGTTCGCCGACTACGGCGGCTACGGCGCCTATGCGGCGGTCTACGTCACCGATGCCCAGGGCAAGGTGGTGCAGACGCTGCACGTGGCGGGCAAGAAGGCCAAGTACTATCGCAACCTCTCGGGCTGGGCGCGCGGCGCCAGCGGCTCGATCGACGGGCTGACCGGCGCCAGCATCGGTTCGGGCGGCACGCTGGAAGTGACTGCCGACATCGCCGACGCCATGCTCGACGCCGGCTATCAGGTGCGCGTCGACACCGCCG
>JARKNW010000081.1 GCA_029976075.1 Pleomorphomonas sp.
GGCGACAGCCTTGTCGTTTATCTGGAGACAGGCCGTGGATAGAGCGGAAAAGCGGGAACTGATCGACGCACTCAACGCCTCGTTCAAGGGCGCGGGCGTCATCGTCGTGTCCCACTACCAAGGCCTTACCGTCGCTGACCTGCAGGCGTATCGCGCCCGCATGAGGGAAGCCGGCGGCAAGGTCAAGGTCGCCAAGAACCGCCTCGCCAAGCTTGCTCTTCAAGGCACTGATGCCGAGCACATTGCTGACCTGTTCACAGGTCCGACCGTCATCGCCTATTCGGCGGATCCGGTCGCGGCGTCCAAGGTCACTGTCGAGTACGCCAAGACCAACGAGAAGCTCGTTGTTCTCGGTGGTGCCCTCGGCAAGACCAACCTCGATGCCAACGGCGTCAAGGCTCTCGCGAGCCTGCCGTCGCTGGACGAACTGCGCGGCAAGCTGCTGGGTATGATCAATACCCCGGCCACCCGTATCGCAGGCGTCCTGCAGGCACCCGCGGGCCAGCTGGCCCGCGTGTTCGGGGCTTATGCCAAGAAGGACGAAGCGGCGTGAGGCCGTTCGACCTGAAACAAAAATCTGGTTCGAACCGTTACTAAAGGAAGAAGTGAAATGGCTGATCTTGCCAAGCTGGTCGATGAACTGTCGGCCCTGACCGTCCTGGAAGCCGCTGAGCTGTCGAAGCTCCTCGAAGAGAAGTGGGGCGTCTCGGCTGCCGCTCCGGTCGCCGTCGCTGCCGTTGGCGCCGCTGGCGGTGCTGCCCCGGCTGCCGCCGAGGAAGAGAAGACCGAGTTCGACGTCATCCTCGTCGACGCCGGCGACAAGAAGATCAACGTGATCAAGGAAGTCCGTGCCATCACCGGTCTCGGCCTCAAGGAAGCCAAGGACCTGGTCGAAGGCGCTCCGAAGCCGGTCAAGGAAGCCGTGTCGAAGGACGAGGCCGCCAAGATCAAGAAGCAGCTTGAAGAAGCTGGCGCGAAGGTCGACGTCAAGTAATCGACCTTACATTTCTAACGGTGGGCGGCTCGACAAAATCGGGCCGCCCAACGGTTGTTTTTGAGATGGCCTTTATTTGGCCCGAATCGGATCGAATTGGCTAAAGACTTGGCCGGTCGGTCGACGGTCGGTTTGTCCCGAGCCCTTCGGCGACGTGGAAACGTTGCACATCAAAGGGTTCCGGTCTGCCGATCACGGTGTACGAGGGAAGCAATGGCGCAAACGTTCAACGGCCGCAGGCGTGTCCGCAAGTTCTTCGGAGACATCCGGGAAGTTGCCGAGATGCCGAACCTGATCGAGG
>JARKNW010000084.1 GCA_029976075.1 Pleomorphomonas sp.
CCGCCGCCTGATCGCCGGCAACTACGGCGCCCGCCTCGGCGAGATCGCGCTGGCCTGCATCGTGCAGCAGGCGCTTTCCGATCCGCGCACCGCCGAAAGCCTCGGTCGCCGCCCGGACACGCCGGATGCCGTCATCTCGCAGGTGATCGGCAAGGCGGTGGACCAGGTGCGCTCGACGGTGATGGGCACCGCCGACGCCGACCTCGAGGCCAACCTCGCCGAGGCGGCGCGACTGGCCGAAGCGCGTCTCTCCAACTCCTACTGGCTCGGCCTCTACGACTTCGAATCGGCTTGGGAGCGCCTTCGCCAGCAGGGTGGGGCGCGCATCGTCTCGGAGGCGCTGCTCTGCCAGTATGCCGTCGAGGACCGCTTCGCCGACGTGGTCGCCATCTTCGCCCTCATCGCCGACCTCGACATGGAGGAGGCCAAGCACTGGCTGGTGCGCGTCGACACCGAGCCGTTCATCGTCATGGCGCGGGCGCTCGGCCTGCGCTTCTCCACGGCGCAGGAAATGCTGAAGTGCGGCCCGTGGAAGCACCGGCTCGACCATTGGCAGCGCAACGACGCGCTGGCCCAGTTCCAGCAGATCGATCCGCGCGCCGCCCGCGCCCGCGTCACCGCCTCGCGCGGGATCCGGGCGATCGTTTGACCGGCGGCAGTATCCGAGGAAACGGCAGGATACGCCCGGCCCTTGGCCGGGCGTTCGCACGTCCTGGCGGCCGATGACCATCAAGCCTCTTGCAACGGCGCGCTTTTCGACATAAACATATCTTTATGTCTATCGCGCAATTCGCCGCCCGGCCGGCGGCCTCCTTCGACGATGTGGTGTCGGTGCTCAGGAGCGCCGGCGAGCCGACGCGGCTGCGTCTGCTGGCGCTGCTGTCGCTGGGGGAAGCGACGGTCAAGGACCTGACCGAGGTGCTGGCCCAGAGCCAGCCGCGCGTGTCGCGCCATCTCAAGCTGCTCACCGAGGCCGGCCTCGTCGAGCGGCTGCCGGAGGGCGCCTGGGCCTATTATCGCCTCGTCGACGAGGGGCCGGCCGCCGCGCTGGTCCGCACGCTCGTCGACGGCGTCGACCCGGCCGATCCGGCCGTCGAATCCGATCGCCGCCGGCTCGACGCCATCAAGGCGGCGCATGCCGCCGCCGCCCAGCGTTATTTCGCCCGGAACGCCGTGAGCTGGGATCGACTCCGCACGTTGCACGTCGCCGAGCATGACGTGGAAGCGGCGATCCGCGCCGCCGTCGGCGACCGTCCCATCCACAACATGCTGGACGTCGGCACCGGCACCGGCCGCATGCTGACGCTGCTCGCCGATCGCTACAGCCGCGCCATCGGCATTGACATGAGCCACGACATGCTGTCGGTCGCCCGCGCCAATCTGGCGGCTGCCGGCATCGACAATGCCCATGTTCGTCAGGGCGATGTGACGGCGCTGTCGGTCGGGGCGGGCTTCGATCTGGTGGTGATCCACCAGGTGCTGCATTATCTCGACGATCCGGCGCGGGCGCTGCGCGAGGCGGCGTCGGCGCTGGCCCCCGGCGGCCGCCTGCTGATCGTCGATTTCGCGCCACACGACCACGAGTTCCTGCGCGCCGACCACGCCCACCGCCGGCTCGGCTTCAGCCACGAGCAGATGCGCGGCTGGATCGAGGCGGCGGGCCTTGCCTTCGACAGGGTTCACGACCTGCCGCCGGAGACGGCGGATGGCCTCACGGTATCGTTGTTCCTGGCCGCCGACCGGCGGGTCGACATGGCCAATCTTCAGCGCATCGCCTGACACGACACGATTTTCTCGGGATATTCATCATGCGGTTCAGTCACAACATCGGCGCCCTCGACCTCGGCGTTTCCTTCGAATTCTTCCCGCCCAAGACGGAGAAGATGGAAGAGGCGCTGTGGACGGCGATCACCCGTCTGGCGCCGCTCGGGCCTCGCTTCGTGTCGGTGACCTATGGCGCCGGCGGGTCGACGCGTGAGCGGACGCATGCCACCGTCGCCCGCATCGTCCGCGAGACCAACCTGAAGCCGGCTGCCCATCTCACCTGCGTCGGCGCCAGCCGCGCCGAGATCGACGACGTGGTGCGCGGCTATCGCGATGCCGGCGTCCGCCACATCGTGGCACTGCGCGGTGATCCGGCCGGTGGCCTCGGCACGGCCTACCAGCCGCACCCGCAAGGCTACGCCTCGACCACCGATCTGATCGCCGGCATCAAGGCGATTGGCGATTTCGAGATTTCCGTGTCGGCCTATCCGGAAAAGCATCCCGAAAGCCCGGATGTCGCCGCCGACATCGCCATTCTCAAGCGCAAGGTGGAGGCCGGGGCGACCCGCGCCATCAGCCAGTTCTTCTTCGACAACGACAAGTTCGAGCGCTACGTCGACCGGGTGCGCGCCGCCGGCATCGACGTGCCGATCGTGCCGGGCATCGTGCCGGTGGTGAACTTCGAGCAATCCGCCGCCTTCGCCAAGAAGGCCGGCGCCTCGGTACCGGCCTGGCTCGCCCACCGCTTCGATGGACTGGAAAACGACCCGGCGACACGCCAACTGGTGGCGGCGGCGGTTTGCGCCGAGCAGGTGATGGACCTGATCGATCGCGGCTTCCGCAACTTCCACTTCTACACCATGAACCGGGCGGATCTTGTCTACGCCATCTGCCACATGATGGGATTGCGCGCCAAGACAGAACCAGCTGTTGCCGTTCCCGCCTGATTGCTGCCTTATCCAGGAGACACGCCATGACCGAGATCTCTCCGACCGAACGCCGCCTGCGCGAGCTGGCCGCCAAACGCATTCTGGTGATCGACGGCGCCATGGGCACCATGATCCAGCGCTTCAAGCTTTCCGAGGCCGATTTCCGGGGCGAGCGCTTCAAGGACTGGCACAAGGACCTCAAGGGCAACAACGACCTGTTGTCGATCACCCGCCCCGACGTGATCTTCGACATCCACAGCCAGTATCTCGAGGCCGGCGCCGACATCCTGGAGACCAACACCTTCTCCTCGACCTTCGTCGCCCAGGCCGACTACGGCATGGAAGAGCTCGCCTATGAGCTCAACCTCGAATCCGCCAAGATCGCCCGCCGGGCCGCCGATGCCTATACGGCCAAGGACCCCGACAAGCCGCGCTTCGTCGCCGGCGCCCTCGGGCCGACCAACCGCACGGCGTCGATCTCGCCCGACGTCAACAACCCCGGCTTCCGGGCCATCACCTTCGACGAGCTGCGCCGCGCCTATGCCGAGGCGGTGCGCGGCCAGATCGACGGCGGCGCCGACATCATCATGATCGAGACGGTGTTCGACACGCTGAACGCCAAGGCGGCGCTGTTCGCCACCGAGGAAGTGTTCGAGGAAAAGGGCGTGCGGCTGCCGATCTCGGTGTCCGGCACCATTACCGACCTGTCGGGCCGCACGCTGTCCGGCCAGACGGCCGAGGCCTTCTGGTATTCGGTGCGCCACGCCGGGCTTCTCTCCATCGGCCTCAACTGCGCGCTGGGCGCCCGCGAGATGCGTGCCCACATCGCCGATCTCTCACGCGTGTCCGACACGCTGATCTGCGCCTATCCCAATGCCGGCCTGCCCAACGAGTTCGGCGAGTATGACGAGAGCCCCGAGGCGATGGCCAAGCTGGTCGGCGAGTTCGCCACCTCCGGCCTCGTCAACATCGTCGGCGGCTGCTGCGGCACCACGCCGCCGCACATCAAGGCGATCGCCGAGGCGGTGAAGACGGTGCCGCCGCGCGTGCCGCCGCACATCGATCCGCGCATGCGCCTCTCCGGCCTTGAGCCGACGGTGATCGGGGCCTAGTCGCCTGAAGTCAAACCGCCTATTGCTGTTACCGTGACCTGCCTCTCGGGATAATCCTTGCCATGACCGATACCTCCGCCTCTTCCGCCAGCTTCGTCATGGTCGGCGAACGGACCAACGTCACGGGCTCGGCGCGCTTCCGCAAGCTGATCCGCGAGGGCGACTACGCGGCGGCGCTGGCCGTGGCGCGCGACCAGGTGGAAGGCGGGGCGACGGTCATCGACGTCAACATGGACGAGGGCCTGCTCGACAGCGAAGCAGCCATGGTCACCTTCCTCAACCTCGTCGCCGCCGAGCCGGACATCGCCCGCGTGCCGGTGATGGTGGACTCGTCGAAGTGGACGGTGATCGAGGCGGGCCTCAAGTGCCTGCAGGGCAAGGGCATCGTCAACTCGATCTCGCTGAAGGAAGGCGAGGACGCCTTCATCCACCACGCCAAGCTGGTGCGCCGCTATGGCGCGGCCATGGTGGTGATGGCCTTCGACGAGACCGGGCAGGCCGACACCTATCAACGCAAGATCGACATCTGCGCCCGCTGTTACAAGATCCTGACCGAGACCGTGGGCGTCGCGCCCGAGGACATCATCTTCGATCCCAATATCTTCGCGGTGGCCACCGGCATCGAGGAGCACAACAACTACGGCGTCGACTTCATCGAGGCGACGCGCTGGATCCGCCAGAACCTCAAGGGCGCCCATGTGTCGGGCGGCGTCTCCAACCTGTCGTTCTCCTTCCGCGGCAACGAGCCGGTGCGCGAGGCGATGCACACCGTGTTCCTCTACCATGCCATCGCCGCCGGCATGGACTTCGGCATCGTCAACGCCGGCCAGCTCGGCGTCTACGACCAGCTCGATCCGGAGCTCAAGGAGCTCTGCGAGGACGTGGTGCTCAACCGCCGTCCCGATGCCACCGAGCGCTTGGTCGACGCCGCGCCGCGCTATGCCGGCACCGGCGCCAAGGAGAAGGTGGCCGATCTCGCCTGGCGGTCGCTGCCGGTGGAGAAGCGGCTGGAGCATGCGCTGGTCCACGGCATCACCGAGTTCATCGAGCAGGATACCGAAGAGGCGCGGCTTGCCGTGGCTCGTCCCCTGCACGTCATCGAGGGGCCGCTGATGGCCGGCATGAACGTGGTCGGCGACCTGTTCGGCGCCGGCAAGATGTTCCTGCCGCAGGTGGTGAAATCGGCCCGCGTCATGAAGCAGGCGGTGGCCTGGCTGATGCCCTTCATGGAGAAGGAAAAGGAAGAGCTGGGGATCACCGAGGATTCCTCGGCCGGCACCGTCCTGATGGCGACGGTGAAGGGCGACGTGCACGACATCGGCAAGAACATCGTCGGCGTCGTCCTGGCCTGCAACAACTTCAAGGTGGTCGACCTCGGCGTGATG
>JARKNW010000112.1 GCA_029976075.1 Pleomorphomonas sp.
AATGGCTAAGGCAAAATTTGAGCGTACGAAGCCGCACGTGAACGTCGGCACGATTGGTCACGTAGACCATGGGAAGACCACACTGACGGCGGCGATCACGACGATCCTGTCGAAGAAGTTTGGTGGTGAGGCGAAGGCCTACGATCAGATTGACGCGGCGCCGGAAGAGAAGGCGCGCGGCATCACGATCAACACGGCGCACGTGGAATACGAGACGGCGGGGCGGCACTATGCGCACGTTGACTGCCCGGGCCACGCGGACTACGTGAAGAACATGATTACCGGCGCGGCGCAGATGGACGGCGCGATTCTGGTGGTGTCGGCGGCGGACGGCCCGATGCCGCAGACGCGCGAACACATTCTTTTGGCGCGCCAGGTCGGTGTTCCCTACATCATTGTGTACATGAACAAGTGCGACATGGTGGACGATGCCGAACTGCTCGAACTCGTTGAAATGGAAGTGCGTGAACTGCTCTCCAAGTACGAATTCCCGGGCGACGACATTCCCATCGTCAAGGGGTCGGCGCTGAAGGCCCTTGAGGGCGATGCCGGCGAACTCGGCGAAGGCTCGATCATGGCGCTGGCCGACGCGCTGGACAGCTACATCCCCACGCCCGAGCGCGCGGTGGACAAGCCCTTCCTGCTGCCGATCGAAGACGTCTTCTCGATCTCGGGTCGTGGCACCGTGGTGACCGGCCGTGTCGAACGCGGCATCGTCAAGGTTGGCGAAGAAATCGAAATCGTCGGCATCAAGCCCACGGTCAAGACCACCTGCACCGGCGTTGAAATGTTCCGCAAGCTGCTCGACCAAGGTCAGGCGGGCGACAACGTTGGCGTCCTGCTGCGCGGCACCAAGCGTGAAGAAGTCGAACGTGGCCAGGTGCTGGCCAAGCCGGGCTCGATTACCCCGCACACCCACTTCACGGGTGAAGTGTATGTCCTGTCGAAGGACGAAGGTGGTCGTCACACCCCGTTCTTCAACAACTACCGTCCGCAGTTCTACTTCCGGACGACGGATGTGACGGGCGCGATCTCGCTGCCGGAAGGTACCGAGATGGTGATGCCGGGCGACAACATCCAGATGACGGTCAAGCTGATCTGCCCGATCGCCATGGAAGAAGGTCTGCGTTTCGCCATCCGTGAAGGCGGTCGCACCGTCGGCGCCGGCGTCGTCGCGAAAATTATCGAGTAA
>JARKNW010000116.1 GCA_029976075.1 Pleomorphomonas sp.
TTGGGCACCGCATTACGCGGCGACGGCCACCGGAGCATAGTTGTCATTCGCAACTATAGGTTTAGCCCGATAACGGTGGTACAATGCCGAGTGAAAGAGCCGCCTTTACGCCCCCGTCGATCCTATTTCGCCCCCGCCGAAAACCTTGCCCACAGGGTGGCTTGCAAGATCTTGGGTGGAGGCGCCGGGTACCGCCCCCGGGTCCGAATGGTTTATTGCGCAGTCCGTTTATCACCATAGCCGGATTGCTCCGGCACGAAGACATATAGGGTGAAGAGGCCCGCCTGTGAAGAGGCGGCAAACGACCGCCCCCAGGTCGAAGGGCCGCCATGCAGCCGCGACGGCTTGACCACAGGCGAGAATGAGGCCGATAGAAGCGCTTCACCCCAGCCTTTTCACGCCGCGCAGGCACCGAACGGCGAACCTTCATGCAGCGACAGCACCGGCCGAAAGTCTACGCCCGCTACTCCCGTATCGGGGCTTCGCGGCTCCGCCGCCAGATCCTCTTCCTGGCTGGCGGCATCGGCGTCGGCATCGCCGCCGTCCTGATGGCTCGCGCGTCCGACCTCGCCCAAGCCACCTTTCGCGCCGGCATGGCAGCCTTCCCCTGGCTGCCTTTGGTCGCAACGCCGGCCGGTTTCGCGTTGTCCTGCTTTCTGGCCCGACGCCTCTTCCCCGGCTCGCAAGGCAGTGGCATTCCCCAGGTGATCGCCGCCCGCAAGCTGGCGCCGGCCGAGCCGTCGGGGCATCTCGTCTCGCTCAAAATTGCCGGTGGCAAGATCCTGCTGATGCTGCTCGGCCTTCTCGCCGGAGGATCGCTCGGCCGCGAGGGGCCAACCGTCCAGGTCGGCGCGGCGATCATGCAGGCGGCCGGACGGGTCGCTTCCATCCGCCGCTCGTCGCTGCTGCTGGCTGGTGGCGCCGCTGGTGTCGCCGCCGCCTTCAACACGCCGCTCGCCGGCATCGTCTTTGCCATCGAGGAACTGAGCCGCTCCTTCGACAGCAAGGCGAGCGGCATCGTCATCATGACCGTAATGCTGGCCGGCCTGACCGCCCAGGCCCTGCTCGGCGACTACACCTATTTCGGTTCGTCTTACGTGACGCTGGCGCCGGGCATCGCCTGGCTGGCCGTTCCTGTCGTGGCCGTGGTGGGGGGCGCGCTCGGCGGCCTGTTCAACCGCTTCAACGTCGCCTGGTCGCGCGGCCTGCCCGGGCCGGCCGGTGGCTTCATCCGTCGTCATCCGGTGGTGACGGCCGCCCTTCTCGGCCTGCTGGTCGCATTGCTTGGCTTTGCATCGGGCAGCGACGTCAGCGGCACCGGTTACGAGGCGGCGCGCAACGCCATCCACCAGACACCGCCCGACGTCAGCCTCTGGTACGGCCCGGCCAAACTGGTCGCCACGCTGGCCTCGACGCTGTCGGGTATCCCCGGCGGCATCTTCTCGCCGTCACTGTCCATCGGTGCCGGCCTCGGTCTCGATGTCGCGCACGTCCTCAACGTCGACGCCGCCTCGGCCATCGCCCTCCTTGGTATGTGCGCCTATCTCGCCGGCGTGGTGCAGGCGCCACTGACCTCGGTGGTGATCGTCCAGGAGATGACGCTCAACCATGCCATGCTGCTGCCACTGATGCTGGTGGCGTTGATTGCCGGCAAGGTGTCCAGCCTCATCGCTCCGGAAGGCGTCTATCACGCTCTCGCCCGCAACTTCGGCGTCGCCCCGCAGCCCGCGGCTGACTCGCCGCGCGACTCCGGCTAGTGTCTTTTGCCCCACGCCAGCAAGCGGACCGCCATGCAGCAGTATCTCGACCTTTTGAAGCTCATCCTCGACACCGGGACCTCCAAGGAGGACCGCACCGGCACCGGTACGCTGTCGGTATTCGGCCATCAGATGCGCTTCAATCTCGCCGACGGCTTCCCGCTGCTCACCACCAAGAAGCTGCACATCAAGTCGATCGTCCACGAGCTGATCTGGTTCCTTCAAGGGGATACCAATATCAAGTATTTGAAGGACAACGGCGTTTCCATCTGGGACGAGTGGGCGGACGAGAACGGCAACCTCGGCCCCGTCTACGGTCATCAGTGGCGCTCGTGGCCGAAGCCGGATGGCGGCACCATCGACCAGATCGCCGAGGTGCAGGAGACGATCCGTCGCAACCCCGATTCCCGGCGCATGATCGTTACCGCCTGGAACCCGGTCGACGTGCCGAAGATGGCCCTGCCGCCCTGCCACCTCCTCATCCAGTTCTACGTCGCAAACGGCCGTCTCTCCTGCCAGATGTACCAGCGGTCGGCGGACGTCTTCCTTGGCGTGCCCTTCAATATCGCGTCATACGCGTTGCTCACCGCCATGATGGCGCGGGCGACCGGCCTCGAACCGGGCGACTTCGTGCATACGCTCGGCGACGCCCATCTCTATCGCAACCATCTCGACCAGGCCCGCCTGCAACTGAGCCGATCGCCGCGCGCCCTGCCCCGGCTGAAGCTCGCCGAAGGGATAACCGACGTCCGCGATTTCCGATTCGAGCATGTGACGATCGAAGGTTATGATCCTCATCCGCACATCAAGGCCGAGGTCGCCGTATGACGAAACTGACCGCTATCGGAGTTGCCGCCTTGCTGGCGGCGCTGCCCTCCCTGGCCCACGCCAACGACACTATGGCGGAGCTGGCCGCCGGCGGCCTGACCTTCGTCTACGCCGACGACGTGTCGATGAAGAGCGAGGATCTCTACATCTCGCCGAAGCAGGTTCGCGTCGACTACGTCTTTCATAACGAGGGCAAGACCGACCGCACCACCGTGGTCGCCTTTCCCATGCCCGACATAGAAGGTAGCGGCGACTTCGTCGTGTCGGTTCCCAATCCGGACTCCGACAACTTCATGAACTTCTCGGTGATGGTGGAAGGCAAGCAGGTGACGCCGGAGGTCGACCGGCACGCCTTTGCCGTCGACGTCGATGTCACCCAGGAGCTCAAGGACCACAACATTCCGCTGCTGCCGTTCGGCGACCCCACCGGGAAAGCCCTTGCCGCGCTTCCGAAAGAGCTGCAGGCCGACTGGATCAGCCGCGGCATCATCATCCCCATGGAGTATGACGACGGCAGCGGCATGAAGACCGACTACGTGCCAGTCTGGAAGCTGAAGACCACCTACTGGTGGCGCACCACCTTTCCGGCGGGACGGGATCTGCATGTCGCTCATCGCTATACGCCGAGCGTCGGAGCCTCCGCCGGCCTGATCTTCGTCGCGCCCGAGGCGGCCAATCCCTTCTCCGGCGAGGATTTCGACCGGGAGCAGCAGAAATACTGCTTCGACGACAACTTCCTCAGGGCAGTCTCCAAGCGCATCGACGCGGCGAAGGCCCAGGAGTCCTATCTCCAGGAAAGCTGGATCTCCTACATTCTCACCACCGGTGGCAACTGGGGCGGCAGCATCGACCGTCTGCACCTGACCATCGACAAGGGAGACCCGGACACGCTGGTTTCGTTCTGCGGCGACGGCGTCAAGAAGACTGGGCCGACCACCTTCGAGATGACGGCGGAGAACTATTATCCCGAGCACAACATCGACATCGCCCTGATCGGTCACCCGAGCGAATGACCGGCGCTGCGCCGCGTTGAGAGATTGCCGAACATCGGCTCATCAAACGAAAACGGCCGGTCCCATCGAAACCGGCCGTCTTTCTTGGATTATGACGCAGTCGTCAGTCGATCTTCACAGCGATGAACCGCAGCTCACCAGCGGCGTTGGAGACCAGAAGCAGCACCGACTTGCGGCCCATGTTCTTCTGTTTGTCGACCGTCTTGGCGATGTCCGCGGGAGACTGCACCTCTTCCTGGGCAACCTCGACGATGAGATCGCCAGCCGCGATGCCCTTTTCGGCCGCGGCGCTTTCGGCGTCCACACCCGTCACCACGACGCCCTTCACCTGGGCGGCGAAGTGGTACTTGGCACGAGCGCTATCGTCGAGCGCACCGAGCGTCAGGCCGAGCACCTTGGTCTGATCCTTCGGCGGCTCCGCGGGCTTCTCCTCGGTCTTCGCCGCGACCTTCTCGGTCTCGTCCAGACGACCGATCGTCACGGGGACGGTCAGTTCCTTGCCCTTGCGGATCAGGGTGATCGACACTTCCTTGCCCACCGCCGTGTTGGCGACGAGGCGCGGCAGCTCCCGCATGGTCTTGATGGGGTGGCTGTCGAAGGCGACGATCACGTCGCCCGGCTCGACCTTGGCCACCGCCGCCGGACCGCCCTCGGTGACGCCGGCCACCAGCGCGCCCTGCGGCTTGTCGATGCCGAGGCTTTCGGCGAGATCGTCGGTCACTTCCTGGATGTTGACGCCGAGCCAGCCGCGATGGGTCTCGCCGAACTGACGCAACTGATCGACGACCCCGACGGCGATCTCCGAGGGGATCGCAAAGCCGATGCCGATCGAGCCGCCCGACGGCGAGATGATGGCGGTGTTGATGCCGATCACTTCGCCGGCCTGATTGAACAACGGTCCACCCGAGTTGCCGCGGTTGATGGCCGCGTCGGTCTGGATGTAGTTGTCATAAGGTCCTGAATTGATATCGCGATTTCGCGCCGAGACGATGCCGGTGGTCACCGTGCCGCCGAGGCCGAACGGGTTGCCGATGGCCATCACCCAGTCGCCGACGCGCATGTGCTCGCTGTCGCCGAACTTGACGGCGGTGAGCGGCTTGTCGGGCTTGACGCGCAGAACGGCAAGGTCGGTCTTGGCATCATGGCCGATCAGTTCGGCCTTCAGCTTGGTGCCATCGGAGAAGTTGGCGACGATCTCGTCGGCATCCTCGATGACGTGATTGTTGGTGATGATGATGCCCGAGGCGTCGATGACGAAGCCCGAACCGAGCGACTGCACCTTGTGCGGGTCGCCGCCGTCGCCAGGGCCGCCCTCGTCGCCGCCGTCGCCGTTGTCGGCTCCGTCGTCACCGCCGTTGTTGTCGCCCTTGTTCTTGCCGTTCTTGTCGAAAAACTCGTCGAAGAAATTCTGGAAGGGCGAGCCTTCCGGCACCTGCGGCAGCGGCACCTGACGCGTTTCGGCCACCGTCTGGGTGGTCGAGATGTTCACCACCGCGCCGAGCAGCTTCTCGGCGAGATCGGCCACCGAAGCCGGTCCCTGCTCGGCGGCAACCGGTCCCGCCCCCGAAAGGGCGAGCGCCGCCGCAAGCGTCAGTGCCGCAAGGCCCGGTCCGCGTCGCCATCCGGCACCCGGCACTGTCCTGATCCATGAGACCATATGGTCTTCCTCCCCTGGCGCTTCTGTCCGGGAATGCATGTTTCCCGGGAAGCGCGGACGCTAAAAGAAAAGCCGGAAACAAAGGCCGAAGGATCATCGCTCAAGACGGCCGTGCCCGCACGCTCGGCGAAGTCATAATCCGTTTCACGGATGGAGACAAACCCCAGCCGCGAAGGGGACGGGGTCATCCGCCGCGCACCGCCCAGATGATGGCGACGCCCACGGCCATGGCAGCGATGCCGCCTGTCCTGAGCCAGGAGTCGGAAGCCTCGAGCAACTGGCGGATGCCCTTGCGCATGAAAGAAGGGGCTGCCGCGTACAGCAGCCCCTCGAAGACGGCCATCAGGCCGACGGCGACCAGGAAGTCGTTCAAGGCGTCCTCACGGCTGAGCCTGGGCAGCCGGCGTCGCCAACTCTGGCAAGGAGCCGGTCGGTCCGCGGAAGTAGCGGAAGAATTCCGAGTCCGGCTTCAAGAGCATGGTCGTGCCATTGGCTAGCGACGACGCGTAGGCCTGCATCGAGCGATAGAACTCGAAGAAGCTCTTGTCGGCGCCATAGGCCTCCGCGAAGATGCGGTTGCGTTCGGCATCGCCCTCGCCGTGCAGGATATCGGCATCGCGCCGCGCCTCGGCCTGAAGCACCGTCGCCTGACGATCGGCTTCGGCGCGGATGCGCGCGGCTTCTTGCGTACCCTCGGCCCGGAGTTCAGCCGCCTCGGCAAGGCGTTCCGAACGCATGCGGTCGTAGGTCTGCTCGAGAACGTTGTTCGGCAACTCGGTGCGGCGGATCCTGAGCTCGACGATTTCAATGCCGAGGTTGGCCGCTTCCGGACGAACGAAGTCGGCCACTTCCTTCATCATCGCCTGGCGCTCCTCCGACAGGGCATCGCCAAACGAGCGGGTGCCGTAGACACGACGCAACGCCGAATCGAGGCGCGTCCTGAGGCGCGTCTCGGCCACCGCCATGTTGCCGGTGACGCTTTCGCGGAAGGCTTTGACATCGACGATGCGGTAGGCCGCGAAGGCATCCACCACATACTGGCGGCTGTCCCGGACCTGCACGACGTTGTTGTCGATCTCCAGCGTGTTGAGGCGCTTGTCGACGATCTGGACGGTATCGACCATGTTGGTCGGCAGCTTGAAGTAGATGCCGGGTTTGGTGATGACCCTCTGGATCTCGCCGAAGCGCAGTTGAATGGCCTGATCGCGCTCGGTGACGATGAAGGTCGCCGAATAGACGATCAGCGCGAGGATCACCAGGGTGATCAGGACGAAGGGCAAGGCGATCGTACGCATCACTGGCCGGCTCCCGTGCTCAAGGGGGTCGTCGGACGCCCGACTTCGGGCAGCGGCAGGTAGGGCAGCACGCCCTGCGTGGAACCGCTGTCGAGGATCACCTTGTTGGTCTTGGAGAGCACGCCCTCCATGGTCTCAAGATAGATGCGCTCGCGCGTGATGTCGGGCGCCTTGACGTACTGCTGGTAGACCGAGGTGAAGCGCTGGGCGCCACCGGTCGCCTCGGCGATCACCTGATCACGATAGCCGAGCGCCGCCTCGCGGATCTGCGATGCCTCGCCACGCGCCTCGCCGAGCCGCTTGTTGGCATAGGCCTGCGCATCCTGCTTGAACTTGTCCTGGTCCTGCTGGGCGCGTTGCACCTCGCCGAAGGCATCCTGCACCTCGAGCGGCGGATCGGCCCGCGTGACGTTGACGGCGGTGATCGACACACCGGCGTCATAGGCGTCGAGCGTCTGCTGAATGCGTTCGCGCACCGCTGTCTGGGCCGCCTCGCGGCCAGTGGTGCGGAACTCGTCGGCGCGGGTGCGGCCGACCACTTCGCGCATCACCGATTCCGATACCTTGCGGACAAGGTCCGGCTGATCGCCAACGCGGAACAGATACTTGATGGGATCGGAAATCCGCCAGAGCACCGAGAATTCGACGCTGACGAGGTTCTGATCGCCCGACAGCATGATGGAGTCGGTTCCGGCCGCCGCGGCGCCGCCGAGAACCTCCTGGTTCTCCTTGAGCAGCGCCGGCGTCTCGACCTGCTCGATCGGCCAGAAGGCAAAGTGAATGCCCGGCTCGTTGAGTTCCGGCTTGACCTTGCCGAACAGCAGCTCGACGCCAACCTGATCGGGCTGGACGACATAGATGCTCTCGTAGAGCCAGAACCCGACCGCGGCGATGGCGATCAGCGGCAGCGCCGTCATGATACCCGTGGGCTCGCCCTGTCCGGGCCGGCCGCCGCCAGGAAGAAGACGCCGGATCTTGTCCTGTCCGCGCCGGAGCAACTCCTCGAGATCGGGGGGCTCGTTACCGCCGCCGCCCTGCGGTCCCCGGGGCGGCTGCCCCCACGGTCCATTGCCGCCGCCTTTCCAGCCGCCGCCACCACTCTGATTGCTCCAGGGCATATGGGTCCCTTCCTGCCAACATGGAAATCTGGAGCGTTTCCATACCGATCGGGCGGTGCCGCCCGACCGGGAAATGCTCCGGCTTCTCTGAAGCGGCGATCATAGGAGGCGAACCCCCTGTCATCAATGCGCATACAGATCAAACGCCATTTGGGGTGTGAGGCGTCTCCGATCAACCGTCCGTGACCGATTCTTTCGATGGAGATCAGCGGCGACGCAGCCAGGTCTCGAACGTGGCGTCGGCGCTGTCGCGCTCGCCCCGCACCATCGGCTCGGCGGCATCGAGAACCCAGATCGCCGGATCGATCGGCGGAAAGCGCGTATCGCCCTCCGGTGAGGCGGCGATGCGAGTGACGAAAAGACGATCGGCACGACCGATGGTCGCCGCATAGAGAGCGCCGCCGCCGGCCACCACGAAGGAGGATACGCCTTTTGCGGTCGCACTTGCCGCCGCCGCTTCAAGCGCCAGGTCGAGATCGCCGACAACAGTGACGCCATCTGGGGCGAAGGCCGGATCGCGGGTCACCACGAAGGTCTCGCGTCCCGGCAAGGGCTTGCCGATGGCCTCGAAGGTCCTGCGGCCCATCACCATAGGGCGACCAAGCGTCAACGCCTTGAAATACTTGAGGTCGGTCGACAAGTGCCAGGGCATGCCGCCATCGCGACCGATGATGCCGTTCTCCGCCATGGCGACGACGATGTCGAGAAGCGGCCGGCTCACGGGCATTCCTTCGCCAGCTTTTCGATGGCTTCACGCGTCATGCGCACCGGCACCCAGCTGTCGTTGAGGGGGGCTCCCATCGCCGCGTAGAAATCGATGGCCGACTTGTTCCAGTCGAGCACCGTCCACTCGAAGCGACCGAGACCTTCATCGACGCAACGGCGGGCGAGACGGGCGAGCAGGGCCTTGCCGACGCCCTGCCCGCGTGCCGCCGGATCGACGAAGATGTCCTCGAGATAAAGCCCATGGCGGCCGAGAAAGGTCGAGAAGGAGTAGAACCACACGGCGATGCCGGCCGGCTGGTCGCCGATGAAGCCGAGCTCGCAGAAAACGCGCGGACTGTCGCTGAAGAAGGCGGCGGCATAGTCCTCCGGCGTTGCCACCATCTTTTCCGAGAGGTTCTCATAGGCGGCCAGCGACCGGATGAACCCGACGATCACGTCGACGTCGGCCGGCGTGGCGGGACGGGTGGTGGGTTTCGGACGACGATGACGGCCGGAACGATCGGACGATGGGCTCATGGCGCACTCCCCGTAACGCCGCCGGGCGGCAGCCCCACGTCGGAACTCGGCAACTGTCTAAGCTTGGCACCGGGCTGGTTGGGTGCCGGCGTCCCCTTCTGCAACAGACGGCCAATGGCATCGAGCGGATCGCCTTCGGCGGGCTTCTCCGTCTTGGCCTTCTGGGCGGCCAACAGCGCGGCAGCCTTGGCCTTCTCGGCCAGCGCCGCCGCGGCAGCCCGCTCGCGCGCCTCCAGCATCTGCTGGTTGCGGCGGTCGAGCGCCTCGCGGTCGCGCAACACCTGCCGCGACAGAAGCTCGCGTTCCTGGATATCGGCCTGCATGGTCAGCACGCGCTGCGTTTCCTTCTCAAGGGCGCGAATCCCGAGATAGGACGCGAAGGCGGTAACGTCGATACGGCGGGAGGGATCGACGATCGGCCCCTTGAACAGCACCGATACCTGCGGCACACCGCCGCCGGCCGCCGCGTCGCCGGCGTCGAGCGACAGGCGCCACTCGCTGTCGACGGTGGCACGGCTGATATCCACCGTCGCCGAGCCGGACGTCGCGCCATCCTTGCCCGCCACAACGATGTTCGGCGCGCGCAGCGTACCGCCAGCCAGCGTGAATGCGGCATCCAGCCGATCGAAGGCGAGATCGCCCATGTCGACATTATCGGTGAACGCCTGTCGGATGCGATCTTCGCTGAGTTCCTTGCCGGCATCGGCCAGCCGGATGACCTGGTCGAAGGCACGTGTCGTCATGTGGGCGAGCCGGCCGTTCTGAAGCGAGAAGCTGCCACCGCCGGTCACCGAGGACATCCAGCCGGCCAGCGTTCGGCCGGTGGCGTTTATCTGGGTGTCGATGCTGAAGGAACCGGTCACGATCGGCCGATCATCACGCCGCCAGGCGAATTCCTCGGCCGCCGCGCCATCGAGACGCAACGTACCGGAAATGCCGGCCGTACCGTCGAGATCGCGCTTGATCATCAGGTCGCCGGACAGTTTGCCGCCCGCCAGCGTCGCGGAAATGTCGTCGAGCCCGGTACCGGACGCGTTGCTGACCAGCGACAGCGAAGCCCCTTTGGCAGCCGGACCGTTCTCGATCTCGAGCCGACCGAACTTCAGGGCGAGATCGGTGTCGAAGCCGTCGATCAGCGCCGCGCCGAACGGCGCCTCCGGCCAGGGGTTGCGGCTCTGAACGATCGGGAAGTCGAAGGACGCCGGCCCCAGAATGGCCTCGCCGAGACCGGCCAGCGATCCCTGGTCGAAGGAAAGGCTGCCGGTGACCTTCGGCACGCTGGGCGCGAAATCGATGGCGATGTCGCCAACCGTCGGCACCTCGTCGAACTTGCCTTCGATGCGATTGACCAGAACCTTGCGGTTGCCGAGCGACAGGTGGGCAGCGACGTCGGCCGGCGTCGAGCCGATGACGCCCTGCACGATGTTGCCGGACATCACCAGCAGCGAGCCGACATCCGGAGATTTCAGGTCGAGATCCAGCTCGGCGCTGGGCGCGGCGCCGCGAACCAGCGTCGTCGCCCCGTTGAGCGTCACCTCGGTCGGCCCCATGGCGCCACGCAACACCACGGCAAGGCCGTCCTTGGACTTGCCCATGGCCGATAGCGTCAGGCTGCCCGCGCCTGGCCGGCCCACATCGGGAACAGGAAGGCCAAACTGGCGCATCAGCTCGGCGCCATCGGGCCCGGTGAGGCTGACGTCGGTGGAAATCTCGGCGGCATCCCAGGCATCGACGCGCCCCTTGAAGGCGAGTTGTCCGTGGATGTCGGTGGACGCGGCGGAACCGTTCAGCTCGACGCGAAGGTCAGTCCCCTCGCCGGATGCCTTGGCCTGAACCGTTCCCTCCAGACTCGCCGGACCGAGATGGGGCGCGGCGTCGTGCAGGAAGGCGGCGGTCGGCGTATCGGGGATCAGCGCACGGGCGAGATCGGCGATGCCATCCAGCTTCTCCGCCGACACGCGCATCTGGATCGAACCGTCGGGCGTCGTCGTCACGTCGCGGATGGTGCCGGCCGCCGTGACGCGGGCCCCGGACAGCGAACGGACGAACAGCCGATCGACATCCAGCGTCGAATTGACCAGCGAGGCCGAAACATCGAAGCCCTCGGCGCGCGCATCGCCGGCCAGCAATGCTCCGATAGCCGCCTTGACCACGATATCGGCGCCGGCGCCACCGCCCTGCCCCGTTGCGAGACCGGCGATCGTCTGAACGTCGGACAGCCTCAACTGGTCGGCGTCGAGGGACATGGTCAGCCGCGCCTTGCGGGCGGCGATGCCGGGCACGAAATCGAGCGAGCCGCTGACCTTGCCTTCGTCGAGACGGGCATCGACGTCTTCCAGCGCCAGGCCATCCGCGGAAGCGGCGACCTTGGCCGACAGGCGGAACGGATCGAGGTTGACCTTGGGCCGGTTGGGCGCCAGCCAGGCGATCATGGTCGCCGGCTGGTCGGAGGCAAGCGTGACCTCGCCGTTGAAACCGACGGTCGGCGCCGTCGCGAGTTGGCCGCTGGCCGTGATCGACGACTTGCCCGGCAGCGTCGCTTCCAGCGTTTCGATGGTCCAGCCGGAGACCGCCGTCACCAGATCGGCCCTCAGATTGGAAATGATGCTGCCACCGACCACCACGCCGGGAATGTCGAAGCCGATCCGGCCGGGCACGCTCGGGACCGGCAGGCCGGCAATGGTCGTGCCCAGGGCGGCAAGCGCGCCATCGAAGGAAACAGGCTTGTCCGGACCGGCGCCGAGCGTCCGATCGAGATCGATCTGCCGAGCCGACAGCACCGCCTCGAAGCTCGGGACCGCCGCGAGATCCAGCGTCGCGGCCCCGGAAATGGTGAAGGGACGCTCCTCGGCGCCGTAGCGGAACTCCAGCGCCTTGGCGAGCACCGCCCGGTTGGAGACATCGAGATCCGCCGACACCGACCAGGGCAAGGTCGACTGGTCTTCCTTGGCAATGATGCGATCGAGCGTCGCCTTTCCGGCCCAGGTCGGACGGTGGCTGGCGATCTTCAACTGCCCATCGAAGTTGGCGACCACCGGGTGATTCGCCGAGCGAACATTGGCCTTGAGCGCGAACCCGCCCTTGCCGTCGGCGGCGCCGGTCGCCGCCTTGACGGTAAAGGTGTCGCCGCCGGCCCGTGCCGTGCCTTCCACCTTGTAGGGGCCGGCAAGCGCAGGCGCATCGAGGCGGGCCTTGATGCTGTCCACCACCACCGGCTGGCTGTGCCGCGCGTCGGATATGACGACACGCCCTTCCTCGATGTCGACGCCCGACAGCATCACCCGGCTCGGGTTGATGCCGATGCCACCCTCGGCGGCCATCCATTCGAAGGCGCCGTTTTCGTCGATGCGCACGTTGAGCTCGGGCTGCACCACCTGCATCTCGGTGACATGGATCTCACCCGAGAGCAGCGGGAAGAGCTCGATCTCCATGTTGAAACGGCCGACGGTCATCAGCGGCGCGTTGGGATCGTCGCCGATCACCACGTCTGAGAAGGAGAGCGAAGGATAAGGCAGCAGGCTGGCATCGGCTGTCCCACGAACGGACACCTTGTGTCCCAGAACGTGCGCCGCCTCTGTCTCGAAAGCGGCCCGGTAGGCCGTCCAATCGACAAACAAAGGCCCGACCAGCGCCACGAGGAGCGCCAGGATGACCGTGAATCCGATACCGAAATACAACGAATTCAGCGTCTTGGCTCCCGTTTACCCACCCTTGGAGCAATGGCGTCACTCAAGCTCCGCCGCGCCGTGCTCCAACCGACCACAGCGCCTCCGTGCAAGGTTCGCACCAGGGAGCCATCGCCGTCCAGAAAAGACTTAGCAAATCGGAACGCCACAGGGAAACGGGGATTAAGACATAGTTGACCATTCTGAGGGCGGCGGGCGCCGCTTTCCCCACATTGAAAATATGCTAATGACGGAGAGCTTTGCCGGAGCTCCGAAATCTCATGCCGCTCACCACTCCGCTTATCGGCGCCCTTCTGCTGCTGCTGTTGCCCGGTCCGACCAATGCACTGGTCGCCGCCGCCACGGCAACGGACGGCCTTCGCCGTCTGCCGACTGCGCTGGGTGCGGTTCTCCTTGCCTATGGGCTGGCGCTGACTTTGCTCGGCTTCGGTGCGAGCGTGCTCACCGACACTGCGCCAACTGCGGCGCCCATCCTGAAACTCCTGGCATCGGCTGCACTCATCCTGTCGGCGGTGAAGATCTGGCGCGCCGACCCGACGGCGGGAACGGCCGTACCGACGCGGCGGGTGTTCGTCATCACGCTCATCAATCCCAAGGCATTGGTGCTCGCCTTCGCCATTCTGCCGCCGGGGCTGCCGTCGCCGGCATTGGTCACTGGGGTGGCCGCCGCCATTGCCTTCGCGACAGGTACCTGGGGACTCGTCGGTCTGGTCATTGGCCGACTCGGCCGCCACTACGTCGGTGCCGGCGTCCTCAACCGGACCACCGCCGGCGTGCTCACCGCCTTTGCCGGGCTACTTGTGGTGACGGCTACCGTCTGGTGATAACTCCCCGCTCGTGCCATATGCACACTCCTGACGGTTTTGGCACTTTGGAACCTTAAACTCATGCTATCCGTTTAGCATCGAGATAGCGTTCCCGTTCGGCGTTACAAAAGCGGCCGGGCTCCTGAGGTAATAAAAGAATCGACAATGCAAGACATCTCCCAACTAAAAAAATCTGAAATAATCTCAGATATTGCGGACGACCTACTTATATTGGATCCGTTGGGAGACAAGAGTGCAATTACGGCTGCCTTACACAAAATAGGCGGGTCTTTTATTATTCATTTACATAATAAACTACATTCAAAAATCGCAAATATCCCATACGAAGAAAAGAAAGAACATCTTCTAAATTTTGATAAATATCTGATGGAAGATGCAGACGCGACAATCGCGCAAGTTAACGAATTTATGAAGCTTGCAAAGGCGCGTTATGAGGAAGGTCACCCAATTATCGATGATGGAACATACGATTCATTTTACAGAGCTCTCGTCGAAATAGGAAAAGACAGAGAAGAAATTAGAAGAAAATTTAGTGAGATCTATAAGGTCGGAACGAAACCTTTACCGGAATTCCGACAGGTAGTTCATGTCAGGCCCATGTTGTCGCTTGACAACCTGTTTAGCGAAGCCGACCTCCGCGATTTCGTCAAGCAGGTGAAGAGTTTCCTCGGCACCACTACGACGCCAACGTTCACCGCCGAACCAAAGATTGATGGTCTCTCCATGTCATTGCGCTACGTGGGAGGGCGCCTCGTCACGGCAGCGACGCGTGGTGACGGCACTACGGGCGAGAACGTGACAGCCAACGTTCTCACTATTGCTGAGATTCCCAAGTCACTGCCAACGGGGGCGCCCAGCGTGGTTGAAGTGCGCGGCGAGGTCTACATGAAGAAGGCCGATTTCGCCGCCCTCAACGAGCGGATGATGAACGAGAGCGGCCGCCTGTTCGCCAACCCGCGCAACGCCGCCGCCGGCTCGCTGCGCCAGCTCGACCCGAAGGTGACGGCCGGCCGGCCGCTCAGCTTCTTCGCCTATGCCTGGGGCGACCTTTCCGAACCCCTGGCCCGGACGCAGTATGACACTGTGATGCGCTTTGCCGACTGGGACTTCAAGGTCAACCCCTTGATGGTGCGCTGCCATTCCGAGGAAGATCTTTTCGCCCACTACCAGTTGATCGAGAGCCAGCGTGCCGAACTCGGCTACGATATCGATGGCGTGGTCTACAAGGTCGACAGCCTGATCCTGCAGGAGCGGCTCGGCTTCCGCTCGCGCTCGCCGCGCTGGGCCACCGCCCACAAGTTCCCGGCCGAGCGCGCGTCGACTACCGTCAAGGCCATCGAAATCCAGGTCGGCCGCACCGGTGCGCTGACGCCGGTCGCCAAGCTGGAACCGGTCACGGTGGGGGGCGTCGTCGTTTCCAACGCCACGCTGCATAACGAGGATTATATCAAGGGCATCGGACAGGATGGCTTGCCGCTGCGCGACGGTCGCGACATCAGGGTCGGCGATACGGTGGTGATCCAACGGGCCGGCGACGTCATCCCGCAGGTGGTGGACGTGCTCATCGAAAAGCGGCCAGCCGACGCGGTACCCTATGCATTTCCAACCCTCTGCCCGCGCTGCGGCAGCCACGCCACCCGCGAGATCAACGAGAAGACCGGCAGGGTCGATGCGGTGCGCCGCTGCACCGGCGGCCTGATCTGCCCGGCCCAGCAGGTGGAAAGCCTCAAGCACTTCGTCTCGCGCCACGCCTTCGACATCGAGGGCCTCGGCGACAAGCAGATCGAGTTCTTCCACGCCCTGGAGGACGATCACCTTTCCATCCGTACGCCGGTCGATATCTTCACGCTGGCAAGGCGCGAAGCCACCGGACTCAACCGTCTCTCGAACTTCCCCGGCTTCGGCGCCACGTCGGTCCGCAATCTCTTCGAAAGCATCGAGGCGCGCCGGCAGATCGATCTCCACCGCCTGATCTTCGGCCTCGGCATCCGGCACATCGGTGAGGGCAATGCCAAGCTGCTCGCCCGCGCCTATGGCTCATGGGGGCACTTCTACGACGCCATGAGGAAAGCCTCCGAACGCGATCCGGAAACGCTGGCCGAGCTCGACGCCATCGACGGCGTCGGCGCCGTGGTGGTCGAGGCGCTGACCGATTTCTTTGGCGAGGATCACAATCGCGCCGCCATCGACGCCCTGCTCAAGGAGATCACGCCGCTCGACGCCGAAGCGCCGGTGACCACCAATAGCCCGGTAGCCGGGAAGACCGTTGTTTTCACCGGATCGCTGGAAAAGATGACGCGGGACGAGGCGAAGGCCACCGCCGAACGGCTTGGTGCCAAGGTGGCCGGGTCGGTCTCCAAGAAGACCGACCTTGTCGTTGCCGGACCCGGCGCCGGCTCCAAGCTGACCAAGGCGGCCGAACTCGGCATCGAGGTCATCGACGAGGAAGCCTGGCTCGAACGGATCAAAGGGCTCTAGCGGCGCCCAAAAGCTCGGCTTGAAAGGCGCTCGGGAATGGCCGGCGCCCTTGATCCCGAGAGCCGGAGCCCAATGTCCCCGAGCAGATCCAGCAAAAATGTCTCGCCGATCTGCGCCCTGAGGAAAGCCAGTGCGTTGGCGGCGTAAGCCGCTCCTCGCCAACGCCCTGATATCTATGGGCACCGCAAGCGCGATAATCGAGCTTGGCTGCCCGGCCGGTGGGGTTGCGACGCATGCTCTTAGCCGCGCGACCAGGAGATGGCGAGAGACGCCAGCTCTGGCGTCGCTGCCACGAGGCCGCCCGCCGTGTCGAGATAATGACCGGGTTCGAGCCGCCAGGCCTCGTTGTCCGCGTCCTCAGCAATGACCACCGGTACACGGCCGGTCTTGGTCGGAAGCGGTCCCATGAAATAGGTCTTGATCCCGGAAAACATCCCATCGGAGGTCATGGTCATGTCCTCTCTCCATCGAGAAAAGGCCTGAGTGGCGGCCGACGAGGTGATTTGACGACCAATTCTTGAATGACAAGTAAAGGAAAACCAGAAACTCACCCGACAACATCAACAAAACGATCCGCAGCATAAAAGGAAATCCTGCGCTTTCCCGACATGCTTCATGAAAATACGTTGCGTTAGTGAAAAATACCGAGCGAACTACCGATCATTAACC
>JARKNW010000164.1 GCA_029976075.1 Pleomorphomonas sp.
TCCCGGGACAGGCCCACACCGAGATCTCGAAATCGCCGATCGCCCGGATGCCGGCGATCAGGTCGGTAGTCGAAGCGTAGCCATCGGGATGCGGGCGGTAAGCCGCGCCGAGGCCGCCCACCGGATCGCCGCGCAGCGCCACGATATGGCGGACGCCGGCGTCGCGATAGCCGCGCACCACGTCGTCGATCTCGGCACGACTGGCGCCGACGCAGGTGAGATGGGCGGCCGGCTTCAGATCGGTGTCGCGGACGAGGCGGGCGACGGTAGCGTGGGTGCGCTCGCGCGTCGAGCCGCCGGCGCCGTAGGTCACCGACACGAAGCGCGGGCCGAGCGGCGCCAGACGGGTGATCGACGCCCACAGCGTCTCCTCCATCTTCTCCGTCTTGGGCGGGAAGAACTCGAAGGAGACGCCAAGGTCGAGGGCGCCGAGATTGTGGCTGAACCGCATGGTGATGTTCCCGAAAAGTCGTGTCGTGTCGGAGGCCGTCAGGCGATGCGCTGCTGCAACTCGTCGGCCATGTCCATTCGCCGGTCGGCGGCGAGGAACAGCGATACCGTCAGGCCGTCGGCCGTCTCCGGCGGCAGGTCGCGCACCGTGTCGAAGGCAAGGCCGGCCGCCTCGATCCAGCCGCGCATCTGCTCGTGGCTGAAGCCGAGCCGGCGGTGAGCGTGGCCGGAGCGCAGGAACTCGTGGTCGTGCGGCGCGAAGTCGACGATCAGCAGGCGGCCGCCGGGGGCCAGCGCCGCCGCCGCCTCGCGCAGCGCCCGCGCCGGATCGTCGAGATAGTGCAGCACCTGATGGATGACCACCAGATCGAAGCCGGTGCCGACCGACAGCGCCGTCACGTCGCCCTGGCGGACATGCGCGTTGTCGATGCCGGCCGCCGCCAGATTGGCGCGGGCCACCGATAGCATGTCGTGGCTCATGTCGAGGCCGACGGCGCGGCTGTAGCGGTCGGCGAGCAGCGTCAGCATGCGACCGGTGCCAGTGCCGATATCCAGCATGTTGAAGATCGGCCGGTCGCCGACGGCGGCGCGGATCGCCGCCTCGACATCGTGCTCGGCGACGTGCAGCGTCCTGAGGCGATCCCAGCTTTCTGCATTCTCGGCGAAATAGCGTTGTGCGGTGGCCGCGTGCGCCGCCTTGATGGCATCGAGCCTGCGGCGATCGGACTCGATGGCCGGGTCGGCCGGGTCGATGGCGGCGATCAGCGTGCGCGTCAGCGCAGCAGCAGGCCCCTCGTCGACCAGCCGGTAATAGGCCCAGGCGCCCTCCGGTAGCCGCTCGACCAGTCCTGCCTCGGTGAGCAGCTTGAGATGGCGCGACACGCGCGGCTGGCTCTGCGCCAGCACCTCGGTGAGATCCTTGACGGTGGCTTCGCCGAGCGACAACAGCGCCAGAAGACGCAACCGCGTCGGCTCGCCGGCGCTTCGCAGCACCGACACCACATCATCGAAGGAAGCAGCCGGGGACCCGGCCTGACGAACGCTAGACATAAAGATATGTTTATGTCAGGCGTCACAGCGTTGCAAGGGGCCGCAGGCACCAAATGAATGAGGCCCCACGCTTTCGCATGGAGCCCCGATCCCGAGGGATGCCGATCCAACTACAGGATGGACGGGAACGGCACGTTCTGCTCGTCGGTGAACGCGTCCTCGAAACCGCGCCGATAGTGATACTGCAGCTTGTCGGCATCATTGGGATAGGTGAACTTGCCGCCGACGTCCCAGATGAACGGCTTGAAGCCATACTGCAGCACGTTCTTCTTGTAGTTCCACAGCATCAGGATCTCGAGCGGGTCGGCCTTGAAGTTGGTCCACACGTCGTGATGGAAGGGAATGACCACCTTGGTGCCGAGCGCTTCCGCCATGCGCAGGATGTCGATGGACGTCATCTTGTCCTGGTTGCCGACCGGGTTCTCGCCATAGGAGCCGAGCGCCACGTCGATCTTGTGGTCCTTGCCGTGCTTGGCGAAGCGGATGGAATAGTGGGAATCGCCACTGTGATAGAGATTGCCGCCGGGCGTCTTGAACAGATAGTTCACCGCCTTGTCGTCCATGGTGGGCACCTTGCCCGCCAGCTGTTCGTTCGAGGTCACCAGTATGGTGCGGTCGAACGACTCGAGCACGACGATCTCGACGTCCTTGATGGTGACCGTGTCGCCGGGGCGGACCACCTTGATCCGGCTCTCGGGAACGCCCCACTTCTTCCAGAGATCGGCGCACCCCTGCGGGCCGATGAAGGGAACGTCCGGCGCGCAGTTCTGCAGCACCGCCGCCGCGAAGAAGGGATCGATGTGGTCCTGGTGGATGTGGGTCGACAGCACGGCGTCGACCTGGGTCACCGCGAAGGGATCGAAGACGATCGGCGCGGCGCGCAGGTTCGGCTGGGTCGCCCGTCCGCCCGTCATGTTGCGCATCTGGTGGAACGGCGCCATCTCCTTGGTCTTCTGGCTGCGCTTGCCGTTGCCGAACCACAGGTCGGTGGCGATGTTGGCGCCGCCCTCGGTCTTGAGCCAGATCCCCGTGCAGCCGATCCACCACATGGAGAACGTGCCGGGCGCCACCACCGTCGCGTCGATCTCCTCGTTCAGCCATGTGCCCCACTCGGGGAAAGCCCCGAGAATCCATTTTTCCCGGGTGATTTCGTCGATCATGCTCATGTTGAGACCCGTCCTTTGCTGGTAGCGGCCGGCGCATCCGGAGCGCCAAGAAAGCCTGTTTCGATTGATGGGTTACGGATGCGAGCCGTCTCCGACACTTGCGCCGGGCGCCAGGACTGGCGAGGGCAAGCGCCGGAGACGAACCGCTGCTAGATGGAGTCGAGCGACATGCCCTTGGTTTCCTTGGCGAACAGGTAGACGATTCCGCCGAGGACCAGCAGCACTGCGAACAGGCCGAAGGCCGAGGGGATCGAGTCGAGCGTCACCTGCTTGCCGAACAGCGAACCGAGAAGCGCCGGCCCGAAGATCTTGGCCGTGGCGCCGAGGCCGTAGCCCAAGCCAAGGCCGGTGGGACGAGCCTCGTTCGGGAACTGCTCCGCGCCGAAGGCGTTGAGGATGCCGAAGGCGCCGTCACCGAAGGTCATGGCGATCAGGATGCCGGCAAAGAAGATCCAGCCGGCGTTGGTGACCTCCCCTTCCACGCCTTGCACGAACATCACCGAGCTTGCCGCCAGCATCAGGCCGAGGGCGCCGACTAGGCCGAAGGAGAACATCGTCCAGCGACGGCCGATCCGGTCGGCCAGCCAGGCCGAGGAGAGACGCCCGAGCAGATCGCCCAGCGACACCACCATGAACAGGGCACCGACCATGCCCGCGCTGAACTTGTAGCCCGACCCGAGGATCGACTGGCCCCAGCTCTGGATGACCGACGCGCCGAGGATGAAGCAGAATGAGCCGAGGGTGATGATGATCAGCGACCGGAGATACTTGCTGAAGATCAGCGCGTAGGACGCGGACTGCACGGTGTGGACAGCCGGCAGCGCACCGAGCTTGTCGACCGGCATCTCGAGGGCCCAGGCAAGCGCCTCGCGCGCCTCGATGGTCCGACCGCGCGACTGCAGGAAGCGGGGCGATTCCGGCACCTTGCGCAGCCAGAACAGCAGCAGGACCGGGATCACGCCCAGCGCGATCAGCAGGCGCCAGTTTGAGCCGACGATCATCTGCGCCATCGACCCGAGGAACAGGCCGAACGGAATGAACACCGATGCCAGGCCCGACAGCAGGCCGCGCTGTTTGGCGGGAACGAACTCCTGCACGTAGGGGATCGAGGTGATGTTCAGGCCACCGACGCCGATGCCGACGAAGATGCGCAGGATGGCCAGCATGACCCAGCCGTCGGTGGGCGTGAACACCGAGGCGAGCGTGAACAGCGTGAACAGCAGCACGCACCAGGAAAACGACGCCTTGCGGCCGATGCGGTCGGCAAGGCGGCCCCATAGGATGGCGCCGACCACGGTGCCCAGGCCGGACATGGCGAGGATCCACCCCGCCTCGAAGCCCTGCAGGTGCCAAGCCGGATCCTTGAGCAGGCTGCTCACCGCGAAGCCGATCAGGAACATGTCGAAGAATTCCGAAATGTTGCCGGTCACGACGAGGGCGATCAGGTTCTTCTGGTTCTTGGTCAGTGGCCGGGAATCGATCTGCTCGAGAGCAGTCATACCGGCCGGTATGCTGGATGCCGTGGACATAAGTTTCCTCCCTAAGGTCCCAAGCTGGTTATCGAAGGATGTCCGCCGTGGTCGGAATCTCGAGCTCGCTCGGCGTGAGATGGGTCAGGTCGCCGTAGTGGGTCAGAGCGAGCTTCGAGGTGCGCAAACCGTAGTTGACGCCCTCCATGACATTGTCGTTGAGGTATCCGTGCAGGGCGCCGCCGACCAGCGCATCGCCCGCCCCGGGGCGGTCGGTGACGCGCACCGGCTCGATCCCGTAGATCTTCTCGCCCTCGATGCCGCAGTAGTAGCAGCCGTGGGTCGCGTCGGTCGAAACCACGTGGTCGATGCCATAGCGCTTGCGCAGCCCGACGTTGACGGCGGGACCGTCCCCCTCCATGCCGAATACCTTGATGCCGTCGGGACGCGAGCAGAACAGGATCGACACGTGCTCGAGCAGCGGCTCGAGAACCGCGCGGGCCTTTTCCGCCGGCCAGAGCAGCGAGCGGTAGTTGACGTCGAGCGCCACCTTGACGCCCCGCCGAGCCGCCTCGCGCACCGCCCAGGTGACCGTCTCGCCGGTGTTGTCCGTGAGCGCGGCGGTGATGCCCGTCACGAACAGCACCCGCGTGTCGAGCAGCGCGTCCCAGTTGAACGTTGCCGGCGTGATCTCCCGGAACTTGGTGTAGAGCCGGTCGTAGACCACCTTCGCCGGCAGCGGCGGGTCACCGGGCTCCATGAAGTAGAGCGCCATCCGCCCCTCGCAACGGATGCAGTGCGAGAGATCGACACCAACCGAGCGATATTCGTCGATGAAGCGCTGGGCGAGATCGCCATAGGGAATGACGGAGGCGAACGCCGTGCGCCGCTCGAGCTGGGCCAGCAGCCCCGCCACGTTGGCCTCCGACCCGGCGGGGGTCAGCCGCAACTCCCGGCACGTTGCCAGACGATCGCCTCGAGGCACCGTCAGCCGGATCTGCGCTTCTCCCAAGGTCGTCAGATCATAGGTTGTCATTGGTTTCCTATCCCCCACGGCCGAGGCGCGTTCCGGTCTCCTCCACACGCCCGGGCCAATCCGATGAAGCGTGGCCCTCAGGGCCACACGCGAGCGATGGCTTGCTGCAGCTCGGTGGCCGCCGCCAGCGGATCATCGGCGGCGATGATCGCCCGCCCGGCGATGACGATGCCAACCGGGTGGCCCGCAAATGTTTGCAGGTCGGCTGGCGTCACCCCGCCGGTGATGGTGACCGTGAAGCCCATGGCGGCGAGTTCGTCGACGCGCGCCACGTCGTCCGCCCCCCACGACAGATCGCCCGCCGCCTCGCGATCGCGCGAACGCTTGACGATGACGTGCTGCGCGCCGGCTTCCCGCCACATGCGCGCCTTCGCCGCGTCGTACCACTCCTCGGAAAGCTCGATCTGAACCTCGCCGTTGTACTTGGCGGCGACCGCGCAGACCTGCCTGACGGTGTTCATCGACGCACCGGCCACCACCGAGACGAGCGAGGCACCGGCCTCGAAGGCCATCTGCGACAGCAGCTTTCCGGCCTCGGCGATGCGGATGTCGGCCAGGATCGGCTTGTCCGGGAACAGGGCCCGTATCTCGCGCACGGCGCGCAGCCCTTCGGCGAGAACCAGCAGGGTGCCGCATTCGATGATGTCGATCTGGGATGCGGCGCGCTGCAAGGGCGCGAGCGCGCTCGGCAGGTCGGTCTTGTCGAGGGCGATCTGCAACCGGGGACGCGTCATGACCGGCACTCGCCTAGAGGATGCCGGGCGGCCCGACATTTCGGGGACGGATGGACTTGGTTCATGCGCTTGCTCCTAGACTGGATGGCGGATCCACGGACGGATCAACTGGGCACACGCCGACCGTCGCAGGACCACGACCTGATCCCGTGAATTCAAACGGACAGAAACGATCATAAATCATCCACACAAGATGACGGATCGCTGATCGTTCAGCTCAGATGTCGTTCGGCAGATGCACTCGAGTTTTCCTCCGGCTCGAGACGCACAGGATAATCATACATGACCGTTCCGAACGCAAGCCAAAAGGGAAAAAAGAAACACAAAAAATACAATTGATGCCGGATATCCACCCTTCATATGTTCGATTTATGATCGTTTAAGTAGTTCGACGGAAGCATTCCAGGCCGTGCAACGGCACCATTGCGATCGTCATGCCCCTGTGTCCGGCATTTCTGAACGGCTCCAACACCCCAGGGAAATGGCAATGAGAGTCGGTTCGGAATGCTTCATGAGGGAATCTCGCTTGCCATCGTTTCGCCGTTCGGTGAAAAGCGCAGGAAACAATCATATATTGTGTGATTGTCGGAGCACGGGGACAGCGGACTCTATTGCTGCCGGGCGTCGAAAATGATTGTGTGACAAGGCGATGAGCGAAGCGCAGGTTGGTCCGCGCCGAAGATTCGCCGGAGACGAGAGACGAGCGCGATGTCTGGATTTGGTCGAACCACGATGGCAAGGCGCGCGCGCGTGCTCGATGCGCTGCAAAACGCCGACCTCGTGCGCGTACCGGACCTTGCCAGCCTGCTTGGCGTCGCGGAGATCACGGTTCGGCGCGATCTCGACGATCTCGCGGCGCAGGGCGTGGTGGAGCGGTTTCATGGCGGCGCCCGGCTGCTCGCCCGAGCGGAACAGACGCCGCCATCGCCGGCGCGCGACGGGCTGGATGGCCGGAAAAAGCGGATCGCCGAATGCGCCGCCACCTTCGTGCGCCCCGGCGACACGGTGATGCTGAGCGGGGGAACGACGACCCTCGCCGTGTTTCGCGAGATCGCGTCCATGGACGTGCGCATCGTGACCAACAACGCCAAGATCGTGGGAGAGATCAGCGACACCATGCGCGCCGAGCTGTTCGTGCTCGGCGGCGAATACAACCGTCATACGCGTGCGCTCAATGGCGACCTGACGAACCTGACGCTCAACGAGATCAACGGCACCATCTGTTTCCTCGGCACCAACGCCATCAGCCAGAAGGCGGGCGTGACCTCGACGATCTACGCCGCCGCCATCGTCAACCGCCTGATGGCCAAGCAATGCGAGAACCGCGTCGTCATCGTCGCCGACGCCTCCAAGATCGGACAGACGGCCCAGTTCTCAAGCCTGCCGATCACCAGCGTCCAACGTCTGATCACCGATGCCGATGCCGACCCATCGGAAATCGCCGCCTATCGCGCCACCGGGCTGCAGGTCTCCCTGTGCGACATCGACGAGCCGTGAGGGTTTGCCACGCCCCGCGAGGGACGCGGTTAGGCAGGAGCACACCAGCACAAGACGTGGCAATCGGCTCGCCTGCCCGTCGACGACAATAAACAACCGTACGGATGTCGCATCCTGCCGTCCATCAGCGGTGTCGCGATGCCACATCGCGATACCCCACGGGAACGTGATCGATCATTTATTGACTGATCAGTCCATAATCTCTACACCCATTCCATGGCAAGACCACGGGAGTTCGACAGGGATGCCGCGCTCGCGGCTGCGATCAACGTATTCTGGTCCAAGGGCTTCGCGGCGACGTCGACGGAGGACTTGGTCCAGGCGATGGGTATTGGCCGCCAGAGTTTTTACAACGCTTTCGGCGACAAACGTCAGCTCTACCTCGAAGCCTTGGAGACCTATCAGCAAAACGCGACGAATTGCCATCTCGGGCGCCTGACGATACCGGCATCGCCGCTGGCAGGTCTGCTCGACCTGTTGGTCGGCCTCATTCCCGACGACGATGCCTTGCGCTGCAAGGGATGCATGGGAGCCGGATCGATCGGCGAGTTCGGCATCACCGACCCCGAACTGGTGGAGATGCGGAAGAGGATGATCGCAGCGTTCCGCGCCAAGGTGGTGGAGCGCATCCGTGAGGGACAGACACTGGGCGAAGTCGATCCTCAGATCGACGCCATGCAGGCGGCGTCCTTCATCGAGATCACCATGAGCGGCTTCCAGCTCGCCGCGCGGGGCGGTGCCGGAGCCAAGGAACTGCACGCACTCGCCGCATTCGCGGTGGAGCGCCTCAAAGAAAAATAGTCTTTTGAACCAGACGCGTACCCCTTGTTCGGTCTATTATGGACTAATCAGTCAAAAACGGAGACGACAATGAGTGACGACAATCGCAAGGTAGCTCTCGTGTTCGGCGGTTCGCGCGGCATCGGCGCTGCCATCGTGTCGCGGCTAGCCGAGGATGGCTACGCTGTACCCTTCACCTACGTCTCGCGTCCGGATGCCGCGGACGGACTCGCCGCCAAGGTGCGTGACACCGGCGGCGAGGCGTTGGCCATCAAGGCCGACAGCGCCAGCCTGGACGATATCAAGGCCGCCGTCGCCACCACCATCGACCGCTTCGGCCGGCTTGACGTCGTCGTGGTCAATGCCGGCGTCGCCCGCATGGGCATGATCGACGCGGTGCCGCTCGAGGACCTCGACCTGCAGCTCGACGTCAACGTGCGCGGTGTCTTCCTCGCCATACAGGCAGCCCTTCCGCATCTGAAAGAAGGCGGCCGCATCGTCACCATCGGCAGCAACATCGCGCTGCGCAGCGGCTTTCCTGGCGCCAGCGTCTACCAAACGACCAAGGCGGCGGTGGCCGGCATGGTCAAGGGCCTCGCCCTCGACCTGGCGCCACGCGGCATCACCATCAACAATGTCCAACCCGGCCCGACCAAGACCGACATGATCGGCTCGCTCGGCAATGAGGGGATGGACATGGTGATGGGCATGGTTCCGCTGAAGCGAATGGCCGAACCGGAAGAAATCGCCGGCCTCGTTTCCTACATCGTGCGCGACGAAGCCGGCTACGTCACTGGCGCCAGCCTGACCATCGATGGTGGCTTCGCACTCTGAACAGCCAACCGGATGAGGGCACACCGCGGCGCCCACCTGCAACCCGTCGCCGTCTCGTCAGACCACGCTCTCATCCTGTCTTTCGGCGATGAACAGACGGACGTCGGCCTCAGTGAGCTTGCGGACAAGATCTGCAGTTGGCAATGCGTCGCTGACCAGTTCGTGGACGTCTTGCAGACCGGCGAGTTTGACCAGAGCCCGGCGACCGAACTTGCTGCTGTCGACAGCGAGGATGATCGTTTCCGCCTGCTTCATGGCGGCCTGCACGGCGGCGACTTCCGCATGGTCGTCGTCGCCGATGTCGCCGGCCGAGTCGACACCGCTGACCGAGATGATCGCCGTATCGAACTTGAACCTGCTGATGAACTCCGGCGTATCCTGACGGAAAACCCCGCTGTCGACCCGCCGCACGAAGCCGCCCGGCACGGCCACCGTGAAGTCCGTACCCTCGCTGAGGGTCGTCGCCACCCTGAGGCTGTAGGTCACCACCCGCAACTCCTTATGGCCAAGCAAGGCCTGGGCGACTGCCTCGCAAGTGGTGCCGGTGTCGATGAAGATGGCCGACCCATTGCGGATCCGCGCTGCAACGGCGGCGCCGATACGCTCCTTTGCGTCGGCATTTTGGACGCGCCGGGCCCTCAGGACGCCCGGATCAATCGGATGAGCCACCGTTGCGCCGCCATGCAGCCGGCGAACCTTGCCGGCCATTTCCAGCTCCAGGATATCCCGCCGCGCCGTCTGCGTCGTCACGGAGAAGCGCGTCGCGATCTCCTCCAGCGAGATGTAGTTGTATTGCTCGAGATGCTGCATCAGGCTTCTTTGACGGCGTGTCTTCTTGTCCATCGCGTTTTTCAGATCCCCCGCCGGCCTGCGCCGATCTCTTTTCAGAGGGAAGCATATCGCCGACAAAATGCAAGTAACCGGCAAGGGTTCTCCAATGAACAACGACGGCGGGCCTAGGCCCGCCGTCGCTTCCACAATCGTTTCTTCAGGTCAGAACTTCAGCTTGAAACCTGCATTGACGCCGTGGTCCGGACCGCCAGAAGCAAACTCGCCGACGTAGTTGACGAACACCGAGGAGTCCTTGGCGACATCGACGTCGATGCCCGCCTTGACCACCGCCGTGTCACGAGCTGCCGAAGCGCCCTTGACCTCGAAGGCCGAACCACCGGAGAGCGCCATGGATGTCTCCGGCGTCACGTCACCGAAGGCATGGCGCCAGGCGGCTTCACCCTTGAGATGAACGGTGAGGCCGTTGACATCCACCGAGGTGGCGGCGCGCAGACCGACGTTGGTGTAGGTGAGGTCGTAACCGTTATCGTCGACCGAGAGGGCAGCCGCTCCACCGTTTTCGCGGAAACCATCCGTCGAAACATGCACCTGGGCAAGGCCGGCGAAGGGTTCGATCGTCGCTTCGCCGAGATCGACGCGATAGGCCGCCTCGCCGAACAGTTGCGCCGTCATCGCCGTATAGTCGGAACGAAGGCTGTTGGAGAAACTGCTGAACGCGACGTCGCGGTCGGCCTTGATCGAACTCACGCCGAAGCTGCCCCCGAAGCTCAGGCGCACGGCATCGAGCGCCGTCGCACCGTAGAAGCCCACGAGGTAATTATCGGCATCGGCCGACGCCGACGAACCGTCCTCGGAAAAGGAAGACCGACCGTAACCACCGAAGAAGCCGAGGCGCAGGTTGTCCGACAACATGCCGTCGCCACCCATCAACAGGCCGCCGATACTGCGGTCGAGCGCGTCGACACCGCTACCATCCGTCGAGCCCTTGGAACCAAAGCCCTGGCTCCATGCCTGATAGTCCGACGCGCCCTGCCCCGCCGCTTGTCCGGCAACACGAGCGGCTTCCTTCACACCGCTCAACCTCTGCTCCACGGCATCGCGAACGAAGCGGCTATCCTCGGCCAGAGCGCCGACGATTGACGGATAGATCTCGCCCGACACCTGACGGAAGGCCTGATCGGCGGTGGAAGCATTGAGACTCAGGACGGCGTCATAAAGCGCGTTGCCGCTGCCCAGGCTCTCGATGCCGTCGGCGGCAGCCACCCGGTTCCTTGTCGTCCCGACGCTGGCAAAACCGGCGCCATTGCGGGCTACCTGCATGCTGATGCCGGTGGCCGTGTACGTGAGGTCCGGTGACAGGAAGGCAAAGTCGGTTAGGACGCTGTCGAACTGACCGGTGATGCCGGCGGCCGCCAGAAGCTGATAGTTGGTCAGCAAACGATAGTTGCTGTTTGCCGCCAGCGACAGGCGCGCCCCACTGTCGATGGTGATCGTGCCGGTTGCCGCGAGCAGATCGGCGTGGCCCGTATTGTCGACTTCCGCCTCATAGACCGAGCCGTTCTGGAGCGTCACATTGCCAGCAATGTTCAGTTGGCCGATGGAGTTGCCCGGGGCCACCTTACCACCGGACGCGACGACGAGATTGCCCACCGTGCCATTGCCTCCGAGCGTGCCGCCGTTGCTTACGGTGGTCAGCGCAGAGCTCGCAATCGATCCATTGACGGCGAGACGTCCCTCCTCAACCACTGTCTGACCGATGTACGTGTTGGTGCCGGTCAGGTTCAGCGTGCCGGCGCCGGCCTTGGTGAGCGGCCCGGAGCCGGAGATCACCTGTGCCATCGTCACTTTGTTGGTCGGATCGTCGATATCGATGGTGCCGCCGCCACTCTCCAGGACGACCGAACGGTCGAGCGACGTCATGGCCGTGCCGGCAACGGTGAGCGTGCCATTGTCGAGGCGAAGGGTTGCCGCCGAGGTGCCCAGCGCGGCATCCTCGTCGACAATGATCGTGCCGGCATCCTTGACCAGCGTTTCGCCGATGAAGCTGTGGTCGTCGATGCAATAGTCCCGGATCGCCTGCTGGAAGCGAGGATCGGTACTCTTGCAGTCGAGCAGCGTCTTCTTCTCGGCATCCGTCAGGCCGGTCAGGAGCGGCATGCCGTCATCATCGGAAATCTGGCCGAGATAGAGGTCGGTGCGCATGTTGTTGCGCGTCAGGTAGAAAACCTTGCCCTTGTCCTGGAAAACGGGAGCCTCGCTGCCCCAGACGAGACGCGTCTTGTCGGCGCCGCCGCCGACCGGCGCGTATTTCTCAAGTGCCGGGCCGATCCACTTCATGGTGTGGGCGACCGGCTCATGGTCGGACAGCGTGGTAGTGCCGTCGTTAGCATAGCCAACGCCATCAAGGACGCCGAGATAGGGATCGGACGGGCTATCGGCCAGCGTCCACCACTTGCCAAAGGGACGCGAGACAAGGAAGTGGTCGATCGTCACGCGATCCCAGCTCGTCCAGGTATTTGTCGCATCCTCGCCACGCGACGGCCAAGTGGTGCTTCCGTCACCGAGACCATGCGGCGCAAATGGTTCGCGCTCGTTGGGATTCTGAAGCTCCATGAACTGCTTCTTCAGGACGTTCAGCGTCTGCGGCGTGTTGGAGGCAACGGGATAGGTTTCGTCGTTGAAGGTCAGCCCCTTGCTGGCCATGTCCTTGGCAACGATCTCCTCCCACTGGCGCCAGCTCATGTCGGATATGCTGTTGATGCCCGGATAATCGCTCCGATGAGCATCGAAATAGGCCTGGATGACGTTGCGGTAATGGGCACTGCCGTTGCCATCCACGGCGTGCATGCTATCCGCATAGGCTTGGAATTCGGCCTCGCGCCCCGCCGGCGTGTATTCGCTGGCGAGGTTCTGCCAGAGGGTCGAGCTGCCGCTATCGATGATGGTCCGCGCGTAAAGGTAGGACTGCTGCTGGGCACTGTGCAGGCCACGTTCGGAGACGTCGCCGGCATTGAAATCACCGGTGATGATCAGCGGCCCGCCGACGCCCTTCGCCCAGTCATTCAAGGCCTTGGCTTCGGCGATACGGCTGTCGGACTCATCGGCATAGTCGAGATGCACTGTCCCGATCATTGTCTCCGGGAGTCCAGCCAGCCCATTGACGGTGGTGGTGCTGACAAAGCGCCCCTGGCTGGTCAGGCCCGACATGGTTTGGGAGCCAAATGTGCCTGGGAGTCGCGATATGACGCCGACATCGCCGATCTGGGTGCTGCCGTAGGTGCCAAGCCCGGCGCCACTCAGAATTCCGGGGATCTGAGCCGTATAGGTACTGTTGCTCCTCAACTCCTGGAAGGTCATGACATCGTAGTTGCCATTGGTCAGGAAGTTGGAGATCTGGCTCGCATCTGGCTTGAAGCGATCGATCCAGGTGTTGAGCGTCAGGAGGCGGAACGTCCCCGGGTCGGCTGCCAGCGACGGGCTCAGCAAAACTCCGAGAAAGGCTGCCCCGCAGAGCAATGAACCCAAACGACGACGCGAAATCAGCGCCGATACACTTCCCGCGCGAAAATGATAGTTTTTTGACATTTTACCACCGTGACAAACTAAATTTTGCCGGAAGAGGGCTCAAATCCGGTTCGCAGGCGGTTATTCCAGAGCTGAATGTAACCTTTATGACATTTCAGGATGTAACAAAGCGATCGCTTCAGGCTCGCTGGCGACCTTGAAGCGCTGTGGTGTGATCATAGAGGAAGTAAGAGGCACGAGCCGACGAAGCTTGCTGGGCTACCTTCGTGCCACCTTGCCCAGATCCTTGACGAGGGCTTCGCCCCGCCCGTTCGCGGAGCACTAGAAAAGGGCGCCTCAGGACGCCTCATTTTCCGGCTTAGGAAACTCCCCGGGGCAACCGCTCGTCCCAATCAAGCGATGGCGACCGCGGCCTGTTGCAGATTCTCGGTCGCCGTATTGATCGAACGCACCGAGCGACTGATCTCACCGAGCGAGGTGGCGATGCTCTCGACGCCATGGGCTGCCGTCTGCATGTTGCCCGACATGTCCCGCGTCACCGCCGCCTGCTCCTCGACGGCGCTGGCGATCGATGAGGAGACCCCGTTGATCCTCGTAATGGTCGAGGATATCCCGGCAATCGTCGATACGGCTTCCGAAGTGATCTGCTGTACGCCGGCGATCTCCGAGGCAATCTCGTCGGTCGCCTTCGAGGTCTGCGCCGCGAGTTGCTTGACCTCCGAGGCGACGACGGCGAAGCCCTTCCCCATCTCGCCGGCCCGTGCAGCCTCGTTGGTGGCATTGAGGGCGAGTAGGTTGGTCTGCCCGGCGATGGTGTTGATGAGTTCCACCACCTGATCGATTTTCTGAGCGGCGGAGGCAAGACCCGACACCACCTTGGTGGCGGTTTCGGCCTGCCTGACGGCTTCCTCCGAAACCGACAGCGCCACACTCACCTGACGACTGATTTCGGCCACAGAGGTTGCCAGTTCCTCGGCGCCGGCGGCAACGGCCTGAACGTTGGATGCCGTCGTGGTGGCTATGTCGTTGGCCGCCTCCGTCTCCCTGCTCGAACGGGCGACCATGCCGGCCACCTCGCTCAAATCGCGCGTGATGTCGACCTGCGCCACCTGCCGCGCCTTGCGGCGAAGAACGGCTTCGGTAATGTCGGTCGCGAACTTGGTCACCTTAATGAGGCGGCCGCTCATATCGAAGATCGGGTTGTAGGTCGCCTGAATGTAGACATCCCTGTCGCCCTTGCCAATGCGGCGGAACTCATCCGACTTGAACTTGCCGGCCCTGAGATCCTCCCAGAAAGCCTTGTAGGCTGGCGTGTTGCGCTCTTCCGCCGCCACGAACATCGAATGGTGCTTGCCGACAATCTCATCAAGTCGGTAGCCGAGGGCATTCAGAAAATTGTCGTTGGCGTCGACCACCGTCCCATCCGGCAGGAAGGAGATCACTGCCTGGGCCCGGTTGATAGCATCGATCTGGCCGCGAACCTCGGCATCCGCGAGTTTGCGCGCAGTGACATCGGTGGCGAACTTCACCACGCGCACAGCCTTACCCGATTTGTCGAGGACCGGATTATAGGTGGCCTGGATCCAAACCTCGCGCCCGCCCTTTCCAAGCCTCTTGAACTCGGCCGATTGATACAGGCCGCTTGCAAGATTCCGCCAGAAGGTAGCGTAGGCTTCCGCTTTTACCTCGGACGGATCGACAAACATCGAATGGTGCTTGCCGACGATTTCATCGAGCCCGTAGCCCATTACGTTCAGGAAGTTGGCGTTGGCGCTGATGACTTTGCCGCTGGTATCGAACTCTATCACCGCCTGCGACCGATCAAGCGCTTCGAGCACGGCGGACGAATGACTGGAAAACGGCCACATCTGTTGGGCTCCACTGGCTCCGAGCCGGACCATGAGATGAGGTTGCAAATTTTTTTGAGTTCCGGCCCCTATTTACTTAACAATAGAATGCATTGATTAATGCGAAGTGTGCGCACATGCCCCGTACACGAATAAGTATTTGTATTTACTTATACTTTACAACCGATGATAAAACTGACCACCCTGTAGACGAGAAGTTCAGCAACGCCGTGCTCTGCCGCCGTTCCGGACGAAACAGCAGCATCGCCCGAACGAAACTCCAGACGAGCAGAGAAAGCTGGTTAGCATGCACCAGCCTCATCCCGATGATGAACCGCTCCGGGTCTGGCGCCGTCTCCAAACGACCGACGGCCCCGGCCGGATAATCCGGGGGGCCGCCATGCCGGGGTGGTAATCGGTTGGATTCGTCAGATGATCGAGCGCACGCCGCGCGAGGCGGTAACGCGGGCACGGGCCACGCGCGGATCGATCTGCTGAAACTGCGCGAGCGCGTCGTTGCGCTGCCAGTTGTCGAGCCGATGCTTCCACGGCCCGCACTTCAGCATTTCCTGAACGGTGGCGAACCGGAGACCGAGCGCCCGCGCCATCACCACGAAGGGTTCGGTGTCGACACGGACCAGCCAATGCTTGGCTTCCTCGATATCGAGGTCGGTCAGCAGAGAGAAGGTCGCCACCACGTCGGCGAAACGGTCCTCGACGGCATACTGGCAGAGCAGTTCCTCGGAGACGATGCGCCGGCCACCCTGCTGGCAGATGCGTTCCCAGGCCGATTCGAAGTCATAGAGGCCGAGCCAGTAGGAGTTGGAGAGTCGCGCCTCGGCAAGCCGCGCCGCTTCGGCGAGCTTGGCCTCGAGATCATCGTCGGCCTCCCCCATCACCGTGCTGCGCACCTGATCCACGGCCTTGCCGATCACCTGCGAGATGATGGCATCCGGCGTGTCGGGGCGGCGGCCGAGAATTTCGGCGGTGCGAGGATCCGACAGCGCCTGTTGCACGATGCAGGCAAGCGCGATTTCGCTGAGCCTCGCGCCGTAATTGCCGGCGACCAGACGGCGGACATCCTCATCGCCACGACTGACGACGATATCGGTCACCCGCTCGCTCAATACCGACCGCTGGGCGATTGCCTTGAGGTGCTCGGAGCCCTTCTGTTCGGCGATCGCCAAGAGATCATGGTCGTTGAGCACCGGCGACTGACGAAGCACCGGCGAGGCAACGGCCGCCTCGTCGTCGTTGGCGAACTTGCGGACGGCCCGTTCGGGCGCCCGGCGCAACGGCGCGATCTTTTCGGCGGCGAAGATGCGCGCCTCGATCTCGACCATTTCCGACAGACGCGTGATGACGTCGTCATAAATCTCGATCTGCTCGAGCGTGCAACGCTCGGACGTGAAAGCGAACAGCGACGAAACGCCCTTCAGCAACTCGTTCTTGCGCTCGGGAGACGGATCGAGCGCGAGACTCTTGAAATCAACCAGATTTGTTTCGAGCATTCCGGCACCACCCACAGAAAGCGTAAAAGCCACGCTAGCGCCGATAGATGGATATGGATTTCATGAAATCGCTAAAATCTTAGCGAAAAACCATCGGAAGAGATGCCTAACGCTCAGGTTTTTAAGACCGATTCGCAACTTCGCTCTCGGGCGAGCTGCCGTCGTAGCCGAAGAAGCTGCCGGAGGTCTCCAGCGTCAATTCATCGATCACGCCGATGATCCCCTTGGCGCTGTCGGCCAGGCTGAGTTCGGCTTCGCCGCCTTCCAGCGCCGGTGACACTGCGCCGGGATGGATCAGCGCCACGGCGACGCCGGACGGCTTGAGATCGCTGGCCAGCGACTGCATGACCTTGACCACCGCCGCCTTGGCCGCCTGTCGCGCGTCAGGGTCGAGAAGGTCGAGGCTCCTGACGTCGCCAATCGGCAGGATGGTGGCGATCTTGCCGCCGCGCGTCATGTTGGACAGCGCCGCCTGCGCCACGAATAGCGGTCCGGTGGCGTTGACCTGCAAGGTGGCTCGGAGACCGCCACCGACGAAATTGCCGGCCGGCGCAAAGCCGGTCCCCATGAGCATGCCGGTATTGTTGACGAGAATGTCGATCCGCTCGGACAGCCGCGCCGCCAGGTTGACGACCGCGCTCGCAGAACGGACGTCGAGGGCGATCAGCCGCATGCGATCGGGATGGGCGGCATAGAGCGCGGCCAGCGCTTCCGGCACCGTCGGCCCGGGCCGGTGGATGGCGAGCACGCGCGCACCGCGGGCAAGATATTGGCGGACGAGTTCCAGGCCGACGCCTCGGCTTGCGCCCGTGATCAGGACCGTCGGTGTCATCGTTCCTCCACCCCACCAACCAAGCCAAACGGCGATTGTTCCAGCTTCTCCGGCCTGAAACAGCCACGGCAACAACCGTGCACCACGGCAGCCCATCATCATGGCGAGCCATCCGCATTTGCGCATGAGTGGAAAGACTTATGGGGAGATTACGATAGTGGAAGAAACGAAGGCTGAGGCTTCCGGGCAACGCCTGCCGGCTACCTGTGGTTTCAGGGAGCAGGCTCCTCGCCACCGGCGTCCCACGGCCAAGGACCGTTGGCATCCTTGAGTCGCTTGCGAGCCCCCTTCAGAATCTTTTCGAAGTTCTCGCTGAGCGGCTCGTCGAGCGCCTGCTCCAGGAGGATCAGCACGGCATCGAGCGCCCACACCTCGGCGTCGTCTTCCAGCGTTTCCTCGATGCCCTCGGCATTCTCGTCGTCGACGACACGGGCGAGCCACTCCTGAAGCACGATGGCCTCGTCGCGGCTGATGGTGAGGGTGACGGTATCGGCCATGATCTACCTCGTCGCGACGATGAACAGTCTTGGGAACCGCAGCAGCACGCCGCCACCCTGGAGCGGCGGATAGGCCTCGGCCACCCTTGCGGTATAGGCGGCGAGGAAACCGGCCCGCTCACCATCGTCGAGCGGATCGAGGAACGGCTTGAGGCCGGTCGAGCGCACCCACTCGACCACCGCCGCCGCATCGGCAAGCGGATGGTTGTAGATGGTATGCCAGATGTCGAGCCGACGGCAGTGCGGCTTCAGCGCCTCATAATAGCGCCGCACCGGCGGCAACGGCTCGCGGGCGGCGCTCCTGAGCTTCTCGGCCCAACGCCCGCTGGCGGCCACCTCGCGCATCAGCGCATGCGACGGTTCGGCGATGTTGTCTGGCATCTGAACCGCGAGAACGCCACCCGGTGCGAGGTCCTCCATCAGGCGGACGAACAGATCGAGATGGGCGGGCAGCCACTGGAAGACCGCGTTGGCGAACATCAGGTCGGGCGGCGTATCCGGCCGGAAACTCCCGGCATCGGCCTGAAGAAACACGGTACCCGGCAGCCGGGCCCGCGCCTTGGCCAGCATGGCCGGGGATGTGTCGTAGCCGAGGTGTCGCGCCCGGGGGAAACGCTCCACCAGCAACTCGGTGGAGTTTCCCGGACCACAGCCGATGTCGACCACGAAGGACGGAACGGCAAGCGGCACGGCGTTGAGAAGATCGCGCGCCGGGCGTGTCCGCTCATCCTCGAACTTCAGGTAGGTTTCGGGCGACCAGTCGGCCATGCTCCATCCTCCCGGAAGCGGATGGTCCGCCACACGATCGCGGCGGGCCGATGTCGTCACCGCGTCAGCGGCTTGTACTTGACACGATGCGGGTTGACGGCGTCGGCGCCGAGGCGGCGCTTCTTGTCTTCCTCGTAGGCTTCGAAGTTGCCCTCGAACCATTCGACGTGGCTGTCGCCCTCGAAGGCCAGGATGTGCGTGGCGAGGCGGTCGAGGAACATGCGATCATGGCTGATGATCACGGCGCAACCGGCGAAATCCTCCAGCGCGTCCTCAAGGGCGGCCAGGGTTTCGGTGTCGAGATCGTTGGTCGGTTCGTCGAGCAGCAGCACGTTGGAGCCCGACTTGATCATCTTGGCCATGTGCACGCGGTTGCGCTGGCCGCCGGAGAGCGAGCCCACCTTCTGCTGCTGGTCGCCGCCCTTGAAGTTGAACGACGAGCAGTAGGCGCGCGAGTTCACTTCCTTCTTGCCAAGGTAGATCA
>JARKNW010000144.1 GCA_029976075.1 Pleomorphomonas sp.
CCGATCCTCTGCAAGGAGAAGATCTTCCAGTTCGGCGATGCCATTGCCATCGTCGCCGCCGACACCGAGGAGCATGCTCGCGCCGCTGCCAAGAAGGTCAAGGTCGACCTCGAAGTGCTGCCGGCCTACATGTCCGGTTTCGCGGCCCTGGCGCCCGACGCCATGGAAATCCACCCTGGCGTTCCCAACGCCTATTACGAGCAGGGCGTCGTCAAGGGAGCCGACACCAAGCCGCTGATGGCCAGTGCCGCCGCGCTCGTTGACATCACCACCTACTGCTCGCGCCAGCCGCACTTGCATCTCGAGCCGGACTGCGGCGAAGCCTTCGTCGATGACGACGGCGTGCTGACGATCCTGTCGAAATCGATCGGCGTGCATCTGCATCACGCGATGATCTGCCCCGGCCTTGGCATTCCTCCCGAGAAGCTCAGGCTGATCCAGAACCCCACCGGCGGCACCTTCGGCTACAAGTTCTCGCCGACCATGGAAGCGCTGCTCGGCGTCGCTGCTCTTGTCACCAAGAAGCCGGTGTCGCTGGTCTACGACCAGTACCAGAACATCACCTATACCGGTAAGCGCAGCCCGGCCAACATCAACATCCGCCTGGCTTGCGACAAGAACGGCAAGCTCACGGCGATGGAAACCGATTGGTGGCTGGACCACGGTCCCTATTCGGAATTCGGCGATCTGGTGACGCTGCGCCAGGCCCAGTTCACCGGTGCCGGCTACCACCTTGAAAACATCCGCGGCAAGGGCAAGACGGTTGCGACCAACCACGCCTGGGGCTCGGCTTTCCGTGGCTATGGCTCGCCGCAGGCCTTCCTGGCCGGCGAAATCGCCATGGACATGCTGGCCGAGAAGATGGGCGAGGATCCCTTCGAGTTCCGCTACAAGAATCTCTACAACGAGAACTCGACCACCCCGACCGGCCAGAAGCCGGAAGTCCTGGTGCTGCCGCAGCTGTTCGACATGATCCGGCCGAAGTATCAGGAAGCCAAGAAGCGCTGTGCCGAGTTCAACGCCGCTCATAGCGACAAGAAGCGTGGCGTTGGCGTGTCGCTCGGCATCTACGGCTGCGGTCTCGACGGGCCCGACAGCTCGGAAGCCCGCGTGGAGATGACGCCGAACGGCTTCATCGTCCACTCCGGTTGGGAAGATCATGGCCAGGGTGCCGATCTTTCCGCCCAGACCATGGCGCATGAGGTATTGCGTGCGGCCGGCGTCAAGCCGGAGCAGATCGGACTGGTCATGGCCGACACGTTCGGGCCGAACGGTGGACCTGCCGGTGGCAGCCGCTCCAACGTCTTCTGCGGCAACGCCATCCGTGTCGCCGCCGAGATGATGCTGAATGCCATGAAGAAGCCGGACGGCAGCTACCGCACCTACAAGGAGATGGTGGCCGAGAGCATTCCGCTATCCTACGACGGCAAGTGGGTGGCGGCGGCCTGCACCGACTGCTCGCCCGACACCGGCCAGGGCAGCCCGTTCCCGATCTACATGTACGAGGTCTTCCTCCCCGAGGTCGAAGTCGACTTGGAGACCGGCAAGGCGACCGTGGTCAAGCTGGCGACAGCCATCGACGTTGGCACCATCATCAACAAGGCCACCGTCGACGGTCAGGTCTATGGCGGTCTCGCCCAGGGTCTCGGTCTTGCCCTGACCGAAGACTTCGAGGACCTGGACCTGCACACCACGCTGAAGGACTGCGGCATCCCGTATCCGAAGGATGTGCCGGACGATATCGAGATCCTTTATCTCGAAACCGCCCGTCCGCTCGGTCCCTTTGGTGCCGCCGGTGTCGGCGAAGCGCCGCTGACGGCCCTCCATCCGGCCATCCTCAATGCCATCTACAACGCCTGCGGCGTGCGGATATTCCGCATCCCCGCTCTGCCGGAGGCGATCAAGATAGGGCTTGAGGCTAAGGCGGGTGCTGCCGCCAAGAAGGATCTCCAGCACAGCTGAGGTCCGACAATCGGGGAGCCCTCCCGCCCGCTCCCCGAAACGCGGGCGGCCCGTCCTCTCCCGGGCCGCCCGTACCCAACTCGGCTCAATGGCAACCTAACGAGATCATCATGGATGGCGATCAGGTCAAGGCATGGGAAGCGCTCTGCATCGAGGAACAGGCGCCGGCCTGCGCCGCCGCCTGTCCCCTCCGTGTCGATGCACGCGGTATGGCCGAGAAGATGGCCTCCGGCGATTTCGCTGGGGCCATTGCCCTTTACTCCCGCGTCGTTCCGTTCCCGGCGATCATCGCCCACATCTGCGAGCATCCTTGCGAGACGGCCTGCCGCCGGGCTGAGGCCGGCGGCGCCGTCCGCATAGGTGCGCTCGAACGGGCGCTTGTGGAAGAAGCCTATCCCGCCGTTCGCCGCACGGCCCAGCGGGCACGCAAGCCCAAGACGATTGCCATCATCGGTGCCGGGTTGGCCGGGCTCACGGCGGCGTTCGACCTGGTCATGAAAGGCCATGCCGTCACCGTTTTCGAAGCGGAGGTGCGTCCACTCGAGCGTCTTCATCATGACATCGATGCGACAGTGCTGCCGCCATCGGCGATTGACGCCGACCTCGGCGCGCTCGCCTCGCTCGGCGTCGATATTCGCTGCCGGCAAAGGGTAACGGGTGGCGCCGGTTCGCCCACGCTCGAGGACCTCATTGCCGGTCACGACGCCGTTCTTCTGGCTATCGGCCCGGGCCCGGCGATCCAGTTCGCCGGATCGCTCCGTCTCACTTCCACCAGTCGGCTCGATCTCGACCCGATGACGCTGGCGACCTCGCGACCCGGAGTGTTCGGCAGCTGTCTCCACGCTGGCGACGATGAAGTCTATTCTGCCATTTTCTCCGTTCGCGACGGCCGGAGAGCGGCCGTCTCCATCGACCGCTTTCTGCAAGGCGCCTCTCTGACGGCAAGCCGCGCCGACGACAATGCCACCGGCACTTGTCTCTATGTCAACACGACGAACCACTCTGTCGTCCCGCCGGTGCAGCCAACCGATTCCGCTGCCGGCTACAGTCGCGAAGAGGCCATGAGCGAAGCGGCGCGCTGCTTCCCCTGTCATTGCCTGGAATGCGTCAAGGCATGTCCCTACCTCGCGCACTACAAGACCTATCCCAAGCGGGCGGTTCGCGAGATCTACAACAACGACTCGATCGTCATGGGCAATCGCAAGTCCAACCGGATGATCGACAGTTGTGCGCTCTGCGGTCTCTGCGAGACACTTTGCCCCAACGACCTCGCCATGGGGGATGTCTGTCTCGACGCTCGCCAAAGCATGGTCGAGCGGGGCCATATGCCTGCCTCGCATCATGACTTCGCGCTGCGCGACATGGCCTTCAGTCGCTCCGACGAGGTTGCTTTCGTTCGCCATCAACCGGGCCATGACAAGAGCGCCGTTCTGTTCTTCCCCGGTTGCCAGTTGCCCGCGTCCGCTCCGCGACAGGTCGAGGCGGTGTATCGCCATCTCTGCGAGAGGCTTCCAGGCGGCGTCGGATTCATGCTCGACTGTTGCGGGGCACCTGCTTATTGGTCGGGGCGCAAGGGGCTGCATCAAGAGGTGCTCGACCGCATTCATGCCGCATGGGAAGAGCAGGGGCGACCGCGGCTCGTGACGGCCTGTTCGACCTGCCTCAAGGAGATCAGCGAGTTTCTGCCGGACATTCCGGTGTCTTCCCTCTGGACGGAGCTCGCCGCGATCGGGCTTCCGGAAGGCACCTCGCCAGACCTTGCCGGTGGGCCGCTCGCCATCCATGACCCCTGCACCAGCCGGCATGCCCACGAGGTTCAGGCGGCCGTCCGGTCGATCGCCGCGTCCATCGGGGTGGAAGTTCGCGAGCTGACCGGCGCCGAAAAGACCACCTGCTGCGGCTATGGCGGTCTCGCGGCCTTTGCCAACCCGGAGGTCGGCAACGCTTTCGTCGACCGGCGGATCGAGGAAAGTCCCGACGATTATCTGGCCTATTGCGCCATGTGCCGCGACAACTTCGCGCGGCGTGGCAAGCGCGCCCTTCATCTCATTGACCTGATCTTCCCCGACGTTGACGATCCTGCCGCTCGCCCTGATCCTGGTTTTTCGGGGCGGCGAGACAATCGGTTGCGCCTGAGCCGGCGCATGCGGCGTGAGCTGTGGGGAGAAAGCATGGGCGATCCCGTTCCACCCGTTACACTTATCCTTGCCGACGCCGTTCGCGCCGACATCGAGCGCAAGCTGCTGCTGATCGACGACATCGCCGAGATCATCGCCGAGGCGCAACAGTCCGGACGCATACTGAAGGACCGAACCAACGGCCACCTTACGGCCTCTGGCCGCATCGGCACGGTTACCACCTGGGTCGAATATGAGCCGACCGATGCCGGCTTTGTCGTTCATCGCGCCTACGGTCACCGCATGCAGGTCGAGGTGAAGCCATGACCGGTGTCTCAGCCAATCCGCCCTCGGATCTGATTTGCGCTCGTTGCGACAAGCCTCTGGAGATGCGGAAAGTCGAGGCGAGCTATCTCGGCCAGACCTTCCCGGTGGAGTTGCCCTGCTGTCCGTCCTGCGGCTTCGTTTACGTCTCCGAAGAGCTCGCTTCGGGGCGCATGCTGAAGGTCGAACAGGCACTGGAGGACAAGTGATGGCGACATCCTCCGAACTGCCGGGGTTGTTCGGTTGTGGTTGCATAGAGGGAAGCGCCGGCGAATGGCTTCGCCCTGGCGACGGTGTGATCGTCAAGGAGCTGTTCGAGCGGTCGGGATTGCGTCTCGGGTCAATGGTTCTGGACGTCGGCTGCGGTACCGGCGAGAGTCTGGCTTGGCTAGAACGACACGGCTTTGTCGGCATGGGAGTCGACCGAGATGAAAGAACCCTGGCGATCGCCGCCTCGCGTGTCGTTTCCGCGCTGTTCCATGGCGATGGCGCCCGCTTGCCGCTGGCCAACGCCTGTGTCGATGCCGTTCTTTCCGAATGCAGCCTGTCGCTGATGCCCGATCGTCAAGCGGCGCTCTCCGAATGGGCGCGTGTGCTGAAACCGGGCGGGCGGTTGCTGCTGGCCGATGTCGACTGGCCAAGCCATGATGGCCGAGATGGGCTCGGCGACGACGTTGTGGCAGCTGGATTCACCGTGCTCCACGACGAGGACAGGTCGAGTGTTCTGGCTGGCTTTGTTGCGCGCTTCATCTTCCAGTACGGTTCGCTCGATGCGCTGTGGGGAGACTGTGCCTGCACTGCCAGACCGGATGACAAACCGGGCTATCGGCTGATCGTTGCTGCGCGATCCGCCGTATCGCCGTCGCAGACAGGGAGCTCAAATCCGTGACCGAGGAATCCTTCCGCGTCGCCGAGTTGCTGCTCGACGATTTCAAGTGCAGCCACATCCTGATGCGGCTCGCTCTCGAGGCTCAGGGGCGTGATGATCCTGCGTTGGTCCGTGCCATGTCCGGTCTCTCCATGGGCATGGGGCAGGGCTTCAACTGTGGCGCCCTGTCCGCCGGCTGCTGCGTCATTGGCTTTTATGCTGGGCGCGGTGGCGACGACGAACGCGAACACCCGGAGCTCGGAGCCATGCTCGACGACTTTGCCGGCTGGTTCAACGCCGCTGCGAACGGCCAGTACGGCTCCATCAACTGTTCGGACATCATGAAGTTCGACGAGTCCTTGAAGCGCGAGCGTTGTCCGGCGCTGATCATTGCGGCCTGGGAGAAGGTCAAGGAAACGCTCGCCAACCACGGTGTCGATATCACGGCGGTCCCGCCGGAGGAGCAGTCGTGAGCGATCCGGTCGAGGCTCGGTCGCGAACTGCCGTCATCGTGCTGGCGGCCGGTTGGTCGTCGCGCATGGGCGCGCTCAAGCCGCTGTTGCCGTTTGGCAATGACACGGCATTGGGGCATGTGATCTCGACCGTCGCCGAAGCCAGGATCGCCAACATTTATGTGGTCGTTGGCAACGAGGCGGCGCGGGTGGTTCCTGTCGTCGAAGCCCACGGCGCGGTGCCCGTGGTCAATGCCGGCTTTGCCGATGGCATGATGTCCAGCATCAAGGCAGGCGTCGCCGCGCTGCCGGAGACGGTCGAGCGTGCCATGATCCTGCCGGTCGACGTGCCACTTGTCAGATCGGTTACTTTTGCCAAGGTCGCCGAGAGGGCTGAGCAAGAACAGGCTCTCGTCCTGCGTCCGACATTTCGCGGCAAATCCGGCCATCCGCCCGTCATCGGTCGGCCGCTGTTTGCCGAAATTCTCGCCGCGTCGCCGGAAGTGACGCTTCGCGATATTCTCGACCGACATCAAACGGACGCCCAGCTCGTCTCCGTCATCGACAGCGGCATATTGCGCGACATGGACTACGTCGACGACTATCGACGCCTGGTCGAGGCCCTGGGGCATCGCGGACAGCCCGACGAGGCGGAGTGCGAGGCCATGCTGGACGCCGTCGGCACGCCGGAGCAGAGCCGTCGCCACAGTGTGGTTGTGGCTGAGCTGGCCGTCGAGATCGCGGTCCGGTTGGTCGCCGGGGGCCTGACCATCGACATCGATGCCGTCCGCGCTGGCGCGCTTCTCCATGACATCGCCAAGGGCGAACCCGATCATGCGTTGGCGGGCGCGCGGCGTGTTGCCGCGTTCGGTTTTGGCAAAACTGCCGAAATCGTCGCGGCTCACATGGAGATGGCGTTCGAGCCGGGGCAGTCGCTTGACGAGCGGCATCTGGTCTTTCTTGCCGACAAGCTCGTCAAGGGCGAGCGGCGCGTCAGCCTGGAGGATCGCTTCGCACCGGCTCTCGCCGCATTTGCTGCGGACCCCGCCGCCTTGGCCGGTGCGCGACGGCGTCGGGCCGCCGTAGCCGCGGTGCTGGCGGCCGTCGAGGCTATCATCGGGCCGCTCGGTCATCTGGCGGACACCACCTCCACCGTTCCGATCGGGGGCAGGCCATGACCGGTCCCGTTCGCCTATCCTTCGGCCGCACACGCAGTGTCTGTCCCGACTGCCTCAAGACCATTCCAGCCGAGCGCTTTGCCGTGGGCGACGCGGTCTATCTCGACAAGACCTGCCCGGAGCACGGTCGCTTCGTGACGCCGATATGGCGGGGTCTTCGCAGCTACGAGATATGGGCTCGCGGTCATCGCGCGCTCTCGGCACCGGTCAGCGTCGCAACCGACATCACCAAGGGCTGCCCCCACGATTGCGGACTCTGCGCGGATCATCGCCAGCAGAGCTGCTGCGTGCTGGTTGAGGTAACCTCGCGCTGCGATCTCGTCTGTCCCGTTTGTTTCGCCTCGGCCGGCCGGCACGGTCGCGACATGCCCATGGTTGAAATCGATGCCGCCCTCGACAAGCTGAGGTCGGGCAGTGGCCAGGTGCATATCCAGCTTTCTGGCGGCGAACCGACGGTTCGCGATGATCTGCCGGAGATCGTTGCCTTGGTCAGGGCAAAGGGCTTCGACTACGTTCAGCTCAACACCAACGGCCTTCGGATAGGGAGCGAGCCCGCCTATCTCGCCGCGCTCGTCAAAGCGGGGCTCGATTGCGTGTTCCTTCAGTTCGATGGGGTCAGCGATGCGGTCTACCGCAAGCTGCGCGGGCGAGATCTTGTTGCCGCAAAGCGTGAGGCCATCGTCAGTGCGCGTGCCGCGGGTGTTGGTGTCGTTCTGGTGCCGACACTGGTTCCCGGCGTCAACACGAGCGAGATTGGAGCCATCGTCGATTTCGCCAAGGCCGAGATGCCGACCGTGCGGGCCGTGCATTTCCAGCCGGTCTCCTACTTCGGGCGCAACCCCGCTGCTCCCAACGACCAGGATCGCATCACTCTTCCGGAGGTGATGCAGGCATTGATCGACTATGCCGGCGGCGCCATCAGGATCGAGGATTTTCGGCCGGGGTCGGCGGAAAACCCCTTCTGTTCGTTCAGCGGACGCTTTTCGGTCGATAAGGCTGGCCGCCTTCATTCCGACCCGGAGTCTTCCGGAGGCTGTTGCAGCTCCGGCATCGGGGAGGTGAAGGACAAAGGCGATTGTTGCGGCGTACCTCAGGCCCGTTCGCCGGACGTGGTGCGTGCCCAGCGCTACGTTGCGGGGCAGTGGGCCAGCACGCAGGAGAAGGAAGCGCCGGCTGTCGGTCTCGAAGCCTTCGACGCTTTCCTGGAACAGCAAGGCCGCCGCCTGTCGCTATCCGGCATGGCCTTCCAGGATGCCTGGACGCTCGACCTCGATCGCCTGCGTCAGTGCCACATCCACATCGCCCAATCGGATGGTCGCGTCATCCCGTTTTGTGCCTACAACCTGACCGACCTGGAAGGGCGGTCGCTTTATCGTGGGCCTGCAACATGATCGGGTTCGGAACGCTAGACGCGTGGGTGGGGCGAACGATCGGCCTCAAGCACCTGCCGACCAGATATGACATCGAGGCCTATCAGCTTCGCCGTCTGAACGAGACGATTGCCTACGCAAGGTCCCAAAGCCCTTTCTACCGGATGAGGTCGGACTGGCCTGATCTTCTTGAGCTTTCGGACCTTGGAGACATTGCGCGTCTGCCTTTCACGACCGCGCACGATCTTGTGCGCAGCGATCCGTCACTGATCGCATTGCCACTGCGCGACGCGGCGCGTCTCGTGAACATACCGACGTCTGGCACGTCGGGTCAGCAGAAGCGCCTGTTCTTTACCGAGGCTGATATCGAGGCAACGGTCGACTATTTCGAGAATGGCATGGCGACCATCGTCCGTCCCGGCAGCTGCGTGGCGGTGGCATTTCCTGCGCAACGGCCGGACAGTGTCGGCGATCTCTTGATGAGAGGCTTGAACCGGCTCGGGGCCTTCCCCGTCGCGCTACCGGTCGACGGGGCGCTCGATACACTGGTTGGTGCGTTGCGTGAACTGCAGCCGGCGGCGATTGCCGGAATGCCCGTGACCCTTGGTGCCGCGGCGCGACGCATGGAAACCGATGGCGGATCCCCGCTCCGGATAGAAACTGCACTGGTCAGCGCCGATAGCGTCTCGCCGAGCCTGAAGGCTGCGCTCGCCGTCATCTGGGGAGCCGAAGTTTTCGAACACTGGGGCATGACCGAGACCGGATATGGCGGCGCGCTGGCTTGCGAGGCGCATGATGGTTTGCATATCCGCGAAACGGATCTCTATCTCGAAGTCATCGACGCCGGTTCGGGCAGGGTCCTGCCAAGTGGCTACGAAGGTGAGATCGTCCTCACGACTTTGTGTCGCCGTGGTTTGCCGCTGATCCGCTATCGTACTGGTGACATCGGAGGCATCGTTGAAACCCGATGTCATTGCGGGTCGGTTCTTCGCCGATTGCGCCTCGGTGGGCGAATTGCTGAACCGACCCTTCTCGAAAGAGGAGGGAGCCTGCAAACAGAGCTGATCGACGACATCATCTTCTCGGTAGACGGCGTTGTCGATTTCGCGGTCGAACTGAAAACCGGGAAGGAAGCGCGACTTGCCGTCGACGTCGTGGCGGCTCCTCAGGTACTTGAGGATGTTCGGTCCGCGCTTCTGCACCACCCGATTGTAGGGCCAGTGCTGCAATCGGAAAAAATTAACATTGCTGTCGAGTTAGCAGCTAAGTCAGCTTTTTCTCTCTGCCGAAAGCGCAGAGTGCGTATGACTCCTGGGGAGGAGTAAATGGTTGAAATAAAACAAGAAAAAGAATCGTTATATAGAATGATGTTATATCGACTGAAGGATCATAACGATTTAGTTTGGCAGGGCATATGATCGAATCCATGACAGGAAAGCCCACTTTTACCTGAAGTCCGGTGCTGCTGCCGGGTAGCTTGTCTGAGGTGGTCTCTTCGCGAAAAAACGCGATCGATGTCTTGGAAACTTCAGCGGTGGACGCACCTGGAGGTGCTGAAATGATCCTGCCTCAACGGCTCGAAGCCGAAACATGCGCCATACCGTCAGGTGGGCCAGCCGCCTGTGGAACTTGCAGAAGTTCATCCGGACGACATGAGCGCAACACCCGCATCGGTCCCATTCCCGACCAGGGGGGACTGCTGGCGGTACGTTCGAAATTCATGTCTGACGGCGTTGTGCCCGAAGGGGTGCCGTTGCTGATCCTGCGCTCCTGGGAGCGTAGCGGCATGCATGGGCTGGTCAATGGAACGCCGCGTCGAGTTGAGACGCGGCTTACCGAAACGGCCCTCAAGGAACTGAGAGAGCGCAACGAGGAACTGCTGGTCTCAGGCTGGGGCGAAATCGTCACGCTTTGCCGAGAGACGCAACCGCTTGGCGGAGTGGTGGTGCTGACCGATCCCAACGGCGTGGTACTGGTTCGTCTGGGCGACGGCAACTTCAGCGATGAAGCGGAGCGGCTCGGACTCTGTGCGGGCGGTGACTGGTCCGAGCAGGCGATGGGCACCAATGCCATCGGCACGGCACTGTCCGAGCGCCTTGCGCTGTCGGTCATCGGCGCCGAGCACTTCTGCAACGGCAATACCGATATCAGTTGCTCGGCCGTGCCGATCGTCGATCCATCCGGCGCTCTCGCCGGTATCATCGATCTGTCGACGTCGGTGACGGTGGCCCATGATTACTCGCTTCCGCTCCTGAAGCGCGCGGCGAACGAGATCGAGCGGCGTTTGTTCGAGCGACGGCACGGGCGTTGCGAGCAGATGCATCTTCATTCGAATCCGCGCCTGCTCGGCAGTTCGAACGAGGGGCTGCTGGCCTTCGACAGCGATCGCCTTGTCGGTGCCAACCGCACCGCCATGGAGCTGATCGGCCTCAGCTGGTCGGCGATCGGCGTCATGCATTTCCGCCAGATGTTCTCCGTGCAGCATGCCAGCGTCACACGCCAGGCTTCGGCCGATGAATGTGTCGTGCAATCGACGCAAGGATCGACCTTCTTTGCCCGCATGCAGATGCCACGCAAAGCCCACGGCAGTGCGGAACCGGGCAGCAAGGCTATTGATCGAGATCCGGTTCGACCGGCGCTTGCCGAGCCGGACGCCAAGGACGCGCTTCCCCACGTGGTTCTGGAGACGCTGCAAACCGAAGGCGGTCCGAAACTCCGCAAGATGAAGGTCGGCCAACTCGTCTACGGCGTCAATCTGATGGACGAGACGGGCGAGGCCATCCTGATGGTGGCGTCCGGTCGCTATCGGTGCTTTGCCTCGCATGAGGGCAAGGAGCTCACCTTGTTCACGCTGGGGCCGGGCGATGCCGTTCCGCTTCAGCCGGAGATGGTGGTCGAGGTGCGCAAGGAAGGCGAGGCAACCGTGATCCCGCGGGCGACCTTCCGTCGGCTTACCCGCGACCATCCCGAGTTCGGCATGTGCATCTTGCCGGCGGTGGAGAAGATGCTGAACCGATCGCTCACGATGGTTGGCGAAATGGCGTTTCGCAGCGTGCGTTACCGCTTGATCCGCTATCTGTGCGACATGGCCGAGCACGACGGTCGCCAGACCTCGGCGGGTGTCGTCATCGATGCGGCCCCGCATGGCGACGATCTCGCCATGGCCATCGGCGCGGCGCGCCAATCGGTGTCGACGGTGCTGGCCGAGCTGATCCGGACGGGCGATGTCCAGCGGCCGACGCCGCGTACCTTCGTCATTCCCAACATCGAAAGCCTCAAGGAGGAACTGCGCGTTCTTCGATGAGTAGTTACCGCTGCGCCGTGCCAAGCGGCGCAGCGTACCAGGCAGTTCCAGCCGGTGCCGCACCGGCCTGAAGACAAGTCAAGGCGTTCCAGCAAAGATCATGAGTGCTTTTCTGACCGACGGCTATGGCCGAACCATTCGCTACCTTCGCCTGTCGGTCACCGATCGCTGCGATCTTCGTTGCGTCTACTGCATGACCGACGACGTGGTTTTCCTGCCGCGACGGGAGTTGCTGAGCTTCGAGGAGCTCGATCGGCTGTCGTCCGCGCTGATTGAACGCGGTGTCGACAAGATCCGCATCACCGGCGGCGAACCCTTGTTGCGCAAGGATATTCTGCACCTGTTCCAGGGATTGTCACGGCATCTTGCCAGCGGAGCCCTCCGCGAACTGACATTGACGACGAACGGTACGCAGCTCGCCCGCTTTGCCCGAGCGCTTTTCGCTGCGGGCGTAAGGCGCATCAACGTGTCGCTCGACACACTCGATCCTGCTCGTTACGCCACCATCACCCGCCATGGCGATCTCGCAACGACGCTCGATGGTATCGATGCAGCCCAGTCGGCCGGTCTCAAGATCAAGCTCAATGCCGTTGCCGTGCGTGGGGTGACGGAGCACGAAATCGACCGTCTGATCGCCTTCGCGCATGGGCGCGGCATGGATATTACCTTGATCGAGACCATGCCTCTTGGTCATCTCGACGTCGACAGGGCGGATCAATACCTGCCGCTCGACGAGTTGCGCAGCCGCATTGCGGAGCACTGGACCCTGGAGGATATCGATGATCGCACGGGCGGTCCGGCGCGTTACGTGCGTGTTGGCGAGACCGGAGGCCGCATTGGCTTCATCACGCCGATGAGCCACAGTTTTTGCGAGACCTGCAATCGGATTCGCGTCAGTGCCACCGGCAGGCTCTACACCTGCCTTGGCGAGCACGGCGGCGCCGATCTTCGCGCAGCACTCCGGGGTTCCGAGGGTGACGACAAGCTGAACGCTGCCATCGATCACGCCATTTCGCGCAAACCGAAGGGCCATGATTTCGAGATTCGGCGCCATAGCGGACCGGCCCTTGAAAGGCCGATGTCGGTTCTGGGCGGCTGATGCTTGGCGATCGAGATCTGCCGGCCGTCTTCTCAGGCGATGCCCGCCAACAGCATGTCGACGAGGCATTGCACGCTTTGGCCGCTCTCTCCTGGAAGGACGAGGTTGGCAGCTGCCTTCAGCTTGGGCGTAGCGCTGCCAACCGCTGCGGTCAGGCCGCATCCCCTGAAGAGATCGAGGTCGTTTTCCTCGTCTCCGACGGCCACGACCTGGTTTCGGCGAAGGCCAAGGTCGGCGAGGGCGTGGGAAAGGCCGCTGCCCTTGTCGACGCCCGACGGCAACACCAGTATTCGTTGGCCACAGCCGACGATCTGAAGGTCGTAGCCGCCAAGTGCGATGATCACCTCCACGCACCCCGCATTCTCCACAGCGGTTGCCACGATCGATTGCCCGATGAACACCTGCTCGCCGGGCAACTCTCGCGCAAGGTCGGCAAGGAAGCATTGGTTGACGGGTGGCGCGATCAATCGCTCCTCGCCAGTTGCCGGACGGACGGATACGGCTCCGTTCTCCAATATGACCACATCAAACAAGTCGAGGATGCCACAGACCCTTTGGATGTTATCGAGCCGCCGTCCGGAAACCAGGATCAACTTGAGACCGGCTGCGCGCAATGACCGCAGGGCCTCCTCGGTGGCCGAGCTGATCCGGCCATGTTCCGCGATGGTCCCGTCATAGTCGACAGCGACGGCCTTGAGATTGGCCAGGAACTGTCTGTCGGGCATGCAGCGCGATTGGTGGGAAGATATCTTTGGTTTCGTCGCGAGCATCTCGATACCTCGTTGCCATTTCGGACCGGAAGCGGGCAACAGGAGAGCCGGCGATCCAAGCCTCATTTGTTGGGAGCAAAGCACGTGATGAAGGATGGTCTCAGTCACCTGGACGACAAAGGCGCTGCCCACATGGTCGACGTCGGCGAAAAAGACGTCACGCAGCGGGTTGCGATCGCCACCGGCCAGGTGATCATGAAGGCGGAGACCTTGGCGCTCATCGTCGATGGTCGAGTTCCGAAAGGCGACGTGATCGCCACGGCGCGGCTGGCCGGCATCATGGCTGCCAAGAAAACGGCCGACCTCATTCCGCTCTGCCACCCGCTGGCCTTGTCCGGCATCGTGCTGGAGCTTGAGCCGGATCCGGCACTGCCGGGGGTTGTCGTGTCGGCCACCGTCCGCTGTACGGGCAAGACGGGCGTCGAGATGGAGGCGCTGACGGCGGTTTCCATTGCCTGCCTCACCATTTACGACATGGTCAAGGCGGTCGAAAAAGGCGTCCGCATCGAGGCCATCCATCTTCTTGAAAAGAGCGGCGGCAAGTCCGGACATTGGCTGGCCAACGCCTGAACCATTTCATCACGCCCATCGACGGGATCTGTCATGACGCAGTTGATTTCCGTGGAGGCGGCCCAGGCCGAACTCCTGTCCGCCGTCCGGCCAACCCGCAGCGAGCGGGTATCCCTGAGCGAAGCGGGAGGGCGGGTGCTTGCCGCCAACCTGGAGGCGCGTCGGACGCAGCCTCCGGTTCCCCTGTCGTCCATGGATGGCTATGCGGTTCGCGCGTCAGGAGCTCCCCAAGGTGTTTGGCTTCGTGTCGTCGGCGAGTCGGCCGCCGGGCATGGTTTTGGCGAAACCGTGCACGATGGCGAAGCGGTTCGCATCTTCACCGGAGCACCGCTTCCCTCGGGGGCGGATTGCGTCGTCATCCAGGAGGAGGCCGAGCGGGAGCTTGACCAGGTCCGCTTCACGGCGGCACCCACACCGGGGCTTAATGTCCGCCCGCGCGGACTTGACTTCAGCCAGGGCGACATCGGCTTGGTCGAGGGCGCGCGTCTCGGCTTCACCGCACTCGGCCTCGCGGCCGCCATGAACCACGAAAGCCTGCTGGTTCGACGCCGGCCGCGTGTCGCGCTGATTGCCTCCGGAGACGAACTGTTGCCACCCGGAGGCGACCCGCAGCCACATCAGATCATCGCCTCTTCATCCGTGGCTCTCTGCCACCTGATCCGGGAAGCAGGTGGCGATCCGATCGATTTGGGCATCGCACCCGACGATCTGGGCGTTCTGCGCCGACGGATTCGCCGCGGCCTGGAGGATGGGGCGGATATCGTGGTGGTGATCGGTGGCGCTTCGGTGGGCGATCATGACTACACGCGCGCCGCGCTTGAGGCCGAGGGGGCGACGATCGGCTTCTGGAAGGTCGCCATGCGTCCCGGCAAGCCACTGATGCACGGCCGCATCGACGAAGCCGAGGTGTTGGGGCTTCCCGGCAATCCGGTGTCGACACTGGTTTGCGGCGTGTTGTTCCTGGCTCCGCTGATCAGAGCCATGCAGGGGAGGAGCGACATCCTGCCTGAGGTCTCGACGGCGGTTCTGGAAACCTCTCTACCGCCCAATGACATGCGGCGGGATTACTTGCGCGGACAGGTGGCCATCAAGGACGGACTGTTGCGTGTGACTCCCCTCGCGCGGCAGGATTCGTCGCTTCTGAGAGTTTTGGCAACGGCGAACGCGCTCGCTATCCGACCGGAACATGCGCCTGCCATAGCGGCGGGCGAAGCCATTGATGTAATCAGGCTTTTATAGTTTCGACTTCCGCGAAGTCAGGTCGCGGCGGCAGCCTGCCGGCTCGGCAACACCGGAACCACCGTGTCCGGTCGACGCCGATAACCGATGGTGTCGACCTTCATGTCGCGGATATCGACCATCAACAGGCGCCCGATGAGCGGCTTGCCGACGCCGGTGATCAGCTTCAGAACTTCGCAGGCCGCGAGGGTGCCGAGCACGCCCACGACTGCGCCGAGAATGCCGACCTGCGAGCAGGTCGGTACCTCGCCCTCGGGCTCGTGCGGCATCAGGCAGCGCCAGCTTGGCGAGGGCGCTCCGTTCTCATCTGGCAAATAGGGCTGAAGGGTCGTGAGCGACCCGTAGAACTCCTGGACGGCTGCGGTAACCAACGGCTTGCGGAGCGCATAGGCGGTGTCCGCCACCAGAAAGCGTGTCGGAAAATTATCGGTGCCGTCGACGACGATGTCAAAACCATTGAAGATGTCGGCAATGTTTTCGCCATCGAGGCGAACAGGGAACAGCTCGACGGCGACGTTGGGGTTCAAGGCCGCGATGCGTTCGGCCGCACTCTCCACCTTGAGCTTGTCGATGTTGGCCGTTGAGTGGACCACCTGACGCTGCAAGTTAGACAGCGACACGACGTCGTCATCGACGAGACCGAGCGTGCCGACGCCCGCCGCGGCCAGATACTCGATGATGGGAGAGCCGAGCCCGCCGGCCCCGACACATAGAACCCTGGCCGCCTTGAGCTTCTGCTGACCGGGACCGCCGACGTCCCGCAGCAGCAGATGGCGCGAATATCGGCGGACTTCGTCCTGGCTGAGAGAGGAGGTCATGGACGGCGTTCCTTCATGTGTCTCTCGAGGCTTCAGTCACAAGGGCGCTCATCACGTGGTCAGCCCTGATTGCCGGGTTGGCGCACAAAACGGCGGCTTGATCATTGCCCGTCGCCGCTGTGGTAACCAGCGCCCAGAAGGCCTTCTTGCCAAACGGGAAGCCCTCGATCCAGCGGAAAAACAAAGACCTGCGAGAAACCTTCCAGTTTCTCGCAGGTCCAATGGTGGTTGGTCGACCTCAGGCGGCTCGAACGGTCGCCAGGAAGCTTCTGACCTGCTCTTTCAGCATGTCGGATTGCTGCGACAGCTCTGCCGATGAGCTCAGGACCTGCTCGGCGGCAGCGCTGGTTGCGGACGCGGCCTGTGTCACAAGGGTGATGTTCTTGGACACACCGGCAGTACCCGCCGAAGCGCTCTGGACGTTCTGGGCGATGTCCTGCGTCGTTGCCGCCTGCTGTTCGACGGCGGACGCGATCAGCGCGGCGATCTCGTCCATCTTCTCGATGGTCTTCGAGATGCTGTCGATCGCCGTAACCGCCGTTCCCGTGGACGATTGGATTCCGGAGATCTGAGCGCTGATCTGCGCGGTTGCCTTCGCCGTCTGGTCGGCGAGGTTCTTCACTTCGGACGCGACCACCGCAAAGCCCTTGCCAGCTTCGCCTGCGCGTGCCGCCTCGATGGTTGCATTGAGCGCGAGCAGGTTGGTCTGGGCTGCGACATTGCCGATCAGATCGACGATCTCGCCAATGCGCTGGGCAGCGTCGGACAGCTCCTTCACCGTCTTGGCGGTACCGATGGCTTCCTGGACTGCGCTCGCGGCCATCTTGGCACTTTCTGCCACCTGCCGGCTGATTTCCTGGACGGAAACCGCCATCTCCTCCGAAGCGGATGCAACGGTGTTGACGTTGGCAGACGCTTTTTCAGATGCCTGGGCAACCTCGGACGAGCGCACAGAAGTGTCCTCGGCCGTGCTGGTCAGTGTCTGGGCTGCCGACTGAAGCTGGCCCGACGCCGAGGAGACCGACCCGACGATGGCGCCGACCGACTGCTCGAACTCATCGGCCATGCGTGTCATGGCCGTCTTCCGCTCCGCTGCGATGCGTGCGTCGTTGGCCGCGGCTTGGTCGGTGGCCGACTTGGCATCCACGACCGCGTTATCCTGGATGATGCCGACGGTGCGGGCCATGGCACCAATTTCATCCTTGCGGTCGGTGCCGGGCACGACGATGCCGGTCTTGCGAGCCGCGAGACCTTCCATGGCGGCGGTCAGGCGCTGGATCGGGCGACTGACGGACAGCGAGACCAGCCACATGACGATGATGCCGGCCAAGGCGACTACCATCGACACGATGATCTGATTGCTGGTGCTCTCATTCTGGGCCGTAGCAGTGTCCGTCGCGAGCTTGGTGACGTCTGCCATGACCACGGCGCGTGGGATTCCGATGATGACCGACCAGTTCATGCCGGTGCGGCCAAGTGGTACGGGAGCGAAGACGCGCAGCCGATCGGTCCCCTGATCGAAGGTGATCGCCTGCTTGCCCGCCGTTATGTTGGCCATGTCGGCTTCCCAGGCCGTGTCGATCTTCGAAAGAGGGCCACCGATGGCGGTCGGATCGAGGCTGGAGGCGACGATCAGTCCCTTGTCGGTGACAATCGTGACAGCGCCTTCTCCATTGTAGATCTGCCCGTCGACAGTCTCCGCGAGCTTCTGGATGGCCGAGAGATCGAAGTCGGCACCGGCGACCCCGTAGAACTTGCCGTTCACGGTGATAGGAACCGACATCGTTGACAGATACACTGCCTTGCCCTGGACGATATAGGGGAGCGGCGCCAGGATGCTTTCCTTGCCGGTCTCCTGTGGGCCGATGAACCATCCGCCCTTCATGAGGCCATTGGGATGGCTGTCCCGGCTGTCATACTCGACCAGAGGCTGAAGCGCGATCTTGCCAGCGGCGTCGCGCGTCCAGTAGGGCAGGGCGCGTCCTGTCTGGTCTGAGCCGACGTTTGCCTTGCCTTTGAAGGCGGCGTCGTTGCCATCGATGCCGTCGACGACCCAGGCGCTGTAGGTGCCATTGAAACGTGGATTGTCCTTGAGGACATTCAGCAACGTGGCATTCAACTGAGCGCGGCGGAGTTCGACCGGCGTCGACGACTGGCTATCACCAACCATGACTTCGAAGGCGCGGGCCATGTTGCGGGCTGCGGCAAACGCCGTGTCGACTTCGGCGCGGATGTCTCCGGCTTGCGTCGTGGCGATGGCCTGGAGAGCTTCGCGCGACTTGGCGTCAAGCAACTGCGCGACGCTCTTGCTGGTCTGCTCGTTGACCTGCTTGCTCGCGAAGACGCCATAGCCAACGACGGCTGCGACGGTCGTCACGAGACAAACGACAGAAAGCGCGACGATCTTGACTTTAATCGATTGAATGTTCACTGGATCCCCCAGCTTTTTGACCACGCTGTCACGCATGGCAGCTTCACTTGGTCTAGACGACACCAGTTAACAACGAAAAAATATTCGTCGAACAATGGACGCCAATATTGAGACCTTAGTCTATTGACGCCACAGCGGGGGCTTGGCTCCAGCAAGTCTGCCTTGCCGGGTGCCTTCGTAATTCTAACGGGGTTCCGAGAGTATCTTTTTATAGGAGGGGCATCGCACAACCTTTATGTGTGCCGAAACACGCCATCCGTCGCTATGAAATAAGCTTCGAAGCGAGGCTATCTATTTCAAATTGATTGGAAACAACGATCTTGAGTGCTTTTATGCTTGTTCGCAATGGCGGCCACAACCACAGCTTTAGCTGGCTCGGTCTATCAGTTAATACGTGATATTGCGCATTATGTCCGCATGGCTCCGGAACCTTTTCTCCGCCGCGAAGCTTGTTCGTCGGAAAATCAGGAGAAGGGCCATGCCTCAGAGCTTGCTCAAGGAATTCAGCTTCGAGTTTCCATTGCCGTTGGAAATCCTTTTGCTGAGGACCATAGGGGCTGCGCTGTTGTGCGGTCTGATTGGGCTCGAACGCGGTGTTCACAAGAATCCCGCAGGCTTGAGAACCAACATGCTGTCGGCTTGGCGGTCGCCACCTTTTGCATGATCACGCTTTACATGATGGATCGGCTGGCCATCGGAAACGCGGCCGTGCGCTTCGACCCGATCCGACTGGTTGAGGCGGTCACGGCGGGTATTACCTTTTTGGCGGCTGGCGTGATCGTCTTTACCAAGGGCGATGTAAAGGGCCTGACCACCGGAGCCAGCATGTGGCTTTCCGGCGCCATCGGTCTTGCGTGCGGTCTGGGCCTCTGGTCCGTCGCTTTGGTCGCGAGCCTTGCCGGCGTTGCCATCCTATGGCTGCTGCGCCACCTCCAGTATGCAACCGGCCTCAAGGATGATTGAGCGGTGTACCAGGCAGAAGCGCTCCGACAGCCTGAATCAGCTCCTCGTAATGGCTGATCACCTTGTCGGCTCCGAACTCCGACGCTGGACGGTCACCGTAACCGAAATCAACCGCAATCACCGGCACGCCGGCCGCACGCGCCGTGGCTATGTCGGTTGTACTGTCGCCAACCATCACAGCCGCGTCGGGGCTCCCATCGGCACGGGCTATGGCTTCCAGGAGCGGTCTGGGATGCGGCTTTTGTTCGGGCAGGCTGTCGCCGCCGATCACCGATGCAAACAGGGATGAAAGGCCCGTGCCGTCGAGAACGGCGTGGGCCAGATCCTCACGCTTGTTGGTGCAGACCGCAAGTCCGAAGCCGCGGCGGGATAGCTCGGCAAGGGCGTCGACGAGGCCGGGATAGGGCTGCGTATCGACGGCAATCCCGGATGCGTAGAAGGAGATGAATCGTTCGACGAGCTCGGGCATGCGAGCACCATCCAGCAGGCGCTCACCCCTGCGAAATCCCTCGCCGATCAGCGCTCGCGCCCCATGGCCGAACAGTCCCGCGACATCGGCTCGCTGGAGCACGGAAAGGCCTTCGTCAGCCAGGACCCTGTTGAGCGCGCGCAGAAGATCCGGTGCGGTGTCGAGAAGCGTGCCATCAAGATCGAAAACCACAACCGGACGCATCGGTCCCCCCGTTGCAAGCGCAATGCGGAAAAGGGTTTAGCATGCCGGTGGTCGAATGCCACCGCCGCCCACGGTTTCGCCGACGGGCGTTGACCGACCAAGGTCTTGTTTAGCGTAACGGGCTTGCGGCTGGCCGCAGATTGCGGCAAACCAGCGGGGGCCGATTTTGGGGAAATGAGGCTTGATCGCGGCGGGCGCATCATTTTGCCAGAATTCGGTTTCACAGGCTGGGGCAACGGCGCTTTCGAGTGACAGACACCGCCAACGATTCCTTTTGCTAGGTGCGTTGGCGCTGTATTGGGTTGTTGCGAAAGTGTGCCCTTGGGACCATTGAAGCCAACGACGAAGTCGATATCGGAGATTTGTTTATGCACCGGACCCTGAACCTTCTCCGCCGCCCGCTGGCGGCGGCCATGGTGATCGCCGCGCTGGCGTCTCCGGCACTTTCAGAGGACTTCACCGAGTCCCATATTGCTGCGGCTCGCGAGACCATCGCTGCGGCCCATGCTTCCGAGCAGTTCAACGAAATCCTCATCAATCTTGCCGACCAGACAAAGGCGCTGTTCCAGCGCTCCAACCCGGGTGCAGCCAAGGATATCGAGGAAGTCGTCAGTTCCGTCGCCCTTGATCTTGCCAAGCGCCGCCCGGAGCTCGACCGCGAGCTCGAGCGCGTCTGGGCTGGGCGCTTCAGCGAGGACGAGCTGAAAGAGATCACCGCCTTCTTCAAGTCGCCAGTTGGCGTGAAGTACGGCCAGATGGCGCCGGTCATCATTCAGGATTCGATGCGTTCCGCTGGCATTTGGCGCGATGCCATCTCGACCGAGATCGTTACCCGCTCGCGGGACGAGCTCAACAAGCGCGGCTATAACTTCTAAGTGACGGCGCCGCTGGTTGCCACGTTCAGCCGATGTCGTGATATGAGGACGTTGGTTCCTCTATACGGCGGTTGATGATGGCATCCTTCGACTACGATCTCTTCGTCATCGGCGCGGGCTCCGGCGGGGTCCGCGCCGCTCGCATTTCAGCCGGTTATGGCGCCCGTGTCGCCATCGCCGAGGAGTCCCGCTTTGGTGGCACCTGTGTCATCCGCGGCTGCGTGCCGAAGAAGCTCCTGGTCTACGCCTCCCGATTCGCCGGCGAGTTCAACGATGCGGCCGGTTTCGGCTGGACGGTCGGCGAGAGAACCTTCGACTGGACGGCGTTGAGGGAGGCCAAGGAGCGGGAAATCACCCGTCTCGAAGGGATTTATGTCGGCAACCTCCAGCGGTCCGGAGCGGAAGTCATTCGCGACCGTGCCGTCATCACCGGTCCCAACGAGGTTCGCCTCGTGGCCGAGGGGCGGACGATCACCGCAGGTCGCATTTTGATCGCCACCGGCAATCGCCCGGTGCTGCCTGATGTTCCCGGCATGGAACACGCCGTGACGTCGACCGACATGTTCGATCTGCCGACCCTGCCGGAAAAGGCCGTGGTGATTGGCGGCGGTTACATCGCTCTGGAGTTTGCATCCATCCTCAACGGTCTTGGCGTCGCAACCACCGTGCTTTATCGCGGCGAGCAGGTCTTGCGCGGGTTCGATCGCGAAGTGCGTGACAAGCTTGCCGATGCGATGCGAGCGCGTGGCGTGGATCTCAGGACCGGCGTGCAGGTGCGCCGCATCGACAAGACTGCGGTTGGCTGCGCCGTGGAGCTGATGGACGGCGCCAACCTTGACACGGATCTCATCCTCGCGGCGACTGGCCGCAAGCCCAACACGACCGGGCTCGGTCTTGAGAACCTCGGCGTGGTGCTCGATCAGGATGGTGCCGTTGTCGTCAACGCCCTGTCGGAAACCTCGGTCCCCTCGATCTATGCGGTGGGCGACGTGACCAATCGCGCCCAGCTGACACCGGTGGCCATCCGCGAGGGGCACGCCTTCGCTGATACGGTATTCGGTGGCAAGGAGAGCTTTGCCGACCATTCAATCCTTCCGACGGCGATTTTCACCACGCCGGAAGTGGGGACCGTCGGTCTTTCGGAAGAAGCGGCCTGTGCCACCTACAAGGCGGTGGACGTCTACAAGACCGAGTTCCGCCCGATGCGCAACATTTTGGCCGGGCGCGACGAACGCACCTTCATGAAGGTGGTCGTCGACGCCGTTACCGATCGTGTGCTCGGCGTACACATCATGGGCCCGGAAGCCGGCGAGATGATCCAGCTCGTCGGCGTGTCCATGACCATGAGTGTGACCAAGCGTGACTTCGATCGCACCATGGCTGTCCATCCCACCGCCGCCGAGGAGCTGGTGACGTTGAGGACGCCCTCCGTGCGGCATAGGTAGGCGCCGCAACGGAGCGCGACGCCTGGGCTCGGTCAGGCGATGGGGATCCAGATTTCCACGATGCCGTCGCCTGTCTTCGCGTGAAAGCGCTCGTCGTAGAGTTCAAAGTCTGGCGTTTTCGCGGGCTCCAGACCGGCGTCGGGCAAGGCCTTGTTCCAAATGGTATAGACGGTCTTGTTGAAGCCGGAGAGATGACCGACGTGCTGGAAGACGGCATATCGGCTTGCCGGGATGTCGACGAAATCGAGCCCCTCTGGAACGCGTGTCGATGCGGACTCCAGCCCGGCGACGTAACGAAAATGTCCGTCGGCTTCCATATCGCAGCAGACCCCAAAGGCAGCGTTGCCCACAGGGGATGGAACTTCACTGCAGTGCGAGTTGAAGTCGACCCACAACCGAGGAATGACGGCATTGGTCTCGAAGGTGCAGCGCGTCGAAAGACCGATGACGCGAAACGCCGCGCGCTCGCGGAACTTGGGGGCGGCTAGGTCGACGATCATGTCCTTGTTCATGGTCCAGGGCTCCATCAAGGTCAGTTGGCTTGTGGTTCGGGTCTGCCGAACGGTGCTCGGCAGCACGCCGAAGCAGTTGGCGAAAGCCCGAGTGAATGCCTCATGGGAGCTGTAGCCGGCGTCGATGGCGACGGGCAGGATCTCTTGATCGCCTGTCGCCAAAGCCTCTGCGGCAATCGCAAGCCGCCGGGCTCTCAAATAACTCATCGGTGCCAGGCCGACATTCGTCTGGAAGAGGCGCGACAAATGCCACGGGCTGACAGAGCAGAGGTCTGCCAGACTTGCGAGCGTCAACGGACGCCCGATGTTCAGCTCAAGGTACCAGATCGCCTTTTCCAGAACGCCCATTTCATCCTCGTGGGTTGAGAGGCGTCTCCTTCATGCCCTGAGGCAACTGATATCGCTTGATCGGATTTGCTGGCAGGCCAAAAAGAAATGCCACCCGAAGGTGGCATCCGAAGAAATCGGAGGAGTCAGGCAACGATTGTCCTGCCGCCGGCATCGAACCGGTGAATCTTGGTCGGGTCAGGCGTTGCATAGACGATGTCGTCCGCCGCGTAGCGGTGCTCGCCAAACAAACGAACCGTAACGAGACCTGCCGTCTCGGTCTCCAGATAGAGGTTGGTATCGGCGCCGAGATGCTCGGCGTGAATCACCTTGCCGCGGAACCGCCCCTCGGTCGGCGACACGCCGAGGTGTTCCGGTCGGATGCCTATGGTCGCGCCGGTCTCGCCAATGCGCGCCGCTTCGATGAAGTTCATCTGGGGCGATCCGATGAAGCCGGCAACGAACAGGTTGGCCGGGCGGTTGTAGAGCTCCATCGGCGAGCCGATCTGCTCGATGACGCCGCTGTTGAGAACGACGATGCGATCGGCCAGTGTCATCGCCTCCACCTGGTCGTGCGTCACATAGATCATGGTGGCGCCGAGCTGGCGGTGAAGCCGGGCGATCTCGACACGGGTCTGCACACGCAGCGCGGCATCGAGGTTGGAGAGCGGCTCGTCGAACAGGAACAGCTCCGGCTCGCGCACCAGGGCGCGGCCGATGGCAACGCGCTGGCGTTGGCCACCTGAAAGCTCGGCCGGCCGCCGCTTGAGATAAGGCTCCAGCGACAGCATCTCCGTCGCCGCGGCGACGCGGGTGTTGATCTCGTCCGTTGGCGTGCCGGCCTGCTTGAGGCCCAGCGCCATGTTGTCGCGCACGCTGAGGTGGGGGTAGAGCGCATAGGTCTGAAAGACCATGGCGATGCCGCGCTTGGCGGGCGGTGCGACAGTCACGTCCTCACCGTTGATCAGCACGGTTCCCGAGGTGACGTCCTCGAGACCGGCGATCGAGCGCAGCAGCGTCGACTTGCCGCAACCCGACGGGCCGACGAAGATGACGAACTCGCCGTCCTTCACCTGAAGGTCGATGCCCTTCAGCACTTCCTGCGCGCCGAAGGACTTCTTGATGTTCCTGAGTTCCAGCGATCCCACGGGGCGTTATCCTTGTAACTTGACCGGCTTGCCGGCGCGAACGCTCTCGTCGGCGGCAAGGCAGACGGCAAGCGATTTCAACGCGTCGTTCATGTGTTGGGTGAGGTCGATGTTCTCGACGATCGCCTTGAGCATGTAGGCTTGTTCGAGCTCGCAAAGCTCCTGGTGCCCCGGCTCGCCCTTCATCGTGTAGTCGACGTCAGGTGCAAGGAAGGCGCCGTCGAGCCCCGTAGCCGCCTTGTGAACGCGGATGGTCGAGGTGCGGGTGTGGGCATCGACGTCATCCGACTTGCCTTCCTTCATGACGATGGAGGCCGAGCCCTTCGGCGAGATGATATCCTTCACGAAGAAGGCCTGCTCCGACATCATCGGCCCCCAGCCCGCCTCGTACCAGCCGACCGACCCGTCGGAGAACAAAACTTGCAGATGGCCATAGTTGTACATGTCCGGCGCGATTTCGCTGGATAGCCGAAGGCCCATGCCGCGGACTTCCGTTGGCGTGGCGTCAGTCACCTGGCACATGACGTCGATGTAATGAACGCCACAGTCGACGATCGGTGCCGTGGTGTTCATGAGGGCCTTGTGAGTCTCCCAGGTCTTGCCGGAAGACTGCTGGTTGAGGTTCATGCGGAAGACGTAGGGACCGCCGAGCGCCCGTGCCTCGGCGATGAACCGCTGCCAGGACGGGTGATGCCGCAAGATGTAGCCGATGACCAGCTTGCGCTTGTTGGCGACGGCGCAATCGATGATGCGGCGGGCATCGGCCACCGTGGTGGCCAGAGGCTTCTCCACGAACACGTGGCAGCCCTGTTCCATCGCCATCACCGCGTAATCGGCATGGCTTTCCGAATAGGTGCTGATCGACGCCATGTCGGGTTTCAGCGCCTTGAGTGCGTCAGGGAACGAAGGGGCAATCTCGTAGCCCTGGAGTTCGTCCGGAACCGTCACCTTCGTGCGGTTGACGAGGCCGACAATCTGATAGCCCGGGTTTCGATGGTAGGCGAGGGCGTGGCTTCGCCCCATGTTGCCGAGGCCGGCGGAGAGTACACGAACGGGCGATGTCATTTGACCGCTCCCGAAGTAATGCCGCGGATCAGCTGCCGCGAGAAGATGACGTAGAGAATGAGCACCGGGAAGATGGCGAGCGATAGCGCTGCCAGCACGGCATTCCAGTTGGTGACGAACTGGCCGATGAACAGCTGCGCGCCAAGCGTCACCGTCTTGGTGCTTTCGCCGGGCGCCAGGATCAGCGGGAACCACAGATCGTTCCAGATCGGGATCATGGTGAAGACGGCGACCGTCGCCATGGCGGGCCGCACCAGCGGCAACACCAGACGGAAGAAGATCGCGTATTCGCTGAGACCATCTATGCGACCGGCATTCTTGAGGTCGTCCGACACCGTCCGCATGAACTCCGAGAGGATGAAGATGGCGAGCGGCAACCCTTGCGCCGTGTAGACCAGCACCAGGGCGGTCAGTGTGTTGACGAGATTGGTCGCCACCATGCCCTGCAACAACGCCACCGTGCCGAGACGGATCGGGATCATGATGCCGATGGCAAGATAGAGCCCCATCAGGATGTTGCCGCGAAAGCGGTATTCGGCCAATGCAAAGGCGGCCATGGCGCCGAACAGCAGTACCAGGAAGATCGAGACGACGGTGACGATGGTGCTGTTTTCGAAATAGGTGACGAAGTCGCCCTGCTTCAGCACGGTCTCATAGCCGATCAGGCTGAACGTTGACGGACCGGGCAGGCGAAGCGGCTGGCCGAAGATGGCTTGCTTGCTCTTGAACGAGTTGATGATGGTGAGGAACACCGGGAACAGCGCCACCAGCGTATAGGCGATCAGGGCCACGTGGACGAGGCTGGTGCGAAGTGTCGATTGTCTTGCCTTGGACATCCGCTCCTCCACTCAGAACTGGTAGCGGCGGATGCGCCGCTGGATGCCGAACAGGTAGATGCAGACGCCGGTCAGAATGATCATGAACATGATGGTGGCGATGGTGGCACCCATCGACGGATCGCCGAGCTGCAGCTGGAACCCGAAGAAAGTGCGATAGAGGAAGGTGCCGAGGATGTCGGTGGCCTTGTCCGGCCCGGCGAGAGCCCCCTGCATGGTGTAGACGAGGTCGAAGGCGTTGAAGTTGCCGACAAAGGTGAGGATCGAGATGATGCCGATGGCCGGCAGCACCAGCGGCAGCTTGATCTTGAAGAACTGCCCCCATCCGGTGATGCCGTCGATCTCGGCAGCTTCGATCACTTCCTCGGGGATGTTGAGGAGCGCGGCGTAGATCAGCATCATCGGAATGCCGATGAACTGCCAGACCGAGACCAGCGACACGGCGATCAACGCCGAACTCGGCTTGCCAAGCCACGGCGCGAACAGCGACTTCATGCCGACGAGGTCCATCAGCCAGGGGGCAACGCCCCAGATCGGCGACAGGATCAGTTTCCAGATGAAGCCGACGATGACGAAGGAGAGCAACGTCGGCAGAAAGAAGGCGGTGCGGTAGAAGGCGGCGAACCTGAGGCTCGGCAGCGACAGCAGCGCCGCCAGCGCAATGCCGATCGGGTTCTGCACCGCCATGTGGATCAGGAAGAAGATGAAGTTGTTGCGCAGCGCGTTCCAGAAATCGGCCGCCCAGCGCGGGTCGCCGAACAGTGTCGAGAAATTGGCAAAGCCGACGAAGACGTGCTGGCCATCAACCGTGTTGAAGAAGGACTGCCGAAGCGTCTCGATGAGCGGCAGGATCATCACCGCCGTGTAGATCACGACGGCAGGGGCAAGGAAGACGAGGATATGCCAGCGCCGCGGTCGCCGCCGCGAAGCTTCCCCGCCCTGTTCGGGTGCAAGGTCGGTCATGTCAGTCTCTATGGCGCCGGCAGCCTGTCGGCGAATAGCCGACGGCCAAAGGAACGACGGCGCGGAGGACCGCGCCGTCGCTGCGTTTCAGATCACTTGGCCGGCTTGTACCAGCTGTCGAGGCAGTCCTGCAGCTTCTTGGCGGCAGCTTCCGGCGTATCGGTGCCGTTGATGACGTTGGCCGATTCCGTCCAGGTCTCGTTCTCGAGGTTGGGCGTGCCGCGCGACAGGATCTGGTAGGTCGAGCGGATGGTCGGCTTGCACTTCTCGCGCCAGGAGACGAACTCCTTGGCCAGCGGGTCGCTCATCTCGACAGCCGTCGAGTTCAGGCTGAAGAAGCCCGGCAGCGCGTTGGCATAGATCGTGGCGAACTCGGGCGAGGCCACCCATTCAAGAAACGCCTTGGCCTCTTCCTTGTGCTTGCTGGCCGCATTGAGGCCCATGGCGATGTCGTTGTGGTCGGAGATGTAGCAGGTATCCCCTTCCTTGACGACCGGCGGCGGGAAGGCACCCAGCTTCAGGCCGGCAGTGTTGAACAGCGAGATCTCCCACGAGCCGGCCGGGTAGATGGCGGCGCGGCCGAGCGTGAACAGGTTCTGGCTGTCCGGATAGGTCTGGGCTTCGAAGCCGTCGCCGAGATAAGGCTTCCACTTGGCCAGCACGCGATAGGGCTCGACCCATGGCTCGTCGGTCAGCTTCTCCTTGCCGGAGATCAGCGCCTTGCGGCCTTCCTCGCCCTTCCAGTAGGTCGGACCGATGTTCTGGTAGCCCATCGTCGCGGCTTCCCACATGTCCTTGGTACCCATGGCCATGGGAACGTAGGTGCCTTCGGCCTTGATCTTGTCCAGGACCGCGAAGAACTGGTCGACCGTCTTGGGAACCTCTACACCAGCCTTTTCAAAGGCTTCCTTGTTGTAGATGAAGCCGTGGATGACCGAGGCCATCGGCACGCAGAAGGTCTTCTTGCCGTCGTCGGTGGACCATGCCGCCTTGGCGACATCGGAGAAGTTCTTCATGCCCTTGAGGGCGGTGAGATCCTCGAGCTTGCCCTTGTCGAACAACTGCAACGATGTGTCGAACGGCCGACAGGCAACGAGATCGCCGGCGGAGCCAGCGTCGAGCTTGGCGTTGAGCGCGGCGTTGTACTCGGTCGGTGCGCTCGGCGAGAAGGTGAGCTTGATGCCGGGATGCTTGGCCTCGAAGGCCGGAATGATCTTTTCCTGCCAGATCTGAAGGTCGTCGTTGCGCCAGCTCTCGATATTGAGCGTGACGTCGGCCGCCATGGCCGTGCCGACGCCGGCGAGGATGCTCGATGCCAGCAGGACACCCTGCAACGTAGTGCGATACATCGTCCGTCTCCCTTTGCTCGCGCCCGAAGACGCGCGTTGAGAACCCCGATTATAGTTTTGCGACGAGCGACATCGCCCGACGCAGGTTTTGGCCGGCCTCGACGAGAGCGGCATTGGCCGCCTCGATATCTCCCGCGCCGGCGGCGAGCAGAATGGCGTGCTTGACCGAGCCGCGGCTCTCCCGAAGGAGCCCTGTCGCCGTGTCGGTCGAAATTCCCGTGATGTCGGTCACGATGCGGGCGGCGCGCGCCCTGAGCTTGTCGTTGTCGGCCCTGACGTTGACCATGTGGCCGTCGTGGACATGGCCGAGGTGGACGGCCATCAGCGTCGACAGCATGTTGAGGGTGATCTTC
>JARKNW010000156.1 GCA_029976075.1 Pleomorphomonas sp.
CATCACCGGGAACATCAGCGTCACGGCGGTGAGCGCCTTCGGCCCGGCGAGGCGGCCGAGCAGCAGCGCGTCGACCACGGTGTAGAGGCCGCTCACCGTCATGAACAGCACGATAGGCGCGGCGGTGCGCAGGAAGACGCGCGTCAGCGACCCGTGAAGATAGGGATTATGCGCTTGGTCTTTCTCGGACATGACTTGCCCCCGGTTCACTCCGGCAAACAGATGAGGGGCCCGCGTTGCCGCACGTCGGAGTGCGAAAAACCGATGGAGACAAGAAAACTGGCTTCACCAATGCTCTGGGGCATGCGGGCGGCCGGTGCCAGGGACCGGGCGCCGAAGTAGAACTTCGCGGAATGGTTGTCAATGCAAATTCAATCGCGGCCGTCGAGATAGGCCTCGAAGGCCTTGAGGGTCGTCTCCGAGACGTAGTGCTCGATGCCTTCGGCGTCCATTTCGGCGGCTTCCGGCGGCACGCCGACGGCGATCAGCAGCCGGACGACCAGACGGTGACGGGCCTTGACCTCGCGCGCCATGGCGGCGCCCGCTTCGGTGAGGAACACGCCGCGATAGGGCCGGGAGATCACCAAGCCCTCGCGCTTCAGCCTGAGCACTGCCTTGTTGGCGGTGGGGTGGGTGACGCCGAGCCGTCGGGCGATGTCGGTGATGCGCGCCTCGCCGAACTCCTCGGTGAGATCGGCGATCAGCTCGGTGTAGTCCTCGAAGAGAGCCGTCGAGCGGTTGGCGCGGGCGTTGGTGAAGCGGTCGGCGTCGGTGGCCTCCGGCGGGATGCCGTCCTCGGCTTCGGGCGGCAGATCATCCCTCGACATTGATCCTATCCTTCACGGGGTCCTGTTCTTCGGATCCTTTTGCGCGGCGACGGCCATGCCGGCACGCCGCCTTGATGGCGCGGCACACTATGCAGCCCAGGCTACGATTTGCAATCGGCAATCGGGATTGGCGCTTTTGAGCGGAACCGAATGCGGTTGCGTAGATTTTATTGCAAGTCAATCGCAACTAGCTTGACGGAAATGTAGCCTGTGCTATATTTCCAAGCATAGGAAACCTCCTGGTGATCCAAATGTCCGCAGTCTCCCAGTCCGTTCTCAGCGTAACCCCTTCCGGAATGACCGGTCGCACGTCGATCGCCATCTCCGAAGCGCTGGCAGGGCGGCTCAAGGGACCGCGCGCCATGCTGGCCTTTGTCGGCCCGGCGGTGATCGCCTCGATCGCCTATATGGACCCCGGCAACTACGCCACCAACATCGGCGCCGGTGCCGGCTATGGCTACGCGCTGATCTGGGTGGTGGTGCTGGCCAACCTCGTTGCCATGCTGTTCCAGGCGCTGTCGGCCAAGCTCGGCATCGTCACCGGCCGCAACCTTGCCGAAATGAGCCGCGATCATTTCCCCTTCCCGGTAGTGATCGGCATGTGGATCATTTCTGAGATCGCGGCCATGGCCACCGATCTCGCCGAGTTCCTGGGCGGAGCGATCGGCCTGTCGCTGCTGTTCGGCACCTCGCTTTTCACCGGCATGGTGATCACCGCGCTCGTCACCTACGCACTGCTTATGTTCGACCGTGGCGGCTTCCGGCCGATGGAGCTGATCATCGGCGGCCTCGTTGGCATCATCGGCGTCAGCTACCTGATCGAGATGCTGATCGCCCCGATCGACTGGGCCGCCGCCGCCACCGGCGCCGTCACACCCTCCCTGCCGGACGCCGGCGCTCTTACCCTTGCCGTCGGCATCATCGGTGCCACCGTCATGCCGCATGCCGTCTACCTGCACTCCGGCCTAACCCAGCATCGGGCGCCGGTGCGCAACGAGGGTGAGCGGCGCAAGGTGCTGAAGTTCTCCAACATCGAGGTGGTAGCCGCGCTGGCCGTTGCCGGCATCGTCAACATCGCCATGGTGATGATGGCCGCCTCGGCCTTCCACGCCGGCCACAGCGACGTCGCCGAGATCGAGACCGCCTACCATACCCTGACCCCGCTGCTGGGCGCTGCCGCTGCCGGCGTGTTCCTTGTGTCGCTGATCGCTTCCGGCGTTTCCTCGTCGGTGGTGGGCACCATGGCCGGCCAGATGATCATGCAGGGCTTCGTCCGCATGGAGATCCCGGTGTTCGTCCGCCGCCTGATTACCATGGTGCCGGCCTTCGCCGTGGTCGCTGCCGGCGTCAATGCCACCGACGCGCTGGTCATCAGCCAGGTGGTGCTGTCGCTGTCGCTGCCGGTGCCGATGATCGCCCTGGTGCTGCTCACCCGCCGGGCGGATATCATGGGTGCCTACGCCAACGGCCGGTTGACCGACGGTCTCGCCATTGCCGCCACCGTCGCGGTGCTGTCGCTCAACGCCATCCTGGTGATCGACACGTTCGGGATCGCGGTGCCGGGTATCTCCGGCTGACAAGACCTGATGTCCGATTGATCGTGCGGCGGACCTTGGTGTCCGCCGCGCTTCGTTTTCGGCGGTTCGATCAGCGGCACCTATCGGAGCGATTTCTACGCCCCGCTCCAGCATGACCTAAAAACACCTATTCACGACTCTTTCGGCTACCTCCGCGAATCGTGATGGTGGACTTCTTAACCTGTGAACGCACAATAAGCAGATTAGGGTCGTTAAGAAGAGTGGCGATGTCCGCCATTCCTGTCGTATAAGTCTTGCGACGAGCCCTAGCGAGTTCCGCGTTCCAATGTCCACGCCCGCCCGCCTCATACCGAACCAGATGGTTCCCCAACTACGGGTGAAAACCGTTGGTGGTCCGTGCTGGCGGCTGTGCGACCAGAAGCCGAAGCACTTCACGCTGGTGTTGTTCTATCGTGGTCTGCATTGTGGCTTCTGCAAGGCGCAGCTTCAGGCCTACGAAGCGCGCTACGAGGAGTTCCGGAAGCTCGGCGTCCGCGTGCTGGCCGTTTCCGCCGACGATCGCGAGCGGGCCGAACGCACCGTGCGCGACTGGCACCTCGACGAACTGACGGTTTGCTGGGGACTGACGGTCGATCAGGCGCGCGACTGGGGCCTTTATCTCAGCGAGGGCCACGGCAAGGTCTTCGATGGCATCGAGGAGCCAAGCTGGTTCGTCGAGCCTGGCATGTTCTTCATCAAGCCCGACGGTCGCCTCTATGCCGGCTTCGTCCAGACGGTGCCGGTGGCCCAGCCTCGCATCGACGATGTGCTGGCGGGTATCCGCTTTGCCATCGAGACGGCCGCCGAGCCGCCGGGCGGTGCCAACGAGGACGCCTGCCGTGGCGAAGACTGCGGCTGCGAGCCGCCGCCGGTCAAGCTGCATGCCGTCTGATCGACATCCCGTGTAACGATCGTTGTTGAAGTGTTGCGGTGTCTTGTCCGGCTGAGTACAGCGCGAGATGGATAGCTGCCTTCAGCATCTTTGCGCGACGGCCTAATTTTGCCTCGAATCCGTCGCACGTTTTCTCCCATATGCGAGATCATTGTCCCGGTCACGACTGAGTTGGGGGTGAACATGATTTTCCAATGGCGAGTTGCAGTTGCCATGTGCGGCCTTGTATTTGGACTTTCACTGCCGGCGCTTTCTGCAGAACTGCATGTTATCAATAAAACGGAGTCTACAATTTATCGTCTCTATGCCTGGCCCTCTGATTTTCTTCCCAGGACCGCGAACTTGCTTGATTTCCCGCTCAACGGCCAGGATGAAGCCACTCTGGACGTCGATAATTCATTTGATGAGTGCAATTTTACGTTCATGCTGGATTTGAACTCGTCGTTCGCATCCAAGAAAACAATGAATGGGCGCATCCCGATGGTTTTCGACTACCACAATATTTGCCTGGAATCGAAACCCATAGCCCTGCTCAATGATCCGAACCGCAACCTGAACTGAAGTCAGGGCGGCAACAGGGGATAAGGCGTCCACCTGCTTTGCCCAGGCCTACAGCGGTCGCAGCGCGCGGCGTTGTTTATTGCAGGCCTGGGGTAAGTCAGCTCGTTCCGGTCTTGTCTTTTGACAATGGCGCGGTGTTACCGCAGCTCCACCGCGTAATCCTCGACCGGCTTGACCGACTTGATGAGGCCGGCATCCTTCATGAACTGGGAAAACCGCTGGTAGCGACCGGCGTCGAGGGCGGCGGGGCGCTTGGCAAAGCGCGGCAGCGTGTCGGTCCAGGCGCGGCGGTTGAGGTCGTCGTTGAGGTCGGGATAGGCCTTGATGAACATCGCCCAGGCGTCGTCCGGGTGATTGGTCAGGTAGATGGTGGCGTCCTCGACGGCGGCGAGGAACTCCGGCAACCGCTTGTCGCCGACGAGTTTCTTGTTGGTGACGTAGATCAGCTCGTCATAGGCCGGCATGCCGTTTTCTTCCGGATAGAAGGCGACGCCCTCGTGCCCCTCGATCTTCATCTGGTTGAGTTCGAAGGTGCGATAGCCGCCGACCACCGCGTCGACCTGACCGGCCAGAAGCGATGCCGACAGCGCGAAGTTGACGTTGACCAGCTCGACATCTTCGGTGGTGAGGCCGGCGGTCTTCAGGAACTGGCCGAGCATGGCATCCTCGAAGCCGGACACCGAGTAGCCGATCTTGTGGCCCTTGAGGTCGGCGAGCGATTTGATCGGGCCGTCCTTCAGCGCGATCAGCGTGTTGAGCGGCGTCTCGATCAGCGTGCCGAAACGAACGAGCGGCAGGCCGGCGTCGACGTCGAGATCAAGACTCGGCTGGTAGTGCAGGGCCACGTCGGCCTGGCCGGCAGCGACGAGGCGCGGTGGCGCCGACGGATCGGCCGGGGCGACGAGGTCGACGTCGAGGCCGTGGGCAGCGAACAGGCCCTTTTCCTTGGCGATCACCAGCGGCGCGTGGTCGGGATTGACGAACCACTCGAGCAACACGGAAAGCTTGTCGGCGGCGGCTGCCGGTCCGGCGACCAGCATCAGGGCGGCGGCAAGGGTGGGGAGAAGGCGCATGGCGGGTCCTTTCGAAGGGGTCAGTCTTTTTCGATCCAGGGGATGAGGCGGAGCGTCAGCCGGTCGACGGCGATCTTGAGGAGAAGCGTCGCGGCAGCCAGCACGCCGAGCGCGGCGAACAGCAAGGACGTCTGCATGCGGGCGTTGGCCTGCACCATCAAAAGGCCGAGGCCTCGCGAAGCGCCGACCCATTCGCCGATCACCGCGCCGATCGGTGCATAGACGGCGGCGACGCGGATGCCGGTGACCAGCGCCGGCAGGGCCGCCGGCACACGGATCAGCCTGAGAGTCCGAAGGCGGCCGGCGCCATAGAGACGGGCGAGATCGAGAAAATGCGGTGGCGTGCGGCGGAGGCCGTCGGCGAAAGCTGAAGCCACGGGGAAGAAGATCACCAGCGTCGTCATCACCACCTTGGACGCAAGGCCGAAGCCGAACCACAGCACCAGGAGCGGCGCCAGCGCGAACACCGGCAGTGCCTGGCTGACCACCAACAATGGCGACAGCAGCCGACCCGCCAGCGGTGAGGCGGAGACGGCAAATCCGGCGGCAAGCCCAAAGGCGATGCCGGCGGCAAGGCCGAGCATGGTCTCCGCCAGCGTGACGCCGGCTTCCGTCAGGAGACGCGGACCGTAGGCGCCATAGGCGGCGACCACGTCGGCGGGCGAGGGGAGCAGGAAGGACGGCAGGGCAAGGCCGGTGGCCGCTGCCTGCCAAAGGATCAGCACGGCGGCAAAGGAGATCAGCGCCTGCATGGCGACGCCTCGGCCCATGGCCAGACCCGTGGCAAGCATCGTCTTCGGGCGCATCGCGCGGGACCCCATCGTTCGCCTTGCCCGAAAACGGGCGGACGGGCCAAAGGCGTTGGGGGGAGCATGGCCGAATGTGCCTCCATGGGCACGGCGGGGCCATGAGGTTCCGTCCCTTCGCCGGTATGACCCGGATCAGGTTCGAAGGGTTCGATCCGCCTTGCGGATCATCTCAGCCCTCCCGGATGGAGGACACCCCTCGGAACGGCGTCAGTTATGACCGCCTGCGGCGCCGATGTCCATAGCCATGGCCGATGGAGAGAGAATAAGCCTTCATGCGCGGCTTCGGGCGGTAAAGGCCGCCGCAGTCGCCGGTCGGGCAGCGTCCTATCAGTGAAGAGCAACGGGGTACCGTCGGGTCGGTACGCCGTGTTTCCACAGCGGCCGGGCGGCATTTCCGGCCACCCGCAAAAGCCGAGCCGGAAAATGAAATACCCCCTTGCGCTCTCAAGGGGCCTTCGCTATATCCGCCCCACGCTTTCAACGGCGTACCGCGCTCCCATCGTCTAGCGGTCTAGGACGTCGCCCTCTCACGGCGAAAACACCGGTTCGAGTCCGGTTGGGAGTGCCAAACAATCCCAATAGCCAAGACCGATTTGCAGCGCACCGAACCGCATACCGTCGTTCGGCGTGAAGACGGCGTTTCGTCGATGCAGGCTCCCGCTGCGTAGTCCAATACTATCCGACGCCCTGATCCGAATAGACGGGCTATCTCATTTTGGAGCCAGGCCACTCTTCCTCACGTGACGAAAAGGCTACGCGGCAGAGACATCGTGCAGGAACTGTTCCACGGTCTTGCGAAGGTCGCCGGACCGGTCCTTTACCAGTCTCGAGGCGCCGAGCACGTCGGCCGCGCAGCGCGTGGTCTCGTCGACGCGTCCGGACACCTCGGTCATCGCGCGCACCACATCCTTGGCGCCATTCGCTGTCTCGGTGATGTTGTTGGAAATCTCCTGTGTGGCCAGTCCCTGTTGCTGGACGGCCGAAACAATGGCCGAGGTGCTGTCGTCGATGTTCGTCATGATCTGGGTGATCTGGCGGATCGCTTCTACGGCTTCGGCCGTTGACGACTGAACGTTGGAGATTTGCTCGGAAATCTCGTCGGTGGCCTTTGCCGTCTGCGAGGCGAGCGACTTGACCTCGGAGGCCACCACGGCAAAGCCCTTGCCGGCCTCGCCGGCTCGCGCGGCTTCAATGGTGGCATTTAGGGCCAAAAGATTGGTCTGGCCGGCGATGTCGGAAATCAGTTGCACGACCGTGCCGATGCGGTCGACGGAAGTGACAAGTCCGTCGATTTTCTGGCTGGTGGATGTGGCGGCTTCGGTTGCGTTGCGGACGATGTCCTTGGTTTGGGCAACCTGGCGCGAAATCTCTTGGACTGAAGCCGACAGTTCCTCCGTCGCCGATGCGACGGCCTCGACGGCGGACGCTGCCTCTTCCGACGCCGATGCCGCGCCGGTGGCTTGAGACGACGTCGCATCGGCGATGCCGTTCAGCGTATTCGCGGTGCTTGTCATTTCGCCAGCGGTAGTGACCACGGCACCGAGAGAGCCTGTGATGTCGCCCCGGAACGCTCCGACGAGAGTGTCGATGCGCTGCTGGCGGTGACGCTGTTTTTGGTTTTCAAGCTCTTGCTCGTCGCTGAGTTTCTTGCGCTCGATGATGGCGTCGCGGAAGTAAACCACGGCGTGGCGCATAGCTGCGATCTCTCTCAACCCGCCCGACTGATCGAGGTAGATATCGGTATTTCCGGTTGCCAACGTGCGAAGCTCGTCCACAGCTGCTCTCAGTGGGGTCAGGATGGAGCGCATGATGAACAGCGCCAGAACAGCGGCGACCACCAGAAGAACGACGCAGATGCTCGCGAGAACCGTCGTCAGTTGAGAGACGCGTGCATTGAGGTCGTCGACATAAAGCCCCGTACCGATCACGTAACCCCATGGCTTGAAAAGCTTGACGAACGACCGCTTGGGGAACAGCTTGTCGGCGGGCTCGCCGGGCTTTGACCACTGGTAGCCATACGCGGCTTCTTCGCCGCCCGCCGCCGCAATGGCCTGGTTCATGCCGACGAAAATGGCTGTTCCGTCGCCGCCCTTGTAATCGGTGAGATCCTGGCCGTTCAGCTTCGGCACGGTCGGATGCATGATCATGGTCGGGTGAAGATCGTGCACCCAGAAATAACCGGTTCCATCGTAGCGCATGGTCTTGATGGCGGCCAGCGCTTGGGCCTTGGCATCCGGTTCGGAAATCTCGCCTTTTGAAACTCGCTCCTCGTAGCCGGCAAAAATACTGTAGGCGCTGTCGACCATATTCTGCAGGCGATGGTCGGTATCGGTGTAAAGCGTCGAGCGAAACTGAACCACCGAATACACGGCAAGCAGGATAAAGCTGAGGCAGAGAACGCTGACTATAGCGATCAGTCGGCCGCGAATGGTGTTCATTTCTTTCTCCGGAAGAGGAGCGGAAATTATCTTCCGGAGTCTAGGTGGAAATAAGAAATGACAAGTAAATAAATATCGTGGGTAGTCAGGACTTCAGACTTATCGCCTGAGTATACGGTCATGCAATTCTATCATTGGAACATGTCGCGGAGAGATCGATATATTTAACTAGCCCGTGTTGTCTGTGATGGCTCCTCCGGTAGGTGAACTGCTCTCGTCTCTTCTCTTGTCAGGGCTCCCAGAGCCTGACCCGAAACTCGGCTTGGGTGGTTTGCCGGACCGTCGCCGACCGCCCCGCCGCATTGATTTTCGAGCCAGGCTCCAGGGGAGGACCCGACCGGTCGGTTTGGGAGCGACCGATCCCGGCCGGGAGGCGGGCGCGCGACGCGCGCCCGATGCTGTCGTGGGGATGTCAGTATCCGTGGCCGGCGGCTACCGGCTGGGCGCTCACCATGGCGATGCCGGCGCTGGCGCCGATGCGGGTGGCGCCGGCCTTGATCATCGCCTCGGCCTGATCGAAGGTGCGGATGCCGCCGGATGCCTTGACGCCGAGGTCCGGGCCGACCACGCGCCGCATGAGGGCGATGTCGTCGGTGGTGGCGCCGCCGGTGGAGAAGCCGGTCGACGTCTTGACGAAGTCGGCGCCGGCTTCCTTGGCGAGGCGGCACGCCGTCTCCTTCTCGGCATTGGTGAGCAGGCAGGTCTCGATGATGACCTTGAGCTTGCCCTTGCCGGTGGCGCGCTTGGTTTCGGCGATGTCGTTGCGCACGTAGTCGAGTTCGCCGGCCTTCAGCATGCCGACGGCGATAACCATGTCGATCTCGGTCGCCCCGTCGGCCACGACGATGCGGGTCTCGGCCACCTTGGCGGCGGTGGGCGTCGCGCCCAGCGGGAAGCCGACCACCGAGCAGGTGGCGACGCCGCTGCCGGCCAGTTCGGTCGCCACCAGCTTGACGAAGATCGGATTGACGCAGACCGAGGCGAAACGGTGCTCGATGGCCTGGCGGCAGATTTCCTTGACCTGGGCGGGCGTCGCTTCCTGCTTCAGCAGGGTGTGGTCGATATAGGGCGCGAGATCGGCCGGCTTGGCGATGGCGATGGGCTTGAACATTTGCTTTGCTTCCTTTCGATGAAGAACGAGATCGCCGGTCATTGACCGCTGCGCTGGTCGATGGCCCGATTGAGCAGGATGGCGGCGATGATGATGATGCCGGTGATGGTCATCTGATAGAACGAGCCGAGACCGAGCAGGTTGAAGATGTTGCGGACGACCTGCAGCAGCATCACGGCGAACACCGTTCCGATGACGCCGCCGCGGCCGCCGGCGAGGCTGGTGCCGCCGAGCACCACGCCGGCCATGGCATCGAGCTCCAGTCCCTGGGCGGCGGTCGGCTGCCCGATCCGGAGACGCGCCGTCAGCAGGATGCCGGCGATGGCGCACATCAGGCCGGAGATGGCGAAAGCCGCCGTGACGATCCGCCGGGTCGGAACGCCGGACAGGCGGGCCGCTTCGCTGTTGCCGCCGGTGGCGTAGATGTGCTCGCCGAACACGGTGAAGCGCAGCAGGAGCATGCCGACGATGCTGAAGCCGACGAAGATCAGGCCGAGGATCGGGAACACCAGGTCGCTGCCGGGGAAAATCGGGATCATGGTCGAACCGAACTCTCCGAAACCCGTGGGGAGGTTGCCGATCGGCACGCCGTCGGACATCAGGTAGGTGAGGCCGCGAATGGTGACGAGGCCGGCCAGGGTCACCACGAAGCTCGGCACCTGGGCGTAGGCGCTGATGCTTCCCATGAAGGCACCGGCCAGCATGCAGACGATCAGCGTGATGGCGATGGCGAGAAGCGGGTGCATGCCGGATGCCATGAGCAGCGACACCAGCACGCCGCCAAAGGCCGTCATGCTGCCAACCGACAGGTCGATGCCGCCGGTCAGGATGACGAAGGTTTCGCCGAGGGCGACGATGCCGACCACCGCCGCCTGCTGGAACAGGTTGGAGACGTTGCGGAACGTCAGGAAGTTGTCGGACAGCAGCGTGGCGATCAGGCAGATCGTGAAGAAGATGATGATGAAGTTGTATTTGAGCAGAAGGTCAACGACGTCCCGGCGCTCCACGCGCCCCGCGATGGCCGTCGGCTTGCCGGGGTTGGTCTCGGCGATGATGTTCATGGCTTCCTCCCTTTCGTCTTGCCGGCCTCTCCTCAGGCGGCAAGGCGTGTCCGTTCGTTGTTTTCGGCCGACGCGCCTCCTCCGGCGCGCCCTGCACCCTTTGCGTCTCGAAGCTGGAGCCGCCGTGGCCCGGTCCTCCACCGGGACCGCGTCCGGCGTCAGTCTCCGACGATCGAAGCTTTCAGGATGTCGTCGCGCGAAGAGGTGGCGGGGTCGAAGCACTTGACGTTGCGCCCCTCGTGGAACACCCAGATCTTGTCGGTGTTGGCGTAGATCTCATCGAGTTCGCTGCTGGCCACCAGGACGGCGGCGCCATTTTCCGCTTGCTGGCGGATGAGGGCGTAGAGCTCGGCCTTGGCGCCGACGTCGAGACCACGGCTCGGCTCGTCGAGCAGCAGGATGTGGCTGCCCTCGATGATCCACTTGGCCAGCACCACCTTCTGCTGGTTGCCGCCCGAAAGCTGGCGGATCGGCTGGTCTATGGAGCCGTAGCGGGTCGACATGTTGGCCAGCACGGGCTGGGCCTCGCGGCGCATCCGTTCGTGCTTGATGAGGCGGCGCCGGCGCAGCGATGGCAGCACGGCGTTGCGATAGATGGCCGCGTCGAGGATGAGCCCATCGGTCTTGCGGCTTTCGGGGACCAGGGCCACGCCGCACTTGATCGCCTGGGTGGGCTTCTTCGGCTGGTAGGGGCGATTGTCGAGCGTCACCTCGCCGCTGAACGGCTCGACGCCGAACAGGGCTCTCAGAAACGTGGTGCGACCCGAACCGGCCAATCCGGTGAGGCCGACGATCTCGCCCTTGCGGACCTTGAGGTCGCGGATGCTGAGACCGAACGCGGCGTCGAGCCGGGCCACGTCGAGCGCCACCTCGCCGAACGTCGCCTTGCCGCGCGTCCGCTCCACCAGCGAACGGTTGTCGCCGATGACGGCCGATACCAGGGTGGGCTCGTCGACGCCGGCGACATCGAAGGTGTCGATGGTCCGGCCGCCGCGCAGCACCGTCACGCGGTTGCCGATCTCGCGGATCTCGTTGAGGCGGTGGCTGACATAAAGGATGGATACGCCTTGCGCGGTGATCTCGCGCACCACGTCGAACACCCGCTCCAGCTCCGTCTCGTTGAGCGCGGCGGACGGCTCGTCCATGATGATGACCTTGGCATCCATGGTCAGCGAGCGGGCGATGGCGGTGAGCTGCTGGTTGGCGATCGACAGCTTGCCGACCGGCGTGTTGGCGCCGAAGTTGGCGCCGATGCGTTCCAGCGCCCGCTCGGCGACCCGTCGGCGCGACCGCCGGTCGATGACGCCCCATTTCGCCGGAGCCCGGCCGAGCATCAGGTTCTGCTCGACGGTGAGCTGCGGAACGAGGTCGAGTTCCTGGTAGATCATCGAGATGCCGGCGGCGGCGGCCTCATGCGGCGAGCGAAAGTGGCGCGGCGCGCCTTCCACCATGATTTCGCCGCTGGTCGTCGTGTAGGCGCCGGCGATGATCTTGAGCAAGGTGCTCTTGCCGGCACCGTTGGCGCCGACCAGGCAGTGCACCTCGCCACGGCGTATGCTGAGCGATGCATTCTCGAGCGCCAGCACGTTGGGGAAGCGCTTGCTGACGTTGCGCACCGCAAGGACGTCTTCTGTCATGTTTTCGCCTCCAGGGCGTAGTGGGCCGTCTGTTCGTCCGTGACGCAGACGTTGGCAAAGCGGCTCTTGAGGACGGCAAGCATCACCGCGTGCTTGGCCGCGCCGACGCCAACGCAGATGGAAAAGGCCTTTTCCTTCAGCCGCTCGGGGCGCAGGCCGATGGTGCGGGCATCGAGTTCGGCATCTGTCACCTGGCCGTCGGCGTCGACGAAGCGGCCGAGGATGTCGCCCACGGCGCCACGCCGCGTCAGCTCAGTGACGTCGCCCTCGGCAAGGTAGCCCGATTGCACCAGCACCGAGTTGGCCGACATTTCGCCGACGCTGTACAAGGCGACGGGCGCGCGGTCGGCCATCTCCAGGGCATGGGCGATGACCGGATCCTGCTCGAGCACCTGTCGCGTCGTCGCCCGGCCGACGATGGCCGGCACCGGCAGCAACGTGGCGCGGCCGTTGCCCGCCTGGGCGAACAGCTCGGCGATGTTGTTGGTGCGGCTCGGGGTGGAGTGCAGCGTCGTCGCGCCGTTGAGCAGCACGACGTCGACGCCATCGGTCCATCGCCGCGGCAGCCAGCGGGCCACCGCCGCCATGGTCCGCCCCCAGGAGACGCCGACCAGCGACGGGCGCGGCGACATGGCGGCCAGATAGGAACCGACGACCTGGGTGGCGCGATCGACGGCGATCGCCAGATCGTCGCCATTGTTGGAGACGACGATGGCCTCCCGCAGGCCGAACTTCTGCTGCAGGCGGACTTCCAGTTCCGGCAGACGCTGCACCGTCGGTACGATGTCGATGCGCACGATGCCGAGTTCGCGGGCATCCTTCAACAGACGTCCCACCTGCCACCGCGTCAGGCCGATCTCCTTGCCGATATCGCTCATCGACATGTCGAGGTCGTAGGACAACTTGGCCGCCTGGACCATCAACTGCTCCTTCTGCTCGGGCGACAGCGATCGAAAACGGAGGTCCTGTTCCTGGTCCTGGGACTTGCTAGCCATGGGAATGCCTATTCCTTGGAAAGTGCGTGCATGAGCGGGCGCAGCGACAAGGTCGCGGCGCGGTACTGCTCGAGCATATCCCTATACCTGGCATGAGCGGAAAGGTCCGGTTCTATGGTGGAGCCAACGGTTGCCACGGCCGCGGCGGCCGCTGTCAGGTCGGGCATCAGGCCGACCGCCGTTGCCGCCGAGGCGACGGCTCCGAGAATGGTCAGGTTGTCCTCGGCCGGCAGTTCGACCGGCATGCCGAGCGCATCGACGGTGGCGCGCAGCCAGGCGGCGTTGCGGCGGAAGCCGCCGGAGGAGACGATGCGCTGGCAGGCAACGCCGGCTTCGATGGCGCCGAGCACCACGTTGGCGGAGCCGAGCGCCAGCGACTCGACGGCGGCGCGATAGATCTGGGCCCGTCCCTGGTCGAGCGAAAGGCCGACGAAGGCACCACGCAATGCCGGATCGCGATAGGGCGTGCGGTTACCCATGAAATAGTCGAGCGCCATCAGCTTGGTCGAGCCAACCGGCAAGGCCGCGGCTTCGGCGATGAGGTGGCGGTGCCCCTCGGAATCGAGGCCGAACACCTTGCGGCTCAACCAGGTGAGTACCGAGCCGGCCGATACCTGGCCACCTTCGAGCAGCCAGTGCCGGTCCATCAGGGCATCCGGATAGGGGCCCCAGAAGCCGGGCACCATGGTCTGGCCGTCGATGTGGATGAGGTGGACCACAGAGGTGCCGGCAATCATCAAGAGGTTGCCCGGCCCGACGGTGTTGGCGCCCAGCATGCCGATGTGGGCGTCCACTCCTCCCTGGGCGACGTTCGGCCGGCCGCCAACCCCAAGGTGCTCGGCGGCGGCGGCGGTGATCGGGCCAACCGGCTCGCCGACCGCCAGGATTTCCGGCGGCAGCTTCGCCTCGAGATCGGGCACGCCGAATCTGTCGTAGAGGTCTCCATGGAACCGGCGGGAGATCGGGTCGTAGTTCCATTTGCAGGTGGCGTTCATGCGCGAAGCAACCCACCGACCCGTCAGGCGGAAGTTCAGATAGTCGATGCATTCGCAGATGATGTCGGCGCGGCCATAGACGTCAGCTTCGTGGCGGGCCAGCCACATGGCCTTGGGAACCAGCCATTCGGAGGCGTCGCCACCGCCGCTGAGGGCCAGCACCGGATGGTCGACGGTCGAGGTGAACACGGCCTCCTCGGCAGAGCGGCAGTCCATCCAGAGCAGCGCGGGCCGCAGTGGCTTGCCGAGACGATCGCAGGCAACCACGGTCGACGCGGTCGTCGCAAGGCCGATGCCGGCGATCTCGGGATTGCCGAGCCGGGTGAGAAGGGCGCGCGAGGCTTGTCCGAGTGCCGACCACCAGTCGTCCGGGTCTTGTTCGGCCCAACCTGGGTGAGGGAAAGCCGTGTCGTAGGTGCTTTCCTCGGTTCCAACGAGGGCACGCTTGTCGAGATCGAACACACCGACGCGCACTCCGCCGGTGCCGAAGTCCACCCCCAGCAGCAAGGCCATTTGTTCCTCCCGATCGACAACGCGACGCGCAGCTATTCCGCCCGACTGTCGGCTCCGGCCCCAACCGGAACACGTGGCAAGCCGGTGCCACTGCTTTTTCGTCGCACTTGGTCCCGACGGTCCGTCACCTGAAGGAGCCCGGATCGTCGGGAACTGACGTGTGCCGCATCACGAACATGCGGCTCGGCGCAGGCGTGCCGAGAAGCCGCTAGGCGGCGGGTGCCGGATGGACCATGATCTTCGAGAAGAACTCGCCGCCCGCCTTGATGCGGTCGAACATGCCGGCGAGTTCGCCGAGATCGAGCTCATGGGAGATGATGAAGTCCCAGCGCAGCTCGCCGGTTGCCAGCTTGTCGAGCGCCACCGTCCATTGCGGTCCGGGGAAAGGCGCGCCGAACGAGTTCCACGAGCCGTGCAGCGAGCTTTCCTGGCGCAGCAGATGGCCGAAGGTGGCAAGGTCGAGCGTGACGTCGCGGGTTGGGATGCCGATGAACACGACATGCCCGCCAGGACCGGCCATGCGAACGGCGAGGTTGATGGTGGTGGGAACGCCGGCGCCTTCGATCACGAGGTCGGCGCTGAAGGTTGCTGCCTTGGCGTCGTCGCTCAGGAAGGTGTGGGTCGCACCGGCCTCGCGGGCCAGTTCCAGCTTGCGTTCGGAAACGTCGACGGCGGCCACCTCGGTAGCGCCGAGCATGCGCATCCACTGGATGGCAAACAGCCCGATCGGGCCGCAACCGACGACGGCGCCGCGCTTGCCGGCGGTCATCGACGCCTTCCAGATGGCGTGCAGGGCAATGGAGGCCGGATCGGTCATCGCCACGGCGCGCGGATCGAGGGTTTGTGGTGCCTTCAGAAGGTTGCCGACCGGCACGTTGACGTATTCGGCATAGGCACCGTCGCGCCGGCTGCCGATGTAGCTGTAATCCTTGCAGCGCGAGTAGTTGGTGGTCAGGCACTGGTCGCACTTGCGGCAGGGAATCAGCGGCGGAATGGCCACCAGCTCGCCTTCCACGAAGCCCTTCACGTTGGCGCCGAGCTTGGCTATGCGGCCGGAGAACTCGTGGCCGCAGATAATCGGCATCCGGTGGGCGCCCTTGGTCAACATGCGGGGAATGTCCGAACCGCAGACGCCGCATGCGGCCACGCGGACGAGCACATCGTCCGGACCATATTCGGGGATCGGCCGATCTTCGAGACGAAGATCACCGGGCTTGTACATCACCAGGGATCGCATGCTTGACCTCAATCTTTGAAAACGCCGCGGCGTGATCGAGCGCGCCGGCGGAAACGGTCGGCGGGCATGTCGGCCCGTCGACCGAATGGTGCTGTTACTTGAAGACGTCCGGCCGATACTCGGCGAACAGACCGGTCGTCGGGAACTTGGAAGCGTTCTCCTTGGTGACGACCGTGGTGCCGGCGTCCACGAAACTCGGGACTTTCTCGCCGGCGGCAATGCGGCGTGCCGTCTGGATGGTGACGTCGCCGAGATAACGGGGATCGTTGAGCGCCGTGGCGATGTACTGGTCGGAGTTGGTCATGATCTTGACCGCTTCCGACAGCCCATCGACGCCGAACACCACGACGTCCGTGCGGCCGTTCTCCTTGAGAACCTGCAGGGCGCCCACCGCCATATCGTCATTGTGGGCATAGATGGCGTTGAGGTCCGGGTTGGCTTGCAGAAGATCCTGCATGGCGGTGACCGCGTTGGCCCGGATGTACTCGGCATAGGGGCCCCTGACGATCTTGATGCCGGCCGCTTCGGCGACCTTGTCGAAGCCGTCGCGCCGCGCGGCCATCACCGTTCCACCGGGATCTCCCTGGATCTCTATGATCTTTACGTTCTTGGCACCCTTTTTCTGGAAGTAGGCAACGGCTGCTTCTCCGACCAGCTTGCCCATCTTTTCATTGTTGCGGCCCACGTAGCTCGTCGCGCCTCCTCGCACGTCGCGATCCACGGTGATGACCGGTATGCCCGCGGCCTTGGCCGCCTCGAGCGACGGTGCCACGGCGTCGGGATTGACGGGATTGACGATCAGCACGTTGACGCCACGCGTGATCAGGTCCTGCAGGTCGTTGTTCTGCTTGGTGACGTCGCCGTTGGCATCCAGCGACACGATGTCGTCACCGCCAGCCTTGGCTGCGGCTTCGGCTCCGGCCGTCAGCTCGACATAGAAGGGGGACTGCAAGGTCGCCTGACTGAAGCCAATCTTGATGGTTTTGGCGAATGCCGGCCCGGGCAACATCACCCCCGCCGTAGTCAGAGTCAGGCCGATGATACCGGCCGACAACAATAGCTCTCGCCTGTTCATTTCCTCCCACCTTTCTCATATGAGCAGAATCTGCTCATATGTGGACTAATACGTTTTAAACCCCTTTCTGTCAACGACTGCGGAGCCGCTCCGCCCGCACATAGACCTATGGATGATGAGTCCCGATGCTCTCCGCGCGTCGGAAGAGGACGCCTGAGCCGGCAGGATTTTCCGATGGGATTTCGAACAGTCTCCGCTTCGGTAAGACCGACGAGCGGCCACGGAGACGCGGTTCCAACCTAGTGGTGTCTGGGGAGTCGTTCCTCGTCAGAAATATCGAGGTGCTTCATGCTGCTTTATTGGTTTTGATTGATCGTCTCTGGTGTGTTGAGGTCAAAATATTGAGGACGGCCCCATAATATGGAGCGATTATTAATGCGTGCGTTTGAATTGGAGCTTTGTGGTCTAGTATAGGCCGTATCAAGAACTTTGGAGTTCATCAAAATTTAAGGGGGTAAAGCTATTCAGAATTTAAGGAGTCCAAAATGCCCAATACGGAACTATATCGTCGATCGTATTCGGGCGAGCCAGAGGCACAACCGGCTCGCGCGGATATGGCGCGACTGAGTGGCTCGGAAATCCAGGTCTGGGAAGGGCCGTCCATATTCGGTGTCTGCCGATCGCTGTTCTTGCGGTCCCGGCTCGAAAGCTGGCTCAAGGCTGGCCGGGGTGGCGGCGCCGCACCGTTCCTGAAAGATCTCTACGGTTTCGAGGAAGAGACACATCTCGACGACGCGATGCTGCTTCTCCAGCAGGGCGACGACTTTCTCTATGTTCATCAGGGAACGAAATCCGTTCATGAGTACGGGCGGATCTTTCGCGGCGTGCTGCTCTCGTCGGTTCCCGGCGTGATGAGCCAGTCGTTCAGGCGGCACTACAACGCGGCCATGCGCGACATGAAGCCGCGCTACATGCAGTTCCGCACCGATTCCGCTTCGCGCTATGTTCGCTGGGAGCGCATCGTTCTGCCGCTCGTTTCCGATGAAAGGCAGACGTCGAGGTTCCTCCTCCTTTACTCCGAGCCGCTCGACGACAAGCTCGACATCCTGCAGGCGACGTTCGACAGGTCATCGGTCGGCATGATCGCCGCGACGCAAACGATCGGCGAGTACAAGTCGCTGGAAGACGCAACCATCTTGCTGATCAACAATCGCGCCCGCTCCATGCTGGGAATGGTCGAGGACTCCACGCCGGTTTCCACGGTGCGCGACCTCCGCGCCTGGGTACAGAATGTCCGGAAATGGGAGGTGATCGGCGAACCCAAGACGACGTCCGGCAAGACGATCATCGGCTATCGCGACAGGGAGCAGGCCAAGACCGTCACGGTGGTGATCGAGCCGATCGAACACTTCGTCGTCTTCCATCTTCTCGACTGACGCGGCCTTCGGCGCGCGTGCCAATGGATTGGTCGACCAGACGCTGGTCGGCCGAAGGCTGCTGCCTGGCTTTCGAAAGCACTCCTTTTCATGAAATGACGAACGCCGCGACAGGGGGCGTCGCGGCGTTCATGCGGGCCGGCCGGCGATCATCGCCGGGCCGGCAGGTTGCGGTGGCCGGGGAAGCGGCCGCCGCGCGCCTTGTCTCTTGCCAGGGGTACTCAGGCCTTCGGCTTGGTAACGATGACGTTCCAGCTGCCGGGCATCAGCTTGGCGGTGAGCGCATCCTTCTCGATGCTGATCGACTTGATCGGCGCCGGCGCCACGGTGTTCGGCGCGTCCTTGGTGTTCACCGCCTTCATGTTCGGGTGATAGACCTGCAGCGCCTCGGTCACCTCGCGGGTGCCGCCGAAGCCGCGCAGCTCGACCTTGAGGTCCATCGGCTCGGCAAGATTGCGGTTGAGCGCGAAGATCACCACTTCGCCGGTGCTCTCGTCCTCGGTGACGGCGGAGATGAGATAGGGCATCTCCTCGGCCGTCTTGCCGGCGTAGCTGCCGGAGGTGGCCAGCGTCCGTAGCACGCGGCCCTTGGCGTACTTCGCGGTCAGCGCGAAGGGGTGGAAGATGGTCTGGCGCCAGGCCGGGCCGCCCTGCTCGGTCATGATCGGACCGATGATGTTGACGAGCTGGGCAAGGCAGGCGCACTTCACGCGGTCGGAGTTGTTGAGAAGCGTGATCAGCGCACCGCCGACCAGAAGGGCGTCCTCGGTGTTGTAGACTTCCTCGATCAGCGGCGGATGCTCGGGCCAGCCGGGCTTCCTGAGATCGTCGTGGCCACGCGCCTTGTACCAGACGTTCCACTCGTCGAGCGACAGCATGATGCGCTTCTGCGAACGGCGGTTGGCCGCCACGGCGTCGGCGATCGCCGCCACTTCCTTGATGAAATAGTCGAGCAGCTCGATGTTGCCGAGGAACTCCTCGGTCGCATCATGCGGGTTCATGAAGTAGGTATGCAGCGAGATGAAGTCGACATAGTCGAAGCAATGGTCGAGTACCTCGTATTCCCAGCGGGCGTAGGTGGCCATGTCGCGGTTCGACGAACCGCAAGCCGACAGCTCGATGGACGGATCGACCCAGCGCATCACCTTGGCGGTTTCCTGGGCGATGCGGCCATACTCGGCCGCCGTCTTGGCGCCGATCTGCCAGGGTCCGTCCATCTCGTTGCCGAGGCACCAGAACTTGATGTCGTGCGGCTTCTCGTAGCCGTGGCTCTTGCGCAGCTCGGAGAGCTCGGTGCCGCCGGGATGGTTGCAGTATTCGATGAAGCGACGGGCCTCGTCGAGGCCTCGCGTGCCTAGGTTGACGCCGAACATCGGCTCGACGCCGACCTGACGGCACCAATCGATGAACTCATTGGTCCCGAAGGCATTGGTTTCGGTCGAGAACCAGGCGAGGTCGAGCCGGCGCGGGCGCTCTTCCTTCGGGCCGACGCCGTCCTCCCAGTTGTAGCCGGAGAGGAAGTTGCCGCCGGGATAGCGGACGATGGTGACGCCGAGTTCCTTGGTGAGCTCGGCAACGTCCTGACGGAAGCCGTTCGCGTCGGCGGAGGGATGGCCCGGCTCGAAGATGCCGGTATAGACGCAGCGCCCCATATGCTCGACGAAGGTGCCGAAGACGCGGCGGTCGAGATCGGAAATGGCAAAGTCGGCGTCGACGATAAGACGAGCGGACGTCATGAGCTTTCAGCTTTCGGGTTCGAATGGTCTTTGAGGGATGCGGCGCCCCGGCTGGGGAGAGGGCGCCGCGGACCCTTGGGCTTGTTCCGGCCGCTGGGACCGGAAGGTACTTGTCGCCTTGTTGCGGCCGGCAGGAGAGAACCGGCCGGACGACCGCGGCTCAGGTCCGCCCGGCCAGCTGTGGAGAGCCGGCCGGGCAGGGGTTGGTGGCTTACTTCGTGTTGGCAAGCAGCTCGTTGATGCGGGACTGCGCGTCGGTCAGAGCCTGATCGACCGACTTGTCGCCACGGATGGCCGAACCGACTTCTTCGCCCTCGATGTCCTGGATCGAGAACTGGCGCTTGACGGCGGCCGGCAGGGCGGTGCCGTTGACGGCCAGCGAGGCAATGTCGCCACGATGCGGCAGGCCCTTGAACTCGGCGCTGTCGATGATCGACTTGCGGACCGGCAGGTGGCCGGTGCGCGCCCACTGGAAGTCGTTGTCCCAGAGGAACTTCATGAACTCGATCGCCGAGGCGCGCTGCGCCGCCGAGAGATCCTGCTTCAGGAGAACCCAGCTATGACCGTCGGCCCAGACGCGCGGGCTGCCGGGATAGATCTGCGGGAAGGCGGTCACGGCATAGCCGTTGGCCAGTGCGCCGTCCTTCTTGGCTTCCTGGTCGTAGGTGTCGATCAGCCAGGTACCGCAGATGAACACGCCGGCGTCACCGGCCGCGAAGCTCGAGACCGAGGCCGCGTAGTCCTGGTTCTTGGTGGTCAGACCCTTCGAATAGAGGTCGGTCAGGAGCTGCAGGCCGTTCGTCGCCTCGGGCGAGGAGAAGTTGACCTTGTTCGGGTCGGCGAAGAAATCGGCATTCTGCTGGTAGAGCAGCGTGTCGAAGGTGCGGGTGTAGAAGGCCGTTTCGTTGGCGAGCGTCCAGACGAAGTAGGGCTTGCCGGTCTTTTCCTTGAACTGCTCGGCCTGCTTCATCAGCTCGTCGGTGCTCTTCGGCAGGATCGGCTTGCCC
>JARKNW010000002.1 GCA_029976075.1 Pleomorphomonas sp.
GGCCTGCGAGAGCATCGCGGTGGCCGACTGCTGGAGGATGCTGAGCTTGGTGAAGTTCATCATCTCTTTGGCCATGTCGACGTCGCGGATGCGGGATTCGGCGGCCTGCAGGTTTTCGGAGGTCGTGCCGAGGTTGTTGACGGTGTGCTCGAGGCGGTTCTGCACGGCGCCCATCAGGGAGCGGGCGTCGGACACCGCCTGGATGGCCGCGCTGATGAAGGCGACGGAGTTGGCGGCCGTGGCGCGGGCGCTGACGCTGACCCGGTTGACGTTTAGGCCGGCGGCGCTCGCCTGCATGTTGGCGATGCGGACGGTCATGGTCTGGCCGGCGTTGGCGCCGATCTGGAAGACCAGCGAGCCGGTGCCGACCGCAACACTGCCGTTGATGAGTTTTTTGCTGTTGAACTCGGTGGTGGTGGCGATGCGGGTGACTTCCAGTTTGAGCTGGGCGACCTCGTTGTTGAGGGCGGTACGGTCGACGTTGGTGTTGGTGTCGTTGATGGACTGGACGGCCAGTTCACGCATGCGCTGGAGCATGGCGTGGGTCTCGTTGAGCGCGCCTTCAGCCGTCTGGATGAGGGAGATGCCGTCCTGGGCGTTCTTGGAAGCCATGTCGAGGCCTTTGATCTGGGCCCGCATTTTTTCCGAGATGGACAAACCGGCGGCGTCGTCGCCGGCGCGGTTGATGCGCAGGCCGGACGACAGTTTCTCGAGGGATTTGCCGGTGGCGCTGTTGTTGCCAGCCAGCTGGCGCCAGGTGTTCATGGCGGCGATGTTGTGGTTGATGATCATTTTTTTCTTCCTCCTTGAATCTTTTTCAGGCATCCTTGCCTTTTTGTGGGGATATTGCCGTTTTCTCCGCCGCGGAGAATGGAACCGGATTTATCGGCTCAATCCAGGCCTCTTATTTGAGGAGCTGGAGCACGCCCTGGGGCTGCTGGTTGGCCTGCGAGAGCATGGCGGTGGCCGACTGCTGGAGGATGCTGAGCTTGGTGAAGTTCATCATTTCCTTGGCCATGTCGACGTCGCGGATGCGGGATTCGGCGGCCTGCAGGTTTTCGGAGGTCGTGCCGAGGTTGTTGACGGTGTGCTCGAGCCGGTTCTGCACGGCGCCCAACAGCGAGCGGGCGTTCGACACCGACTGGATGGCGTTGCTGATCCAGCCGACCGCGTTGGCAGCGGTGGCGCGGGCGCTGACGCTGACCCGGGTGACGTTGAGGCCGTTGGTACCAGCCGACATGTTGGCGATGGTGACGACCATGGTCTGGCCGGCGTTGGCGCCGATCTGGAAGACCAGCGAGCCGGTGCCGGAAGCGACGCTGCCCTGGATGAGCTTTTTGCTGTTGAACTCGGTGGTGGTGGCGATGCGGGTGATCTCGGCTTTGAGCTGGGTGACTTCGTTGTTGAGGGCGGTGCGGTCGACGTTGGTGTTGGTGTCGTTGATGGACTGGACGGCCAGCTCGCGCATGCGCTGGAGCATGGAGTGGGTCTCGTTGAGCGCGCCTTCAGCCGTCTGGATGAGCGAGATGCCGTCCTGGGCGTTCTTGGTCGCCATGTCGAGGCCTTTGATCTGGGCCCGCATCTTTTCCGAGATGGAGAGGCCGGCGGCGTCGTCGCCGGCGCGGTTGATGCGCAGGCCGGACGACAATTTTTCGAGCGATTTGCTGGTGGCGGCGTTGTTGCCGGTCAACTGACGCCAGGTGTTCATGGCGGCGATGTTGTGGTTGATGATCATGGGCTTGTTCCTCCTTGAAGATTGTCCAGGCATCCTTGCCTAATCGGGGTTACGAGGGTTGGCCTTGCGGCTGCCTACTTGAGGAGCTGAAGCACGCCTTGAGGCTGCTGGTTGGCCTGAGCCAGCATGGCGGTGGCCGACTGCTGGAGGATGCTGAGCTTGGTGAAGTTCATCATCTCTTTGGCCATGTCGACGTCGCGGATGCGGGATTCGGCGGCCTGCAGGTTTTCGGAGGTCGTGCCGAGGTTGTTGACGGTGTGTTCGAGGCGGTTCTGCACGGCGCCCAGCTGGGAGCGGGCGTTCGACACCGCCTGGATGGCGGTGCTGATCGTGCCGACGGCGCCCGAAGCGCCGGCCCGAGTGCTGATGGTGAGGGCGGCGACGCTGAGGCCGTTGGCACCGGCGGACATGTTGGCGATGTTGACGACCATGGTCTGGCCGGCGTTGGCGCCGATCTGGAAGACCAGCGAGCTGCCGCCACCTGCGCGCAGGGTGCCGTCGATCAGCTTCTTGCTGTTGAACTCGGTGGTCGTGGCGATGCGGGTGATCTCGGTCCGCAGTTGGACGACCTCGTTCTGCAGGGCAAGACGGTCGACGTTGGTGTTGGTGTCGTTGATCGACTGGACGGCCAACTCGCGCA
>JARKNW010000003.1 GCA_029976075.1 Pleomorphomonas sp.
CCCGGCATCGATCGACCACTCTTGCATTTCCGCAATAGCCTGCGCCTATCCTGCGTTCTGTGCCGAATGGGTAGCTGCCGGAATCGACCACTCTTGCATTTCCGCAATAGCCTGCGCCTATCTTGCGTTCTGTGCCGAATGGGTAGCTGCCGGAGATGCCTCGATCATGACTGGTTTTCATTTCGCGACGCCTTTGGGGCTGCCGCGTGCTCGTGCCTACGCCATTCCCTTCGAAGGCGAGCCTGGCAAGTTCAACGCGATAACAGACGTTCCCGGCGTGAGTGTCGGCTACACGACCCTGATTTCAGGCGAGGGGCCACTGGAAGTCGGCCGGGGACCGGTACGGACCGGCGTGACAGCCATTCTCCCGCGCCCACCTGCCGAGATCGCGCATCCGTGCTATGCTGGCTTTTTCTCTGGCAACGGCAACGGCGAACTCACCGGCATTCACCTCGTCGAGGAGGTTGGCGCTTTCAGTCTGCCGATCACCATTACCAATACACATTCTCTGGGTGTCGCCCGTGACGCAACGCTGAAGTGGGTTGCCGCCAACAGGCCCGAGGCGCTCGCTTCGGCCTGGGGGCTGCCGGTTGCAGCCGAGACCTATGACGGCTTCCTCAATGACATCAATGGTCACCATCTGACCGAGGCCCATGTTTTCGCCGCGCTGGATGGCGCAACGCCCGGCCCGATCGAGGAGGGCTCGGTGGGTGGTGGTACAGGCATGTCCACCTTCCAGTTCAAGGCCGGGTCCGGCACGGCCTCGCGTCGTGTCTACTGGGCCGGGGAGACCTACACGCTCGGCGTGTTCGTTCAAAGCAACTTCGGCAAACGGCGTAACTTCATGATCCGCGGTCGTCGGGTCGGGGGAGAGCTTGCGGAGCCTTGCGTCGTTCAGGGGACGCCATTCGCCGAGAAGAGTTCGATCATCGCCATTATTGCCACCGATGCGCCGTTTCTTCCGCACCAGTTGAAACGTCTGGCACGACGGGTGCCGCTCGGCATCGCCTGGACCGGAGGGCTTGGATACAACTCTTCCGGCGACATTTTCCTCGCTTTCTCGACGGCCAACGGGAACGCTGCCTTGGGATCCGCCGGACGCCTTGCGTCGCTTGTCGCCATCCCGGACGTCGATATCGATCCATTCTTCGACGCGACCGTGCAGGCTGTGGAGGAGGCCATTCTCAACGCCCTTATCGCCAATGCCGGCATGACGGGTCGGGACGGCAACTTCGTGCCGGCGTTGCCCCATGCGTGGTTGTCATCGACTTTTGGTCGGGCGGATTGAGGCCTCGCAGCCCTTCCCGCTGCGGCTATCCACAGCCGGCTGCCTCTATCTGGGGCAGGCGAGATCAAATAACTGTTCACTATTTAGGCGATTTGCTGGTTGCTTAGACATTGAGCAATTTGACTTGCAATCATTGTCGCTTCCCCCGCAAAATGGCGTCATTTCAAGCCAATAAGGGGAACGTCATGCTGAGATCCGCCCGCCGCCTCGTTGCGAAGGCCGCCTTCTTGGGCTTCGCTGGGGCTGCTTCGCTTGCCGTGAGCGCTGTCGCTGCGTCAGCCGATACGCCCGTCAAGTTCACGCTCGACTGGAAGTTTGAGGGGCCGGCCGCAGGCTTTCTGCTGGCGCTGGACAAGGGTTACTTCAAGGCCGAGGGGCTGGACGTCACCATCGACAGCGGCAACGGTTCGGTGGAAGCCATTTCCCGCGTCGCCACCGGTACCTACGACATGGGTTTTGGCGACATCAACTCGCTGATCAAGCTGCTCGACTCCGATCCGGCGCAGAAGATCAAGGGTGTCTTCATGGTCTACGACCGCCCGACATTCGCCGTGGTCGGCCGTAAGTCGTTGGGCATAACCGACGACCCCAAGTCGCTCGAAGGCAAGAAGCTTGGTGCCCCGCCGCCGGACGGCGCCTTTGCCCAGTGGAAAGCCTTCAAGGCGGTGGCCGGCATCGACGACAGCAAGATCACGCTCGAGTCGGTAGGCTTCCCTGTGCGCGAGCCGATGCTGGCAAAGGGCGATGTCGATGCGGTGTTTGGCTTCTCCTTCTCGGTCATCCTGAACCTCAAGGCTCAGGGCGTCCCCGCCGACGATATCGTCCCGATCCTGATGGCCGAGCACGGCCTCAACCTTTACGGCAACACCGTTACCGTCAACACCGACTTCGCCACCAAGAATCCCGATGCGGTGAAGGGCGTGATCAAGGCGCTCGCCAAGGGATTTGCCGACGCTGTTGCCCATCCGCAAGAAGGTGTGGACGCCGTCTTGAAGCGCAACGAGACGCTGAATGCCGACATCGAGCTCGAGCGCCTCACCATGGCCAACGCCCAGAACATCAAGACCCCCTATGTCGCCGAGCACGGCATGGGGGCTGTCGATCCGGGACGGCTCGCCGCCTCCATCGAAACCTTGAAGACATCGATGGGCCTCAAGGGGGCGGTGACTGCCGACAAGGTGTTCGACGAGAGCTTCCTGCCGCCGGAAGCCGACCGCAAGCTGCCCTGATCAGGCCCTGGTCCGGCCGGTTCGATCGGCCGGACTGCCCTTTCCCGGAAACAAGACAGATGACTCACCTCGTCTCCATCGAGAATGTCGACATGCGCTATGGCGGCGCGGGCGGTACGCTGGCCGTCGCAGACCTTACCTTCAAGGTTGATAAAGGCGAGTTCGCCGCCGTGGTCGGCCCGTCTGGTTGCGGAAAGTCGACACTGATGCGTCTGGTTACGGGGCTGCATATTCCGCAGGCAGGCAATGTCATCGTGGCGGGGCAGCACGTTACCGAGCCGGTCAGCATCGTCGGCATGGCCTTCCAGAACCCCAGCATGCTGCCCTGGCGTACCACGCTCGACAACATCCTGCTTCCGCTTGAGATCGTCGAGAAACATCGCAAGCGCCTGCGGGCTCACAAGGCGGAATATGTCGAAAAAGCCGAACGCTTGCTCGAAGTGGTTGGCTTGAAGGGCTTTGGCTCCAAGTATCCCTGGCAGCTCTCGGGCGGAATGCAGCAGCGCGCCAACCTCTGCCGGGCATTGATCCATGAACCACAGCTTCTGATGCTGGATGAGCCGTTCGGTGCCCTCGACGCGTTCACCCGCGAGGAACTCTGGTGCGTCATTCGCGACCTGCATGCGTCGCAGGACGTTACCATCATCCTGGTCACGCACGACCTGCGCGAAGCAGTGTTCCTTGCCGACAAGATCCTGGTCATGAGTGCCCGTCCGGGCCGCGTGTTGCGTGAGCACCGCGTGCCGTTCGCACGGCCGCGTGACTTGGAGATCACCTACGACAAGGCGTTCAACGACGTGGTTCACGAGCTGCACGGCGAAATCGCCAGCGCAAGGAGGGCGGCATGAGCGCCGTTGTCGAGGATATCCAGAAGCCTGAGCCGTCAACACCGCTGGTTGCTCGAATCAACTGGGTGAAGGCATCGCCGTGGCTTTACACGCTTGCCCTGTTCGCGATCTGGGAAGCGTCGGTTCGAGTGTTCGATCTCCCCTATACCGTCCTGCCGGCGCCCTCTCGGATCTTTGCTGCCCTCCATCAGTACTGGTCGCCCATCTGGAAGAACTCGCTTCAGACGCTCTATACGACGACGCTTGGCTTTCTGATGGCTGTTGTCGGCGGCTTGGCTCTGGGGCTGTTCATCGGATGGTCCAAGGTGATCTATGCCGGTCTTTACCCGTTGATGATCGGTTTCAACGCCGTTCCCAAGGTGGCGGTGGTGCCGATCCTGGTCATCTGGTTCGGCATCGGCGCTATCCCGGCCATGCTGACCGCTTTTCTGATTTCCTTCTTTCCGATCGTCGTCAACGTCGCCACGGGGCTTGCCACCATCGAGCCGGAGACCGAGGATGTGCTGAGAGCGCTGGGTGCCAAGAAGCTCGACATCATGCTGAAGGTCGGTATTCCCCGATCGATGCCCTATTTTTTCGGCTCGCTGAAGGTGGCGATCACGCTCGCTTTCGTTGGGTCGGTGGTGTCGGAAACGGTCGCCTCCAACTACGGCCTCGGCAATCTGATGAGCTCGGCGCAGAGCCAGTTCAACGTTCCCTTGGTCTTTGCGGGCCTGCTGGCGCTCGCGGTCGAGGGGATCGTCATGTACTCGATCATGGCTTGGGTGGAAAAGCGCATGACCGGATGGGCGCATCGTTCGACCATGTCGCACTGAGCGAACGGACTGCACCGAGAAAGGCCTTGCGCGGCGCGGGGTTGCCGCTTTAGCTGCGCGCGGTCCATCCGAAGGAAAAGTGAAGATGTCGTCGATCGATCATGCCGCCCTTGTCGCCGCCGTGGCCTCGTTGCCGGAGCGTTTCAGGGGACCGGGTGGTGCGGTCGGCGTGATGAAGGACGGTGAAGTCATCGTTCGGGAAGCCTGGGGATACGCCGATCCGGATACCGGTCTCGAGATGACGCCTTCCAGGCTCATGCCGATCTGTTCGATCAGCAAGCAGATGACATGCGGCGTACTGCTCGACCTTGTCGGCGATCCGTCGGCCCTTGACGATCGGCTTGGCAGTTTCCTGCCCAATATCGAGGGGCGGCGTCCCACGATCAGGGAGCTGTGCGACAATCGCTCGGGCTTGCGAGACTACTGGGCGCTTACGGTTCTGCATGGTGCTCACCACGAGGGGGCCTTTCGTCGGGACGATGCGCGACCGCTGTTTGCCCGCATGAAAACCACCCACTTCGAGCCGGGTAGCCAGTACTCCTATTCCAACGGTAACTTCCGCATCCTCTCCGACCTCCTGGAAGAGCGGTCCGGCAAGTCGCTTGCCGAACTATATCGGCACCATATCTTTGGCCCGGCCGGCATGCGGGATGCGCGTCTGGCGGCGGATACGGCGGCCCCCCTCAACGGTACGATCGGTCACGAGGGCAACCCCACCGTCGGTTGGTTCCCGGCGACGAATCGGATTGTCTGGACGGGTGATGCCGGGGTCGCTGCAACGCTCGACGACATGCTTGCCTGGGAGCGCTTTATCGACCGCACCCGCAACGATACGGACGGGCTTTATAACCGGCTCTCTCAGCCGAAGGCTTTCAGCGATGGTCGCGCGGCCCGCTATGGTATGGGCTTGGCGCACGATCGAATAGAGGATGTTGCCATCACCGGCCATGGCGGAGCCCTGCGCGGCTTCCGCATTCGCCGCCTGCATGCCGCGGCGGAGCGGCTGTCAGTGGTGATCATGTTCAACCACGAGGCCGACGCGCATGCCGCCGCTCTTTTCGTGATGCGGGCCGCCCTTGGTCGGCCGGCGCCGGCGCGGAGCGCCGCGCCCGTCGATCAGAGCTGGACCGGCCGCTATCTGGAGGCATCGTCGGGTTTGTCGCTCGACATAACCGTCCATGGCAGTGCGATTCTCGCCAATCTTGGCGGCGGGGCCGAGGTGCTGTCGGTTGGCGACGGGGGGGCGGCCAGTTCCTCGGTCATGTCCCTTTCACGCCAGGGGAATGATCTCTGGCTCGAGCGTCAGGGCGACAACCTTCGGGGTCTCGCCACGCAGCTTGAGGGCGATGTCGTGAAGGACATCGAGGGTCGATATTGGTCGGCGGAAACGGAATCGGTCTTGGAAATCAAGGCGGCTGGGAAGGCTTTTGCCGGGCACTTCGATGGTTTTCTCGGCCGCGGTCCGATGCATCAGCTAAGGCCGTTTGCCGGTGACGTTTGGAGACTATCGACGCCGCGCAGCATGGATGCTCCGTCGCCCGGCGACTGGACCGTTCAGGTTCGTCGATCGGCTGCCGGAATCGTCGAGGGACTCACGGTCGGCTGCTGGCTTGCTCGTAACGTTGCGTTTGCACGAGTCGCCTGAGCTGTGGGTGTTTGAATCAGTTCATTTCCGAGGGCATCGCACGACGCGCGCGTTGCGCTAATTCCTTCGCATAGTCAACGATTGCCATATTCATTCTTTTGGCTGAATTGACCACCCGGCTCATCGGACCTAGGTTCTTCATCGTGAATTAATTAATCGAGGGAAGCACGGGAGAACTTGCCTCGGCTGGGCGACGACGGTTGGGAGGCCGTCGTCGCCACCTTCAACAGTCGACAAGTTGGTTGCTTTTTTCTGAGCTCCGGGGGAGTCACAATGTCGGCCCGCAAGACGCGGACCGGGCAGGGGTCGAACTCTGCTCAGGTTCGTCTCTACAATGAGCGGATCGTGCTTCAGGCGCTACGTCGCTTCGGCGAGGCGTCAAAAGCCGATCTTGCGCGGGCGGCGGGCCTTACCAACAACGCCATCGGAACGATTACCGCCTACCTCGGCGCCGCCGGTCTCGTGGCCGAGCTCGGCAAGAAGCGCGAGGGACAGCGCGGCCAGCCGGCAACGATGCTGGCATTGGCTCCCGAGGGGGCCTATTCCATCGGCGTTCGTATCGATCGCGTTGGCTGCGAGACTGTCTGCGTCGACTTTGGCGGGCACATCCTCGCCAATCGGTCGCACGATACGTTGCTGCCGCCGCCAAAGGACATGCTTGCGGCCGTCGTCAGCGATATCAAGTCGATCGAAAGCGAGATCGGGTCTGAGCGCTGGGAGCGGCTTGCAGGCATCGGCCTCGCGCAACCCTATCACCTCGGCAGCTGGCTGCGCGAGCTTGAGCTGCCGGCCAACTCGTTCCGCCTCTGGGATGACTTCGACTTTGGCGCCGCGCTGGAAGCCGAGACCGGTATTCCGGTCTTCGTCGAGAATGACGGCAATGCCGCCGCTATTGCCGAATTGTTTTACGGTCACGGTCGAGCATTGTCCGACTTTGTCTATCTTTTCATCGGAGGTGCCGTCGGTGGCGGCATCGTGCTCGACGGCGATTGCCTGAGAGGCAGCCGCGGCAATGCCGGCGATTTTGCCATGATGCCGGTCCCAGCCTCTTCACTGCCGTCCGCACCTCGCCCCGAACGTGCTTTCGACGTCCTGCTGACCCGGACGTCGCTTGCCAGTCTCAAGCGGCATCTCCGTTGGCATGGTCATGTCGTCAATACCTTGGCGGAAATCGGCGACTTGTTTCGCCGCGAGCCCCGGCCGGCCGCTTTCGACGAATGGATTGAAGATGCCGTTACCGCGTTTGTGCCGGCCATCCTCGCCACGACCGCGGCGCTCGATGTCGCCCATGTCATCCTCGAGGGAGATCTTGATTGCGGTCTCGTCGAGACCATCGTCGAGCGGCTGTCCGCCACGCTCGCCGATGCGACGCCCGAAAGCGTACCGGTTCCCAAGGTGCTCGACGGTTCGTTCCGGGCCCGGGCTGGGGCACTCGGTGCCGCCACGCTGCCGCTTTTCTTCAACTTCTCGCCGCGCTCGTCGATCCTGACCGGCACGGCGCCCATGTTCAGGGAGTTCAGAGACTATGCCGTCCGCGCCTGAGACGACACCCATCCTCGAGATGCGCGGCATCTCCAAGACCTTTCCCGGCGTCAAGGCGCTCGCCAACGTCGAGCTGACCGTTTATCCCGGCGAAGTGCACGCCCTGATGGGCGAGAACGGTGCCGGAAAATCGACACTGATGAAGATTCTGTCGGGAGCCTATCGGGCCGATCCCGGCGGCGAGCTGCGCATCAATGGAGAAGTGATCTACATCGACGGTCCGCTCAGTGCCAAGACCAAGGGCATCGCGGTCATCTATCAGGAACTCAGCCTGTCGCCCAACCTGACGGTAGCCGAAAACATCTATCTGGGACGCGAACTCTCGTCCGGTGGGCAGGTGGATCGGGCACGCATGCGCGCCGATTGTCAGGGCGTGCTCGACAGGCTCGGCGCCACCTTCGGGCCGACGACCGTGGTCTCGACATTGTCGATCGCCGAACGGCAAATGGTGGAGATTGCCCGGGCGATCCACGCCAATGCCCGCATTCTCGTCATGGACGAGCCGACGACGGCCTTGTCGTCACGCGAGACAGACAAGCTGTTCGACCTCATTCGCACGCTACGCGCCGATGGCCTTGCCATCATCTACATCTCCCACCGCATGGCAGAGGTTTACGAGCTGGCGGATCGCTGCTCGGTGCTCCGCGACGGCAGCTATGTCGGCACGCTGATGCGCGACGAACTCAAGGCCGAGACGCTGGTCAAGATGATGGTCGGCCGCGATCTGTCCAAGTTCTACAAGAAGGACCATGACGCTCAGGGCAGCCGTGGCGAGGTCATCCTCTCGGTTCGCGACATGAGCGACGGTCACCGGGTGCGTGGTTGCTCCTTCGATCTGCACCGTGGCGAAGTGCTCTGTCTCGCCGGATTGGTGGGCTCGGGACGCACCGAGCTTGCCCGCCTCATCTACGGGGCCGATAGCCGCAAGGGGGGAACGGTACTGCTCGACGGCAAGCCGCTCGATATCAACAGGCCCATCCAGGCCGTGGATGCCGGCGTCGTCTACCTCACCGAAGACCGGAAGGGGCAGGGACTGTTCCTGGATATGACCGTGCAGGAAAACATCAACCTGCAGGTCATCAGCCGTGATGCCGGCAAGGGTGGGCTTCTCGATCTGAAGAGGGCAAAGGTACGGGCGATTGACGCCATCAAGGCGCTGTCGATCCGCGTCGCCGGCCCGATCGTCGAGGTGGGATCGCTATCGGGCGGCAACCAGCAGAAAGTGCTGCTGTCGCGCCTCTTGGAAACGCGGCCGCGTGTACTGATCCTCGACGAGCCGACGCGTGGCGTCGACATCGGCGCCAAGTCCGAAATCTACCGCATCATCGACGATCTCGTGAAATCGGGCGTTGGTGTGCTCGTCATTTCCTCGGAAATGCCCGAGGTGGTCGGCATCGCCGACCGCGTGCTGGTGATGCGGGAAGGTCATATCGTTGGCGAGGTCGGTGGCAACACCGGTGTCGCCATCACCCAGGAAAACATTATCGCTCTAGCCGCAGGTCTCGCTCAGCCGAGCGCGCCCGCAGCCTGACGCCAAACGATATACAAGCAAGGGAACCGCCATGTCCCAGGAAACGTCGTCGGCCACTGATCTCACCCGGGAGAAGGCCGCTGCCAATCGTCAGGTTCTTATCCAGCAGATCATTCGCACGGTCGGCATGCTGCCGATCCTGATCCTGCTCGGCATCGCCTTCCAGTTGATGTCGGGCCGGTTCATCTCCCCGCAGAATCTCTCCATCGTTACGCAGCAGGCTTCGATCAATACCGTGCTAGCCTGCGGCATGACGGCGGTGATCCTGACCGGCGGCATCGATCTGTCGGTCGGCTCCATCCTCGCAGCCTCCGCCATGGTGGCGGTGATCGGTTCGCTGATCCCCGACATGGGCATGATCGGTATCCCCCTGGCGTTGTTTGCCGGTCTCGTTTTTGGTCTGATCAACGGCTCGCTGGTCGCCTTCATCGGTCTGCCGCCTTTCATCTCGACGCTCGGCTCGTTGACCGCCGTGCGCGGCGTGGCTCGACTGCTTGGCAACGACACGACCGTCTTCAACTCGCACATGCCCTTTGCCTTCATCGGCAATGGCTATCTGTTCGGCATTCCCTGGCTGGTGATCATTGCCTTCCTGTCGGTCATCGTCACCTGGGTCATCCTGCGCCGGACGGTGCTCGGCGTGCACATTTACGCCACCGGCGGCAATGAAAGCGCCGCTCGCCTCTCCGGCATCAAGGTCTGGGCGGTCTTCCTGTTCGTCTATGGCTTCTCCGGGCTGATGGCCGGTCTCGGTGGTGTAATGAGCGCCGCCCGCCTGTTCGCCGCCAATGGTACTCAGCTCGGCCAGTCCTATGAACTGGTCGCCATCGCCGCCGTCATCCTGGGTGGCACCTCGTTCACCGGTGGTGTCGGTTCGATCTGGGGAACGTTGATTGGCGCGCTGATCATCGCCGTGCTGTCCAACGGCCTCGTGCTCATCGGCGTCAGCGACATCTGGCAGTACATCATCAAGGGCCTCGTCATCATCATCGCCGTGGCGCTCGATCGCGTCCGCTCGCAGGGCGGTGCCCGCACCTAAGTGAAGGAATCCGGCGGCGGGCTGTCCCCGCCTCCGCATCTGGGGTGTCGCTTCTGCCAGTTGGAACTGGCCAGCCGCGCCACCCCTGCAATCCCCCGGCGGGACCGCTTCGCGGCCGGCCGGACATAGCAGGCGCGTCGGGCGGGAGGAGCTCCGTCTGGCCCAGCCGGCATCCCAAGGAGGAATAGGTCATGAAGTCTCGCAGCATTCTGCTCGCCGCCGCCGCCGCCGTCGCCCTCACCGGCGCCGCCGGAGCCAAGGATCTCAACAAGATCGGTATCTCGCTCGGCTCGATGGGCAACCCGTTCTTCGTGGCACTTGCCACCGGCGCGACGGACAAGGCCAAGGAAGTCAATCCGAACGTCGAAGTCACCGCCCTCGGCTACGACTATGACATGAACAAGCAGTTCACCCAGATCGACAACTTCATCGCCGCCGGCGTCGACCTGATCCTGCTTAACCCGGCTGACCCGAAGGCTGTGGCCCCCGCCATCGCCCGCGCCCAGGCCGCCGGTATCCCGGTCGTGGCCGTTGATACCGCCGCGGAAGGCGCCGATGCCACCGTAACCACCAACAACGTTCAGGCCGGCGAGATCGCCTGCCAGTACATCGTCGACAAGCTCGGCGGTAAGGGTGATGTCGTTATCGTCAATGGCCCGCAGGTGTCGGCTGTTATCGATCGCGTCGTCGGCTGCAAGAAGGTGTTCAGCGCCAACTCCGGCATCAAGGTTCTGTCCGACGATCAGGACGCCAAGGGCTCGCGTGACGGCGGCATGAACGTCATGCAGTCGATGCTGACCCGCTTCGAGAAGATCGATGCCGTGTTCGCCATCAACGACCCGACGGGTATCGGCGCCAGCCTCGCCTCCAAGCAGGCCAACCGCACGAACCTGTTCATCACCGCCGTTGACGGCGCGCCGGACATCGAAGCCGAGCTCAAGGACACCTCGTCGCTCGTCGTCGCTTCGTCGAGCCAGGACCCCTATGCCATGGCCCAGCTTGCCACCAAGATCGGCATCGACCTGATCAACGGCAAGAAGCCCGAGCAGCAGGTGACCCTGCTCCCGTCCAAGCTCGTGACGCGCGACAACGTCGCCGATTACAAGGGCTGGACCGCCAAGCGCTGAGTGGCGCCATTTCTGCTTGAACGATCTATACTGCATCCCCGGGAGGCATCGCTTCCCGGGGATGTGTTTTATCAGGCAATGCGGTTTCAGTTCTGCTAGCGACGCGAGCAGCGGCTGCCCGCTTTTTGATGTTGCAATTCCAACATCAATGTTGTTGCATCCACAAACATTACAAACGACGGATCCGGCCAGTATGCTCTATGACGAAGCCTTTCTCGCCCGCCTTGAAGATGGCCTGCGTTCGGCGCTACCGACCTGGAATATCGACGAAACGGCCAAGCTATCGTTGCTGACCATTTCCGAGAACGCCACTTTCCTGGTTGATGAAGGAAAGGGTGGGCGTCGGTTGATTTTGCGTGTCCATCGCCCGGCTTACCACAGCGACGAGGAGATTTCGTCCGAGCTCGCGTGGATCGAAGCCCTGCGAACGGCCAATGTGATCGATACGCCGGCACCCGTTCATGCCAGGGACGGTCGGTTGCTCGCTCCCTTTTTCGATGGTGAGACCCACCGAAACGCGGTTGCCTTCGAGTTCATGAGTGGTCGTGCTCCCGACGAGGCCGGCGATCTCTCGCGCTGGTATGGTCATCTCGGCGAAATCTCGGCGCGCCTTCATGCCCACAGTCGAGTGTGGTCACCCCCACAAGGCTTTGCTCGCAAGACCTGGACCTTTGATACCATCATCGGGCCTAATGCCTATTGGGGCGATTGGCGTGCGGCGCTCGGCCTCGACGCGGCGGGCAGGGCGTTGCTCGAGAAGGTGGCGGCACGCCTTCATCGCGAGACGTCTGCTTTCGGCACCGCGCCCGACCGTTTCGGTCTGATCCATGCCGATATGCGCGCTGCCAATCTTCTGGTGGACGGCGATCGGCTCGGTGTCATCGATTTCGACGATTGCGGCTTCTCCTGGTTTGCCTACGATTTCGCCGCCTCGATCTCCTTCATGGAGACCGAAGCCTTCATCCCCGAGCTGATGGCCGCCTGGCTCGATGGTTATGCCCGCGTCGCCCCGCTCGATTCCGAGCAGGCTGCGGCGCTTCCCATGCTGGTGATGCTCCGGCGAATGCAGCTCACCGCCTGGATTGCTTCGCATTCCGAAACGCCAACCGCGCAGTCGATGGGGACCGCCTATACCGCGGGTACCGTCGATCTCGCCGACCGTTATCTCGCCGCCGATTTTCTGAAGGGTGTGGCATGAGTCCGACCAAACAGATCCTTGCCCTCAATCGCTTCGAGGCGTCCGATGGCGCGTCGCTGGCGCCCGAGCTGGCGTCCCGTGTTGCCAAGAGACAGGCCACCTTCGGTGCCTCATCGGTTCTGTTCTACAAGGAGCCGATCGAGATGGTGCGGGCGGAGGGCGTCTTCATGTATGACGCCCACGGCAAGCGCTACCTCGATGTCTATAACAACGTGCCGTCCATCGGCCACTCGCACCCCGCGGTTGCCGAGGCCGTGGCCAAGCAGATCGCGGTCCTCAACATTCATACGCGCTACCTGACGCGGCCGGTTGAGGCCTATGCCGAGAAGCTTCTGTCGAAGTTCCCGGCACCGCTCTCCAATCTCACGATGACCTGCACCGGCTCGGAGAGTAACGACCTCGCCATGCGTATCGCCGAGGCGGCGACCGGCAAGCGCGGCTTTGTCGTGACCCGCGCCGCCTACCATGGCAATACCCATCACGTGACGGCCATTTCGCCGTCTTCCATGAAGTCCAAGCCGGTGCCGGATTTCGTGCGCGTCGTTCCGGAACCCGATCCGGCCCAGGCTCCTGGCGGCGATGTCTTCGCATATTTTGCCGCCAACCTTCAGGCCGCCATCGACGACCTCGAGGCCAAGGGGATCGGCTTTGCCGCCGTGATCGTCGACAGCATCTTCTCGTCCGACGGCATATTTGCCGACCCGCCGGGCTTCCTTAAGGCGGCTGTCGAGGTGGCGCACAAAGCTGGCGGCCTGTTCATTGCCGACGAGGTACAGCCGGGCTTCGGTCGCACCGGTGGCGGTCACTGGGGCTTTTCCCGGCACGGTATCGTCCCGGATGTTGTCACCATGGGCAAGCCGATGGGCAATGGCTTCCCGATGGCCGGGGTTGTCACCCGCCCGGAGTTGCTGTCGCAGTTCTGCGAGGAGACCGGTTACTTCAATACGTTTGGTGGCAACCCTGTCGCTGCCGCGGCTGGGTCGGCTGTGCTTGACGTCATCGAACGGGAAGGGCTGATCGACAACGCGCGGGACGTCGGGGCCTATTTCAAGGCCGGTCTTTCAGTCGTGATGGGCAATCGCCGCGACATTGGCGCGGTCCGCGGAGCCGGGCTTTTCATTGGTTTGGATTTCATTGATGACAATGGTCGGCCCGATCAGGGCCTCGCCACCTTCGTCATCAATGCCATGAAGGAGCATGGCATTCTGATCGGTGCCGCCGGCCTGTGGGGCAGCACGCTGAAGATCCGGCCGCCGCTGTGCTTCTCAAAGGAAAACGCCGACTTCTTCCTCGACAAGTTGAAGAGGATTTTGGCGGAGCGTTGAGCCCGGGAAGCTGGGTGGGCTTGCCTATCTTGATGATCCAGGGCGCAAGGGACGACACTTGGTGCCGTCCCTTTTGGTCTCCTGGTGATGAAGCTGGCTTCAGCCGTCCATTGCTTCGAGTGCGCCGAGGCTTTCAGGCAGGATCTGGCCACCGTCGACGGTGATGGTCTGGCCGGTGATGTAGGCGGCTTCTTCTGAGGCGAAGAACAACGCCGCGTTGGCGATATCGGCCACCGTGCCCAGGCGCTTCAGCGGGATCGATGCTTCCATCTTGGCGATGTAGTCGGGCCCCATCCCCTCGAGCCCTTCGGTGAAGATGTTGCCTGGCAGAACGGCATTGACCGTGATGCCCTTGGGCGCCAACTCGATAGCCGCAGTGCGCATGAAGCCAAGCTGGCCTGCCTTGCTGGCGCCGTAGTGCGACCAGCCGGGGTAACCGGTGACCGGGCCGGTGATCGATGAGGTGATGACGATGCGCCCGCTTCCCGCGGCGGTCATCGCCGGCAGGACCGCCGAGACGCTGAGGAAGGTGGAGCGGAGGTTGGTGGAGATGACATGGTCGAAATCGACCGGTGTCATCTCCGACAGCTTGGCTGCGGGAAAGATGCCTGCGTTGGCGCAGAGCACGTTGATCGCGCCATAGCGGTCGATGGCCGCCTTTGCCATGGCTGAGCAACCTTCAGGCGTCGATACGTCCGCACCAAAGCCACTGGCATTTTTTCCGATCGCCCGTGCAACGGATGAGGCATCGGCTTCACTGCGCGAGACGACTAGCACGTTGAGGCCAGCCTCGCCGAAGCGGAGGGCGATTCCCTTGCCGATACCTCGGCTGCCTCCGGTAACAATAACCGTCCTTCCTTGTAGTGACTTCAACATTCTGTTCCACCTTTTGTTGTTGTTTGATCAAAAATCCAGCACACCGATTACGCTTGCATCACGGGTCGAACAAAAAAGGTGCGATCAAGTAGGGCGTTATACTTTTCCTTGAAAAACTAGGAAATTTGACGCGCATTGCCCTGCGCATGCAACCTTCCAGTCCCTCGCTCATCGCACGGCTGCCCTTCGATGTCGGCCACCATGCTCAATGAAATTGATGTTGTAAACAACACATTTTTGCGACAGACTTCCAACATAAGAAAACGGGAACAGAACCAATTGTCAGCAGGAAAGGGTTTTCCAATGGGTCCCATGTCCAGGCGCAACATGTTGCAGATGATGGGCGCGGCCGCTTTCGCCGGACCGCTTCTGTCCGCGAGTCGTGCGTTTGCCGCTCGCGAGGGCGAGCTCAACATTCTCTGCTGGGAGGGCTACAACTCGGCCCAGGTGCTCGATCCGTTCCGGGCGGCCAAGAGCGCCACCGTGAAGGCCGAAAGCCTGACCAACGATCCGACGATGATCAACCGTCTCAGGGCTGGCGAAACCAACGTCTGGGACCTCATCAACGTCAACAATCCCTGGGCGCGCAAGGTCATGGCGCCGGCTGGCCTTATCAAGCCGCTGCCGCGCGAAACCTTCGAGCCCTACTTCGACAGGATGCTTCCGGAGTTCAAGGCGCCCTACCGCTGGGCGATGAGTGATGACGGCAAGGACCTGCTCGGCATGGCCCAGCGCTTCGGGCCTTACTCCTTCGTCGTCAACACCGATAAGATCAGTCGCGCCACGGCCGAGGAGCAGGGCTGGAACCTGTTCAACGATCCGTCGCTGGCCGGCAAGTACGGCATTCTCGAATCCGACGACTGGAACGTCTTCGACATCTTCCTCACCGCCGGCATCAACCCCTTCGTCGCGCACACCGAAGCGGATTTCAAAGCCTTCGAGGAGACGGCGGTGCGCGTCTTCAAGGGCGCCAAGATGATCGGCGACATCGCCACCATGAATCAGGCGCTGATCTCCGGCGAGATCGACCTGCACTTCACCGGCGGTACCTACTCGGTGTCGCCCGCTCGCGCCGACGGCTACCCGAACCTGCGCGCCATCACCCCTCTGAAGGGGCCGATCGACGGCAAGGG